>JBDHVE010000141.1:0-26311 GCA_039809485.1 Polyangiaceae bacterium | reverse complement strand
CCGAAGCTCCTCAGCGTCATGGATCTGCTGCTCCCGGACGAGGGGCGCATCCTCGACATCGGCTGCGGCTTCGGCCTCTTCGCCGCCTACTTCGGCCAGACGCAGCCCGCGCGGCGGATCGTCGGCGTCGACCCGAACGCGCGCCGCGTCGAGAACGCGCGCAAGGTCTGCGATCGGCTCGGCCTCGACGGCCACCAGTTCGTCGCGGGGGACGCGCGGGACGTCGCGATCGAGGGCTCGTTCGAAGGCGCCTACGTGCTCGACGTCATGCACCACGTGCCGGCGGCCGACCAGCTCCCGCTCCTCGAGCGCCTGCGGGACCTCCTCGCCCCGCGCGGCGTGCTCGTCCTGAAGGACATCACGACCGAGCCGAGGTTCGGGCTCGAGTTCACCAAAGCGCTCGACCGCCTCATGGTCGGCTTCGACGAGCCGCTCACGTACCGCCATCACCGCGAGTGGGGCGAGATGCTGGCGTCGATCGGGTTCCACGTCCGGATGGTGCGCGTCCCCGACGTGCTCCCGTATCCGCATGTGGTGATCGCGGCGACGAAGCTCTGAGAGTCTCGTCAGAGAGACCCCTTCGTCGACGGGATCGCTCCCGCGGCTCGCGCATCGAGCGCGCACGCGGCGCGGAGCGCCTTCGCGAAGGCCTTGAAGCAGATCTCCGTGATGTGGTGGAGGTTCGTCCCCGCGTGGAGGACGAGGTGCAGGTTGCACCCGCAGCCGCGCGCGAACGCCTCGAAGAAGACCTCGGCGAGCTCCGTGTCCCACGTCCCGATCTTCGCCTTCGGGATCGGCACCTCCCAGACGAAGTAGGGGCGGCCGGAGAGATCGAGCGTGCAGGTCGCGCGCGCTTCGTCCATCGGGAGCACGGCCCAGCCGTAGCGGGTGATCCCGGCCTTGTCCCCGAGCGCGGCCGCGACGGCCTTGCCGAGGACGAAGCCGAGGTCCTCGGTCGTGTGGTGGCCGTCGATCTCGACGTCGCCTTCGGCGCGCACCTCGAGGTCGAAGGCGCCGTGCTTGCCGATCTGCTCGACCATGTGCGTGAGGAAGGGGATCGGCGTCTCGACGTCGAGAATGCCCTTCCCGTCGAGGTCGACCGTCACCGAGATGCGCGTCTCGCTCGTCGTGCGCTCTTCCTTCGCGGACCTCACGGGTCGCATTCGACCACGGCGCGGAGACTTCCGCCAAGTCGACGGTCGCCGCGAGTTGCCTTATCGTGCAGCCGTGGACGAGGAGCCGACGAAGCCCGGCCTTTCGCGTGGCGCGCTCGGCGACCCGCCGACGCTCGTCGATCCGGTCGACCCGCTCGAGACGACGAAGCTGCTCGTCGAGCAGTACGGACGCCGGTTCCGGCAGGGGGAGGTCCTGTTCCGCGAAGGGGAGCCGCCGAAGGAGGCCTTCCTCCTCCACGAAGGGCGCGTGCGGCTCCTCAAGCGCGTGCGGCTCGCAGAGCGGAGCCTGACGGTGCTCGAGGCCGGCGACCTCTTCGGTGAGGGCGCGCTCCTCGAGGGGGTTGCCCGTTCCTCCACCGCCCTCGCGCTGAGTGACGGCGTGGCCGTCGCGCTCGACGCGCGTGCGTTCCGGACCGTGGTGGAGCGCTTCCCGGCGCTCTCGGAGCACCTCGTGATGCAGCTCGTGAGGCGGCTCCGCGGGGCGGAGGATCAGATCGAGGTCCTCATGGTCCGCGACACGCAGTCGAAGGTGATCACCGCGCTGCTCAAGATGGCGGGCGCTGCGAGCGGTACGGCCGAGCTCACGCTGTCGCCCGTGGAGCTCTCGAGCCGGGTCGGCCTCGACGTCGACACGGTGAAGCGTGCGGTGCAGCGCCTCCGAGACCAGCAGTACCTCCGCATCGTCGGCGACCGGGTCGAGATCCCCGACGTCGACGCCCTGCGGCAGCTCTACGCCTTGCTCGGGACGAAAGAGGAGCTCCGCGGTGAGGCCGAAGATCGCAAACCGCGCTGACGCAGTGCGTCTGCAGTGTCTGCGGCGATGTGTGGAAAGACAGCAATATCAATGAGATAACGCGCGCGTCGTTCGTGGTTGACGTCGCGAACGAGGTCGAATAAACCCGCGGAATCCAAAGGCTCATGCGGTTGTGCCGGATTCCGAGCTCCCGAGCCGTACCCAACGCGCTCGTCCCGAAGGACGAGACGCGCGGCTTCAGTACGCGCATGCGTAAGCGGAGCGCGGCGGTTGCTCTCGCGCTCGTCGCGGGCCTCACGTGCCTCGCGTGCTCGGGCAAGGGCTCGCAAGCGCCGAACGCGCAGAGCCCGGAGCGCCAGAGCGACGCCGAATACGACCTCGCCCGTGACTTCTTCCAGAAGGGCCAGCCCCGCGTCGCCCTCGATCACGCGCAGAAGGCGATCGCGCTGAACGAGGACAACGACAAGGCCCACTACCTCATCGCGGCCATCCACCTGTCGTTCTGCTCGGGCCCGCGTGCCTTCGAGGCGCCGGACTGCCGCCTGCCGGAGGCGGAGAAGGCCGCACGCGCCGCGCTGAAGGCGAACGCCCAGTTCCGCGACGCGACGAACCTCCTCGGCCAGATCCTCATCAACGAGAAGCGGTTCAAGGAAGCGATCGCGCTGCTCGAGCCGCTCACGCGCGACCCGGCCTACGTCCACCCGCACTTCGCCTGGGGCAACCTCGGCTGGGCGCAGGTCCAGGACGGCCAGGTCGACGCCGGCATCACCTCCCTGAAGAACGCCGTGACGGAGCCACGCTTCTGCGTCGGCAACTACCGGCTCGGCATCGCGTACGAGAAGAAGGGCGATCTCGCTGCGTCCGAAGCGGCGCTGACGACCGCCCTCACGACCCCCGACCCGCAGTGCGAGAACCTGCAGGATGCGTGGGAGGCGCGCGGTCGCGTGCGCCTCCGCCTCGGCAAGCAGAGCGAGGCGCAGAAGGACTACGAACGCTGCCGCGACATCTCGCAGGAGACCACCACAGGCAAGACCTGCATCCGTCAGCTCGGTGCCCTCGGCCCGAGCCGGACCCCGGCGCCGGGCGGCGCCCAGGCGAACCCCGATGCGAACCCGGCGGCGTCTGCTGCCGGGCGCGCGAGGTCCTGAGCAGGCGTCCGAACCCCCGACCCCCGAACGAGACGAGGACCACGTGAGCACCGAGACCGTCGGAACGACCCTGCGACGCCAGCGCGAACAGAAGCGCATGGGCATCGCCGAGGTGTCGCGCGTCACGCGTATCCCGGTCCAGACGCTCGAGGCCATCGAGCAGGACCACTTCGACGACCTCCCCGGAGAAGTCTTCGTGAAGGGCTTCCTCCGTTCCTACGCGCAGACCGTGGGGCTCCTGCCCGACGAGGTCGTCGCGCGCTACGCCGCGAGCCGGCGGGTCGCCGTCGTCACCCCGCTCCCCGTCGCCTCGCCGGTGCAGGCCGCGCGCGAAGGGCAGGGGCGCCGGTTCGGCGTCGCGATCGCCCTCGTCCTGCTCCTCATCCTCTTCACGCTCGCGATGTCGATCGTGCTGAAGCCGCGCGGACGCGACATGCCGTCCGAGCTCTCGCGCGCGACGCCGAAGACGACGTCGCCGGCGCATCTCGTCTGAGGAGAGCTTGAGGCGCTTCGTCACGAGCGCGCTCCTCGTGCGGAGCGTGGCCGTGGGCGAGGCGGATCTCGTCGTCACGTTCTTCACGCAGTCCGACGGCAAGGTCTCGGCGATGGTCCGCGGCGCGCGTCGATCGCGGAAGCGCTTCGGCGGCGCGCTCGAGCCGATCCACGGTCTCTCCGTGCAGCTCGTCGACCGCGGGAAGGAGCTCTGTACGCTCGAAGAGGCGCGCGTGGAGCGCCCGCGCACGGGCATCACATCGGACCTCGCGCGGATGGACGTCGCGGGCCACGCGCTCCGCTGGGTCCGGCACCTGTCTCCCCAGCGCACGCCCGAGCCCGGCGTCTGGGCCGCGCTCGTCGAGACGCTCGATGCGCTCGACGCGGCTCCGACCGCCGCCGACCCACCGCTCGTCACCCTCGCACGCTTCGGCCTCCGCCTCCTCGCCGAGATGGGCTACGGGCTCGATCTCGAGCAGTGCGTCCGGTGCGGTAAGCCGTGTCCCCCGGGACGCGCCGCCTTTCTCGACGCGGCGCGCGGAGGGCTCGTGTGCATGAGCTGCGGCGGCGCGCGGAGGGCGATCCAGGGCGACGTCCGCGAGGCCGCGGTCTCGCTCGCGAAGAGCGACGCGCCGGTCGCGCTCACGCCGGCGCAGGCTTCGGAGCTCGTCGACATCGTCGAGGAGGCGATGGCCGCGCATGCAGGCTTCGACGGCGCCAGCGCGACCAATGGCAGCGGCACGTGAAGAGGCCTTGTCGTGCGGGCGGGGTTGGGTGAACCTGGCGTCGTGACCACCTCCGTCCTCGACGTCCTCTGCTACGGCGAGCTGCTCTGGGACTTCTTCGAAGCGGACAGGGCCGACAAGGCCGACAAGTCCGAGGGCAGCCGAGCCTTCGTCCGCGAGATCGGCGGCGGGTCGGCGAACGCCGCCGTCGTCCTCGCCCGTCTCGGGCTCGCGGCCGGCGCCGCCGGCGGCGTCGGCAAGGACAGGATGGGGGAGGCGCTGAAGCGCGCGCTCGCCGCGGAAGGCGTCGACGTGAGCCACGTCGTGTCGGTCGACGCGCCGACGGGCATCACCTTCGTGACGCGCGACGCGACCGGCGAGCCGTCCTTCGTGCCGTACCGGAACGGTACCGCCGACCTCGTCCTCGACGCGGCGAGGGTCACGCCGGCGTTCGGGAAAGCGCGCTACGTCGTCGTGAGCTCGACGAGCATGCTCCCTCCCGCGCGGGCGGCGACGGAGAAGATGCTCGCGGCGGCAGCGAAGGCGAAGGCGGTCGTCGTCGTCGACCTCAACGTGCGTCCGCATCTCTGGTCCGACGGCGAGGCGATGAAGCGGGCGGTCTCCGAGCTCGTGTCGCATGCGGCGCTCGTGAAGGGCTCCGAGAAGGACATGGGCGCGATCGCGGGCAAGCGCGGCATGTCGTGGCTCGAGGAGCACGCGAAGAACATCACGTGGGTCCTCACCCGCGGCGAGAACGGCGCGGCGGCGGTCGGAGCGCACGGGCAGGTCACGGCGCCGACGAAGCGCGTGCGCTGCATCGACGCGACCGGTGCGGGCGATGCGTTCACCGCCGGCGTCGTCGCCGTCCTCGCACGGGCGGGCGCGAAGCCCGGGTCGGCGGAGTGGAAGGACGGAAAGCTCTGGCAGCGTGCGCTCGAGATCGGCCATGCGCTCGGGGCGAAGGCGGTCTCGGCCGCGGGCGCGACGGCGGGGCTCGCGAGCATCGCCGACCTGAAGGCGCGCGTCGGCGCCGCGAAGAAGTGAAAATCGCGGTATAGAGCGGGGCATGGATCCCCGCCTCCGGTGCAAAGCGGTGCGCTCGCCTCGCGGTGCGCGCGTGACGGAGATCGAGTGGGGCGACGGCCACAAGGGCGTCTACCCGCACGAGATCCTCCGCGGCTACTGCCCCTGCGCGGGCTGCCAGGGCCATTCCGGCACGATCACGTTCCAGTACCCGACCGAGAGCCAGCTCGAGCTCTCCGAGATCGAGCCCGTCGGCAACTACGCGCTCCGGCTCGAGTGGTTCGACGGCCACGGGACGGGCCTCTACACGTACAAGTACCTGCGCGCGCTCTGTCACTGCGACGAATGCCGCCCTGGCGCGACGAAGGACGAGCGCCCCGAGCTGCCCAGGCTGTGACCGAGCGCGCGCACGCCAAGGGCACGACCGAGACCGCCGACCTCGTCGAGGGCGCGCCGGAGGCTCCGGAGCTGCCGGTCGAGGACGCGAAGGCGAGCGGGAAGGCGGAGCGCGAGAAGGTCGTCGGCCGCGCCGGCGTCGTCGGGGCGGGCACGCTGCTCTCGCGCGTGCTCGGCTACGGGCGAGACGCGGTGATGGCCGCGCTCTTCACGCGCGTGCAGACCGACGTGTTCGCCGTCGCGCTCACGATCCCGAACGCGCTCCGGCAGCTCCTCGCCGAAGGCGCGGTGGCGAGCGCGGTCGTCCCCGTGCTCCGCGAACGGCTCGAGGCGGGGGGCGACGACGCTGGCCGGTCGTTCTTCGCGCGCGCCCGTGGCGTGTCGCTCCTCGCGCTCGTCGTCACGTCGATCCTCGGGATGGTGCTCGCCGGTCCGCTCACGGACGTGTTCGCCGACGGCTACCGCGCCTCGCCCGGGAAGTTCGAGCTCGCGACCGGGCTCACCCGCGTGATGTTCCCGTACATCTTCTTCATGGGGACCGCCGCGCTCGGGATGGCGGCGCTCAACTCGAAGGGGAGGTTCGCCGTCGCCGCGTTCGCGCCGGCGCTCTTCAACGTCGCGATCGTCCTCGGAGCCGTGTTCCTCCGCGGCCCGCTCGAGGCACGCGGCATCGACGGGACGTATGCGCTCGCGATCGGCGTGCTCTTCGGAGGCGTGCTCCAGGTCGTCGCGCAGGTCCCGGCGCTGCGCCGGATCGGGTACACGTCGCGACCGATCCTCGACTTCCGCGATCCGCACGTCCGCGCGATGCTCGCGCGGATCGTTCCGATGACGGCGGGGCTCGGGATCTACTACGTCGACCTCACGCTCTCGCGCCGGTTCCTCTCCGAGCTCGGCGAAGGCGCGCAGACGTACTTCTACTACGCGTCGCGCGTCGTCGACCTGCCGCAGGGGATCTTCGTGATGGCGATCTCGACCGCGGCGCTCCCGTCGCTCGCGACGTTCGCGGCGCGCGGCGACATGGAGGAGCTCTCGAGGACGTGGGCGCACGGGATGCGGCTCTCGCTCTTCGTCGCGATCCCGTGCAGCGTCGCGCTCGCCGTCATCGGCGCGCCGCTCGTCCAGCTGATGTTCCAGTACGGTCACTTCAAGGCGGACGCCGCGCACGAGACGGCGCGCGCGCTCGTGTGGCAGGGCGGGGCGATCTTCACCGTCGCCGCCGTGAGGCAGCTCGTGCCGGCGTTCTACGCGCTCGGCGACACGCGCACGCCCGTGCTCGTGAGCGGGCTCGATCTCGTCGCCTTCATCGCGCTCGCGCTCGGGCTGCGGGGAACGTTCGGGCACGTCGGGATCAGCATGGCGGTCGCGGGGTCGAGCGCCGTGCAGATGCTGATGCTCTTCTTCGCGCTCCGGAAGAAGCTCGGCACCGTCCACGGCGGCGAGCTCGCGCGATCGGCGGCACGGATCACACTCGCGTCGCTCGTCGGCGGTGTCGGCGGATGGGGGGCCGCGCGGCTCCTCGCGGACGTCCTCGCCGGCCCGATCGGCCGAGCGCTGCCGGGTCTCGCGGGAGGGATCGTGTTCGCGGCGCTGTTCTTCGTCGCCGCATGGGGCCTCGGCGCCGAGGAGCTCGGCGAGGTCGCCCGTCCCGTTGCGCGCAGGCTCGCGCGTCTCCGCGCGAGGCGGACGTGAAAACGTTGTAGACTCGGCACCATCGATCATGGCGAGCGCGGCGAAGGCTTCGGCCAAGGGAAACAAGGCCGGGGCACGGGGACCGAATCCGGGCCAGGCGAAACGGCCGAAGACGAAGGCGAAGGCATCGCTGCCGGCGAAAGGCCCGAAGCAGGTGAAGCCCGCGCGCCCCGCTTCGCCGGCTTCGGCGCCGAGCGGGCGCGAGGTCCGCGTCGCGAAGGCGGAGTTCGCGGCCGGCGCCGCGAGCGCGAAACAGATCCCGCCCGAGTCGCTCCCCGAGGTCGCCTTCGCCGGGCGCTCGAACGTCGGCAAGTCGAGCCTCCTCAACATGATGCTCGCGCGTCGCGGTCTCGCGCGGACGAGCCGGACGCCGGGCTGCACGCGCCAGATCAATTTCTTCGAGGTCGGGATCGCCGGCGGGCCCGAGCTCGCCTTCGTCGACCTGCCGGGCTACGGCTATGCGAAGGTCTCGAAGTCGGAGTCGCTCGCGTGGAAGCAGCTCCTCGAGAGCTACCTCCGCGAGCGCGGGACGCTGCGTGCCGTGGTCATCCTCGTCGACGTCCGGCGTGGCCTCGAGCAGGAGGAAGCGGATCTGATCGAGTTCCTCGGCCTCCGGCCCGACCTCCGCGTCGTCATCGCCGTCACGAAGCTCGACAAGCTACCGCGCAACCAGCACAAGCCCCGCCTGGCCGCGCTCGCCCGCGCAGGCGGCGTGCGGGTGTACGGGACGAGCGCGGAGACGCGGTACGGCCGCGAGGAGCTCTGGGCGGAGATCTTCCGCGTCGTGAAGGATTCGGAGCCCGTTGCGCTGCCGTCGCGTGGCCGAGCAGGCGACGCGGAGGGCGACGAATGAAGCGAGCGTGTGCGCTCGCCGTCGTGGTCGTGTCCGCCTTCGCGTGCACGACGCCTCCACCGCCGAAGCCGGCGCTCGCCGCGACCGAGTCGTGGTGTCCGGACGGCTTCGAGATCGGTCCGCAGGACACGTGCTTCGCGGTGCCGGAGAGCCACACGAAGGACACGCCCGTGCTCGTCTACCTGCACGGGATGTACAAGGGCCACGGCTCGGCGGAGGAGTGGGCGCTCGTCCGGTCCGCGACGCAGAAAGGATTCGCGGTCGTGATGCCCCGCGGCAAGCGTGGCCTCTGTGCGTGGAAGGCGGAGCTCGCGGACGCGTTCTGCTGGCCGCACGAGCCGGAGGATCCCCAGACCTTCAAGAGCATCGTCGCCGAATGGGACAAGGTCCTCTGGCAGACGGAGGCGCTCCTCGACGGCGGACCGCGGAAGCGGTTCGTGCTCGGCGTCGCGAACGGCGCGACGTTCGCCGAGCATCTCGCGACGCACGGTCTCTTCCCGGCCCAGGGGTTCGCGCTCGTCGACGGCGGCTCGCTCGAGCCGGCGCCCGCGTCGTCGTCGAAGTCGCTGCCCCCGATGCTCCTCGTGTCGACCGCGGGTGACGCGGAGGGCGCGGTGAAGACGAAGTCGCTCCACGACGAGCTCGTGAAGGCGGGCTGGCCGCACGCGTACTGCGGGAGGGCGGGGGACGAGCAGCTCCAGGCCGGCGACCTCGATGCGGCGCTGACGTTCTTCAAGAAGCACGCGTCGGGCGCGTCGAAGGGCACTGCGCTCGCGTGCGATGCGCCGCTGAAACCGGCGCCCTGAGGAGAACGCTTGAAACGCCTCGTGCGCTGGGCTACACACCCTCCCCACGCGGGTCGCCGCGGAAACGGGCGCATAACTCAGCGGTAGAGTGCGACCTTCACACGGTTGAAGTCGGGGGTTCAAATCCCTCTGCGCCCACAGACGGAAGGCCCGACACCTCGCGAGAGGGTCGGGCCTTCGCCATTTCGGCGTCGTAGTCTGGGGATGGCCGGAAGACGAGACTCGCGGAGGCGAGCCGGCTACCGTCGGCTCGATGGCTGCGTCCAAGACGATCTCGCTCCTCGCCTGCGCGTCCGTCGTCGGAACGACAGCCGGCTGCGCGGCGGTCTTCCGCGATCCGAAGGTGGAGGTCGCGTTCGCGTCTGCGCCTCCGGGCGCGAACGTGACGGTGAAGGGGAGGAACGTCGGCCCGACCCCTGCGTCGACCGAAGTGCCTCGCACCGGCACGACCGATGTCGCGATCTCCGCGCCGGGCTACGAGACGCACCGCGGCTCGGTCCGGAAGACGATGAACGGCGCGTGGGTCACCGTCGACGTCCTCACCTGCGTGTTCCCCGTCGCGCTCTGCATCCCGCTCCTCGTCGACGCGATCACGGGCGCATGGGTCGACGTCGATCCGAGCTACGACGCGACGCTGAAGCCCTCGACCGAGAGCCCTGCTCCGCCCGCCACGGCGCCGAACGGCGCGCCGATCCTCCCGGGCGCCGCGCCGGCCCCGATCCCGACGGGCACCGGCCCGGAGATCTCGCTGTGACGGACGCAGGAGAGATCATCGCGTCGCTCGGGCTCGCGCCGCATCCCGAGGGCGGCTTCTATCGCGAGACCCATCGCGGGAGCCTCGTCCTCGAAGGGCTCCCCCACGGCGGGCCGCGCGCGGCGCACACCGCGATCTACTTCCTCCTCCCGGTAGGGACGTTCTCCGCGCTCCATCGCGTGAGGTCCGACGAGGTCTGGCACCACTACGACGGCGACGCCGTCGACCTCCACACGATCGACGAAGCGGGCCGTCACGAGATCATCCGGCTCGGAAAGGACCTCGCCGGCGGGGAGCTCCCCCAGCACGTCGTGCCCGCCGGCGCCTGGCAGGCGGCCGTTCCGAAGGGAGACCGGTGGGCGCTCTGCGGATGCACCGTCGCCCCGGGGTTCGACTTCGCCGACTTCGAGATGCCGGATCGTGCGTCGCTCCTGGCGCGCTTCCCCGCGCTCACCGATGTCGTCACGCTCCTGACGCGACCGTGACGACGCGCATCGTGCCCGTCACCTCCGCGGACGATCCCGCGATCGCGGGGTTCTCGCGTATGCGCGACCGCGATCTCGCGCGCGCGACCGACGGCGGCGGCCTCTTCGTCGCGGAGGGAGAGGTCGTCGTCCGCGTGCTCGCGGAGCGCGGTCGCTTCCGCGTTCGGTCGCTCCTCCTCGAAGAACGGCGCGTCGAGCCGCTCCGCGACGTGATCGACCGGCTCGCCGAGGACGTCCCGGTCCACGTCGCGCCGCAGCCCGTGATGGATGCGATCGTCGGCTTCCCGATCCATCGCGGCGTCCTCGCGCTCGGCGATCGCGGCGCGCCGCTCGATCCCGCGGAGCTCCTCGGCGGACCGGGGCTCGTCGTCGGTCTCGTCGGCCTGACGAACCACGACAACGTCGGCAGCGTGTTCCGGAGCGCCGCTGCGTTCGGTGCGCGGGCCGTCGTCCTCGACCATGCGACGTGCGACCCACTCTATCGGAAAGCAGTCCGCGTCTCGGTCGGTGCCGCTCTCGTCGTGCCCTTCGCCCGCGTCGCCGGCGAGCAGGCGATGCTCGAGCTCTTCGCGGCGCACGGCTACGAAGCGATCGGCCTCTCCCCGCATGCAGCGGAGGCGATCGACGCGCTCGAGCCGCGTGACCGACGCGCGCTCGTCCTCGGCACCGAGGGGCCTGGCCTGTCGGCGGACGTCCTCCGCCGGACGCGACCCGTCCGGATCCCGATGGCGCCCGGGCTCGACTCTCTGAACGTCGCGGTCGCGACCGGGATCGCGCTCTACGAAGCGTCGCGCCGGCGCGCGTAGCTCAGCTCGTCGACCGACGCTTCGCGAGGATGGCGCTCCGGTTCCGCGCGCCGCGCTTCTCGAGCACGGGCCGGATCCGCTGCGCCACGGCCGGGAGGAGATACGCGAACGTGGCGAGCTTGCCCGAGCGCGCCGGGACGACGACCTCTTCGAGGCGCTCGTCGATGCACCGGAGGACCGCCGCCGCGACGTCCTCCGCCGTGACCATCGGCTGCGAGAGGACGATGTCGGGGACCTCGCTCAGGTCGCCGAGGAACCCGGTGTCGACCGGACCCGGCGAGACGCAGCCGATGTGCACGTCCTTTGCCGCTTCGTCGTCGGCGACCGCACGCGCGAAGGCGCGGAGCCCTGCCTTCGACGCGCTGTAGGTCGCCTCGCCGGGAACAGGAACCATGCCCGCGACGCTCGCGAGCTGGATGATCGAGCCGCCCGCGTCGACGACGCCCAGGCTCGCGCGCGTGAGCACGATCGGCGCGGTGAGATTCGTCGCGATGACGGCGGCGAGGTCGGCGGCGGTGTATTTGCGGACCGACCCGCGGTGGTTGAGCCCCGCGTTGTTGACGACGACGTCGAGGCGCCCGAAGTCTGCCTTCACGCGCGCGGGGAGCGCATCGAGCGCGTCGAGGTCACGGACGTCGAGCGCGTAGGCGCGGGCGCGATCGCTGCCGAGCGATCGAACGGCTTCGTCGAGGCCCTTCTGCGTCCGCGCGACGAGCGCCGCCTTCCCGCCGCGCGCGCACCACGCGCGCGCGAACGCGAGACCGATGCCGCTCGACCCTCCCGTGACGATCGCGACGTTGCTCATGCCGCGACGGTATCGAAAGAGCGCGTGCCGGTCACTTGCCCTTCGCGGAGCAGCGAATCACGCAATCGAAGTTGCCGTGACAGCCGCACGCATCGACGGGCGCGCTCGGCTTCGGCGGTGCCGAGGCCCGCGGGGCGCTCGAGACGCCGCCGCGCGCCGCACCCCAGCGAACCGTCTTGCCCCCTTTGCCGGGCCGCTTCGCGTCTTCCTTCGCCGTCGCCTCGGCGGCCTTCTCCGCCGCCTTCCGCTCGGCCTCTGCCTTCGCGGTCTCGATCTCGTGCGCCTTCGCACCGACGGCCGCCGCGCGCGGAACGACGCTCGCCGCCGATCGCGAGGCGCGGTGCGGAATGTCACCGCCGAAGAGCACGACGGCGGAAGCGACCGCGAGGCCCATCGCTGCGAGGGTGGCGACGCCCGCGGCGAACGCACCGCGCGACTTCTTCGGCGGCGGCAACGCGGAGAATCCCGCCGATGCCGCGACCGAGCGCGCGAAGCCACCCGGTGGCTCGCTCCCGAACGTCGCGAGCGGCGCCGCGGCGACGGCCGGCGGCCGCGCCGAGAGCGCCTTCAGGTCGATCACGCCCTCTTCGTCTTCCTTCTTCTTCTGCTCGCGCGTCGCGCGGACGGGAGCCGGGGTCTCGACCTTCGCGGCCGCGCGGAGCGAGTCCACCGTGAAGAGGACCGAGTCTTCGCTGCGCGCGCCGACGCCGCTGAAGCCGTAGCCGGGCGGCGGCGGCCGGAGCGTCTGCTTCACGTACCCCTCGTCGGCGCCCTGGAACGCGAAGAGGTCGCGTTTCTCGCGCTCGGCTCCGCGCTTCACGACCGCGGCACGCTTCTCCTCGCGCGGCGGCTCGGCGAAGCCCTCGAAGAGGCGCTCGACCTCGCGTGCGTCTTCTTCGCGCGTCTCGTGGCTCGGCCCCGAGACCAACCAGACCGTGTCGCACGCGCGGCAACGCATGCGCACGGTCTTCCCCCGCACCTTCGCGTCGTCAGTCGTGTAGCGCGTCGAGCACGCCGGACAGGTCACCTGCATGGGATTCCACTGTTCCAGTGCAAGAGCGCGTCCATCCCGCCGGACCGGGAAATCCCGAGGTGGGATGGCCTCCGCTGCGGGCTCGGAGGCTCACCTGGATGAGGGAAGCATCAGGTCGTTCGACCGTCCAGGCCGGACCCCGCGGTCCTCATCCCGCACCCGCACCCGCCCCCGCACCCGGACGTGACGTCGGGCACAGCGCGAGTGGGTCCGTTCAGCTCGCTCGATGCACCCCGTCCGGACGCGCCGGCAGCGGCGCGAGCCCATTCGGGCCGAGCGTTCCGTGGCTCGCGCCCTCGGGCGCGAGCATCATCGCCGCGTCCGCCGCGCGGAGGTCGCCTGGCGCGAAGCCGCGGAACGTCACGGTGCGGTGCGGACGAATCAGCGAGAGGCTGTAGAGCTCGTTGTAGGCTGCAAGGACCTCGGGGCGCGTACCGACCTCGGAGAGCGCCCGCCCGATCGCGGCCGGGTACTGCCCCTTCGCCTCCGCGACGAGCTCGGCGACGCGCATCTGCGTCTCGGCCTCGAGCTCCGCGCACCGGAGACGGCCGACTTCCTCGACGTCCGCCTTCGCACGCTCGAGCCGCGCCGCGACGGTCTCGAAGACCTGCCGCGCGACGTCGGGGAGCAGGCTCACGTTGCGGATGAAGACGACGTCGATGCTGACGCCCCAGCGCTTCGTCTCTTCCGCGATCTCGCTCGCGAGCAGCGCGCCGAGCTCGGTGCGGTCGAGGAGGATCTGCCGGAAGTCGCGCGTGCCGAGGATCGCCGTCGCCGCGTGCGCGACGAGGTTCGAGAGCGCCTTGTCCCAGTCGACGACGGAGAAGACGGCGCGCTCGGGATCCGTGACCCGCGCCTCGACCCACAGGTCCACGATGACCGTGGTGCCGCGCGCGTCGTTCACGTGGACGTCGCGGTAGTGGCGGAAGTCGCGCCGCCGTGACACGTGCACGGTCTCCACCCACGGGAGCAGCTTGTCGGTGACGACGTGCAGCCCGGGCTCGGACAGCGTCGCGGCGAGCTTGCCGAAGCGCGTGACGAGGACCGTCTCCTCGTCCTCGACCGACACCGTCATCGCGCGGAAGAGCGCGACGAGGACGGGAACGAGGACGAGACCGATGCCGATTCCGACCGCGAGCATCATCGAGCCGCTCATGCGTTCACCTCGTTCACGAAGAGTGCGCGCGACTCGCTCGCGACCTCGGCGCGCCGTCGCGCGACGTACTCCGCGAGCATTCCGCGCTGCTCGAGCTCGGCGAGGAACGTCGCGAGCTTCACGATCTCGATCTCCGCCGCCCGCGAGCGAGCACGCGCGATCTCGACGCCGCGCTCGGCCGACACGATCCGCTGGCGGCACTCGCCCTCGACGCGGTGGAGGCGCGCGTCCGCCTCGCTCTCGGACTGCATCACGGCGTTGAGCGCGTCGGCGAGCTCGTCGGGAGGGAGGATGTCGGCGAGGTCGATCGCGTTGAAGCGTACCCCGTAGCGCCCGGCGATCTGCTCGTCGCAGAACGACTGGATGCGATCGTTGAGGAGCTTCCGTTCCTGCCGGACGAGCGCGTAGGCGCCTGCCTGGCTCGCGAAGTCGAAGCGCGTCGCGAGCGCGTCGCTCGGAGGTGCGCTGTCGCCCACGTGCGGACGGATGTTGGCGATCTCGTTCCGGAGGAGGCACGTGAAGAGCCCGGTGATGTGCTCGACCGGGCGCGCCATGCCGAAGAGGAAACGACCGAGCTCGGCCTCGAGCGGCACGTACCGGACGAAGGCTTCGAGCCGGAGGATCGTCCCGTCGGAGGCCATCGCGGTCGCCGCGCCGTTGTCGTCGCCGAGGTCGAGCGACTGCTCCTTCATCGAGACGTCGAGGGCGTGCTGCCAGGGCTTCTTCCAGTGGAGCCCGGGACCGTGCATCACGAGCGTGTGGCCGTCCGCCTTCGTCTCCGCACGACCGAACGTGACGAGCACCGCGCGATGTCCTTCGCCGACGCGGAACGTGCATCGCCAGACGACGAGCGCAGCGTGGACGAGCAGACCCAGCAGAATTCCGGTGAACAACATCAGAACCTCTCCTTCGGGAGCAGCGGAGCCCAGCCGGCCTCCCACGTCGCGGGCGCCGGCGGCTCGGCCTCGGCGATGACGTGGTGGCGCGCGTTCGTGGCGAGGTCGCGCGCGTGGTAGGCGACGGCGAGGCCACGATTGACCTCGACGACGTCCTCGTTGAACTCGCGGTGCACGTCGGTGACGAGCGGCAGCGCGGCGACCGCGTCGGCGGTGTCGACGATCCGGCCGTGCGGGACGAAGCGACCGTCGGGGACCTCGACTCCGACGACGACCGCGCCGATGCCCACGTAGCAGTGCGACCCGACGACCGCGTCGTGCACCACGGCCTTGAAGCCGATGAACGTGTCGTCGCCGACGTAGCAGGGCCCGTGCACGAGCGCGTCGTGGGCGATCGAGACGTTCCGGCCGACGTAGATGGCCCAGGGCTCGCCGGCGACCATGACCCGCTTGTCCTTCAGCGCGTGCATGACGACGCCGTCCTGCACGTTCGTGTTCGCGCCGATGTGGAACGGTGAGCCTTCGTCCGCGCGGACCGAGGTGTCGGCCGCGACGTGGGCGCGGTCTCCGATGACGACACGACCGATCACTGTGGCTGCAGGATGCACGTAGGCGCTCTTCGCGACGAACGGCTCCTCGCGGATCTGACCGAGCCACTTCTTGTACTCGGCGGGCATCGGCTCGTAGTGCGCCGGACGGCGCGCTTCGGCGTGCTCCGTGGCGAGGACCGCGCGGATGCCGCGGCGCTTGTTGCCTTCGAGCTCGGAGGCGGCGGCGCGCTCGTGACGCGTCAGCCACCGGGACACGAAGTGGACGGCGAGGCCGAGGACGAGACCGCCCATCAGGTGCCCGCCCACGGTCCCTCCCGCGGCGACGAGGAACGCGACTGCCTCGAGCTTGTGCGACTTCGCGAGGTGGAAGAGCGTCCCGAATTCGAGGAGACGGAAGCCGATGACGCAGAGGAGGCCGGCGAGCGCGGCGAGCGGCACCGTGCTGATCGCGCCGCTGAGGAAGTAGACGGCTCCAGCGAGCAGCCCCGCATGGAGGAAGGCGGAGAGGCGCGTCTTGTTCCCGCTCTGCACGTTGACGCCGCTCCGCGCGACGACGCCGGTGACGGGCATCCCGGAGAAGAGCCCGGACGCGAGGTTGGCGAGCCCCTGGCCGAAGAGCTCGACGTTGGCGTCGTGCGGCTTCTTCACGTTCGCGATGCGGTCCATCGCGCTCGCGGAGAGGAGCGACTCGACCGCGGCGAGGAGCGCGAGCGGCGTCGCCGCGACGAAGAGGTCGAGCCACTGCTCGTCGGGGACGAGCGGCAGCGAAGGTGCGGGGAGGCTCGCCGGGACGGCGCCGACGCTCGCGACGCGCTCGACGTCCCATTTCAGATAGACGGAGACGAACGTGACGAGCGCGATGCTGACGATCGCGGCCGGGAAGCGGCGGAACCCACGCATCGCGACGACCACGAAGGCGACGAAGACGCCGCTCATCGCGGCG
The DNA here is from genome assembly GCA_039809485.1 of Polyangiaceae bacterium. Taxonomy (GTDB): domain Bacteria; phylum Myxococcota_A; class Polyangia; order Polyangiales; family Polyangiaceae; genus Labilithrix. The sequence goes on along the minus strand of JBDHVE010000141.1, from coordinate 9,818 downwards.
AGCCACGAGACGTCGTGGAGCCACTGCGGCTTGTGCATCATCGTGACGAGGTCGATCGTGCTGGGCGTCGCCTTCGACGACCAGTCGACGACCTCGGGGAAGCCGAGGAGCTCGGGGATCTGCGCGTCGAGGAGCTTCAGGCCGACGCCGGTCGTGAACCCGGCGAGCACCGACTCCGGGACGTGGCGCGCGAGACGGCCCGCGAGCGCGAAGCAGAGCACGAGCTCGACGATGCCGATGTAGAGCGTGGCCGCGGCGACGCCGGTCGTGCCGTACGTCTTCGCGAGCGCGAGGACCATCACGCTCAGGGCCGCGGCGGGGCCGGAGACCTGGTGCTTCGAGCTGCCGAACAGGGCGGCGAACGCGCCGCCGATCGCGCCGGCGACGAGACCCGCGCTCGGCGGCAGGCCGCTTGCGATCGCGAGCCCGAGGTTCAGCGGGAGGGCGACCGCCGCGACGGTGATGCCGGCGAGGACGTCTTGTCCGTGCTGCTTCGACCGGATGTCTTCCGTCAGCGACGACACGAACGAACGTGCGGTGTGGACGAGCGCCGTCGCGTGGCCACTCCGACGTGACGGACGCTTCGACGCGGACGCGTCGTGCGATCTTCCGCGTGTTGCAGGACGAGACCGTGTCTCTGTCGTGATTCGCGCGCGCAGCGACGCCATGCGAGGCATATAGGCGTCGGCGACGCGCTGTCGCGACTGGTTTCACGAGGCCCGCGTGCGATCGTCGAAAGGTGCAACATGTGTTGCATCCAGCAGCCGCCGCCGTGTTGCGAAAGTCGGCACCCGGTCGGTCGACGTCCACGGAAAACGAAACGGCCCTCGCACGAGCTCGTGCGAGGGCCGCTTCGATCGCGTGCGCGATCGTTCGATCAGCGAACGACGGTCGGCACGCAGCACCCGGTCACGCAGTACGTGCCGGCCGGGCAGGGCAGCTGCTCGTTGCAGACCTGGAGCCCTTCCGAGCAGGTCTGTCCGCCGGTGCCCGAGTCAGGCGGCGCGGTCTGCGCGCACTCGGGCGGGAGCGTCGTCTTGCCGATGCAGAGCTCGCACGTGTCACACGGGTTCACGCAGTTCGCCGTCTGCGTGCAAGGTGCACACTTCGCCGGATCGTTGATGTCGGCGAGCGAGCACGTCGACGAGAGGCGGACGAACTTCGTCCCGCCACCCGAGGGGAGCGTGACCGCGCAGCAGCCGAAGCAGTCACAGCCGTTCGGCGTGAGCTTCTGGCAGTTGTCGATGCACTTCTGGGTCTGCGGCGGACAGTTCTTGAAGTTCGGATCGTACGCGCACGTGCCGGGAGACGTGTTCGACGGGTCGCACTTCAGGTTCCAGTCGCAGCCGTCGTCGCCCTGACCGCTGTTGCCGTCGAAGAAGCAGTCCTGCTTGCACGCGTCCTGGTTGTCGCCGGGGATGCCGGTGCCGAACGTCTTCTCGTCGTTGTCGAGCGGTCCGGCGCACTCCGGATCGAGCCAGTCGACCTTGCCGTCGCCGTCGTTGTCCTGGCAGTCCGAGCACTGCGGCGTCGTCCCGTCCGGGAGGACGAGAGGGACGCAGGTGCCCGGCGCGCCGTCACCGGGACTGTAGACGTTGCCGCCGTCTCCGAGCCCCGGGCCCCCGTCGCCGCCGAAGCCGCCGCTGCTGCTCGTCCCGTTGGGATCGACTCCGCCGTCGGCGCCGTCGTTCGTCTCCGAACCGCACGCCGTTGCCAGCCACAGCGCGAGCCCGACCACAGCGGCGATTGCCGCGCCTCTGCTTCGTCGCATGAGCCCTCCTCGGAAAGATGCCCCCACCCCCTGAAAATTAGCATAGAGTTACTCGCCGAGATGAGCAGCGAGGAGCGCGGCGCGACCGAAATCAACCCGGTCTACGTCACCAAGAACGAGGCAGTGCCGAAGCTCGTCGCGGTCACCGGACCGTCCGCTGGACGTGCGTTCGCGGTCACCCGCGCGACCGCAACGGTCGGCCGCCATTCCACCAACGACTTCGTCGTCGAGGATCCGCGCGTGAGCGGCACGCACCTCGAGCTCACGCGCGTCGGCGACCGCGTGCGCGTGCGCGACGTCGGCAGCACCAACGGGACGTGGCTCGGGCCGCATCGCGTGACCGACATCGAGATGTCGCCCGGCGGCGAGCTCACGATCGGCGACAGCCTCCTCCGGCTCGACGTCGATCGCGAAGCCGTCGCGCCGCCGCCCGCACAGCGTGAGTCGTTCGGGCAGCTCGTCGGCCGCTCGGCGGTGATGCGGGAGCTCTTCGCGACGCTCGATCGCATCGCGACGAAGGAGCTCGCCGTCCTCGTCCAGGGCGAGACGGGCACCGGCAAAGAGGAAGTCGCGCGCGCGATCCACGCGGCGTCGCCTCGCGCGAGCGGTCCCTTCATCGTCATCGACGCGACGGCGCTCCCCGAAGCGCTCGCGGAGTCCCTCCTCTTCGGTCACGAGAAGGGCGCGTTCACCGGCGCGCACGAGCGCCGGATCGGCTTCTTCGAAGCCGCGCGCGGCGGCACGGTCTTCATCGACGAGGTCGGCGAGCTGCCGCCGGTGCTCCAGGCGAAGTTCCTCCGTGTCCTCGAGCGCCGCGAGATCATCCGCGTCGGCGGGCACACGCCGCTGCCGATCGACGTCCGCGTGCTCTCCGCGACGAACCGCGATCTCCGCAACGCGATCGACAAGGGGAAGTTTCGCGAGGACCTCTACTTCCGCCTCGCTCAGGTGCGCGTCTTCGTCCCGCCGCTCCGGCAGCGCCTCGAGGACCTCGGTCTCATCTGCGCGAAGCTCCTCGCGCGCAGCGGCTCGGACGCGATGATCGACGTCGAGGCGCTCGAGCACCTCTCGTCGATGCCGTGGCCGGGCAACGTACGCGAGCTCAACAACGTCCTCCTCCGTGCGTCCGCTCTCGCGCAGGACGGCGTCATCCGCCGGATCGACGTCGCCGGCGAAGGCGACGGCTTCCGCGGGACCGCGGACGAGCGCACTGCGCTCGACCTGACCGGCACCTTCGCGCAGGCGAAGGACCGCGCGATCGAGCGCTTCGAGCGCGCGTACCTCTCGCTCCTCATGAAGCGTTGCCAGGGCAACCTTTCGGCGGCCTCGCGCCAGGCCGACGTCGCGCGCCACCACTTGCGAGACCTGCTGAAGAAGCGCGGTCTCTACGGCGTATCGCTCGACGATGAGTGATCGCGTGCGCGGCGCCCGGGCAGGGAAGCTCGCCGCGTCCGTGGTGCGGCTCGGGCTCGTCGTCGGGCTCGCCACCGGCGTCGTCGTGACCGCACCGCGCGTCCACGCCCAGACGCAGGACGAGCTGAAAGCGGCTCGCGAGCTCTTCCAGGAAGCCTACAAGGACGAGCAGGAGAAGCGGTACGAGGCGGCGCTCGACAAGTTCCAGCGCGTCGCGAAGGTGCGCGAGAGCGCGTCGGTCCGCTACCGCATCGCCTCCGTCCTCGAGTCGCTGAACCGCCTGCGCGAAGCGCGGGACGCCTTCCGCGCGCTCGCCGATTCGAAGCCGTCGCTCGCCGCGAACGAGCAGGAGATCGCGACGAGCGCGGAGGAGCGCGCGAACGCGCTCGAGAAGCGGATCCCGACCCTCACGCTCACGATGGATGGGACGCCGCCGCAGGACCTCAAGGTCACGATCGACGGCGAGCCGGTCCCGCAGGAGAAGCTGTCCGGTCCGCAGTCGCTCGACCCGGGGGAGCACACCGTTTCGGCGAGCGGAACGGGGATGACGCCGTTCGAGAGCAAGGTCCGCCTCTCCGAAGGCGGCGCCGTCTCGATGACGGTACCCGTCGGCGGCGCGAAGAACGGCGGCGTCGGTGGCGGCGGCGGCGGTGGAGACAACGGCGGCGGCTCCGGGAACAAGACGCTCGGCATCATCGGCCTCGCGGCGGGCGGCGCGCTCGTCGTCACGTCCGCCGTGCTCCTCGCGGTGCGCGAAGGGGACATCTCCGACCTGAACGCGGCGTGCCCGAACGGGGCCTGCCCGGCCAGCCGTCAAGCCGAGCTCGAGAGCACGCGCGACGAGGCGAAGCTCTTCGGTCCGCTCGGGATCACCCTCGGCGTGCTCGGGGTGGGCGCGGCGGGCTTCGGCGCGTACATGCTCCTACGCGGCGAGTCCTCGGCGACGCCTCCGGCGCCCGCGCCGAGCACCGGCAGCGCCCGCATCAAGCTTCGTGTCCTCCCCGGGACCCTTCCCGGCGGCGCGGGTGCGTTCGCGTCGGGCACGTTCTGACGTAGGATGAAGGAAGTGGGTCGTAGCCGCGTCCTCGTCTCCCTCGTCGTGAGCGCCTCGGTCACGCTCGTCTTCGCGGCCTGTTCGTCGGTGCCGGACATCTACTTCGTCGACGGCGGCGGCGGCGGAGACAGCGGGGCGTCGTCGGGCGCCGTGGACGCGGCCACCGACCAGGGCGGTCCTCCTCCTCCTTCGTGCGCGAACGGGGTCGGGGCGCCTGCGGGTGGCATCTGCTGCGGGACGATCCCGTGCATCGGCTGTGACCCCTCCGAGTGCAACACGTGCGACGCGCAGTGCCGCGTCTCGACCGGGGCGTGCTGCAAGCGAGGCCAGAACATCCAGTGCCGGCCCGAGTCGAGTTGTAAGTAGCGCCGCGCCGACTGAGGTACACTGAACGGGATGGGCGCGCCCTCGGAGATCCCGCCGGACACGCTGCTGTCCGGGAAGATCCGGCTGATCCAGCGCATCGGCCGCGGTGGAATGGGCGACGTCTGGATCGCGCGCAACGAAGCGACCCAGGCCGAGGTCGCGGTGAAGACGCTCCAGAAGTCGGAGCGCACGGCAGTGCACGACGAACGCTTCCGTCGCGAAGCGCGCCTCGCCGCCACCGTCTCGCACCGCAACGTCGTCCGCATCTTCGACCTCATCGACGAAGCCGACGGAACGCTCGGCCTCGTGATGGAGCTGCTCCGCGGCGGCACGCTCGAGACGTGCATGCGGGACCGCGGACCGCTCTCGTCGATCCACGCGGTGGCCGTCATCGCGCCGATCCTCTCCGCGCTCCACCACGTGCACCAGAAGGGCATCGTCCACCGTGACGTGAAGCCGGCGAACATCTTCTTCGCCGTCGAGCCGGACGGGCACGTCATCCCGAAGATCCTCGACTTCGGCATCGCGAAGCTCCCGGCGGCGGGCTCGGCGCTCACGATGGACGGCAGCGTCCTCGGGACCCCGCACTACATGTCCCCGGAGCAGATCCGCGGGCAGGAGGACATCGACGGGCGGAGCGACATGTTCTCCGTCGCGGTCGTCCTCTACGAGATGCTCACCGGCGTGCGCGTGTTCCAGCGCGACTCGGCGGCAGCGTCGCTCGCGGCCGTGCTCGAGCACGAGGTCGACCCGGATCCGCGGATCGAGCCGCGGGTGTGGATCGCGATCGCGCGCGCGCTCGCGAAGCGGCCGTACGAGCGCTTCGCGACGTGCGGCGAGCTCGCCGACGCGCTCCGCAGCGCGATCGACGCGACCGAAGCAGATCTCCAGCAGTCGCTCCAGGAGCTCCGTCCGCGAAGCGAGGCGATCCCGCGGACGACGACGGGCAACGGAACGCCGAGGGCGGAGGGCGCGCGCGCGAGGAAGCCGCCGCCGAAGAAGAACCGGACGCTTGCGTACACCGCCTTTGCAGCTGCCGGCGCTGCGATCCTCGCCGTGACGGCGACGCTCGCGCTGACGCGGAGCGGAGGTCCTGCCGACGTTGAGTCGAGCAGTGCGGCCGCCGAGTCCGCGAAGAGCGCCGCGGCGAAGACCACGTCGGCTGTCCCGACGGGCGCGCGCGACGTGATCCCGCCGCCCGAGACGAACGACATCGAGCTCGCCGGCAACGATCCGCCCCGCCCGACCACGACGAAGTCGTCCGCGTCCGTTCGCCAGGTGACGGCGACGACGCAGGCGCGTCCCACGTCGACCGCCGCCGCGAAGCCGGCGACGACGACGGCGACGGCGACGGCGCGCCCGACGACGACGGCGACGGGCAAGTCGAAGCCGATCGCGACGAACCCGGGCTTCTGAGCGCTCGCTACTACTGGTTCGTGAACCACCACGCGGCCGCGAGCGCGACCGACGCGACGAGCGCGAGCGAGACCCAGAGACGTTTGCCGCCTTGCGGGTCGGCGGCGTGTCCGGCGATCCGGTCGGCGACGTCGGTACCCACGACGACGTGGGGCTTCCGGGTCTTCGGCGGGGGAGCGGGCTCCACGGGCGGTGCCCGCTCCGCCTCGGCGCGGGCCGCCTCGCGCGTGGCATCGCGCGCCGCTTCGCGGCCGCCTTCGCTCTCCGGGAGGTGGCGCGTCGAGGGGACGACCGAGCCCTCCTCTTCGAGGAGGGTCGAGGACGCGGTCGGCACGGGCGCGGGCGGCGGCAGCGTGTGCATCGGCATCCGCACCGACGTCGCGTTCCGCATCCACTGCGCCTGCTTCGCTTCCTGACCGGGGAAGAGCTCCCCGAGGAGCCCGCCGAGCTCGTGCTCGAACGCCTCGGTGTCCTTCCCGACGAACGCGTCGAGATCCTTCATCACGTCGGCCGCCGTCGCGTAGCGCGCGTCGCGATCGCGCGCGAGCGCCTTCTCGATGATGGCCCAGAGCTCGTCGGGGAAGCCGGAGACGATGTCGCGGACGTCGGGCACGAACGCTTCGCGGATCGCCTTCAGGGTCGCGACGTCGGTGTTCCGCTTGAAGAGGCGCTTCATCGTCGCCGTCTCCCACAGCGTCGCGCCGAGCGCGTAGACGTCGACGCGTCGGTCGATCTCCTTGCCCTCGGCCTGCTCGGGCGCGAGGTAGGGAATCTTGCCCTTCACGATGCCGTCGACGCTCTTCGACATGCGCACACGCGCACGCGCGAGCCCGAAGTCGATCAGCTTCACGCCGCCCGTGTGGGTGAGGAAGATGTTCGTCGGGTTCACGTCGCGGTGGATCACGGACAGCGCGTGGCCCTCCTCGTCGACGAGCTCGTGCGCGGAGTGGAGCCCTTCGGCAACGCGCGCGCAGATCCAGGCGCCGAGCTTCACCGGCATCGTCCGGCCCTTCGCCGCGAGGATGTCCCAGACGTCCGCGTACGTGCGGCCGGACAGGAGCTCCATCGCGATGAACCGGTGCGGACCCGTCACGCCGTACTCGAGGGTGTGGATGACGTTCGGATGCGAGAGGCGCGCGAGGATCTTCGCTTCGTCGACGAACATCGTCGCGAACTGCTCGTCGGTCGCGAGCTCTTCGCGGATCACCTTCAGCGCGACGAGCTCCTCGCTGCCGTCCGCGCGCGTTCCGCGACCGACATAGACGGTGGCCATCCCGCCGCCGCCGATCTTGGCGCCGACCTCGAAGCGACCGAGCTTCTTGGGCAGAGGATCCACTCCCGAGGACACGCGCGAAGCCTACCAGCATCGATCGCGGAGGGTGGAATCCTCGGCCAATAGCGGAAAAACCGGCCTCTGGACGACCCCGATGGTAGTGTTCGCGCATGGGAACGGGGACCAGGGGGTTCAAGGGCCTCGCCATCGCGCTCGTCGTGCTGGCGCCTGTCACGGCTTACGCGCATGCCAAGCTGGTCGCGCCGCCACCGCGTGCGGACGATGACGGGATCAAGACCGGCCCGTGCGGCGTCGCTCGCACGGCCACCGCGACACGTTACGCACCGGGTCAGAAGGTCATGGTGAAGTGGCGCGAGGGCATCGACCACGTCGGCTGCTTCGACGTCATGTTCAGCGAGGCGAACGACCAGAACTGGCAGCGCCTCGCCCGCATCGCCGACGACGGCGGCACGCCGAACACGAACTACGGGATGGAGATCACGCTCCCGAACAAGGAGTGTCAGAACTGCACCCTCGCACTTCGGCAGATCATGCTGAGCTCCGCAGGAAACGGGCTCGCAGCGGAGAATCGTGTCTGTAACGCGACGGATCCGGATGCCCTCGATGGCGGCCACCCGACCTACTACTCCTGCGCCGACGTCCAGATCGTGAACGGCGCCGACGGTGGCACCGTGACGACGCCGGGCAGCTCGAGCTCGGGCGGGAGCTCGTCGAGCGGCTCCTCGACCGGCGGTCCGACGACGACCCCGACCGACGGGGGGACCTATGGCGAGGAGGACCCGAACGCCGCGCCGGACCTGAAGGCCGGCAAGGGCGAGGACTGCAGCGTCGGCTGGGGCGCCGCTCCGGGCGCCTCCGCGTTCGTCGCCGGCCTCGCGGCGCTCGTCCTCGCACGGCGTCGCCGCAACAAGCGCTGACCGATCACGGCACGGTGCAGGCGGGGGTGCATCCGTCGCCTGCACACGTCTTGCACGTCGAGACGCAGTTCTGCCTGCAGGTGTCTCCTTCGGAGCGGCAGCGGTTCCTGCACCCGTTGTTGCCGCCGCACCCGCTGATGCAGGCGTCCTGCGCCGTCGTGCACGCGTCGCTGCAGGCCTTCACCGCGGTGTAACAACCCGACTTGGTCCGGCAGTCGACCGCGCCGGAGTCGCCACCGGCGTCAGTGCCGGGCGGCCGCGCGTCGCCGATCGTGCCGCTGTCGCGCGGCGATGCGTCGGCGGCGGACGTGCCGGCCTCGGCGCTCGTCTCGTCCGGCGAGAAGACGTCGAAGTCCTGCATGCAGCCGACGACGGCGACGGGCAGGCTCGCGAGCACGACGGCGAACGGCGCGAAGCGCATCAGAAGGTCCCCGAGAGGGTGAGGAAAGAAGGTCCCGCCGAGACACGCGCGCTCGGCGCGCTCGCGCCGGCCGACGGGCGCTGCGGCCGCGAGAGGACGAACAAGGTCACGCCGGCGGCAGCCCCGACGACGAACACCCCGAGGCCGATGTTCGCGAACGTCTGCTGCGTCTTCCCGCTCGATATGTCTTCTTCGCGACCAGCCGGGCAGGGCCCCGACCCGCACGCGGTCTCGAGGTCGGAGTAGGTGCCGTTCGACATCGCCCCGGCGACGATGAACGTACCGAGCCCGACGAGCGCGACGCCGCCGGCGACGTACGCGAGCGGCCGCAGCGACTCGCGGTCCGACGTCGAGGCCTGCACGACCGGCGCGGGCGCGGGGGCGGCCGATTCGGGCGCGGCGCCCGCGTCGAGCGTCACCGTCGTCGTCTGTCCGGCGCCGAGCGTCACGCTCTTCGTGACCGGTGGATGCCCGGGCGTCTCGAGCCGGAGCTCGGTCGTCCCGGGCATGACCGGGACGGGCTCGTTCCACCCTCCACGACGGACCTCGTCGCCGGCGACGCGCAACGACGTCGCCGGGTCCGGGTTCACGACCGAGATCGCGACGAAGCCGAGCTTCGGGGCGATCTCGTTGCGCTCCGCGAGCGCCGCCTCGGCGGTCTTCTCGTAACGCGGGTCCTCGCGCGCGAGCTCCTTCGCCTCGACGGCGGCTCTTCCGAGCTCCGCGTAGGCAGCGACGAGGTGCCCGAGCTCGCGATGACAGCGACCGATCACGAGGCGCGTGTTCGGGCTCGTCACGATGTCGAGCGACGACTCGAGCTCGACGAGCGCGGCCTCGAACTTACGTGCATTCTGCAGCTCTTTGCCGCGGAGGAAGCGTGACTGCGCGAGCTCGCGCTGGGCAGGCGTCGCCTTCGTCGGCGGCACGCCGCCTCCGGCTAGGGCGGTCGTCGAGAACGCGAGCACCGCAGATGCGATCGCGGCACCGGCTGCAAAGCGCTCGAACGTGCGTCGTGCGGAGCTCATGGTTCCTGCGTGTCAGATCCCGAGCGGCTCGTAGCCCGGCTTCCGCGGGCGAGCGGGACGCGCGGGCGCGGGGGGCGCCGCCGGCGCAGGGCGCGCCGCCGGCAGCGGTGTCGTCACCGGTTTGGGCGCGGGAGGCGCGGC
>JBDHVE010000140.1:0-26361 GCA_039809485.1 Polyangiaceae bacterium | reverse complement strand
GAGCGTCGTCGAGGGACGCGCGAGATCCGGCGGGAACGGCGCGCTCCACATCGGCTCCGGATCGATCGGCTCCTTCGCGAGCGAGCGCGCGGCGATCCGCTCCGGGATCCAGGCCGACACGCGTGCGAGCTGGAGGAGCGCCTCTCCCCACGGCTTCGGCGGCTCGGGGCGCGACACGAAGAGCTTCACGATCTTCGAGAGGTTCCCGCCGCGCGGGAGGAGCTCCTCGACGAGCGCCGGCAGCGACGTGAAGACGAGCACCGCGAGCGCCGCGACGTACGACCGGCGCCCTGCCCGCGGCGCGCCCCGCGCGCGCAGGACGACCGCAAGGACCGTGAGCAGCACGATCACGACCACGTACGGCACGCACGAGAGGTGCGTCTGCGCCGCGAACGCGCCGAAGAGGATCGCCGGCGCCGCCGCGATCGCTCTACCGCTCGCGACGAGCACCGACAGCACCGTGAACGCGAGGAGCGGCAGCGCGACGACGAGCGGGTTCCACGGGATGCTCACGACGCTCCCGAACGCCGCCCACCACGCGAGGAGCACGAGGCACGACGCGATCGCGTACGCCGCCCCCGCGAGCCTCCGGAGCGCGACGACGATCGACCCGATGCTCGCCGCTGCGACGAGGCTCGGTCCGAGGAAGAGCGCGGTCGAGGTCCCGCCGCTCGCCCAGTACACCGGCGCCAGCGCGTAGAAGTAGAGCGGCCCGGGATGGTTGAACCCGAACCGCGAGTAGGGCCCGAGGAGCGTGCCGCCGGTTGCGACGAGCCGCGTCTGGATCTCGAGCGACGCGTAGTCCCCGAACATCGCGAAGCGCCCGACCGGCGACCGCAGGATGGCGCGCACCGCCGGCACGATCGGCAGAAGCGCCGCGAGGACGAGCAGGAGGTCGATCACGGCACCGCGCGCGCGTGAGACCGGCTGCATGGCGCGCCTCTATGCCATGATCGTGGCCCCGTGGCCACGATGCCGAGACGGGCTCAGCCGCCGATGCCCCACGTCTCGCCGGTCGCCCAGGTCGCGTCGAGGAGCGAGAGCACGACGTGCACGACCTCTTCGGCGGTGCCGAAGCGACCGAGCTTCGAGCGCGTCGCGAGGCGGTGCTGACGGAGTGGATCGGCGTCGGCCTCGGGATCGGCGACGATGCCGAGCTCGACGACGTTCACGCGCACGTCGGGCGCGAGCTCGACGGCGAGCGCGCGGAGCCCGGTCTTCACCGCGCCCTTCGCGGTGAGGTAGGCGACGTGGTGCTCGTACGGACGGGTCGTGCCCGCATCGCCAAGGGCGACGACGGCCCCCTGCCCCTTCGCGAGATCGCCGGCGAGGGCGTGGACGAGGAGCAGAGGGGCGATCGCGTGCACGGTCAGTGTACGCTCGAGGTCCTCGCGCCGGAGATCGTCGAACGGCGTCCGCGGGAACGGGCCGCAGGCGAGGACGATGTCGTCGATGCTCCCGCGGTCGTCCGACGGGGGTAGCGCGGCGCGGAGCCCCTCGACGATGCGCTCGACCGCGTCCCGGTGCGTGAGATCGGCACAGACCGTGGGGACCTTGCCCCGGCCCCGGTCGAGGGAGACCGACAGGTGCTCGAGCTTGTTCGGGTCCCGTGCGGTCAAAACGACGTCGTCGCCGCGGTCGGCGAGGGCCTCCGCGATGGCCACGCCGAGCCGCCCGGTGGCTCCGACCACCAGGACTCTCCGCGGCTTGCGTGCGGTCGACGTCATGCCTTTCCGGTATAGCCGAAACGCGCCCCGCTCGTCTTTGGTGTCCTTTGGCCCGAACGCGTGTAGAAAGGACGGTGCATGAGCGCGAAGGGCGGCGGAGCGCCGCCGGAGCCCCCGATTCTGTCGACCGCCGAGGTGACCTCGCTTTGGGCGAAGTTCCGAGCCGGCGACGTCGTCCACTGTCCGCGTGACGGCATGAGCGTCGCGCTCGCGGTGGACGGCGCGGCGAAGTCCTACCGGCTCGTCTGCACGCAGTGCGGGCTCGCGTCCCCGTGGTTCGGGACGACGCCGAGCGGCCTCGTGTTCCGCAACACCGGTGGCACGACGCTGCCCGGTGGCGGCCCGCACGAAGAGTGACGTCCCCGGCGTGAGCGACGCGTAGGCCCCGGCGAACGCCGCGGGAGGTGGTCGGATTGCGCCCGACGCCTTGACGGAGAGTCGTTCGGACTCAATATAGAGTCATCATGACTCTATCACCGGTCGTGGCGACCGCGGGGTCCCTCCCCGGCCGCGAGCACCACCGCCTCGGGCGCCCGTCGCAGGACGGGCACGCCACGCTCGTCCGCGACGGTCTCGCGGCGGCGATCGTCACCGACGGCTGCTCGTCCGGTCCCGTGAGTGAGGTCGGCGCCCGCCTGTTCGCGACGATCCTCCTCGGCCTCGTCGAGCGCCACGCGCCGCTCCTCGTCGACGAGGCGTCCGCCGCGAGCTTCGCCGGGGCGGTCACGGGTGACCTCGTCGCCTCTCTCCGCGAAGCCCTCGCTCTCCTCGCGTCCGCGTGCCCCTCGACCTCCCGCGAGACGCACGTCGAGCGCTTCCTCCTCTTCGGGTTCCTCGCCGCCGTCGTCCACGAGGACGTCGCGGTCGTGTTCGGCGTCGGGGACGGCGTCGTCGTGACGCCGGAGGGCGTCACCGTCCTCGATCCGGGCCCCGAGAACGCGCCGCCCTACCCCGCCTACGCGCTCCTCGACATGGCGGCGCCCAGCCGCGTCCACGTCGTCGCGCGCGCGAGCGACGTCCCGTGGCTCGCGATCGCGACCGACGGGCTCGCCGAGCTGCCCGCGATCGCGCTCGCGGAGCTCGCCTCCGACATCCGCTACGCGAAGAACCCGTCGCTGCTCGCGAAGCGCCTCCGCGTGCTCGGCGACGCGCGGCCCTTCCGCGACGACGCCACGATCGCCGTCCTCCTCCGGAGGCCGTCGTGATCGACAGCGTCCTCGTCGGCGAGCGCCTCGTCCGCCTCGATCCGCGCGCGCTCCTCGGCGAGGGAGGAGAAGGGCGCGTCTACCGCGCAGGAGATCTCGCGCTCAAGATCTTCACCGACCCCACGCCCGCGCGGCGGAAGAAGCTCGCCGCCTTCCCCACGCGCCTCCCGCCGGCGGTCGTCGCGCCGCTCGAGCTCTGTCGCGACCGGCGCGGCGACGTCGTCGGCTACGCGATGCGCGCCGTCGAAGGCGCGCTCCCGCTCCACGCGCTCGCCCGGCGTCCGTTCCGCGACGCGACCGCACGCGCCTCCGACGTCCTCGCCCTCTTCCGCGCGCTGGTCCGCACCGTCCAGCAGCTCCATGCGCGCGGGCTCGTCGTCGGCGACCTGAACGACGGCAACGTCCTCTTCACGCCTTCGTACCAGCCGTTCCTGATCGACACCGACTCGCTCCAGCTCCCCGGCTTCCCCTGCGTCGTCGCGCACGAGCGGTTCCTCGATCCGCGTCTCTACGGCGTAGACCTCGCGAAGACGACGGCCCTCTCGCGCGAGTCGGACGCGTACGCGCTCGCCGTCCTCCTCTTCGCGTCGCTCACCTGCGTGCATCCCTTCGGCGGAACGCATCCGACCTACGCGACGCTCCTCCGCCGCGCCGAGGCGCGCGTGAGCGTCCTCTCGCCGGGGGTGAAGCTCCCGAAGGCCGCCTTCCCGCCGGCGGTGCTCGACGACGACGCGCTCGCCTTCTTCGCCGCCGTCTTCGAGCGCGACGTGCGCGACGCTTCGCTGATCCCTTCCCCGCTCCTCGACCGCGCCTTCACCCGCTGCGCGTGCGGGATCGAGCACGCACGCCGTGCGTGCCCCGTCTGCACCGCCGCCGTCCACGTCCGGCCGGTCACCCACGCACGCGGGAGCCTCCGTGTCGCGTCGGTCCTCCGCCCCGCCAAGGGCTGGGTCGTCGCCGCCGAGGCGCACGGCGGCGCGCTCGCGACGCTCCACCACGACGGACGTGACCTCGTCCGCGAGGACGGCTCGCGGATCCCCGGCGACGCCCTGGCGGACGTCGCGCGGATGCGGCTCGTCGGATCGTCGACCTGGCTCCTCGGCCGCACGCACGCGGTCCGCGTCGTCCACGGCAGCGTACGCGAGCGGATCCCCGTCGCGGAGCCGGCCGCCGACGTGACGCCCGCCGGCCTCGTCCACCTCGAAGGCGACGCGCTCGTCCGCGCCTGGGACGGAACGCGGATCGGGCAGGTCCTCGAAGGCCAGACCTGGGTGCGCACCGGCGTGCGCCTCGGCTTCGCGTTCTACCGCGCCGGCGCGATCACGGTCGCCTTCGTCTTCGACGTCGCGCGCGGCCCGCTCCGCCAGCTCGAGCTGCCGCCGCTCGAAGGCCGCCTCCGCGCCGTGAACGCCGTCTTCGACGACCACCACGTCCTCGTCCGCGCCGTCACGGAGAAGGACGGCCGGGTCCGCCACGTCGCGCACCTCTTCGACGCGCGCGGTAACCGCCTCGCGAGCGCGGCCGGATCCGAGGGCGATGCGCCCCTCTTCACCGGCGGCGACGCGCTCGAGAACGCCTGTCTCGCCGGCGGCGCCGTGCTCGTCGCGACCGAGGACGGTCTCGTCCTCCTCCGCGCCGATCCGAGCTCACGCGCGTTCGAGACGCGCCGCGTCTTCCCCGACGCCAAGGACTTCGCTTCGCCCGATGCCGCGGTGCTCGTCGGCCCGGGCGGTTCCGTCTACGTTCGACAGCACGACGAGATCGTGCACCTCGGGTTCTCCGAGGCTGGAGGTTCGCCATGATGCCGCTTCCCACCTTCTACGATCCGAAAGCCGTCCGCGAGGTGCGCATCGAGCGCGCCGGGCTCGTCGCCGAGGCCGCCCTCGAGTACCGCGAGCGCCACAAGATCCAGCCGTCGGCGAAGGACAAGGTCCGCATCGCCGCGTTCGGGATCGACGCGCAGATCGGCTTCTGCGCCCCGGAGGCGAGCTTGTTCGTGCCGGGCGCGGTCGAGGACACGACCCGCACGATCGAGTGGATCTACCGGAACCTCGACAAGCTCACCGCGCTCCACTTCTCCCTCGACACCCACCGCGTCTTCCAGATCTTCCACCCTGCGTGGTGGATCGACGACGCGGGCAAGCACCCGGCGCCCTTCACGCCGATCTCGCACGAGGACGTCCGGTCCGGGAAGTGGAGGCCGATCGCGCATCCGGCCGAGTCGCTCGAGTACGTGAAGAAGCTCGAGGCGACCGGGAAGTACGTCCTCACGATCTGGCCGTACCACACGCTCCTCGGCGGCGTGAGCCACTCGCTCGTGCCCGCGCTGATGGAGGCGGCGATCTTCCACGCCGTCTGTCGCACGTCGCAGACGCACTTCGAGACGAAGGGCACCCACGCGATGACCGAGAACTACTCCGTCCTCGCCCCCGAGGTGCGCGAGCTCTCCGGCAAGAGCGTCGGGACGTTCAACGCCGCCTTCTTCAAGATGCTGATGGAGTTCGATCGGATCTACGTCTTCGGCCAGGCGAAGAGCCACTGCGTGCTCTCCACGCTCCGCGACATGCAGGAGAACATCGCCGGCGTCGATCCGAAGCTGCTCCAGAAGATCTGGATCCTCGAGGACGCGACGAGCCCCGTCCCGGCGCCGCCGATCGATCCGCTCCCGCCCTCGCTCGACTTCCCGCGGATCGCGGACGAGGCGTTCCGTGAGCTCGCGGCAGCGGGGATGAAGATCGTGCGGACCACGGATCCGGTCTGACGAGAATCAGAAAGAACGGGGAACAGGGAACCGGCAACAGGGAATCAGGAAGAGACTCGGAGAACGGGGAACAGGGAACCGGCAACAGGCAACAGGGAACGATCGGAGCTACACAGCGCGTTGTCGGGCGGTGCGCGCCGACGCGGTGAGGATCGCGGAGAGCTCGTTCGCTTCCTGTAAGACGGGCTCGAGTGGATCGCCGTGAAGTGCCGGAACGAGCGCTGAGCGATGAACGACCTGGAGCCAGAAGCCTGCCTCGCGCATCTCCTTCGCTGCGATGCGGACCTTGTGGACGAAGTCGGCGCGGCTCTCCGCGGCCCGAGCCTCTTCGTAGTTCGCTCCGGCCGACGTACCCGCCCGAACGAGCTGTGAAGCAACGTGCTTCCGACAACGTCGCGAGGCAGCCTTCTCGCGAGGGCGAGGACGCTCCCCGCGAATACGAGCAGCCGCGCTGCCAGGTCGGCACCGCGCCTCAGATCATTGCCGGTTGCCGGTTGCCCGTTCCCTGTTCCCCGTTCTTCCACCCTCACGAGTCGGCCAGCTCACGGCCGACGTTGTGCGTCTGACGAAACAAATCATCGGGGCGCGCGCCGCGCCCCGCACAGGAGACGTCCATGCAGAATCACGATTTGGGGAACTTGCTGACAGGAGATCTCGGCGCCGTCGTCATCGCCGGGGCCGCGGGAAAGGCGGCGGAGGAGATCACCGCCTCCGACGTCATGCTCGTGACGTTGCTCGTCGACGCGTCGTCGAGCATCGGCTCGCGCGGGCTCGAGGACGCGGTGCGGGAGGGACAGAACCTGCTCGTCGATGCGCTCGGCGACGCACGCGAGCGGGACAGCATCCTCCTCGCGCTCTGGGTGTTCAACGATCGACAGGACGTGGTGCACGCGTACGTCGGGCTCGACGACGCCGTGCGCCTCGACCGCCGCAACTACGCCGCGTCCGGCAGCACGCGCCTCTACGACACGTGGTGCGACGCGCTCCTCGCCAACGTCGCCTACGCGGAGAAGCTCCGCGAGAGCGGGACGCCGTGCCGGAGCCTCGTCGTCGTCGTCACCGACGGCGAGGACTGCGGGAGCCGCCGCCGCGTCACCGACTGCGCGAACCTGAGCCGGTCCGTGCTCGCGACCGAGCAGTTCACGCTCGCCTTCGTCGGCGTCGGCACCGACGTCGACTTCCGCAAGGTCGCGCAAGAGATGGGCGTGCCCGACGGCAACATCGCGGTCCAGGCGCAGGCGACGCCGGCCGCGATCCGAAAGGTGTTCCAGATGGTGAGCCAGTCCGCGATCCGCGCGAGCCAGGGCCTCGTCGTCCCCGGCATGCGCGGAGGCTTCTTCGGCCCGTGAGCGGATCGCGCGTGCACCAGGTGTGTCGACTGCACATCCCCCGTGCGCGCGCGTTCTCGCGAACGATCCCGGCGGCACGTCGCTTGCTCCAGACGCGGCGTGCTCCTCCGTCCTCTCGTCTGCGTCGTGCTCCTCGGCTCCGCGGCCTGCAGCACCGAGACGTCCGACGACGCCGCGTCGTCGAGCCAGGACGCGCTCCTCGATGCCCCCGTCACGCGGGCGCATCCAGAGGTCGGGATGTGGGCGCTCGTCGATCGCGAGCACGCCTGCACGGGGACGCTCGTCACCGCGCAGGTCGTCGTGACCGCCGCCCACTGCCTCGACTTCCGGACGCTCGACACGCGCGGCGCGGGGCAGCCCCTCGGCTGGTTCCTGATCGACGGCAACGGCGGCGAGGGACCGAAGGGCTTCGTGATCGACGCCGCGAAGAGCTTCGGGATCGACATCCTCTACACGAACGACGTCGCCCTCCTCCACCTCGCGACGCCGGTGCCCGAGAGCGTCGCCCGTCCCGCACGGCTCGCGCTCGATGCGCCGCGCGCCGGCAGCTCGGCGCTCCTCCTCGGCTACGGCTGCATCGATCGCGACGACCAGCGCCGCGGCCGCGGCGTGAAACGCGCCGCCGAGATGCGGATCGGCGACGTCTCCCGTCGCCTCTGCCCCTGGGACTCCGGCGGGCCGACGCTCGTGGGTGACACCGTCGTCCAGGTGAACAGCTACTTCCACGAGGGCACGGGCGAGGACTCCTTCGCCGCGGTGTGGCCCGTCGCTCGCGCGATCGCGGCGCAGATCCTCGCGTGGAACGAGGCTCCCCCCGCGCGCGCTCCGAGCGGCGGCGGGCTCGACACCTGATCAGAAGCGCACGAGCAGTGCGCGCTCCGCGATCTCGGTCGTCCCCTGCCCGTCCATGAACTCGGAGTGGGACGCCGCGCGGAAGCACGCGGGACCGAGCTTCACGTCGTCGTAGGCGGCCGGCGGGAGGACCGCGGTGACGTTGCACGATGGAAACGCGGTCGTGACGCTGCACGTCCCGACGTTGGCGGGGTAACGCTTCGACGTGAGCGTCACCTCGGGGTAGTCCCAGTTCGGGCCGAGGACGCGGAGCACGAGCGCCGCCTTCCCCTCGGCGAGCACGTCGTCGTCGGGGCCGTAGGTCCACGCGCTGCAACCCGACACCTGGTTGCAATGGCGTGTGCGGGTGAGGACCTTGTACGCCCCGAGCTCGATCCGATGCCCGCTTGCGGAGAGCAGCTTCCCGCGGAGGTCGAACTCCGATTCGTTCGTCGGACACGACGCAGGATCGAACGCGGCGGGCTCTGCGGGCTCGACGGGCTTCACCGCCCCCGGCTTCGCGAGCGCACCGAACGCGACCCAGTCGGTCTCCACCGTCTTCGTCGCGTCGACCTCGGAGGGCCTCGTCGTGCGCTTCTTCGCGCGGAAGCACTTCGCCGTGATCTTCGCGTCGTAGTCCGCGCAGCGCGGGCTCGCGAGCCGCCCGCACGGAGTCCCACGCGGGAACGAATAGCGCGCGGGCACGGCGAGGAGCTCGACGGCCGGCGCTGCGCCGGAATAACCGGCCTTGGTCGTCACTTCGACCGTCCCGCCACCGTCGAAGTCGCTGCTCGGCGTCACCGTCCATCGCCCGCAGCTCGTGCCCGTGCACGTGCGCGTCCGCTTGTACGTCGTGAACCGGCCGACGACGGCAGAAGGTTCTCCCGGCGTCATGTACGCGCGTGCTTCCGCGTCGGTGAGCGGCGCGCCCGCGCACGATGCGTCGTCGAACGGATCGAGTCCGGCCGGGAGCGCGAACGGCGCGCTCGCGACGGGCTTCATCGCATACTGGGGCGTGCCGTAGATCTCGGAGCGGAGGAGGCGCCCCGCGCCGGAGCCGCGGAGCCGGAGATCGGTCCAGTGCCCGAGGTTTCCCTCCTGCCACGACACGATGACCGCGTCCGCGTCGGTCGTGCTCCGCGAAAGCGTCCCCTCGACCTCGGCGCCGCCGCGAAGCTTGCCACTGAAGATGTACGTGCCCCACGACGTCGCCTCCGAGAGGCGGAGCGTCTCGAACACCGGCCGCTCCGGCCGTGCGACGACGGAGCTCGCGTCGAGCCGCCACTCGCCCGCGAAGTCCGCGTCGACGAGCGCCTCCTCGGCCGACGTGGCCACGTCCTCTGCGGACTCCGCACCGCACGCGACGACGGCGACGAGCACGAGCGCGAACGGGATTCGTCGAGCAGGCAGCATGCGCGGCGGGGTAGCGCCGATCGCGCGCCGGTCAAGCCGACTGGATCGCGATCTCACCGTCCCGACACCGCAGCTCCGAGAACAACGCGGAGATCGAAGGTTGCTCAGCGGCGCACACGCGGGCACACGCGCTGCATTCCTCGGTCCGCATGAACACCGCCCGCCGCCTGGCCGCTTTCGTCCTCGTCTCTTCGCTTGCCATCTCCGCCTTCGGCTGCGCGGCGCCTGCCGCCGAGGACGACGCGGAGGCCGGTCAGGACGCCGTCTCCGGGCAGGCGAAGACCGCCTACCAGGGCAACGTCGCCGGCGTCGACGTCATGATGCGGCTCGAGCGGACGGGAAGCGCACTCCGCGGAACGTACTTCTACGTGAAAGAGGGCAAGACGATCGATCTCGAAGGGCGCGTCGACGGCACGCGCGTCACGCTCACCGAGAAGGTCTCCGGCAAGACGACCGGCACGTTCGCGGGCACGCTCGCGACGGGCGGCGCGATCACGGGGACGTGGACAGGCGCGAACGGACGCGCGCAGCGCTTCGCGCTCGACGTCATCCGCCCCGGGTCGGCCCCGCAGGGCAAGGCGATCCTCGCCACGCGCAAGGCCGAGATCAAGGGCGCGGCCTGCAAGGCGACCCTCGAGTACCCGGAAGTGTTCGGGCTCGCCGACCCCGCCGTCGAGCAGAAGGCGAACGAGGCGATCCTCGCCGCGGCGCGCCCCGACGGCTACACCGAGGCCGAGCCGTGCTTCGACCGGATCGACGTCGAGACGCACGCCTCGATCGTCGTCCACGACAAGGGCATCCTCTCGATCAGCATCGCGAAGGAGACGAGCGGCGGCGCCTACCCCGCCCACTCGCTCACGCCCGCCAACATCAGCCTGACGACCGGGAAGAACCTCGGCTTCAAGGACCTCTTCACGGCCGACAGCTACAGGAAGGTATCCGTCGTCGCGCGCGCGATGCTCGCGGCACGCGCGGCGACGACGGAGGACGCCGAGGAGCGGGGCATGATCGAGGACCAGCTCACGCGCACGTACGTCGAGCACATCGAGAACGGCTCGATCGCGGTGCAGGTGAAGCCGGAGGGCCTCGAGCTCTCCGTCTTCAACGAGCTGCCGCACGCCATCCAGGCCCTGGACGACGGCCTCCTCCTGCGCTGGCAGAACCTGACGACGTTGCTCGCGTCCGACGCCGAGATCCTGCCCCTCGCCGGGCAGTGAGGCCGTGCCGACGATGCTAGACTCCGTCTGAATGGCGGCCGTTTCGAAACCCGCGCGCTACGAAGACCTCCTCGCGCTGCCCGACACCATGGTCGGTCAGATCGTGGAAGGCACGCTGTACGCGCACCCGAGACCGGCGATCCCGCACGCCCTTGCCGCGAGCAGTCTCGGTGAAGAGCTCGGACCGCCGTTCAAGCGCGGCAAGGGCGGCCCGGGCGGCTGGCTCATCCTGGACGAGCCGGAGCTCCACCTCCGGGAAGACGTCCTCGTCCCGGACCTCGCCGGCTGGCGACGTGAGCGCATGCCCGAAGCGCCGCTCGATCCCTACGTGACGCTCGCGCCCGACTGGCTCTGCGAAGTGCTCTCCCCCGGCACGGCGTCCTTCGACCGGAAGAAAAAGCTCCCCGTCTACGCACGCGAAGGCGTTCGCCACGTGTGGCTCGTCGACCCCGAGACGAAGGTCCTCGAGGTCCTCCGCCTCGACGGCGAGAGCTACCGGATCGTCGTCGTCGCCAGTGACGACGACCGCGGCCGCTTCGAGCCGTTCGAGGCGATCGAGCTCGACGTGTCGGTGCTCTGGGCTCGGTGAGGCTCAGCCCTCCCGCGTGCTCGGGATCGGGCCCGCGTCCGGCGCTTCACGTCCCGGCGTCGTGTGACCGCCCGCGCTCGCCGCGCTGAACGTCCCACGACGCGGCCGAGGCTGGTTCCGAGGGGCCGCGCCCATGCTGCTCTCGACGACGCCGATCTCGGCGTCGAGCCGCTCGTCGTGCACCGCGTCGAGCTCCGCCTTCTCGGCCGCGACCGCGCCTGCCGCCGCGCCCGAAGCGGCGCCGATTGCCCCACCGATCACGGCCGCGACCGGGCCCGCGAACGCGCCCACGGCCGCGCCTGCGACGGCACCCGAGAGGGCTGCTGCCGCCGTGGTCGTCGCCGTGCTCGCATCCGGTCCCGGGACGCCCGCCGCAACCAGCCGCTCGTGCTTCCGTACTCTTCGGTTCATCTCGCTGTCCTCCGCCCCTCCTCGGTCGCAAGCGGCGTTCCGACGCGGGCGAGCGGGCGCTCGCGCTCGGCCGCGGCAGCTCTTCCGCGACGGCGCGCGACGCCATAAGGTGGACCGACGCATGCGTCCTCTGCGCAACGGGAAGACGGACAAGGATCTCCGCGACGAGGGAGAAGCGAAGTTCCTCCGCGACTACCAGCCGGGGGACTACCCGCGTCCGTCCGTCACCGTCGACCTCGTGATCCTCACCGTCGTCGACAAGCTGCTCCGCGTCCTCCTCGTGAAGAGGAACGAGCACCCCTACAAGGGTCGCTGGGCGCTGCCGGGCGGCTTCGTGCGCGTGGGACCTTCGCGTGAGGACCAGGGCGAGGACCTCGAAGTCGCCGCCCGTCGCGAGCTCGAAGAGGAGACCGGCCTCTCGCGGGAGAACGCCGGACGCATCCACCTGGCCCAGGTCGGCGCGTTCGGCGCGCCGAACCGCGATCCGCGCATGCGCATCATCAGCATCGCCTACGTCGCGCTCGTGCGCCCCGATCTCGTCCCGCTCGTCCGCGCGGGCGGCGACGTCTCGCACGTGCGCTGGTTCGCGATCGAGGAGCTCCCGCCCGAGGGCCACGCGCTCGCCTTCGACCACGACGAGATCCTCCAGCGCGCGATCGGTCACGTCCGTGCCGATCTCGACCGCAGCTCGGTCGCCTTCGAGCTCGTGCACGACACGTTCACGATCCAGGAGCTCCGCGGCGTCCACGAGGCCGTGCGCGGCGAGACGCTCGACCCCGGGAACTTTCGGAAGAAGTTCCTGCGGATGCTCGAGGACGGGCTCATCGAAGCCGCGCGCGGCAAGCGGCCGACGGCGTCCAAGCCGGCGAGCATCTACCGCTTCGTGACGCGTGATGCGTGACGCGCGTTTGACGAGCACGACGCGCTCTGTCATGGTGCATCGCACCGGAAGCTGATCATGGCGACGAAGCTCCACTCCACGAAGCCGATGACGAATTGGATCGCGAACGCGATCTGTCTCGTCGTCGTCGTTCGTCAGGACGTCGAGAGCTAGTCCGCCAGCCGTGTCTCTTCCCGGAGCCCCGGACGCCTGGCGTCGCAGAGGGGGCTCCGGAGGAAAAGAGACACGATCATGGCCTCGAGCAGCACAGAGCTCTCCGAAGAGCGGTTGAAACGACCGGTCGCCCACGACTCGCGCTCGTCCCAGGACGACGAGCAGCCGGCGCGCTCGCGCGTCGTCGACGTCGAGGGGCGACCGGCGTGCGACGAGAGCGGTACGTACAAGCGGAATACGAAGCGCGAGCTCGTGAAGATCTCCTGGCCGATCGCCGCTGCCCTCCTCGGCGAGGTCGCGATGGGGCTCGTCGACACGAAGCTCGCCGGAGGCCTCGGCGCGAGCGCGCTCGCCGGCGTCGGCGTCGGCACGATGCTCATGTTCCTCTCGTATTCGGTCGTGTTCGGCCTGATGCGAGGCGTGACCGTGCGCACCGCGCACGCGATCGGCGAAGGCAGACCCGACGACGGGTTCGCGTTCGCGCGCGCCGGGCTCCTCCTCGGCATCGCGACCGGCGTGATCACCTTGGTGCTGTGCCGCGACGTGAGCCCCCTTCTCCGGCTCATCGGCGCGGACGCGGAGCTCGTGCCGTTCGCGCGGGACTTCCTCGCCGCCGTGACGCTCGGCGCACCGGCGGCATGCGGCGCGGCCGCGTTCATCCAGCACCGTCGGGGAATGGGCGACACGCGACTGCCGATGGTGGTCGGGATCGCCGGCAACGTCCTCAACGCAGCGCTCGCGTGGACGCTGATCTACGGCCGCTTCGGCGCGCCCGCGCTCGGCGTGCGCGGAGCGGGGCTCGCGACCGCCGCGACGCAGGTCGTCGTGCTCGTCGTGCTCGGTGCGCTCTTCGTGCGCGACGAGCGGCGCGCGCGCAGCCGCGCGAGCGCGCCGGTCCCGTTCGCGAAGGCGGTGCGGGAGGTCGCCGAGCTCGGTGTCCCCACCGGCGCGCAGTTCGGCGCCGAGACGCTCGCGTTCGCGACCTTCACCGCGGTGCTCTCCGGCATCTCGAAGGAGGAGATCGCCTCGCACCAGATCGCGCTCGCGATCATCCGCGTGTCGTTCCTCCCCGGGGTGGCCGTCGCCGAAGCCGCGAGCGTGCTCGTCGGTCAGGCGCTCGGGCGGCGGCGGCTCGAGGAAGCCGACGCCGTCGCGAGGAATGCGATCCGTCTCGCCGTCGGCTTCATGGCGGCGTGCGGCGTCGCCTTCGCGCTCGCGGGCGGCCCGATGGCGCGCGTCTTCTCCGAGGACGCCGCGGTCATCGCGATAGCGAAGAGGCTCCTCCTCGTCGCGGCCGTCTTCCAGATCCTCGACGCCGTGAACATCGTGCTCCGCGGCTCGCTCCGCGGCGCGAAGGACGTCCGCGCGGTGGCCACGATCGGCATCCTCGTCGTGTGGGGGTGCATCCCGACCGCGGCCTTCGTCCTCGGCAAGCTCGCCCACCTCGGCGCGCTCGGCGGATGGATCGGGTTCGTCGGCGAGACCACGATCGGCGCCGCCCTCTTCTGGCGCCGTTGGAGCCGCGGCTCGTGGCGTGACGGCTACGCGCGGGCGACCGCGAAATAGAAGTGAGCCCGCATGGTCGGGGAACCATGCGGGCTCGGTGTGACGGTCCTGGAGGAGGAGGGAGGAGGACGGAGAACCTCCTCCAGGGCCAGCCGTTTTGAGAACTCAGTTACCGCGGCGGCGGCGCGAGAAGACGAGCGCGCCGAGACCGAGGAGCCCGAAGCCCGCCCAGCTGGGGAGCTGCGAGGTGCCGCCCGCGGTCTTGCAACCGCAGCCGCTGTCGACTGCCGGCGGGCGACCGCCGAGCTCGTCGCCGTCCTCACCCGAGCCGCCGACGTCGGCGCCATTCGCGCCGATCTTGAAGGTCTGCTCCGGCGAGTCCGGGTCGTTCGAGAGGACCGTGATGTCCGAGGACGCGGGGCCACCGCCGTCCGCCGAGAACTGGATCTGGAGCTCGTACTTGCCCTTCGGCTCGATCGTGACCTGCGAGGACGGGACGCGGAACGCACCGTTCGAGCTCTTCACCGTGAGGACCGCGGCCTTCTCGCCGGTGTTGTTGATCGTGACCGTCTTCGAGGCCGAGCCGCCCGCCTTCACGTCGCCGAGGTCGATGCCGCTCTTCGGCGCCTTCACGTTCGGAAGCGGGATGTGGACGAGCGCCGACTGGTACGTCACCTTCGTCGCCGCCGTGGTGTACGCCTTCGAGTAGACGTTGATCGGGAGGTCGACGGTCAGGTTCGTCTTGTTCCAGTCGTTGAACGGGTTGGGCACCGCGGTGAGGTGGAGGAAGGCCTGCGCGTCGAGCGTGCCGGCGACGACCATCTCGCCTTCGACCGCGGTCATGAGCTCGAGGAAGTCGCCGTCGACCGCGGGCATCGTCACTTCGCCGCCCGCCGCCGCGATGACGCCGTCGGCTCCGGTGATCGCGACCTTCGTGGTCTTGTACGAGAAGGTCGGCTTCGTCACGGCGCGGAGGCCGATCTCACCGTCGAAGTTCTCGGAGATGAGCTCCGGCATGTTCGACAGCGGCGTCGCGAAGAGCGTGGAGTTGGCGAGCGCGGGGGCGTTCAGCTTCGTGTCGACCTGGGCGAGACCCCAGGGCGCGAACTGCTGGATCGCCTGCGAGTCGTAGTCGAACCGCGAGCCGGGGATCTTGTTGACGAGCTTGTTCGCGTCGTAGGTGAGCGTCGCCTGGATCGGACCGATGCCGAGCGTCACGTCGATGTCGGGCGAGAGCGAGTGACGGACCTTGACGCTGCCGTCGGTCGTCGAGCCGTTCGCCGCCTTGAAGACGAACTTCTTGTCGTTCGCCCAGCTCGCCTCGAGCACGGCGCCCTTCGGCATGTCGACCGCGAAGAGCGGGCCGCCGTTCTTCACCTGGTCGATGCGGATGACGGCGCGGACGCCGGCCTTCAGCTTCGCGCCGAGGACGGTCTGCTCGATCGACATCGTGCCGGTGTCGATCGTCGTGTCGAGCGCCTTGTTGTGCTCGTACTTGAGAGCGGCGGTGCCGGTCGAGACGTTCGGGCTCGAAGAGCCGGAGACGTCGGCGCGGGCCTCGTTCGAAGCGAACGTGGCGCCAGCGGCGACCGCCGCCATGAGACCGACCTGGAACGCAGTGCGAAGCGACGTATGAGCGCGCATTGGAATTCTCCCGTCCATCCAGCCAGCTCTCGCCGGCCGTCCTTTTTCCCGTTTTGCGACGTCGTTCCCGATAACCCCGTGGGCCCGTCGTCGTGTGATGGGGTATCAGCACGCACCGTGCCGCCGATGTCGGACAGAGTGCGCACCGACCAGGCAACATGATTTTCGAGGGTTACGCGGGTCGTTCCAAGATCACTGGAAACCGCCGGGGTGTAGGAGATCCGCTTCTGGATCGCCTGGGACCCAGAACAGAGTCCGCGCCCGGTCGCCCCTACCGCGTCGCGATCACGCGCGGGGGGCGACGCCCGACGTCGACGCCGGACGACGGCCGCCAGCGCGAGGCCGAGCGCGCCGACGACAGCGAACGAGCCGCGGCCGCCGCGAACGGAGCATCCGCAACCTGCCTTCGTCGGGCGCGGCTGCGACGGAGCCACGTACGACGTCCGTCCTGCGTCGGGCGCCGCCCACGACGCGCCGGCGTCCGCCGCCGGGGCGATCCCGGAGGGCCCGGCGTCGGGATCCGCCGTCCCGCCCAGCTTCGCCTGCACCATCGCGAGGTCGCCGATCGGCCGGACGTGGATCGCCGTCGCGCCTTCACGGTCCACCCGCGCGAAGAAGATCCATCGTCCGCTCTTCGCCTCGTAGGCCTCTTCCGCCGAGCCGGGATCGACGCGTGGCGGCACCTTCCCCGGCTCGCGGAGCTTCACGGGGGCGAACCGGACCTGCGAGATGCCGGCGGGCGCGACGCCACGGAGGACGTGCGCGTCACGGATGGCGAAGTCGATCGCCGACGTGTCCGGCGCGCGCGTCGCCGACGTCACCTCGGCGTCGAAGATCAGCGTCGACTCCTCGAGCACCCATTCGAGCCGGTGGACGCCACCGGCACCGGCATCGACGGGCAGCGGCGTGAGAAGCACGAGCGCCGCAAGAAAGCAGAGGAGCGCGCGTCGGACGGTCGTCCCGCCGGTCCTGTTCGTCACCTCGCGATCTGCATCGTGACGCAGTGGATCGAGCCGCCGAAGTTGATCATGCCGATCGACGGGATCGGGGCGACCCGGTAGCCGAGGCGCTCGTAGGCGGCCTTCGCGGCGGCGTCGCGGGCGGCAATCGTGAGCTGGTAGCGGTAGAGGTTGCCCGTCTGCGTGTCGCCGCTCGCATCGAGCGCCTTCACGACACCGTCCATCGCGCAGCGTGCGCGCTCGCGGGCAACGGACTCCGCCGCCACGTCGGTGGTGTTCGGGAACGGGTTCGCGGTGTTGCAGTCCTTGATGATCTTCTTCGCGGGGACGCCGGGACCTTCCAGGCCCGCCAGGTCGTCGGCGACCCTCGGGTCGAAGTAGGCAGGGATCAGCGCGCTGCCGTTCACGACGAGCGAGTTCGCGTACGTGAGCGGCCGGTAGTCGCCGTCGCTCTCGGCGCTGAGGATGCGCGTCACCTGGTAGCCGCGCGCCTCGAACGCCTTGGCGACCTTGTCGAGCGCCGGCTTGCGCTGCTTGCAGAAGTCGGGCGCGTCCGGCGCGCATCGGCCGTCGTGGTCGGAGACGACGACCTTCTTCCTCCCGACGACCTTCGCCATGATGTCGACGTGCTCCGTCGCCTCGCCGGGCAGGCCCTCGAGCCACGCGATCGCCTTCGCGCCCGTGAGGCTCTTCAGCTCGGTCTCGATCGCGGCCTTCGTCTTCGGCTTGTTCCGCTCGAGGATCTTCGTCGTCGTGAAGAGGGTCTCTTCCTCGTCGACGAGGATGTTGCCGCCCTCGACGCCGAGGGTCGACGTCGCGACCTCGAGCCCGAGCCCCTTCGCGACCGACTCGGCGACGGGGCCGGACGCGGACTTCATGCCCTCGGCGACCTCGTTCTGGTAGTCGAAGCGGATGGCGAGCTTCGACGCGTCGGGGCGCTTCACGACGAGCGGGAAGTAGTCGCGCGCCCAGTTCGTGTCGACCGCGGCCTCGACGCGCGCGAGCCGGCCGCTCCGGATCTGCTGCGCGAACCGCGTGGAGAAGCGCGCGGTGAGGCGGTCGCCGTCGGTCGAGCGCGTCGGCGCGATGATGTTCTCGAAGGGGATCGACGTGAGGTAGTGGACCTTCACACCGTCGAGCGCGGGATCGGCGAAGAGGCCGCGGAGCAGGACGTAGTGCAGCTCGTTGATCCCGGCGAAGCCGTCCGCGTTCGCGAGCACGATCGCCTCCGACGGCGCGGTCTCCGGCACGAGATCCACGGTTCCGGTGATGGCCTGCGCGCTCGTCTCGTCGCCCTCGCCGGCGGCGGAGGTGCACGCGAGGAGGAGCATCGGGAGAGCGGCGAGCGCAAGGCGACGGAGGCGCATCCGACCACGCGAGGCACCGGTCGTGCCGGCGCTCGAGGAGCAGACTTCTCGGCCTCTTCGGCGTGGTCGCGCTCCACCCTGCACGTTCGGCGATCCCACTCCGAGAAGGCGACCGCGCGCTAGACTTCTCCCCATGTGCGGACGCGCGACGTTGACGATGCCGGTCGAGGAGATCGCCGAAGCGCTCGGCGTCTCTCCCGTCGTCGCCGGCACGCCGGTCCCCGGCCCTCCGCCCCGCTACAACGTCGCGCCGACCCAGTCGATGCTCGTGCTCCGGACGCCGCGCGGAGGCGAGGGCCGCGAGCTCGCGTGGACACGCTGGGGCCTCGTCCCGTTCTGGGCGCCCGACCTGAAGACCGGCAACAAGTTCATCCAGGCGCGGAGCGAGACGGTCGCGACCTCGTCGGCGTACCGGCACGCGTTCGAGAAGCGGCGGTGCATCATCGTCGTCGACGGCTTCTACGAATGGTCGCATCCGAAGAAGAAGACGGACGCGAAGGTCCCCCATCTGATCCGGCCCGAGGGCGGCGGGATCCTCCCGATCGCGGGCGTCTGGGAGCGGTGGAAGCCGAAGGACGGCGGCGAGACGGTCGAGTCCTGCGCCGTCCTCACGATGCCCGCCGGCCCGCACGTCGCGCCGCTCCACGACCGGATGCCGCTCGTCCTCCGTCCGCACGAGCTCGAGACGTGGCTCCACGGCACGACCGAGGAGGCGCTCGAGATCACCCACGCCGGAGGCGGCACGTTCGGCTCTCGTGACGACGGGCTCGTCCTCGTCCCTGTCTCGACGCACGTGAACAACGTGAAGAACGACGACGCCGCGTGCATCGCCGCCGAGACGTAGATCGTCAGGGCGCGGCCGCGTCGGTCGCCGCGTCCTTCACGCAGCGGAAGCCGATTCCGTGGCTCCGCATCGCGGGTGGCGCGCTGAACCGGAACGAAGGGCGCACCCACGAGGCCTCCGCGCCGTTCCACGCGCCGCCGCGCACGACGCGCTTCTTCCCCTTCGTGGGACCAGTCGGGCTCGTGACGAGCTTCGTGCTCTTCGGGTAGTCGCCGTACCAGTCGGCGACCCACTCGCCGACGTTGCCCATCACGTCCTGGATCCCGAACGGCGAAGCGCCCTTCGGGAACGAGCCGACGGGCGCCGTGGTCGGGAAGCCGTCGTCCGCGTCGTACATCTTCTCGAGCGGCTCGCTGTGCTCCTTCCCCCACGCGGCGCACTCCGTCCCGCACGCGTTCAGGTGCTCTCCGCTCTTCGGGTCGGCGTCGCCCCACGTGTAGCGACGGCCATCGGAGCCACGCGTGGCGTACTCCCACTCGGCCTCGGTCGGGAGGCGCTTGCCGACGGCCGCGCAGTAGTCCTGCGCGAGCTGGAAGGAGACGCAGTTGATCGGATGCTGCGCCCTTCCCTCGGGGTCGCGCGCGTTGCAGAGCGGATCGTAGACCTCGTGCTGGTGCTTCGTGATCCCCGGGAAGTCGTTGTCCTGCCCTGCCCGCTTGCACTCCCCGCTCGCGCTGCAGGCGGTGTACGCGGCGACGGTGACCTCCGTCCGATCCATGCAGAACGCAGGTAGCGAGACCTGGTGGGCGGGGTGCTCGTCCTCGTCGTCGGTCTTGTCGTCCGAGCCCATGAAGAACTTCCCCGCCTTCACGTAGGCCATCTCGGGCGGGCAGAGCTTCGTCGTCGGGTCGACCGGCGGCGCGGACGCGACCGGCGCCGACGCGGACGCCGGAGCGCTCGCGACCGGCTGGGCGCGCGCGCTCTCCGGCGGGCGACGCGTCGCGACGAAGCCGATCCCGGCGAGCGCCGCGACGACGGCGACGCCGATCCCGGCGAAGAGCGCGACCGGCCGCTTCGGCGTCGCGGCCGCGAGCGACGGGACCGACGCCGCCGGCGCGCTGGGCACGCTCGGGATGTCGCCCGTCACGCTGACGCGGATCTTCTCCTGCGTGCCGACGCCGAGCGCGACGCGGAGCGCGTCCCAGAATTCGAGCACGCTCTGGTACCGTGCCGCGGGCTCCACAGCGAGCGCACGGAGGAGCACGCTCTCGGTCGCCTCGCCGACGTCGACGCCGGCCGCACGCGGGGTCGGCCGCCGCGCCGGGTCCATCGCCGCGAACGCGAGCTGCGTGAGATCGTCCCCGCGGAGCGGCGGCGCGCCCGAGACGAGCTCGGTGTAGACGAGCGCGAGCGCGAACACGTCGGTCCACGGCCCGGTTGCGCCCTTCGCGCGCGAGAACTGCTCCGGCGCACCGTAGGCCGGCGTGAACGACGACACGTTGCCCTGCGTCTGGGCGAACGACCCCGAGTCGCGCTGCGCATCCTGCACGACCTTCGCGATGCCGAAGTCGAGGAGCTTCACCGTGTGCTCCCCGCGCGGATCGCCGAGGACGAAGACGTTCGCCGGCTTCACGTCCCGATGCGCGATCCCCTTCCGGTGGGCGAGCGCGAGCGCTTCGCCGATCGGCTGGAGGAACGTGAACGCCTCGACGGGCGAGCGCGCCGGCAGCCCGCGACCGCGCTCTGCTTCGAGCACCTCCTCGAGCGTCTGGCCGTCGAGCCACTCGAGGACCATGTACGGGATCGACTTGCCGTCCTTCCCCTCGAGCATGCCGACGTCACGCGCCTGACAGATCGCCGACGAGCGCTCGCTGAGCTCGGCGAGGAGGGCGCCTTCGCGGAGGAACGCGGCGAGGAGCTCCTCGCGCCGCTCGTGACCGAGCGAGCCGAGCGCCTTGAAGATCTTCAGCGCGACCGGCCGATCCCAGACGCGATGCCTCGCCCGGTACACGACGGCGAACCCGCCTTCGCCGACGACGCGCTCGACGTCGTACTTCTCGGCCACGCACGTGCCGACGAGGGAGAGAGGGTCGTTCGCGGTCATCGAGGTCTCACGGAAGGAAGGCTTGACGGTCTACGCGCGAGGACGGTTCCCGGTTTCACGGCTTCGCGAGCGGCGCGCTCGCGCAGCGGAAGCCGTACGCATACACCCGGTTCTCGGGTGCCGCGTCGTTGCGGTACGCAGGCTTCACCCACGCCTTGTCGACGCCGTTCCACGACCCGCCGCGGACGACGCGAGTCTTGCCCGTCGCGGGCCCGGTCGGATCGACGGCGGGCTCCTTCGTCTTCGTGTAGGCGCCGTGCCAGTCCGCGGTCCACTCCCAGACGTTGCCCGCGATGTCCATCACGCCGTAGGGCGACCCGCCGTCGGGATAGCTTCCGACGGGCGCCGTCGTCGCCCAGCCGTCGTCGCCTTCGTACATCGAACCTTCGCCGTTGTCGGTGTCGCGGTGCTCCTTCTTCCACGCCGCGCATTCGGAGCCGCATGCGTTGAGGAGCTTGCCGTTCGGGTGTTCGTCGCCCCACGGGTAGAGACGCTGACCGGGCCCGCGCGCGGCGAGCTCCCACTCGGCCTCGGTGGGGAGTCGGCCGCCACGCTCTTTGCAGAACGCATTGGCCTGGTCCCAGTCGACGCAGTTCACGGGGTGCTTCGCGCGCGCGACCGGCTCGTTCTCGTTGCAGAGCGGATCGTAGCGATCGTGCTGGGCCTGGGTGATCCCGTTCCAGTTGTTCTGCTTGCCGGCGCGGAGGCATGCGCCGCTGTCGCTGCACTGCTTGTAGGCCTCGACGGTGACCTCGAAGACGTCGAGGCAGTACGGGCTCAGGCGGACCTGGTGCGCCGGCTTCTCCCCCTTGTCCGCCTTGCGATCGTCGGAGCCCATGAAGAAGAGGCCGCCGGGGATGTAGGCCATCCCCGGCGGGCACTTGCCCCCGGACATGTCCGGCATCGGAGCGAGCCGCGCGCTCGCATCGAGCGGCGCCGACGCATCGAGCGGTGTGAGGGCAACGGCGCTCGCGATCGGGGTCGACGGCGCGGTCGACGTGCTCCGGTTCGCGACGAGCACACCAGCGACGCCGAGGGCCGCGATCGCCGCGATCGCGCCGGCGACGAGCGGAACGCGCGACTTGGGTCGCGCCGATGGCGCCGCCTCCGAGCTCGGCGGCGCGACGCGAACGGACGCGGGCGACAGCGGGGTCGCGCTCGCCTTCGCGACCTGCTCCGGGAGGAGCGTCTCCTCCGTCCCCGTCGTCGCGCGGCTCGCGACGTCACGCGACGACGTGCGGCGCGCCGCGGGATCGACGAGCACGCGCTCGCGCAGGAGGCTCCAGAAGTCGCCGACGGACTGGAACCGATCCTCCGGCTTCACGGCGAGGGCCTGGAGGAACACGGCCTCGACGTCGTCGCTCGTCGCGACGCCGAGCGCGCGAGGCGTCGGACGGGAGGCGGGGTTGCCGGACGCGAACGCGAGCTGCACGAGGTCGTCGCCCGCGAGCGGCTCACGCCCGGAGACGACCTCGCCGACGACGAGCGCCAGCGCGAACACGTCCGTCCACGGCCCGGTCGCGCCGAAGGACCGATTGAACTGCTCGGGCGCGCCGTAGAGCGGCGTGAACGACGTGATGTGGCCGGCCGTCTTGCCGAAGCCCATCTTCTGCGCGTCCTGGACGACCTTCGCGATGCCGAAGTCGAGGAGCTTCACCCCCGTCGTCGCGCCGCTCGCGTCCTCGAGGACGAAGACGTTGGCCGGCTTCACGTCGCGATGCGCGATGCCCTTCTTGTGCGCGAGCGCGAGCGCATCGGCGATCGGATCGAGGAGGTGGATCGCGTCGACGAGGCTGCGGAGCGGTGCGCTGCGCGCGCGCTCCGCCTCGAGGACGGTCTCGAGCGAGCGGCCTTCGAGCCACTCGAGGACCATGTACGGGATCGCGAGGCCGCGCGGCGACGTCAGCATCCCGACATCGCGGGCCTGGCAGATCGCGGCGGAGCGCTCCGAGAGCTCGGCGAGGAGCGCACCCTCCTGGATGAAGTCGTTCAGGAGAGCCTGGCGCTGGTCTTCGGCGACGTCGGCGAGCGCGTTGAACACCTTCACCGCGACCGGCCGCTTCCAGAGCACGTGCGTCGCGCGGTACACGACGGCGAAGCCGCCCGTGCCGACGACGGACTCGATCGCGTACTTGTCCGCGATGGTCGAGCCCACGATCCCGAGCGGGTCGCGACCGGTCGTCATGACGCGCTAGCGTACGAGATCCCAGGGTCATGGCGCATCTCTTCGTCTACGGAACCCTCAAGCGCGACGGCGCGAACCATCGCGTCCTCGAAGCCCTCGGCGCGCGCCTCGTCGGGCGGGCGCGGACGGTGACGTCGCGGACGCTCGTCGACCTCGGTCCCTACCCGGCGCTGCTCGCCGTCGACGCGGAGCGCGACGCGGCAGGGGGCCCCGTCCACGGGGAAGTGTTCGCGATCGACGACGGCGCGATCGGGTCGGTCGATGCGTTCGAGGGTGTCCCCGAGCTCTACCGTCGCGAGCCGGTCAGGGTCGTCCTCGAGGACGGCGCGACGCTCGACGCCTTCACGTATGTCTTCGCGCGACCGACGCCGAAATCAGCGCGCGTGATCGCGTCGGGCACGTACGACTGGACCGGCCGCGTGCTCGAGGACGGCGCGCATCCGGATCAAGTCGACGACTGATCGCGATCGCCTTCTCGCGCGTGCCCGTGCCCGTGCCCGATCAGGACGGCGGCAGCTGCGGAGGTGCCTCTGCCGGAGGAGCCGCGGGCACCACCGGAGGAACCGCAGGCGCCGCGGACGGAGCGGCCGGAGCCGCAGGCGCCGCGGCCGGAGGAGCCGCAGGCGCTGCCGCGGGCGGCTGCGCTCCCTGCTCCGGCGCGGCCGGCCGCGGGACGAACACGGGCAAGCCCTCGTCGGTCGGCGGCGCCGGTGGCTCCGCGGTCCGCGCCGACACGGTCGTCGTCGGCTTCGCCGCCGCGGGCTTCGTGCTGTCCGTCTTCGCGGTCTTGTCGACGGGCTCCGTCTTCGCGGTCTTGTCGACCTTCGTCGCCTTCGCCTCCACGGCCCGCGCGACCGGCGTCCTTCGCGAAGGGCTTCGCGAAGCAGCCGTCTGCGCCGGCGCGGGTCGCTCGGCGTGCGGCACCGTCGCGGCCGGCTCGGCCTCGGGCACGGGCGGCGGCACCTCGAGGCGCCTCTCCTCCGGCGTCACCGGCTTCGGCGCCGGTGGCGCGACCGCGACGGGCTGCGCCGCCGCGTGCGGTTCTTCCGCGACCGGCTTCGCCTTCGCCCCGAACAGGAACGCACCGACGAGCGCGGCCCCTCCGAGCGCGAGCCCGACGACGATGCGGCCCGAGCGACCGCCCGAGCTCTCGACCTGCGCGCGGAGCGTCGTCGGAGCGACCGACGAGAGGCCCCTGCCCTCCCCATCGGAGAGGAGCGCGCGCAGCTCGGAGCGGAGCTCGCGTGCAGAGGCGTAGCGCTCGCCCGGGCGTTTCCGCATCGCCTTGAGACAGATCGCTTCGAGACGCGCGTCGACGGTCGGGACGAGCAACCTCGGCTTCGTCGGCTCGTCCGTCACGTGCATGAGGGCGGTGCCGAACGGCGACGACGCGTCGAACGGCACCTCGCCCGTCATCATCTGGAAGAGGAGGACGCCCATCGCGTAGATGTCGCTCCGGCCGTCGAGCGGCTCACCGCGCGCCTGCTCCGGGGACATGTACGCGGGCGTTCCGAGGATCGTCCCTTCCTGCGTCACCGTGGGCGCGGCGCCCGCTTCGTCGACGAGCTTCGCGATCCCGAAGTCGCACACCTTCACGACGTCGTGGGGGTGGCCGTCGTCGTCCTTGCCCTGGAGGACCATGATGTTCTCGGGCTTGAGGTCACGATGGACGACGCCGAGCTCGTGGGCGACCGCGAGGGCCGCCAGCACCTGCGAGGCGATGTCGACGATGCGCGGCGCCGGCAGCGGCCCGGTCTCGGTCATGATCTCCGCGAGCGACTCCCCGTCGATCAGCTCCATCGCCAGGTAGAGGAGGCCGTCGGGCTCCTGACCGAAGTCGATGACGCGGACCGAGGACGGATGATCGATCCGCGACGCGGCCTGCGCCTCGCGGAGGAACCGTGCTCCGACGGCGGGGATGCACGCCAGGTTGTGGTGCATCACCTTCACGGCGACCGTCGTGTTCAGCGCGATCTGACGCGCGCGGTACACGCGCCCCATCGCTCCTTCGCCGAGGAACGACTCGATGCGGAAACGGCCACCGATCGTGCGCCCGATGAGCTGGTCCTGCTGCATGACGCAGCATGGTGGTGGGCGGTCCGCGCCGTGGGCAACATTCCGGCGTGAGGCCGGACGGCCTCTGGAAGAGCTCTACGGGCGGATCCCGTGCTTGCGCGCGAGATCGCCGAGGTACTTCCGGTCCATCTTCGCAGCCCGTGCGGCGGCGGTGATGTTGCCGCCGTGCTTGCCGAGGAGCCACGTCACGAATGCGACCTCGAAGGCATGCTCGGCCTGCGTGCGCGCGTCGCGGTAGGTGACGCCTTCCTCGAACGACGCGAGCGGCGCGCTCTGCGCGGGCGCGACCGGCATCTTCCCCGGGCGGACGTCGATCTCCTGGACGACGCTCTCGCCGCACGCGTGCGCGAGGACGGCCGCGCGTTCGAGCACGTTCCTGAGCTCGCGCACGTTCCCCGGCCACTCGTAGGAGCGGAGCTGGGCGAGCGCGGTGGGGCCGAGCGAGAGCGGGACGGTGTCGCTCGTGCTCTGGAGCAGCATGTCGGCGAGGAGCGGGAGGTCCTCGAGCCGCGCGCGGAGCGGCGGGACGTGGACGGGAACGACCGCGAGCCGGAAGTACAGATCCTGCCGGAACGTGCCGGCGGCGACCTCGGCCTCGAGATCGCGCATCGTCGCGGCGATCACGCGCACGTCGACCTGGATCGGCCTGCTCCCTCCGACGCGCTTCACCTCGCGCGCCTCGAGCGCGCGGAGGAGCTTCGCCTGGAGGTTGAGCGGCAGCTCGCCGAGCTCGTCGAGGAAGATCGTGCCGCCGTCGGCGCGCTCGAACGCGCCGGCGTGCGTCGTCGTCGCGCCGGTGAAGGCGCCCTTCTCGTGCCCGAAGAGCTCGCTCTCGATCAGCGACGGCGCGATCGCCCCGCAGTCGACGACCTCGAACGCCTTGTCCCGCCGCTTCGATGCACTGTGCACGCTTCGCGCGAGCACGTCCTTGCCGGTCCCGGTCTCGCCGAGGAGGAGGATCGTGGCGTTGCCGGGCGCGGCGCGCTCGAGGAGGCCGAAGATGCGCCGCATCGCGAGGCTCTTGCCGCGCGCGAAGCCGAAGCGGTCGGCCTCGCTCGGCGGGACGACCGCGCCGCGCGCCGCGATCCGGACGAGGAGCTCGGTGTCGCCGACCTGGATCATCGTCCCCGGCTCGACGAGCGCTTCCCGGACGGAGACGCCGCCGACGATGACGCCGTT
>JBDHVE010000139.1:0-26474 GCA_039809485.1 Polyangiaceae bacterium | reverse complement strand
CGACGACGCCGCGCAGCGCCTCGGGCGCGACCTCGAGCGCCTTCGCCGAGCTGTCGAGCCGCCGGCCAGCGCGGAGCACTTCGGCGCGAACAGCCTCGAGATCGTCGCGCTGCGCTTCGAGCTCGGCGTTCACCGTTTCGGACCTCGCGTCAGTCCCGATCGCGGCGGCGGCAGCCTTCGTCTTCGTCGAGATGCCTCCCTCGAGCGTCTTCTCGATCCGACCGAGGAGCACGGCGCCGAGCGATCCGAGCTCGCGCCGCACCGTCTCCACCTTGCGGACGACCGTCTCGAGGACCTGATCCTCCACGCGCTCCGGGTAGACGAAGTAGTGGCAGCGGACCTCGTCGGCCGGCTGGAGCGTCCGGTCGATGCGGCCGTTCCGCTGCTCGAGCCGCGAAGGGTTCCACGGGATGTCGACGTGGAAGAGATCGGCGCAGTGGGCCTGGAGGTTCACGCCCTCGCGCGCCGCGTCGGTCGCGACGAGGATCCGGACCGGGTGCTCCTCGGGCGCGCCGTTGAAGGCGCGCTGCACCTCGTCGCGCGCCTCGTCGCTCATGCCGCCGTGGAACTGGAGGATGCGCTCCGCGCCTTCGTCGGTGTGCTCGACCGCGGCCGTGAGCAGCGAGACGAGCCACCGCTTCGTGTCGGCGTACTCCGTGAACAGGATGACGCGCCTCGGCCCCCAGGCGCGGCTCGCCTTCGTGTCCTCCCCGAGACCGAGGGCCGGGCACACGTTCGCGCGCAGCCACGCGAAGAGCGCCTGCACCTTCGCGTCGGGCGCGCGGCGCGCCTTGTCGGCGAGGACGCGCATCTCCTCGAGCAAGCCCTTCGCCTCCTCGGTGGGCGAGAGCGAAGCGCTCGCGCGCCGGACGGCTTCGTGCTCCTCGGCGGAGGCGGCCTCGTCGAGGACGCCGTGGAGCTCGGGATCGACGGCGGAGACATCGAGCTCGCCCTGCTCGGGCGCGGCGACGACGCCGCCGCGCTTCTCGAGCCCGCGGACGTGCGCGTCGAGCGTGCGCGCGAACGCCTCCGGGCTCGAGAGGAGGCGCTGCTGGAGGACGACGAACGGGAAGCGCCCCTGCCCCGACGCCGGCGCGCAGAGCTCCGTGTAGCGCGCGAGCTTCTCGGCGAGGAGGAGCTCGAGCGGCTCTCGCTCTCCGAGCTCCGCGCGCGTCTTCGGCGCCTCTTCGCCGCTCTCGGCGTCGTAGGGGGTCGTCTCGACGTGCCAACGTCCGCGCGCGTGCGTCAAGGCGAGCTGCACGAGGACGCGCTTCGGGAACCGCTCGACGCCGAGCTTCCGCAGATCGCGCTTGAGACGCCGCACCATGACGGGCTCGAGATCCTTCTTGCCCTCGACCGGCATGCCGCGCGTGAAGCGGACCGGATCGAGGATCTCGAGGAGCGCACTGAAGCTGTTCGAGTGCCCGTTGTGCGGGGTCGCGCTCAGGAAGAGCCGGTTGTCGAACCGCGGCGCCAGATCCCGGATCGTCCGTGTGATGTCCGTGTCCGTCGCGTACTTGTTCGCCGACGCCGGCGCGGCCACGTGCGCCTCGTCGAGGATGAGGAGCCCCTTGCGCGCGCGCTCGCCGAGATGATGGAGGAGCGCGTCGCGGAACGAAGGCCGGCGGAGGAGCGCGTGCGAGACGATGAAGCGGTCGTACGTGCTCCAAGGGTTCGTGCCGAAGCCTCTCTCCTGACGCCGGTAAGCGACGAACTGGCGCGTCATCACCTCGAAGCGCAGGCCGAAGCGACGCTGCATCTCCCCCTGCCACTGGAGGCACACCGAGGCGGGACAGACGACGAGCACGAAGCTCGCCTGCTGCCGGAGGAGCAGCTCCTGGAGCACGAGCCCCGCCTCGATCGTCTTCCCGAGCCCGACGTCGTCGGCGATGAAGAGGTTCGCGCGCGGCAGCTCGAGCGCCTTCATGAGCGGCGTGAGCTGGTGCGCCATCAGCTTGATCCCGGCGCGGAACGGCGCCTGGAAGAGCGTCGCGTCGGCGGCGCTGACGGCGCTCCACTTCAGCGCGTGGAGGTACGCGCCGAACGACGCGGGGGCGTCGAGCCGCGACGGTGCCTCGAGGCCGGTGGTGGCGGGCGACACGATCTTCGCGCCGAGCTCGAGATCCCAGAGGACGTCGAGCTGGCGCCCGGGGTCGTCGTCGTCGAGGCACACGAGCCGGACGAGCGCGGATTCGCCGGGACCGCCTGCGTCGACGCCCTCGACGAGCCACTGGCGGTGGCGCGCATGCACGGTCTGCCCCTTCGAAGGGAGCTCGCCGGCACGCACGGACTCGGGCGCGACGACGAGCGCCGTCGGATCGAGGCCGGCACGCCCGAGGAGGAGGGCCTGGAGCTCGGCGCGTGCGCTCGCGCTCGGATCGAGCCCGGCGCGGCGGCACGCAGCGCGGAGCTCTTCGCGTCCGAGCTCGGCGAGGAGCGACGGAAGGCGGCCCTCGAGCGCGCGAGCGAGGCGCGCGACGATGCGGTCGCGCGCGATCTTCGGCTCGCGGACCTCGCATCCGAAGAGGCGGCAGAGGTCGAGCAGACGGCTCGTCGAGAGCGTCATCGCGACGACATCGACCGTGAGCGCGTCACGCTCGCCGAGCGAACCGAGCGGAGGAGACGAAGGCGCCCTGGGCGCGCGGGTGGACTTGCGGCCTGTCGCGGTCACGAGAGGTGAATCGCATCATACCTCTCGCCTCCTGCCCATTCCCCCTAGGGGGAATCGGCGCGACGCGAAGCGCGCTCGCGACGCGGACCGGTGCGCATGACGGTTTTCCACGATGGCGCTCGGCACGCGGTCGCCCGTACGGTGGAGGTCCGTCGTCGAGCGAAGGAGGACGCATGACGCGCACGCGAGCTCTCGTGATCGGGCTCTTGCTGATGGCCTGCGGTCAGGAGGGCCCGCAAGGCCCTCCAGGCCCGCCTGGACCGAGCGGGGCCGAGGGGACGAACGGTGCGGCCGGTGCGGCCGGTGCCGCCGGCGTCGGCGGAGCTGCCGGCGCGCCGGGCATCGACGGGACCACGCCGGATGCAGGCGGAGCCGCCGACGCCGGCAGCGCGCCACCTCCGCCGACGAGCGGGACGCGCATCAAGGCGAAGACGAGCATCACGACGACGACGACGACGACGTCCGACGGCGCGAAGACCGTCGTGCAGTACTCGGTGTCGTCGTGGTTCGACGCGCTGCGGAACGAGCCCTGCGCGTTCCAGACCGCGAGCGACGGCAAGACGCGGTGCCTGCCCACCCTCGTCATCCGCGACTACTCCGGTGGGAGCTACTTCCAGGACGCGGCGTGCTCGCAGCCGCTCTTCTTCACGACGAAGGCGACGCCGAACGCGTGCGCGCCGTCCGTGACGCCGCCGCCACCCGCGCCGAAGTACCTCCTCGGCACGCCGCCGGGCGCGGTGTGTAACGGACAGGGCGTCAGGCTGCTCGGCACACAGCTCGTCCCCGCCGGAAGCATCTACTTCAAGAGCGGTGTGTCGTGCGTCGCGACCTCCGCGCTACCCGCCTACTACGACTACTTCACCGCGGGCGCCGAGATCGCGCCTACCGAGTTCGTCGAGTCGACCACCACGACCGTCATCACGGAGTGAGAGGAGGATCCGCGGGGCCATCGTGAGCCGGGTGCGCACGTTCCTCGGCCGGTGAGATTCGGAGCAGTGTCGCATGGGACGTCGCAGTCAAACCCAGACCGTCATGGAGCTGCTCGTCCAGTTCGTCACGAACAGGACATGGAAGCAGGCAGCGCTGATCAAGCACCTCGGCATCTCGCCGAAGACGTTTCGGCGATGCGTTCGAGAGCTCGCCGATGCCGGCGTGCCGCTCGAGCGTGACGATGAGCCGCCTCACGTTTACTGGAGCGTGCCGAAATCGTGGTTTCCCGGCGCGACCGTGGTCAAGGCGGAGGACGTAGCGGTCCTCCTGCGGCTCCTCGGTCGTGTTCGCCGCTGCCGTGACCGCGATCGCTGTGTGCACCTGTTGATGGGTCGAGACGCGCCGCCGGCCAGAGATACGGCCGACGTGGAAGCGGCAGAGCGCGCAGTCAAGGCAATCGAGGACGCCTACGAGAAGAAGCTGGTTCTGCAGATGCATTACTCCACCGCGAGCCGGGGGGAGACTGCGTGGCGTTTCGTGTCGATTCAGCATGTAACGCACGAACCTGTGCTGCGTTTCGTCGCCGTCTGTCATCGCGACGGCGCGCTCAAGTCGTTCCGCGGTTCGTACGTACTCGATGCACGGACCGAACCGGACGCTGCGTTCCGAGCCGCTCCGCCAGAAGACGTCGCGCGCATCGTGCGGGAGAGCGTCGACGGGTACCGCGGTCCCGGCGACGTGGTCCGCTGCACGTTCCGTGTGAGGGATCCAGAGAGCCGCTGGGTCGTGGACAACCTCCCACCGGGTCCGTTCCAAGTCAGGCGCGCCGAGTCGGGAGTGCGCATCGAGATCGACACCGCCGGCCTTCCACCGCTCGCGCGCTTCGTCGCTGGTCTCGGAGATGCCGCCGTCGTCGAAACGCCGGAGCTACGGAAGGCCGTGTTGGCCATCGCGAAGGGCGCCCTCAGGACCGCGAGCCGCCCTGTTCTCGCCAAGACTCGTCGACGGAAGACGCAACCGGCTGGCCGCGAGCGATCAGGACGAAGCGGCCGCTGACCGGGGCGTATCCGGCCTACCTGTTACGCCCTCGCGATGGGCTAGACCGAGAACTGCGCGGTCGGCTCCCTCGAAGGGTCGACGTCAAAACGTAGTCGGGGCCGACCCCGCCGTCGGCTCCTGGAGAGAACGCGAAGATGATCGCCACACTGCTTCCGCCCGGCCGCTTCATGTTCGAGCCCGTCGAGGAGCTCGGCGCGGGCGGTCTCGGTCGCGTCGACCGCATCCGGGTCACCCAGAGCAACGCCCCGGGGATCACCGTGGGGGCCGAGCTTGCGCGCAAGCGCCTGAACTCGAACTGGGCCGCGCACCCTGAGATGCACGAGAGGTTCGAGCGGGAGATCCTGGCGCTCAAGCGAATGGCTCACGAGAACATCGTCACGTGCGAAGGAGAGAACCTCCCGGGCGGCGAGCGGTTCTATGTGATGCCTCTCTACGCGAGCACGTTCCGCAAGTGGACGGCAGGAGGTGGCGCACGCGGCAACTGGAAGTTGGCGGCGGCACTCGGAGCCACGCTTGCCGATGCGCTCGCCTACGCGCATTCGCTCGGTTTCATCCACCGCGATCTGAAACCAGACAACATCCTGTTCAATCCGCAGGAAGCACCGATCATCGCGGACTGGGGCCTGGGCTACTTCGTCCACAAGAACTCCAAGGTCCTTCAGAAGCTCACGCGCGGGGGCATGGGCACGGAGTACTACTGCAGCATCGAGCAGTGGAGCACCGGGAAGTGCGACGAGCGCGGTGACATCTACTCGCTCGGGATGACGCTCGACGAATGTGTGACGGGTGCCCAGCGACCGATCACTGTCGGCACGGGGCTCAAGGGAAACGCGGTCACCGAGACCACGCCGGGAGCGACGGCGTTCAACGAGCTCTTGCGGCACATGACCTCGATGCTCGTGACGATGCGAACGCCGACGATGACGGAGGTTGCAGCGCGGCTCCGCGCAGCCATCGAGCTCGGTTAGCGCGCCGTCGCAGACGACAGGCTCGCAAATAGCCAACAGGCGGACGTAAGCAGGCGCGCGGCGACGCGGAACGAGGTGTCCCCATGATCACGGTCCGGATCGGAGATGAGGTGCGGAAAGCCGACGATGGCGGGGTCGAGCAGTGGATCGCTCAGCGCATCGAGGGCATGAGGCGCGAGGGTAACGTCGTCTGTGTTCGCGTGATTGTCGACGAACCGGACGCAAAGGTCACCCTCGCCACCGCGGGCTGCAGCGGCGGAGCAGGGATCGCGCGTCCACTCTCGGGCCGCGAGCAGGCGCTCCTGGCAGCGTGGCGTGACAGACGCCTCAGCGACGTGGAGTTCGCGCCAGGCAACCTCATCGCCTTCCTCCGTCAGGCTGCGCGCGGCGAGCGCACAGCCTGAACGTAAGCGGCTTGGACCAGCCGCGCCGCCGTCCGCGTTCCCGCACAGCAACTCGCCCACAGATCGTCCTCCACGCTCGAGCGCGGCCTGATCGCCGCGTCATGCGCGCGCGCCCGCCGGGAGCGTCAGTCGAGCCCTTCGCAGCCGGCGAACTCCGCGGGGCATGCCTGCTTCGCGCACGTGGCGTCCTCGCAGTTGCTCCCGTCGATGCACGCCACGAGCTCCTTGATCTGCGTGACGGCGTCGGGCGACGCCTTCTCGACGCAACCGTCGCTGCACGCTTCGTCGTCGTCCGGGCAGGCAGCGAGACACGCGACGAGGGCGCCGCAGTTCGATCCGGTGCTCGTCGGCGGCGGCTTCGCGCCGGCGTCGCGCGTGCCCGTGGTCGGTGTCGTCGTCTTGGACGGCTGCTTCTCTGCCGTCGTGCCTGCATCGGCGCTCGCGAGCGGAGCGCTGGAGGTGGACCCGCTCCCGCCCGAGCAGGCGACCATCGCGAGGGCGGTCGCTGCCGAGGCGACGAAGAGGAGACGGGGAGCAGACGAGCGGATCGAGAGGTTCATGAGCCAGTCCTTTTCGGTGGTCGGACCGAGCCGGCGACGCGCCACGCGCCGACGTGCTCGATGTCCACACGTGAAAGGCAGCCACCGCACGAATCCATTTCGCTCTCCGGGTCACCCGATCAGGGGCATCGGCGGAGGCACCGCGGGTCCAAGTCCGCGAAACCCCGTTGTCGAGAAGCCGACCGGAAACGCGCGTTCGCATACGATCCGATGATGAGCACCTCCGAGCTCCGCGCACGCATCCTGCTCACCCTCTGTCTGCCGAGCCTCGTCGCCGCGGCGTGCGGGGGAACGAAGGCGCCGGACGTGCCGGTCGTGAAGGCGGCCGCGGACGCGGGCGCTTCCGTGCCCCTCGCTGTCGCCGAGCCACCGAAGGAAGGGCCGGTGTGCCCGCAGGATCATGCGCCGGAGCGCGTCTGCGGCTCGCCCGAGGGAGCGAAGCTCCAGCCGTATCCGTTCGAGGCGTGCCCACCGGCGGCAACGCGACTCCGCACCGTCCTCACGGCGCGTACGGTCGCGCACGGGACGACGCGCACGACGGGGCCGCTCCTCGAAGCAGGCTTCACGTTCGACGCGGACGCGACCGAGGCGGAGGTGAAGCGAGAGCTCGATGGCAAGACGCCGCTCGAGCGGGGCGTCTACAAGACGACGCTCTGCTGTTACGTGCGCTGCACGCCGCTCGAGGTCGCGATGGCGGCGGATCCGGCGCCGCCGCGCGCGACGCACGTGAGGGTGTGCATCCCGTCTCCGACCTCCACGAGCGCGCCGGCGCCGGGCCACGCCGCGTGCCCGAACGCCGTACGCCTCGAGGGAGGGATGCTCGGCTTCGCGGGCGGGACCGACGGCGAGTGCTGCTACGACCGGCCCGGACCGGCCTGCGAGAGTGGGCAGATCCTCGGGCCCGACGGCGAGTGCCGGCGCATCTACCGCGGGCGACCGCTTCGCGAGGACGGCGTCCTGCGGATCGCGGAGACGACGCGACGCGCGGGCTGGGCGCCGGCGACGACGAGCGACGTCGTTCGCCGTGAGGTCGCGGACGCGTGGGCACGGGCGGCCGCCGCCGAGCACTCGTCGATCGCCGCCTTCGCGCGGCTCTCGCTCGAGCTGCTCGCGCTCAGCGCGCCGGCCGATCTCGTGCGCGCGTGCCACGAGGCGGCTTCGCAGGAGATCGACCACGCCACGCGGTCGTATGCGATCGCGTCGCGTTTCGGAGGCACCACGGTCGGCCCTGGGCCGCTGCCGCTCTCGACCGAGATGCGTCGACCCGATCTCGCACGCCTCGTGACCGAGACGTTCGCCGACGGGTGCGTGGCGGAGACGGTCGCCGCGCTGGAAGCCGAAGAGGCACGCGCCGCCACGAACGATGCGGAGATCGAAGCGACCCTCGAGCTCATCGCGCGCGACGAGGCCTCACACGCGGCGTTCGCGTTCCGCCTCGTTGCCTGGGCACTCCGCGAAGGGGGCGCGGAGACGCGCGCCGCGCTCCAAGCCGGCATCGCGGCCGCCGAGGCCGAGCTCGCCGGTCGCGAGCCGGCGGGCGGCGTGCACGTGAGCTCTGGGATCGTCGACGAACGATCGCTCGCCGTCATCCGCGTGCGGGCGCTCCGCGACGTCGTCCTCCCGTGCGCGAGGGCGCTGCTCGCCGCCTGAACGCGTCGATCACGCCTCGCGACGGCTGCACGCCCAGAGGCCGATGATCGCGAGGAGCGCGAGGTTCGCGAAGAGGAGCGGCGCGAAGGCCGGCGCGCCGAAGACGAACTGGTCGCGCAGCGTCGTCATCTCGGAGTGGCGGAGGTTTGCCTCGACGTGGAGCGCCGCGCCGGCGACACCGACGACGATCTCGAGCAGCATCGCGACGACGCACGCGCGCGCGAGCGAAGACGGCAGCTCCGGCGCCTTCGCGACGGCGAGCGCAAGGAAGGCGATCCCGTAGGCGGCGGCGGCGACCGGGATCCACTCCGTCACGCGGAAGAAGCCGTTCTGCGCGTGATCGAGGAGCGAGAGTCCGAGGTTCCCGAGGAAGCCTCCGAGCGCGAGGAAGAGCACCCAGCCGCCGAAGCGCGGCGTCTCGGCGTCCTCGGTGTGGACGAGGAGCGAGAGGAGCCCGACGCCGACGTAGGAGAGCGGCGCGACGAACGGCGCCGAGTAGACGAGGTGGTGCAGCGTCGCCTGTTCGAAGAAGCCGCTCTCGAGGTG
The DNA here is from genome assembly GCA_039809485.1 of Polyangiaceae bacterium. Taxonomy (GTDB): domain Bacteria; phylum Myxococcota_A; class Polyangia; order Polyangiales; family Polyangiaceae; genus Labilithrix. Next base: position 17,686 of record JBDHVE010000139.1, on the reverse strand, counting down.
GAAGATCATCCCGAGCACGCCGACGACGATCGCGGAGAGCGCGACCACGCGCTCGACGTGCCGCAGGAGAGGGCGCGTGCTGCCGAGCGCGCCGGGCAACAGGAGGGGCGTCGCGACGGCGGAGAAGACGACGGGCGCCCACTCCATCCGACGCGCGAAGTCGTTCGCGAGGTGGGCGATGACGATGTCGAGACCGAGGAAGCCGATGTTCGCGGCGACGAACGAGCGGACCGCTCGCTGCGGGGTCGGCGCGACCGCGCGGAGGATCCGGCCGGAGAGCTCGACGAGCCTCATGCCTCAGTGCTTCTCGCCGTGCTTCGCCGCGCGCAGCTCGGCGGCCGCGTGATCGAGCTCCGTCCTGAGACGCAGGAGCTCGTAGTTGCCGTGCCACTGCACGAAGTCGGCGCCGCCCATGAAGGCGCCGTGCTTCGCGGTGCGGCCGTAGTAGTGCCAGAGATCGAACTCGATGAACTCGACGGGCTCGTCGTACGGCTTCGGGGTGAGGAGCCCCTCCGCGCGCATCGCGGCGACGACGTCGGTCGCGCCCTTCACCTTCTCGTTCGTCGCGACGAGGACCGCCTCCGCCTTCGCGTAGAAGTCGTCGATCCGCGGGCGCGTGTGGCACTTCAGACAGACCTCCTTCATCTCGGCCTGTCCGCGGTCGCCGTTCGGGCGCTTCGTCGAGACCGGCGCGAAGAGGAAGTACGAGAGGCGCTCGGTCGTGTCGTGCGTGACCTTCATCCCCTCGAGGCCGCTCATGTGACACGTCGCGCACGTCGGGACCGACATCGCCGCCGTCGTGAGGTGCTTCGGATCGGCGGCGCGGACGATCCGCTCGCGCTGCGCGGCGAAGAGCGCGCCGTGCTTCGACTCGCCGTAGATCTCGACCTGCGAGTGGTCGGGGCCCATGTGACACTGGCCGCACGTGCTCGGCTCGCGTGCGAGCGCGAGCGACGCCGCGTGGCGTGCGTGGCAGTTCGTGCAGGTCCCGAACGAGCCGTCCGCGTTCGGCTTGCCGATCGCGTGGCACGCGTTGCAGCCGCTCGTGAGCGCGGCGGGGCCTTCGAGCGCGCCGATCGCCATCGGCGCGCGATCGACCCAGCCGGGGTGGTAACGCTCGCCGAGCGCCTTCTGCTCGGGGCTCATGTCCTTCGCGCCGTTGACGCTCGCCCACGAGGGCGCCGCGTGGCGGCTCCGCGCGAACTGTTCGTACTCCGTCGCGTGGCACTGCGCGCAGTTCTTCGCGGTGAGGGTCTTCGCGATCGTGAAGCCGCGGTGCTCCATGCTCTCCTGCCCCTCGAGCGGGCGGTGGCACTCGAGACAGTTGACGCCCTTGGCCGCGTGCCTGCTCCGCTCGTACTGCGCGATGATCGCCGACGTCTCCCGGCGATGGCACTCCGCGCACTTGCCGGTCGCCTCGACGAGCGCGGGCGTCGGCTGACTCCGCTCGACGGCCGGCCGCTGTCGGTTGACGAGGAACGCAGCGACGACGAGCGCCGTCCCGAGGACGACCGCGACGAGAATGGAGCGGAACTGCTTCATCGGCCGCGGAGCGTTGTCGACTTCCGGCTCGGGTTCAAGGACATACTCGGAGCATGCCCGCCCCCACCGCGCCCTCGCCCGTCGAGATCATCGGACGGACGGCGTCCCACTTCACACGTGTGGCGTCGATGTTCGCGTACGAGCTCGACGTCCCGTTCCGGCTCGTCCCGGTCGACGACCTCCTCAGCCTCGATCCGGCTGCCTACGGCGGGAACCCGGCGCTGAAGCTCCCGTCGCTCCGAATCGGATCCTCGTTCGTGTTCGGGACGGAGAACGTGTGCCGCAAGCTCGCCGAGCATGCCGGACGCGCTCACGACCCTCGCATCGTGCTCCACGAGCACGCGACCTCCGACGTCGTGCGCTGCGCGCAGGAGCTCACCTGGCATGCGATGAGCGCGCAAGTGCAGCTCGTCCTCGGCCCGCCGCTCGGCGACCTGCCACGTGATCACGCCGTCTTCCGCAAGACACGAGCGGGTCTCGAAGGAGCGCTCGGGTGGCTCGACGCGCGGCTCGACCAGGTCCTCGCCGAGCTCCCGCGACCGCGCGACGTGAGCCTGCTCGAGCTCGGGCTCTTCTGCCTCGTCGAGCACCTCGCGTTCCGGCGCACGTTGGCCGAGCCGCCGCCGGCGAGGCTCCGCGCATTCGCCGCCGAGGTCGCGACGCGCGCATCGGCGCAGAAGACGCCGTATGTCGTCCCGAAGCCGGCAAGCTGAGCCAGCGTGACCGGCACGGCAGATGCAGCCGATCGCGTCATGCGTCTCTCGCGCAGACCTCGGAGGATCGTGACGTGGGCGGCGCTCGTCGGCCTCGCAGCGATCGCATGCGGGATGCGCGACGAAGACGGCGTGCGGAAGGAGCCGTCGCGCCTCGTGGTCGAGCCGGATCCGACGCCGCGGAGGGAGACCCCGCCACGCAGGCGTGCCACGGCGCATGCGGGCGCGCGCGCGGACGCGACGGCGGCTCGGCATCGCGAGCCACTCGTCGGCAGCTTCGCCGTTCCGCGGCTCGGGCCGGCCGCGCCGGCGCAGACGAGCACGAGCTCCTCCATGTCGGCTCCGTCGGGCGCGTATCTCGCGCCGGTGGCCCCGGGCGCGACCGCGCCCATCCAAGGGCTTCCCGCGGCTCCGCAGCACTACGGCGGGACGTCCTCGAACTTCGGCCCGATCGGGCCGATCCCGAGCATGGGCGCGGGAGGCATGCCCCCGGGCAGCGGGTCGAGCTCGAGCTTCGTGCCGGGTCGCTGATTCAGAGGCGCTGGACCCAGACGCGGAGATCGTCGAAGGCGTGCTGGCCGACGAGGGGCGACGACGCGTTCTCCTCGAGCCCGAGCTGGGTCGTCACCTTCGTCGACGTGGACGGCACCGTGGTGCCGTTGAACGCAGGCGCGCCGTCGAACGTCACGACGGTCGCGCCGTCGGTGAGGTCCCACGAGAGCCGCACGTCGGTCCACACGTTGAACGGCAACGACGGCAGGATGCGCTTCTGCATGAGGGCGCACGCGTTCGGGCACGTCGATCCCTCGACGTAGAAGCCGGTGTAGGTCCCGCTCTCGACGGTGCCGCCGCGCGTGTAGCGGAGGGAGACGTGCGAGTCGCCGGTGAAGACCTCGAGGATCGCGATCGAGCCCGTCGTCGCCGGCACTGCGCCGCCGAGGGCCGCGGGATTCACGCGGACGCGTGCATCGATCGACTTCACGCGCTGCGCGCCGGTCGCCTCCCACGTCAGCGTGGCCGGCCCGCGGAGGGCGACGGAGGCCGGAGGCGAGTAGTGGAGATCGGTGACGCGCGTGATCGTTCCCGCGTCGGGGAGAGTGGTCTTCATTCCCTCGCCGAGGTTCGCCCCGTCGAAGTCGGCGCAGAAGAACTGGCCTCCGTCCGGCTTCGGTACGGTCGCGCAGAAGGTCGTCGGCCCTGCGTCGGCGGCGTCGGCTGTCGGCTTCGGTGCTGCGTCCTCCGTCGGCGACGTGGTGCTGCCAGCGTCGGTCGCCGACGCCGGGGCAGCGTCGGCGACGTTCGTGTCGGACGGGAGCGTCGCGTCCTCACCGAGACAGGCGCCGAGCACGAACGCGAGCGACATGCATGTCGCAGCGAGGGTCGAAGCGATCATCGTGGAGGTGAGGCGCATGGTCTCCACGAACGTAACACGGCCCTCGGAGGCGGGCGGGTCGCCCGCACGGGCGACACCCGAGGCGGCGCGTCATCCATCCGGGGGACGCACGCGTGCGCACTCGTCGGCGGCTTCCCTCGATAGAGTCGAGTCATGAACCTCCGCGCGACCGTGGCTCGCTCTCTCCTCGTCCTCGCGACCGCCGGCGGGATCGCTCTCGTCGGCTGCAAAGACGACGAGCCGGCAGCCACGCCCACGACGCCGGACGGCACGGACGGTGGAGCGACGACCAGCGACGGAGGCACCGTGGTTTCGCCGAACGGTACGGATGGTAGCGCGCCCGTCGAGGCGGGCGTCCAATCACCGCCCGGGACCGCCCTCGCGCTCCCCTTCGACACGATGCTCCTCACGTTCGGCCGGCCGAGGACCGGCGACACGGATACCGACATCGCGCTCACGACGAGCTTCTACTACGCCGCGGCCTACGAGCTCGGGCAGCTCGCGACCACGAAGCGTTCGTTCCGCTTCGTCGCACGGACGTTCCAGGCGACGGGCGAGCTCCCGCCCGAAGGCGTCCGCGTCTGGTGGATGACGCTCCTCGACGACGGGCGCCCGTCGAACTGGGCGTGCCGCAAGCGAGACGCGCTCGCGGACATCATCACCCTCTCCTCCTACGGCGATCCCGAGACGGAAGCCGAGCCCGAGGATCTCTATCGCCAGCAGTGCAGCTGGACCCTCTGGAAGCACCCGACCGAGGACAAGTGGGCGATCCGCGGCCCGGGCGCCGATGCCGACGCCGAGGAGAGCCTCCTCGTCACGCTGCTCCACAGCACCGCGAACCAGGCCTACCACGTCCAGGTCGCCGGCGGGAACGTCGGCGACGGCCCGTTCTTCACGTTCAAGAAGAAGCCGTAGCCGCTGCGCTGCGGCTCACTCGACGGCGAACAGGAGATCGTGGTCGTAGGTCCGGACCGCGAGCTCGCGTTTCGACTCGGACCACGCGAGGTACTCGGGGGAGCTCGGAGCGGCGATCTTCTGGATCGTCTTGCCGGTCGCCGCGTCGAGGGAGAAGACGAAGTCCGGCTCGCCGGTGAATCCATACCCCGTCACGATGGCGCCGCCGACGAGGACGAAGTTCCTGCTGTTCGACGTGAGCGGGGCAGAGCGGAAGAGGACGTCCCCCGTCGCGAGGTCGAGCGCGGTGACGTACGCGGTCTGGCCCTTCACCTCCTTCGCGTAGCCGTTGTAGCTCGTCGAGAGATAGAGGACGCCGTCTTGGACCTCGGCCCACTGGAGGTCGTGACGCGGACCGTTGTCCTGCACGGTGACGTCGGTCGTCGTGCTCGCTTCGGGCGTCGTGATCGTCAGCTCCCCGACCTTGATCCCGGCGCGCTTCACGTGGCTCTCGGGGTACAGGAAGAGGAACAGATCGAGCGCGCGGACGAGCTTCCGCTCTTCGTCGAAGACGAAGAGGTATCGATTCCCGTACGTGAGGATCGTGCTCGTCCCCGAGCGAAGGACGCGCGCGAGACCGGCGCTCCCGAAGGACGGCGGGATCCACGGAGGGAAAGGCTCGCGCCGGAGCCGCGGCGCCGGCGTCTCCTCGAGCCAACCTCCGAGCGTGAGCCGCCCGAGGACGCGGTCGGTCGCGGCGTCCTCGACGTCGATGTGGAAGACGACGAGCGTCTCGGGTGCGGGCAGCGCGAGCTCGGAGAGCGGCCCGGCGCTCTCGAACCAGCGCGCCTCGTCGGTGACCTCGTTCTTCGTCGACTTGCGGAGCGCGAGCTTGGGGGTCGGGCGCGGCGGGACACGCGCCGCGCGTGCGAGCCGGAACGAGGACGGGATCGCGGGCACCGCGCCGAGCGGCGCCGCCTTCATCGCGTCCCGCGCTGGCTTCGCCTCGGCGTCGAGCCGCGCTTGCACCCACTCGTGCTGCGCGACGAGGAGCTTGTCGCGCCGGTAGCCGGCGACGAGGCGGAGCAGGATGCGCTTGGCGAGGTAGAGATCGCCCTTCGTCACCGCTTCGCGCGCGCGCGCGTGCCACGCGCGATCCTCGCCGACGAGATTCGCGACGTCGCCCTCCGGAAACGCACCGCTCGACGCGATCGCCGGCTCGGTCGTGGCGGCTCGCGGCGCAGGCGTGCTCGGCGCGGGGACGTTCGCGCGCGGAGGGACGCGCGGCTGTGCGCAGGCGGCCGTGGCAGCGAGAAGCGAAGCGACGACGGTGAGCGCCTTCATCGCGACGAGTCTCTCGCAGGCGCGCTGCAGCGTCGAGCGCGGCGTGGCTACCGCACGAACGCGGCGAGGACGCCGAGCAGCGTCGCGGCGATCGCGACGGCGACCATGACGCGCGCCGGCGGGCGCCACGCGTCGACGATCCGCGCTTCGCCCTTCACGACCTGCACCGCATCGATCGACCGGCGACGGCCGACGCGCTTCTGCGCCCAGAGATCGACGAGGTCGCGCGGCTCGATCGCGCGCTCGCCCGCGATCTCGGCCGCGGCCTCGAACGGTCCCATCGACGCGAGCGCGAGCTCCTCGACGACGATCGCCTGGACCTTCGACGTCGACGACGGGCTTCCGGAAGAGAGCGCCCGCACCGTCGAGGGCGGCGGCGGGACGATCAGCGTCGGCGACGATGGCAACGAATCGAGCGGCATCAGGCTTACCGTCCTGCGGGATTCTTCCAGTCCTACAGCACCTCTCGGGCCGAGCCCGAGCCGGGCCGTAGCGACCTGATTCCGAGGACTTGGCGGCATCGGTCCGCGACGCGAGGCCCCAGGTCGAGATGCGTGTGATCCACCCGCGGATCAGTGGGCAAGGCCGTGCGCCTTCGCGATCTCCGCGTTCTTCGCGTCGGCGCGCTGGCACGCCGGGCGGCTCGAGAGGCGCTCGGCGTACGCCGTGAACGCCGGCCGGGGCTCGAGCGACTTCACCATCAGCATGTAACGGATGGTCCCGCCGAAGACGACGTCGGCCATCGAGAAGCGCTCACCGAGGACGAACGGCCCGGAGGCGAGCGCCGACTCCATCGCACCGAGCATCGCCTCCCACTCGCCCCACCCCGCCTGGCTCGCCTTGAACGACCAGCCGTTCGCCTTCGCCATGGTGCCCGGCTCGATCACCGACGGCGCGAAGAGCGCCCACCGCAGGTACGTCCCGCGCGCCGGATCGTCGAGCGCAGGCGCGAGCTTCCCGGGCGCGTAGCGGTCCGCGAGATAGAGCGCGATCGCGGCCGACTCGGTCACGACCGCATCGCCGTCGACGAGCACGGGCAGCTTCCCCATCGGATTGAGCGCGACGAGCGCGGGCGACTTCTGCGCGCCGTTCATGATGTCGACGAACTCGAGGCGGTAGTCGACGCCGACCTCCTCGAGCATCCAGATGACGTTCGCAGCGCGGGACCACGGATGATGATGAAGCACGATCGCCATGGCCGGCGAGCCTACACGAGTCAGCCGCGCAGGCGGCCGAGCAGCCAGCGCGCGAAGTCGAGGCGCGACGGCCAGACCGTACCGCGGTCCGGGCCGCTCACGACGAGGTACGAGAGGACGCCGTCGTCATGTGCGATCGGAATGGCGCCCGGAGGTGGTACGGCCGATGCGCTGCCGAGCGAGAAGGGCTCCGCGAGATCGCCGATCTCCCCGTCGCTCCAGCGGACGAGCATGCCGCGCGCCGCGTTGAACGTGACGCCGAGCGGGAACACGATCCATTCGCCGTCGGCGCGCTGGACGCCGTTGCCGACGCGCGTGAGGAAGTCCGTGAAGGGCGCCGGGGGATCGAACCGGTACGCGCGCGCGAAGGTCGCGACGTCCTCCGGCTTCAATGGCGGCTGCACCGAGAGGCCGCGCCGTACGATCTCCTCCGCCACCTCGAGCAAGGGTCCGGTCAGGTTCGGAGCGCGCATCGCGAGGAACCCTACCGCGATCGGAGCTCCGATCGCGCGCGCGCGCGAGGCCGCCGCGCGCGCGCGCGCCTCGCCACGAAAATCGCCGGCGATTGTCGGGGTCGGAGCCTGGTCCGGCGCGTGCACGAGCCGGCGCGGTCCGCGCACGTGGCGCGGAGCTCGAAGGAGAGCCGCGAATGAACAAGCCGATGTGGAACGTTCTCGGGATCGCGGTCGCGACGATGCTCGCCGCTGCGTGTGCAGCGCCCGCCGACGAGGCCGACGAATCGGTCGCGACGGAAGCCGATGCGCTGCGCATCGGCTCCAGCGGCACGGGCGTGAAGAAGCAGAGCGACCTCGAGGCCGACGGCTACACCTGCAAGCAGTGGTCGGGGACGACGGTCACCGAGTGCACGAAGTTCGGCCACGACACGTATACGTGCGACTCCGCGGGGCGCTGCACCGTCCTGCTCGTCAAGCGGCCGACGTTTCCGACTGCGCCGATCGCGACCGTGCTCGCGCCGTGACGGGGAAGGCCGCTGCCGGCGCGCTCGTACTTTCGGACGATGGCACGCCGGCGCCTCGCGGTTAGGCTGGCGCCATGTGGACCGCGGTGCGGAGGATCCTCGGCGAGTCGGGGCTGGCGCGACCGCCGGGCCCCTCCCCCTGGGATCGCTGGCTCGTCCTCGCTCTCCTCCCGGTCTACGTGGCGGAGGCATCGTTGCGCGAGGGCCTCGCCCTCCGACCGGTCCACGTCGCGGTGGGGGTCGGCATCCTCGGCGCGGTGCTCTTCCGCCGCCCGTCGCCGCTAGGGGCGACCGCGGTCGGCTTCGGGCTCGCGACGGTGTGGCCGGTGGCGTTGCGAGCGCTCGGGCTCGACGACGAGGCCCTGCACACGAACGCGTGCGTCCTCCTCTTTCCGTACTCGCTCCTCCGCTGGGGATCCGCGCGTGACGTAGCGCTCGGCCTCGCGATCCTCGTAGGCGCCTACGCGTCTTCGGCGGTGCGCGGCGAGATCCACGGTCCCGGCGACGCGATCGGCGGGGCCCTCGTCCTGCTCTTTCCCGCAGCGCTCGGCGCCTCCGCTCGGTTCCGCGCCGAGATCCACGCGCAGGAGATCGCGCAGGTGAAGCTCCGCGAGCGCGCGGACCTCGCGCGCGATCTCCACGACACGGTGGCCCACCACGTCGCCGCGATGGCGATCCAGGCGCAGGCGGGGCGGGTCGTGCTGGCGGCGAGACCCGAAGCGACCGGCTCCGCGCTCGAGGCGATCGAGAAGGAGGCCGCGCGCACGCTCGCCGAGCTCCGCACGATGGTCGGTGCGCTCCGTGACGATCGCGGTGCGAGCCGGGCTCCTCAGCCCGTGCTCGCCGACCTCGCCCAGCTCGCGCGACCTGCAGGGCCGCTCGGACGCGACCTCGCCGTCGAGGTCGAGCTCGAGGAAGGTCTCGACGGGCTTCCGCCCGCCGTGCAGACCGCGCTCTTCCGGATCGCGCAGGAGTCGATCACGAACGCGCTCCGCCACGCGACGGGCGCATCGCGCGCCCGCGTGCGGGTGATCGCGGAGCGAGCCGGCGTGCGGATGACGGTGGAGGACGACGGCACGACTTCGTCGCGGAGGAGCTCGGGGTTCGGCCTCGTCGGCATGGCGGAGCGCGCGGCCCTGCTCGGCGGGACGCTCGAGGCGGGGCCGCGCGAGACCGGCGGCTGGAGGGTGGTGGTCGCCCTGCCCGTCGAGCGGGGGAGCCGATGACGATCCGCGTGCTCCTCGCCGACGATCAGGAGCTCGTGTGCGCCGGCCTCCGCATGATCCTCGAGGCGACCCCGGGCATCGTCGTGATCGGCGAGGCCGCCGACGGACGACGCGCGGTCCACCTCGCACGCGAGCTGAGGCCGGACGTCTGCCTCTTCGACATCCGGATGCCCGTCATGGACGGCATCGAGGCGACGCGTCTCCTCGCGGGATCCGGCGTGAACGACCCGCTCGCGGTCGTCGTCATCACGACGTTCGATCTCGACGAGTACGTGTATGGCGCACTGAGAGCGGGGGCGCGCGGCTTCCTCCTGAAGGACGCGGGGCCGGAGCTCTTCACGCACGCGATCCGCGCGGCGGCGGCGGGCGACGCGCTCATCGCGCCGAGCGTCACCGGCCGTCTGCTCGAGACCTTCGCGCACCTCGGCGATCGCGCGCGGCCGACTCTCGCCGAGCCGCTGACCGAACGCGAGGAGGAGGTCCTCCTCGCCGTCGCGCGTGGCCGGACGAACCAGGAGATCGCGCGCGAGCTCCACGTCAGCCTCAGCACGGTGAAGAGCCACGTCGCGAACCTGATGGGAAAGCTCGACGCGCGGAACCGCGTCGAAATCGCGATGTTCGCGTACGAGACCGGGCGCGTCGTGCGCGGCGGCTAGTCCTTTCGGCCGATGCGAAATGGCCGTGCGGCCGATGCCCGCGCGCTCCGGGAGGGCCATCCTCGCGAGCGATGGCAAACATCCTGTCCTCCCACGCCGCTCGGCCCCGGGCTCGCCGCCGGTACTGGACCGTGCCGGCAGGCCTCCTCGCGCTCGCGGCGCTGCCGACGCTCTTCGGGATCGTGCGGCTCCTCGGCTTCGTGACGGGCCGGGCGACGCTTCCGGACCACGCCCGAGTCGCGGAGCATGCCTGGCCACTCGTGCTCCACATCGTCGGCGCGACGGGCTTCGCGATCCTCGGTGCATTCCAGTTCCACGCGCCTCTCCAGCGGCGGCGCTGGCATCGCGTCGCGGGCCGCTGTGCGGTCCTCCTCGGGATCGTCGGAGCGCTCACGGCGATGTGGCTCGCGACGATGGTCCCGCCGAGCGCCGACGACGCGTCCTGGCTCCGCGGTCCGCGCTTCGCCGCCGGTGCGAGCACGCTCGCGTGCCTACTCGCAGGGTTCGTGGTCGCGGCGCGGGACGTCGCCGCCCACCGCGCGTGGATGACGCGCGCGTATGCGATCGCGCTCGGGTCGGGCACCCAGTTCTTCACGGTCGCACCGTACATGATGCTCGCCGAGCGCCGCTCCGAGACGGTCTCTTCGGTCCTCCTCGTGGCGGGCTGGGTGATCAACCTCGCCGTCGCGGAGCGCGCGCTCCGCTCGCGAAAACCCAGCGGTGCCTCGACCTCGCTGGAAGGAGATCGACGATGAAGGGAAGGCAGTGCGTGACAGGGATCCTGGCGGTGGCGACGCTCTTCGCCTGCGCGGACGACGAGACCGGGAGCAGCGGGGGTACGCCTGCGCCGTCGGCGGGTGGGGTCGACGCGGCGGCGATCGCCGCGTGTCCGCGCTCGGACACGCTGCTGACGACAGCCGACTGGATCACGTGTCTCTCCGGTCGGAGCGTGACGGGCACGGAGCCTTTCGGCGGTGCGCGCTGCGAGCTGCGCGCCGGCGAAGGGGGCGCGTTCACGTACGTCCGGAACGGAGCCGCCGCGCTCTCGGTTCCACCGCGCTCGTCCTGGGGCGCTGCCGCCTTCGGCACCTACCAGAACGGGAACGACACGATGATCGCAGGCATCTCCCCCGATCTCCCGCTGGTCCCCGGAGGCGCCACGCTGCAGAAGCTCCGGCTGCTCTTCGCCGGTCGCGGAGTCGAAGACACGATCGAGATCGAGTACCTCGACGCGAGCAGGGCGCGGGGCACGTACGCGTGCCGGGTCGACGTGCTCTGAGGGAACGGGTCGGCTTTGCGGGGCTGACTCCGCAGCGAGGACGGTTGCGTCCGTCGCAACGTCAGGCGGCGTTGCATGCGTCGACACGTCCTGGTACCGCTCGCGCCATGATCTTCACCGGAGAGATGTTCGATCAGACCTTCGCGATGAAGCAGGAGGGGCTGCGCGGCAAGAAGCTCGCGAAGGCGATGGCGGCGAAGTTCCCGAGCTACTCGGCCGAGGAGCTCGTCCTCCTCGCCGAGCACGTTCCGTCACCGGAGCTCCGTCGTCGCGCAGCGAACCTTCATCGGCTCTTCCTCGCCCTTCTCGGCATCGGGTCGATCTCGGCTGCCTTCGCGGTCTGGGATCTGTTCTCCGAGCACGAGCGCGGCATCCAAGGGCTCGCGATGGCGGGATTGCTGCTGCTGTTCAGGGCCGTGCCGATCTACTCGGCGGTCCGTTACCGGCGCGACGCGGCTCTGTTCGTGTTCCTCGGCGCCGCCGCCGCCGTCGGTCGAATCGGATCGATGCACGTGCTCGACGTCGCGTTCGCGGCGACGCTCACGATCGTCGCGTGGCTGTGGAACGCGAAGCTGTTCCCGAACCTGACGTGGCGCGGCCAGCCGCGCTCGGTGAGCACGCCCGCGACGTGACCAGGGGCGGGCAGTTCACTTCCGTGTCAGGGCCTCGCAGTCGAGCTCCTTCGAGACGCCGCCGATCACCTGCGCATAGCGCCCCTTGTAGACCGGCGCGCCCGCTTCGAGCCCCTCGACCCGGAGGCTGAGCGCGCGCTCGTCGGCGGTGCCGACCTTCTGCCCCGACGTGAAGTTCAGCGTCTTCGTGGTCGCGAACGTCGCATCGGTCGTGAACCGGTAGTACGAGTCGTTGGCCGGGCTCGGCGCACCGTCGAAGTCCGTCGTGTAGCTGCCGGCGAGCTCGCCGGAGAGCACCTTCATCGTGAAGGTCGCGGCGACGGACCCGGTCACGTCGATCGTCAGCTCGCACGTGCTCGACGTGTACGTGCCTGCGTACGGCTCGACCCATGCGCGCTTCACGCACCCGTCGCTGTACTGGCCCGGACCACCGGGGTCGTCGCGGAGCGCGCAGCTCGCCGGCTCGACGTAGGTCGACCCTGCCTCGGGCGTCGGCGACGGCGAGCCGGTCTCGGGCGTCCCGGCGTCGGAGACGCCTCCCCCCGCGTCGGGGGAGGTCGGATCCGTCACCGGAGCGGAGTCACTGCACGCCGTGAGCACGAGGAGAATCGCGGGAGCGAAATGGAAGGAGCGCATGTTCATCGATCCTCCATCAGAACGGATTGGCGGGCGCGAGGCCAAGCACGACGCGCGCGTGGGCGACGCCGCGCACCCTCGCTGTCCGGCTACGCGCCGCGCATCACCTCGTGATCGATTCGCCGGCCTTCACGCGCTTGCGTACGGCGCGGTAGTCCGCGAACCCGTCGACCGAAGGGGCCTCGCCGTCGTCCTCGACCACCTCGAGCAGCGCGTGGTCGAAGTGCTCGAGGAGGCGCGGGTCGTCCATCGCGAGGACGGCGGGGCGCGCCCCGGGCCCGGAGACGCGGTGCGCGACGTTGCCGAGCGCGACTCGCGCGACGAGGTCCCCGCGCACCTCGAAGAAGTGCTCCTCGGGAAAGAAGATGTCGCAGTGGACGCTGCCGTGCACGAGACAGTTGCAGTCGTTGTAGTCGCCGAGGAAGGGGCCGGCGCAGCGCACGTCGCCGCGCACCTCGAGGAAGCCTGCCGTCACGATCCCGGTCGCACGCAGGTCGCCCTCGACGAGGGTGATCGTCTGCGGATCGTCGCTGTCCGCGTAGCAGCCCTTCACCACGAGGTCACCGCGCACGACCAGCACGAGGGCGCCCAGCTCGGCGACCGTGAGCGGCCCCTCGGCCACGAGATCGCCCTCGTGGAGCAGGACGTCGCCGTCGTAGTCGTCGATCTCGCCGAGCATGCCGCGGATCACCTTCGCCATCGGCTGTAGCTCGAAACGGTCCGCCAGCGCCTTCGCCTCCTCGAAGCCGAGGGTTCCGCGCTTCAGGCCACGGCAGCGCGCGAGGACGGCGTCGAGATCGGGCATGCAGCCATTCTACCGAAGCGGCATCGCCGACACGCACCGAAGGTCGACACGACGCCGTGACCCCGATCCTCGGCAGCGACCGAGGCTGTCGGAGACGGTACCCTCGTCTCATGGACGACGACGAGGACCACGATCCGCTCTCGCGACTCCGCGCCGCGTGCGCGGCATCCGGGTTCGATCTCGACACCGCGAGCGCGTCTCTCGTGGAGCGGATGCGCCTTCTCGAAGAGCACTCGCGCACGTTCGAGGATGCGAGACGCATGGCCTCGTACGCCGAGCGCATCTTCCGTCACTACGAGACGAACGGCGCCGCGCAGGCGTTCACGCCGGTCGAGCGGCAGACCGTCGTGCTCGCCTGCCTCTTCTCGGACATCGGGAAGACCGGCCCCGCGTACGCCGGCCCCGAAGCGCGCCGCTACGTCGCCGAAGCCTTCGGGGTGGAGAACGTGCGGGACGACACGCAGCCGCTCGCGACCTTCCTCCGGACCTACTTCCCCGCCGACGCCGAGACGCGCATCGCATGCTTCCGCGACCTCGGCCTGGCCCCTACGATGAGCGTCCGGCAGTTCTGGAACCTGCACAGCGACTGGACGCTCGCGATCGCGGAGAAAGCCGGGCTCCCCGCCGAAGCGGTCGCCGCCGCCGCGACACACCACCTGCTCGAGGACGTGAACCCGGGCGCCATCGTCTCCGAGGACCAGAGCTTCACGCGGCCCTTCGGCGAGAACGTCGCGTTCGACCGCGCGGAGAAGCTCGTCATCGTCCTCGACAAGTACGACGCCGCGAGACGACGCGGTCGGCTCTCCCACGACCAAGCCATCGCGTGGGTGCGTGATCGCCTCGCGAAGAGCCCGCGGTCTTCGGGCGACGCGACGTTCGCCGAGCTCCTCACGACGGTCGACTTGGTGCTCGGTCCGAGCCGCTGAGGGCGGCGTCGGCAGGCGCCTCACGGTTGCGAGAGCTGCTGCACGCCGGCGCACGACTGCGCATCGCCGAGGGCGCAGCCGCGTTCGAAGAGAGCCTTGGCAGCCGCCTTGTCCGGCGGGCCGAGGCGCCCGCCGATGATCTGCGCGGCGGCGTTGGCGCAACCGATCTTGTCGCCGAGGTCGCAAGCGCGGCGGTTGAGGCGGTTCGAGGCGGCGTAGTCCTGCTTCACCCCGCGGCCCTTCGAGAGGGACGTCGCGTAGTTCGTGCAGCCCCACGCGTCGCCGAGCGTGCACCCCTTCTCGAGCCAGGGGTTCGCACGCTCGTGATCCTGCGGCCCGACGTCGGGCGAATACGACAAGCCGACCGCGGTGCAGCTCTCCGCGATCCCGCCGCGACACGCGCACTCGAGGTCGGAGCGCGCCTCGACGAGCGCGCGAGGGTCGGTCGCACCGACCCGGTTCACGATGAGCGCCGCGCGCTGCTGGCAGAGGCGCGGGTCGAGCGTGTCCGTCGTCGAGGCCGGCACGGCAGACGCCGCTGACGTCGTCGCGCCCGGCGGCGCCCCACGCGCCGACGGCTCGTCCTGCCGCTTCGAGCAGCTCGCGATGACGGCGAGCGCGATCACGGCGAGCCAGCAACGCTTCGGGGTGACGTGCTCCATCGCGCACGGCGGTTCTACCACGCCTCGTGCAGGGCCTTCGTCCCCGTCAGTGCGCTCGCCTGGACCGCACGCGCGTTCGCTCGTAGAGAGAAGAGACCGCCTTGCCGCGCCGATTCGTCCCGCCACGCGTCGTGATGTCGATCGCCGTCGCCGCGCTCGTCGCCGCGGGCGCGACCCAGGCGTGCTCCGACGCGGCGCCCGCCGCCGAGGCCGACGACGGCGGCGCGAATGCGGACGCGAGCACGGTCGGCGACGCCGGCGGCGGTCCGGATGCGATCGCGCCTCGCGCGACGCTGCGTGTCCTCTTCATCGGCAACAGCTACACCTACGTGCACGACGTGCCCGCGATCCTCGCGCGCATCGCCGCGACCGCGCCGGAAGGTCCCCTCGTCGAGACCGACCAGGTCGTCGTCGGCGCGCAGACCCTCCAGGGTCACCTCGACGACGGGGTCGCGCCCGCGAAGATCGCCGAAGCGCGTTGGTCACACGTCGTGCTCCAGCAGCAGAGCCTGGCCGCGGCGGGAGGGACCGCCGGCCTCGGCACCGGAGCGAAGGAGCTCGGCGAGCTCGTCGCCTCGGCGGGCGCGCGACCGGTCTGGTACGTGACGTGGGCGCGAGCGGCCGGCGACTCCGAGTACGGGCGCAATTTCGTCGGCCCCGATCACATGCAGGACTTCATCACGCGCGCCAACGACGAGGAGGCGCGGCGGAGACCAGGGAGCCTGCTCGCGTGCGTCGGAGAGGCGTTCCGCACCTCGCTCCGCGAGAGCCCCGGCATCACGCTCCACCAGTCCGACCTGAGCCACGCGACGCTCGCGGGAGCGTACCTCGCGGCGAGCACCTTCTACGTCGCGCTCACAGGGAGGCCCGTACCGCCCGAAGCCGAGGTGCCGGTCGGCCTCACGGCCGAAGACGCCGCCGCGCTCCGCCGGGCCGCGCTCGTGGGCTCGAGCTGCGGAGGCCTCACACTCAGGCCGTCGCTCACGATCCTCGACGGCGTCAGCGGCTTCGACCTCGGAGCCTTCGGCAACGCGCCCTTCGACTTCGGCGCCGCGGGCACGCCGGTGTCGGCGACGTTCTTCCTCCGGAACCGCGGGGAGCTGCCCGCGCCGACGACCTTTCGGTTCGACGGGCCCTTCACGTGGACGGGCGGCGTCTTCCCCGGAAACTCGGCCCCGGTCGCCGGCACGCCGCCGTGCGAGAGCACGCTCGCGCCGGGATCGACCTGCCAGGTCGCGATCACCTACCAGGGCGAGCCCGTCGACGGCGGCGCGGTCGTCCTCGCGTCCGCACAGGCGTACCAATCCGAGATCAGGGAGCCGCTCGAGGGAGCGCGCGCGTTCGTCGATCGAGCCCACCTCACGCTCGCCGCGATGACCGGCCTCTGTGCGAGCACGCAGCCGAAGAGCTGCGGGGTGATGTCACGCACGAGCGAGTGGCTCTTCCCCGAAGGGACCGAGCCCGTCGTCACGCTCGTGCTCGCAAACCGCGGCGGGGCCGCCGCGACGAACATCCTCGGCCGCGCGCTCCCCGCGCCGTTCGCGTGGAACGGAGGCGCCTTCCCCGGGGGAAGGGGAACGGGGCTCTCGACGCGCACGCTCCCCCGCGACCTCCACCCGCCGCGCGCGCTCCCGTTCTGTGGGCAGACGCTCGCGCCGGGCGAGCAGTGCCTCGTCGCCGTTCGTGCCGAGGCTCTCGACGGAGGGAACCCGGGCGGCGTCGTCGGCGTGGACTACGAAGACGCCGTCGGCCCGTCGGCGGAGGGCGCGAGCCTCCGGATCCTCGTCTTCCCGCCGCCGCCGGCTGACGCGGGCGCGGACGCGAACTAGCGCGGACGCGGTTCGCGCACGATCACCAGGCCTCCAGGTCTCCCGTCAACGTGACGTCGCCGCCGCCCTCGCTCGCCGAGAGAACGAGGTCGCGGATCGAGATCGCACGCCCCGACGCGTGGACCTTCGACGGACCGACGACGATCTCCGGGCACGGCTTCGATGCGCACGCCCGCGTGAACGACGTCTTCGGCTCGACGGGAGAAACGTAGAACGCGATCATGCCGAGCTTGCTCTCCGTCTCCCCGTCGACTTGGACGAGGAGTCACGAGACGTAGCTCGGCGCCGAGCCTTCGCGGATCTCGATCAGCGTCGCCGCGCCCTTCGAGCTCGCGTGCGCGATGCTCGCCGTCGTCATGCACACGACACGCGCGGGGCGCCCCGGATCGGTCCATGTCGCCTGGAGCGTGCCGATGGGGCAGTCGCTCGACGAGGGCGCGCCGGTCGCGGCGTCCGTCGTCGATCCTCCGTCCGTCGCGGTCGTCGTGGAGCCGCTGCTGTCGTCGGAGCACGCCGCGAGGAGGTCGGCGCGCCGACCGTAGGGGATTCCGACGACCGCGACATGGCGATCACGGTGTCGTCGAGAGCAGACACCCGGCGGGAAGTCACGGCTTCTCCTCGGAGTAGCACCGCGAGCGGAGCATCCACGACGTCAGGGGAACGCGAGCACGGCGACGGCGGTCTTGGCGTCGGTCTTGGCACCGTTGCCGAGCTGGCCCGCAGCGCCGACGCCCCAGCACGAGGCGGCGCCCGTGACGAGGAGCGCACACCCGTAGCTGTCGCCGGAGGCGACGCTGCGCGCGGTCGTGATGCCGGCGACGACGACGGGCGTCGTCGCGAACGTCGAGGCGAGCGTGTCTCCCAATCCGATGCTCGCCGAGCCCCAGCACCGGACCGTCGCGTCGGGGAGCACCGCGCACGCGTGCTGCCGGCCGGCGGAGAGCGCCGTCGCCACCGGGATGCCCGTCACGTCG
>JBDHVE010000138.1:0-26483 GCA_039809485.1 Polyangiaceae bacterium | reverse complement strand
TCCGCTGGGTCACGGCCAGCCATCGTCACTAGACGACAAACGTCACCGTGCGGCTCGCGCTCACGCGCGAGAGTGGGCCGTCGTGGGCTCGCACCACGTTCTTCCGTGTTTCAGACGGACGCTATCACTCGACCAGCTCACGGCCCGTGAGCAGCACGGCACCCCCGACCGGGATCGAACCGGTACCCTCCGTGTGAAAGACGGAGATCCAGACCACTAGACGACGGGGGCAGGAGAGACGCACGCGACCGTGGCGTGCGACGGAGCCCAAGTCCGGAGTCGAACCGGATCCTCCCGTTTACGAGGCGGGTGCTCGACCTCTCGAGCTGCATGGGCAGGCGACACGCAGGGCGCGGCGCATCGACTCCAGCGGAAGGCATGGAGCGAGGCCGCGCAGCTGCGCATCGAAGGAGCTCCAGCGGGAGGAATCGAACCTCCGAGTCTCCGGTTAACAGCCGGTTGCCTGACCATTCGGCTTCGCTGGAATGTGCGTCTCGTCCGCGCGCGGCTGGTGAGGCCGCGCGCGGCGAAACACTTGTTGGCGCCAGGTTGTCAGAGAGCGAGGGCGCCTCTCGCGAGGAGCCTTGGTTCCGGGAACAGGATTCGAACCTGTGTTGCGGGAGTCAGAGACCCGCGTCCTGCCGCTAGACGATCCCGGAGCAGCGACGTGCCGGCGGGGGCACACGTCTCCTGTGACGCCCTCGCGCGTCCGAGAGGACGAGCGTGGGCGTTGTCGGTCCGGAGGGAGTCGAACCCTCACCACCTCGAGTAAGAGTCGAGTGCGCTTGCCGATTACGCTACGGACCGGAAGCTCGCGGCGCGCAGGACGTCGCGCGCGAGGAATCGAACGTCGATCGCGAGAGGGAGCTCGCGCCGATGTTCTGCAATTGAGATGTACGTTTGATAGTGCGGGCTAGGCGTCAGATACCGAGCTTAAGAACAAGCATTGAATCCTCCTCTGGAACGAGCCACTGGGTGGTGTCCCGAGGGCCGCCTCCCGGCCGATCCGCGCGCCCGAGCGAGCTCGAGCAGAGGCGGTCGGCCGTCATAGAGTCGGGATCGGCCAGGGCGTGCGCCACGTGACCGGCTCTGGTCGACGCTGCGCCGCGCGTTCCGGCGATGGGACGCTCCGGCGCCGCAGCGGGGGCTGCGGGACGCCGGAGGCCACAAACGCCGAAGGCCGCCTCGGGTTACCCCGGGCGGCCTCCTGGTCTCTCGACGCCCCTTGAATCAGGGCAGGTGCGAAAAGAGTGGGTCCGCTAGGGGCTCTCCTCCTGGAACGGGCTCGGATCGAGCCCGAAGACGGGGAGATTGAACGAGATGAAGTGCTTCGGGGCCGGTTCGATCGACCACTGGCCACGACCGCCGCCCGGCTTTCCGACTTCCAGGACAGGAGAACCGGCATAGGCCGAGCGCGCATCGCGCTTCTGCGACGACAGGCCCTCGCCCGCTTCGAGCGCGCGCATGGCCGACCGACACGGCTGCGCCGTGCTCGTCGTCGTCATGGCTCGAAGGGACAAGGTGTTCACGTCGGGTACTCCGCTCGGAGGCGGCCTCGGCTGAGTCGTTGGGGTCGGGGGTGAGACGCTCCAGAAGCGAGCGGCATTCAACTTGTAGCTCACGGTTTCGGACCGCGCAAGATTTTAAATCGAACAGTCGTCGGTTGTGCACCTCCTGTCCGTGTAGCCATCAAACGGCGTTCTTCGGCGACGCCGGCGATGGCGCGTCCCCCGCGGGGCTTCGAGCCGGCGCGAGGTGGCAAGGGCCACCCGCAGGCCCGGCCGAGGCCACCCTCGCCGACGTCCAACGCAGCGAGATCGCTCGGCGCGCTTCGCGGCACGCGCATCGCAGTGCGGGGCGGTCCCATGCTCGCCACCGCCGAGAGCGCCGTTCTCCTGGGCCTCTGTGCCCATGCCGTCCGCGTCGAAGTCGAAGCCTCACGCGGCATCCCCGCGTTCGAGATCGTCGGCCTCGCCGAGCCCGCCGTTCGCGAGAGCCGCGTCCGCGTGAAGAATGCGCTCGCGCGCGTCGGCGTCGACATCGCGGAGCACCGCCTCGTCGTCAACCTCGCGCCGGCGGATCTCCGCAAGTACGGCACCGCGTTCGATCTCGCGATCGCCGTCGCGACGCTCGCCGCGCTCGGCGTCGTCGCGCCCGAGACGCTCGGCTCGACCCTGTTCCTCGGCGAGCTCTCGCTCGGCGGGGCGCTCCTGCCGCTGCGCGGTGTCATCGCCCATCTCCTCGCCGCGCGTGACCGTGGCGCGCCGCACGTCGTCGTCCCGGCGGCGAACGCGCGCGAGGCAGCGCTCCTCGAGGGCGTCGACGTCGTCGTCGCCGCCTCGCTCGAGGACGTCGTCGGGTCGCTGAAGGGCACGAGCTCGCTCGCGAGACCACGCCGCGGCGTCCACGTCACGGCGCGGCCGGTGGTGGAAGATCTCGCGGACGTGCGCGGTCAGCCGCTCGCGCGTCGCGCGCTCGAGGTCGCGGCGGCCGGAGGGCACAACCTCCTCTTCATCGGACCGCCCGGGGCGGGGAAGTCGATGCTGGCGAAGCGCCTGCCCGGGATCCTGCCACCGATGAACGCCGACGAGGCGCTCGAGGTGATGGCGATCCACGGCGTCGCCGGCCTCCCCTCCGATCGCGCCGCCGAGGGCATCCGGCCGTTCCGCGCGCCGCACCACACCGTGAGCGACGTCGCGCTCGTCGGGGGAGGGGAGCGCGCGCGGCCCGGCGAGATCAGCCTCGCGCATCGCGGCGTGCTCTTCCTCGACGAGCTCTCCGAGTTCCGGCGGAGTGCGCTCGAGACGTTGCGGCAGCCGCTCGAGGACGGTCACGTCGTCGTCACGCGCGCCGCCTCACGCGCGACGTTTCCCGCGCGCCCGATGCTCGTCGGCGCGACGAACCCGTGCCCGTGCGGCCGTCGCGGAGACGGCTACGGCGACTGCGCCTGCAAGCCCGACCGCCTCCAGGCCTATCGCGCGCGGCTGAGCGGGCCGCTCGTCGATCGCCTCGACATCCACGTCGTCCTTCCGTCCGTCGATCTCCTCGCCTTGCGCGACGCGCCGCCGGGGGAGACCACGGCGGCCGTCCGAGCGCGGGTCGAGGCTGCGCGACGGATCCAACGCGAGCGCTACGAGCGGCGCGAGACCAGCGCCGACCTCAACGCGCACCTCTCGCCTTCCGACATGGACCGCGTCTGCGCGCTCGACACGACCGCCGCGGCGATGCTCGCCAAGTCGGTCGCGAAGTACCGCCTCTCGGCGCGCGCGTACACGAAGGTCCTCCGTCTGGCGCGCACCGTCGCCGATCTCGAAGGTGCGACCCCGATCGCGCCTCGCCATCTCGCCGAAGCCATTCACGCCCGCGTCCTCGATCGCCAGGAAGAGCGAGTCGCGTCCGCGGCGTGACGCCACTCACGTCCCATCACGACCCGAAGGAGATGCCCCATGCTCGAGCAGATCGCAGACAAGATGAAGATGCTGAAGACCGTCGTCGCCAGCGTCGAGAAGCAGTTCGGCAAGGGCGCCATCATGGCGCTCGGAGACGAGACGGCCCTCGAGCCGGTCGCGTCGCTCGCCTCGGGATCGATCGCGCTCGATCTCGCGACCGGGATCGGAGGTTATCCGCGAGGGCGGGTCGTCGAGGTCTACGGGCCGGAGTCGAGCGGGAAGACGACGCTCGCCCTCCACGCGATCGCCGAAGCCCAGCGGATGGGCGGAGTGTGCGCGTTCATCGATGCGGAGCACGCGCTCGACGTCACCTACGCGCGCGCGATCGGCGTCGAGATCGACAAGCTCCTCGTCTCGCAGCCCGACACCGGGGAGCAGGCGCTCGACATCGCAGAGATGCTCGTGAAGAGCGGCGCGATCGATCTCGTCGTCATCGACTCCGTCGCAGCGCTCACGCCGCGCGCGGAGCTCGAGGGCGAGATGGGCGACAGCCACGTGGGCCTCCAGGCGCGCCTGATGAGCCAGGCGCTCCGGAAGCTCACCGGCGTCGCCTACCGGACGGGAACGACGTTGATGTTCCTGAACCAGCTGCGCCAGAAGATCGGCGTCACCTTCGGCAACCCGGAGACGACGACCGGCGGCAACGCGCTCAAGTTCTACGCGTCGATGCGTCTCGACGTCCGGCGCATCGGTCAGGTGAAGGTCGGCGACGAGCTCGTCGGCGGCCGCACGCGGGTGAAGATCTCGAAGAACAAGGTCGCGCCGCCGTTCTGCGAGGCCGAGTTCGACATCCGCTACGGCGTCGGCGTCGACAACCTCACCGAGATGCTCGACCTCGGCATCGCGCGCGGCCTCGTCGAGAAGAACGGCAACCACCTCGCGTTCGCGGGGGCGACGCTCGGGAACGGCCGAGAGCGCTCGCGCGAGACGCTCTCGCAGTCGCCCGAGCTCCAGAGCACGCTGCGGCAGGCCATCATGGCCTCGGGCCCGGTTCGCCCCGGTCGGAGGACCGAAGGCGAAGCGTGAGGAGCGCGCGCCCGCGCGCGTCTCCGGGCCGGTCCCGGCGACGCGCGCGGGCGCGCCGGCGCGGCCCTCCCGCCTGGATCGCGCGCGGCTCACGAAGGGCTTCTGCGACGTCCATCTCGTGGCCCGCAGATGCCCGTAAGTGCGCGACTTCTCGCGGTCGTGCGACCGGGAGGCGCCCGGCATACTACATGTATGATGGTCAGCGTCGGTCGCGAGGTTCCCCTCCTCCTTCCCCTCGCGGCCGATCCGCAGCGGCTCCTCCACCGCTGCGACCAGTCTCGAACCGGTGTGTGACGGAGTTCCCCTCCTCCTCCTCCCCCTCCGTGCGTGCTGGTTCGGCCCCTCCCGGGAAACCGGGAGGGGTTTTTTTATGCGGTCTGCGAGCCTCGTGCGATCAGCGCGACGGCGTCGTGGACGTCGGCGTCGTCGCGGCGGCGCGTCGCTCCGCGCTCGCGTTCGCGTTCGCACCTTCGCCCGCCCAGCGGTCGTGGAGGTACGGATAGAGCGTCTCGCCGGCCGCGCGGAGCTGGTTCACGTGATCGGCCGCGGTGACGCCCGCGTACCCGTGCACGTGGAGGTCGCCCTTGTCGACGACGTAGGTGAGCTTCATCTGCTTCGGGCCGACCTCGCTCGACGGGGTGCGCTCGAGCGCGCTCATCTCGAGGAGCTTTCCGACCGTGTCGGTCACCGACGGATAACCGACGGTGGGGATCGCCGTGTGCGTGATGACGAACAGCTTCTCGCGTCGCGTCGCCGCGCCGGCGAGATCGACGAACGGCGCCAGCGACCCCGTGTTGATCGTCTTCTTCTCGAGGTTCGAATACGAGGTGAAGAAGCCGTCCGCGAGCAGCACCGCGTCTACGCGGTCGGCGAGATCGCGATGCGCGAGCACGCGCTGCACCGACACGAAGCCTGCGCTCCAGGCCGAGAGCGCGAGGCGCCGGAGCTTCGCGCCGCCGCTGCGACCGCTGCGTCCGAGCTCTCCATCCGTCTCCTCGAGCAGCTTCTCGAACGCCTTCCGATCGCGGAACGCCGCGGCGTACGGATCGGTGCCGACGCCGAGGTTGATCGAGACGACGGCGACGTTCAGACGAGCCTGCTCGATGTTCTTCTCCTGGAGCTCGCGCAGGCCGTGGAAATGGACGATGAGGTCGTACCCGCCCGCCTGCGGATGGAACCACGGCGGCACGTAGAGGTCGGCACCGTGGCCCACGCGCGCGCGATGCGCGGGCGTCGTCTCGAGCCGATCCGGCTCCGCCTCGCGTACGCGATGCACGTCGGCGGTCTTCGCCGGCGGCGGCGGATGCTCGTTCGCGCACCCCGCGATCACGACCGCGGACGACACCACGAAGGCTGCCGCGAGCACGCCCCCGAGGGCCGTCCGAATTGCACTTTCAGTGCACGATTGCAGCGTCATAAAAGGCTGTAATTTTCGAGCGTTCATGGACGCCTACCTCGTCGCTGAGCCGCTCGGAGCGCAGGTGATGGATAGGTGGCTCACCACCCATTTTCCTCTGCCCGCCAGGCACCCGGCAAATTCTGACGGATCGACAGCCAGCAGCAAGCGAGGCGAGTAGGCATCGTGTTTGCGTTGATGCGTCTTCCGTGACTCACCCGAAGAGCCCCAACAGCGCGCCGCTCCCCCCGCGTCCCTCGACTGCACCGGTCGCTCCGACGCCTCCGCAGGTCGGTCAGCGTAACCAGTCGGGGTTCGCACCGCGTCCACCGCAGGCTCCTCTTCCGCCTGCCGTGCCGCCGCCGGCGCCGCTGCCGAGTAATCTTGCGGGTGTGCCGATCCCGCCGCGTCCCTCGCAGTCGCCGCCTTCGGGCCAGGCTCCCCTCCCGCAGAACCCGGCGTCCGTCCGCGGCAGCGCGATGGCGTCCGCGCCTCCGCCGCCGGCGGAGACGACGTCCTCGCATCGGCTCCCGACGTCGCCCGACATGAACGTGCCGCCCGCGCGCGAGCCCGCCCAGACGCTCCACACGGTTCGTCAGCTCGGCGAGACGGTCGCCGTCCCGCGTGTGACGCTCACGATCGAGCGCGAAGGCGGCATCGCCACCCAGCGCACGATCGTGCACGACGGCGACCTCTGCAAGATCGGCTCGCATGCGTCGAACGACATCGTCCTGCGCGACCCGATGGTCTCGCGCTTCCACTGCCGCCTCGTCCGCGAAGACGGCATGTGGCGTCTCCGTGACTCCGGCTCGATGAACGGCACGCGCCTCGATCAGGTCCGCGTCCGCGACGCCGACCTCGCCGGCGAGGGCGTCCTCCACCTCGGCGACTCGATCGTCCGCGTCCGCGCGGGCACGCCGGAGAAGGAGGACATCGTCCCGATGCTCCCGTCCTTCGGTGCGCTCGTCGGCACGAGCCTCCCGATGCGCCGTCTCTTCGCCCTCCTCGACAAGATCGCGCAGAGCGACATCAACGTCCTCATCGAAGGCGAGAGCGGCACCGGCAAGGAGCTCGTCGCGACCGAGATCATGCAGCGCAGCGCGCGTGCGGACAAACCGTTCGTCGTCGTCGACTGCGGCGCGATCAGCCCGAACCTCGTCGAGAGCGAGCTCTTCGGCCACGTGCGTGGCGCGTTCACCGGCGCCGACCGTGACCGCGTCGGCGCCTTCGAGGCGGCCGACGGCGGCACCGTGTTCCTCGACGAGATCGGCGAGCTGCCGCTCGAGCTCCAGCCGAAGCTGCTCCGCGCGCTCGAAGCGCGCGAGATCCGTCGCGTCGGCGAGACGAAGGCTCGCCGCGTGAACGTGCGCGTCATCTCGGCGACCAACCGCGACCTCGAGCGCGAGGTCAACAAGGGCCGCTTCCGCGAGGACCTCTACTTCCGCCTCGCCGTCATCAGCGCGCGCGTGCCCTCGCTCCGCGAGCGCCTCGACGACCTGCTCATCCTCATCCGCACGTTCCTCTCGCAGCTCGGCGTGCCCGAGGAGGAGCGGCTCTTCCCGCCGGCCGTCATCCAGGAGATGTCGAAGCACGACTGGCCCGGCAACGTGCGCGAGCTCCGGAACTACGTCGAGCGGAGCGTCGTCCTCCAGTCGGCGAGCCCGACGCTCCGCCGCGGCGCGACCGGCAGCGTGAGCCCGCAGGTGCAGGGCGGCGGGATCGACCTCAGCGTCCCGTTCCGGATCGCGAAGGAAGGCGTCATCGACTCCTTCGAGCGCACCTACCTCACGCAGCTCCTCGAGGCCGCCGGCGGCAACATGAGCAAGGCGGCGCGCCTCGCGGGGATGGACCGCATGTACCTGCACCGCATCGTGCAGAAGCACGGCCTCCGGAACCGCGGTGAGGGCAGCATCCGGCCGGGCACGACGACCCTCAAGTGAGCGCCTCGGTACGGCGCGCGAGGCCTCAGCGCTTCGCGCGCCTTCGCACGACCGCGGTCATCATCGCGAGGTCGGCCGCGCCGAGCTCGCGCGTGACGACGAGCGCGACGACGTAGGCGACCACGACCGCGAACGCGGCGAACGGCGTGACGAGCTTCGGGAGGATCGGCGTGACGCCGCCGACGGCGAAGGCGGCCGCGATGCAGGCGGCGACGCGTACCGCGGTCGCGGCCGGGACGAACGCACGCGCAACGCCGCGGACGCGGAGGACCGCGACGACCATCGCGACGCCGAGGGCGATCGTCGTCGCGCGCGCCGTCGTGAGGAGCTGCGCTTCGCCGAAGTCCGCGCGAGGTAGGCCGATCACGTTCGCGACGACGACGCAGGCGAGGGCGACGGCGGTGATCGCCATCGCGTCGCGCTCCTTGCCGAGGCTGACGAGGATCGTCGTCGCGAGGCTCATCATCGCGAACGCGGCCTGACCGACCGCGAGCCACCGGAGCGTGGCGGCGCCGCGCATCGCGACATCGGCGGTGTAGGCGAACTTCACGAGCGAGCCCGGCAGCGCGAGGACGACGCACACGAGCAGTCCGCAGACGATCGCGCCGATCCGGCAGCCGCGCCGGACGAGCTCCGCGACGCGCTCCTCGCCCTCGTCGGCGCGCGCTTTCGCGAGCATCGGGAAGAGGATCTGCGTGACGCTGAAGAGCAGCTGATAGGGGAGGAACGCGAAGAGCTGGCAGGCGCGATAGACCCCGACCCACTCGTTCGCGGCGGTCTGCGAGGGCGCTGCGAGCGACAGATAGCGGCCGAGGACGAAGATGTCCGCCTGCATGAGGCCGTTCGTGAAGAGCTGCCCGATCATGATCGGGACGATCGCGGCGAGATAGACGCGGGGCGCTGGCACGGCGCTCGACGGCGCGGGCGACGCCCCCGCGGATGTGGGCTCACCCGTGCCCGTCCACCGCAGCGCGAGGAGGAACACGCCCGTCGCAGCGACGACGGCGCCGACGGTGGCGCCGAGGACGCCGGGCGACGTCCCGGCGGCGGACGCGAGACCGGCACCCCCGCGGACGAACGACCAGCCGACGGCGAGGAGCAAGGTCGTGCGGAGCGTCGCGGCGACGATGTCGAGCGTCGCCTGCCGCGTGAAGTGGCGCGTCCCGTTCAGGTACCCGACGAGCGGCGCGTACACGCCGTAGACGACGAGCACGCCGGTCATGACGAGAAGCGGCGCGAGCACTTCAGGTGCATGTTGCACGCGCGCGACGAGTGGCGCGGCGACCGCGAACGCGAGCCCGGCGACGACGGCGATGACTGCGTGCACGCGGAGCGTCGCGCGGAAGGCACGTCGCTCCGCTTCGCCCGCCGCGGCGACGGTACGGCTCACGCCTTGCGTGGAGCTCGAGACGACGACGTTGTTGAAGACGTTCGAGACGGCGAGCACGCGCGAGAGGGCGCCGTAGTCGGCGAGGCCGATCACGCGAGGGAGGACGGCCTGCTGGAGGAGGCCGGTCGCGATGAAGTACACCTTCGCGACGAGGACGGCGAGGCCGCCGCGGCCGGCACGCTGCGCCTGATCGGAGGCTTCTTCGGTCATGGGCTCACCGGCGCGCGGAGCGCGACGGGCGGGAGGGGGACGGCGAGCGCGCGCTTCGTGTCTGCAAGCTCGCACGTGCCCGCGCGCTCGAAGACGTGCACGGGGTAACCGGAGCCGCCGGCGCGGCGGTCGCCGACGTAGAGCGTGCTGCCGCGCCAGGCGAGCCCCTGGAGATCGTAGCCGGGCGTCGGCCCGAGGAGCGGCGTCTTCGAGAGGACGGCGCCGGTCGTCGGATCGAAGGTGACGAGCGACGTCGGGTTCACGTCGCGTTCCGGACCCGCCACGATCGCGGCTCCGCAGCCGTCGGTCACGGCGACCTCGGCGACGCTGCCGCCGAGCACCTTCTCGGGGACGAGGAGACGCGTCGTCGAGGTCGTCGTGTCGAAGCGCTCGATGCCCGCGAGGGGCTCGTCGGCGACGTCGAAGTTCCCCGGCTCCGCGAGGAAGAGCGCGCCGCCCTCCTCTTTCATCGGGTTGAAGGGATTGCGTCCTTCGAGCGGGATCGTGGCCTCGACCTGTCGGGTGGCGACGTCGATCCGGAGCATGAAAGACGGCTGCTTCGACCGGAGGAGGTCGCGGTCGTCGAGGCGTTCGAGCGCGACGAACGCCTTCGGCACCCCGCCGACCGCGACGATGCGGATCGACTCGGCCTGGGGGTTCTGGTCGGCATCGAACGCGGAGAGGTCGATCGTCTCGACCACGCGCGCGTCCTTCACGATCGCGATGCGCGGCACGTTGTAGAGCGCGACCCAGACCGACCCGTCCGGCGCCGCGGCCGCGTCGTGAGGGTTCGCCGCACCCGCGAAGCTCGCGTCCTTTGCGACGCTCTTCACGTCGAAGCGCCCTTTCGGCGTTCCGCACTTCGCGTCGACCTCGAAGACGTAGTCGAGCGTGCGCGAGAGATAGAAGACGCGTCCGTTGCTCGCCGTGAGCTGCGGGTCGTCACCGAGGTCGGCCCCCGTCGTGCTCGGGCCGAGGACGCACGGCGGCGCGCCACACACGACGCTCGACGAGTAGTCGCTCCCGACCGCGAGCACTTCGACGCCTTCGCAGCGAAGAGGCCCGCTCGGCGCGCTCGTGGTCGTGCCACACGCGACGGCAGCCGCGAGCACGACGACGACGGCGCCGATCGACCGGGGGAGGGGAGCCATGGGGGCCCGAGGTGAACCTCCCCGGCCCGACGCGTCAAGCTAGCTATTCACTCGCGCTTCTGCCGATCGATGAGCTTGCCGTCGGGGGTCACGCCCGCCGCGCGCCAGCGCTCCTCCTCGGTCGCTTCGGGCGGGAGCTGCGGCTTCGGCAGGACGCGGACGTGCATCTCGCTCGTGAACGCGGGATCGTGCGTCGGCTGGACCTTGATCTCGAGCAGCGCCGTCGGGTCGCCGCCCTTCGCGGTGACGCCGTTCAGCACCGTCGAAGCGGCGCCCGCCGTCACGTTCCCGCCCTCGACGCGCTGGCGCACGTAGGTCGCGAGCTGATCGGCGGGGAGCTGCGAGCGCACGATCGTGTACGGGCCGAGCTGGTCGGCGACGCGGCTCCGGCGCGGCAGCCGGAGCCCGTGCAGCATCTCCGCGCCTTCCGGCGACTCGTCGGGCGCGAGCTTGTCCGGCGCCCTCGGCGGCGGCCGCGTGGTCTCGGTCTCCCGCTTCTTGCAGCCCGCGAGCGCGACGAGCGCGCAGGCGGCAAGGGCTGCCGCCGTGCTCGTGCTCAGTCGATGACGTACGCCCATGCGTCCAGCCTAGCCGGCGTCCGCGGCCGAGGGATCCGCAGATTCTCGCGCGCGGCGCCCGGGACGGCGTTGTTGATGCCGCTCGTGCGCGTGTCGGTCCGGCCGAACGAGAGCTGGTACTCGGTCGCGGTCATGCCGGTGAACGCCGGATCGCTCGACGCGTCGTTCGCCGCGCACGACAAAGTCTGCCGTACCGTGACGCCCGGGATGATCGTGTACCCGAACGTGGCGCCGACGGCCTCGTACTGGACGTCGCTGACGCCGCCGCAGCTGCCCGTCGCCTGGTCGACGTTCGAGGTGCCGGAGCCGCTCAGCTTGCACCAGCGGCCGTCGCCGCCGAGGGTGAGGTTGTTCTCCTTCGGCGTGATGTAGTCGACGCCCCAGAGGAACGGATCGCCGAAGCGGTTGCACTGGTTCGCGACGGGCGACGTCGGCCGGAAGCTCGCGTAGTAGAGCGTCCGATCGAAGACCGCCATCGGGCCGGTCACGCGCTCGCCGTTCGTGAGGCCGAGTGACCAGTTCACCTTGCCGCGACCGACCTTGTCGCTGATCGAGGCGACCCAGTTGTTCAGGCCCGGCGCGTAGGTGATGTTCTCCTGGTCGCCGGTCGCGGCGTTGATGACGGGCTCGCCGGCCTGGTCGACGGAGAGGAGGAGCGGGATCGAGAGCGGCTGCGACGCCGCCGCGCCCGAAGCGGCCGTACCCGCCGAGTACGCCATGTCGTGGAAGAGGACGACCTTCCAGTTCGCCGGGTTCTTGTCGGAGAGGTCGACGCGCCAGATCGTGCCGTCCGCGTCGCCGACGTAGACCTTCTGCGCGGGCGTGCCGAGCGTGTTCGGGAACACCACCGGCGTGCCGGTCACCGGCGAGTCGAACGGCGAGTTCGTGACGAGGCCCGCCGACGCCAGCATCGCGGGCGCCTCGGTGGTGCGCGCGAAGTGGCGGAGGATCTCGCCCGTGTCGAGGCGCACGACGGTGAGCGAGCGGCCCGCGACCGGGGCGCTGCACGTCGCGCCCCACTGGCGGACGTAGTTCCGGCGACCGACGGCCGTGTCGTTCGCCTCGTACGTCGCGGCCGCGAAGAGGCCGCTCGCGAGGCCGCGCTGGCACGAACCGCCGGAGACCGGCGAGCCGTCGATGCCGCCCGGCAGGATCGCGACGCCGTACTGGCGGAGGCCTTCGCCGATCTCGGCCTGCACCATCGTGATCGCCGGCGTCGCGGTCTGCGAGCCGAAGAGCGCGACCATCTGCTTGCCGTCCGGCGCGCGACGCGTGCGCTTCGCCGGGTCGTCACCCGCGCCGCACGCGCCGTTGCAGGGCACGTCGGTGAGCTGCCAGAGGAAGTGCGGGCCCTTCTCGTTCGTCGAGACGTCCGCGAAGCTCGAGGCGGTCGTGAACGTCTGCTTGCAGGGGGGCTTGCCGAGACCGCCGCAGTCGACGTCGGTGACGTTGAGCGCGTAGTAGCCGGCGCCGCCGTACCCGAGGCTCGAGACGAGGGTGGTCTTCCACTGCGCGGCAGACGTGTCAGCGCTCGGCGCTCGGCTCCAGACGACGTCCTTCACGACCGGTGTGCCGTCGAGGAGGATCTGCTGGCCGGTGGGGAAGTTCGAGGCGAGGTTCGGGAGGACGGCCGGCGGGACGAAGCCCCACATCTCGTAGAAGGAGTCGTCGGTCAGGTCCTGCGTCGCGAGCGCCTTGAAGGCGTGGAGGACGCCGTCGGTCGTCGACACGAACATCGTCGGGCGACGCGACGCGCGCTGCTGCGCGAACTCGCGGTAGCCGTCGTCACGGATGAGGCCCTCGGGCGGACCGACCACGACCGGGTTCGAGCGGAAGATGGCGCCGAGCGCCGAGCAGCGCGGGATGCAGACCTCGCCGGTGGGGCAGCCCGAGCCCGGCCCGAGCGGCGGCGCGAGGTTCGAGAGCTGGCAGGACTGGTTCGTGATCGAGCACGTGCCCTGGTTCGCGTCGGCGCCGCCCGAGCTGCCCGCGCAGCGGAAGTTGAAGTCCTTCGCCGCGTAGCTGATCGCGCCCGCGCGCGACGTCGCGAAGCCCCAGACGACGTCCGCACACTGCGAGGGCGTCGTGAGGGCGGGGTAGATCTCGACCGTGTTGTTCTTCGTGACGCGCGTGCGCTTGCACGTGCGGGAATCGATCCCGAGCACGGTCGCCCAGTCGGCGGCGCCGCTGAGGAGGCCGCCGCCCGGCTTCTCCGCGAGCTCGACACCGGTCTTGTCCACGATGCTGTCGTCGTACGTCGACGAGCCCTTGTAGGGACGGATCGTGCCGGCCGAGTCGATGATGCCGCCCGCGGAGCCCTTCGCGGTGATGATGAGGCGCTGGTTCTGCCCGGCCTGACTCGCCATGTTGAAGGCGTACGAGTCACCTTCCGCCGTGCTCTGCCCCTGGAGCGTGGGCGTCGAGCCGATGCAGTACGAGCGTTTGCGATCGATCTCACCCGACCAGATGCGCTGCGCGCTCGGGATGAACGACGCGACGAACTCGCCGCTGCGGATCTTGCCCGTCGACGCCGACGTGAAGTTCACGACGGGCGAGTAGGTCGGGATCGTGCGCGTCGAGGCGTCGCGCGTGATGCCGGCCATGATGCGCCCGAACGCGAGCACGAGGTCGGCCTGCGACTCGACGAAGTACGCGCCGCGCGCGTTCGGGTCGCCGGTCAGACCGCCGGAGCCGGCGAACGCGATGTCGTTCAGCCTGCAGCACGCCTCCGCCGTCGAGCCGGCGGGCCGCGGGTTCGACGCGCAGTAGGTCTTGAGCGCCGAGGCCGAGCCGCTGATGCCCGTCATGTTGAGGAAGCCGCGGCACGTGCGGTCGACGAGGCTCGCCGGGAAGCCGTCGGTCGCGACGTTCTCGCCGTTGACCGAGAAGCCGATGACGTAGGTCGGGATCTCCTGGCTGAAGAGATCCCCCGCCGTCTCGACGGAGGTGCGGTTGAACGGGCAGCGCGTGCCGGTGAGGTCCGGCTCGCACGCGGGACGCATGCTGAGGTTGGGGGCGCCGTCGGTGAGGAGCACGACGAACTGGTCGCGGCAGCCCTGCTTCACGTAGTCGTCGCCGTTCGGGCCCTTCGGTCCGAACGGGTGCGACGTCGACGTGAGGTAGTCCTTCGCGTCGAAGATCATGCCGTCGATCGGCGTCGCGCCGTACGGACGCGTGCCGAGCAGCACCTTCTGGAGGTCGTCGTTGTTCCGCTGGATGTCGTTCAGCGTCGCGTTCGCGGCCGGGAAGGCGATCATGCGGCCTTCCCACGGCGGCGCCGCGTTGTGGCGCGCGCCGACTTCCCAGAGCTGCGGGGTCGCACACCCGATCGGCTGACCGTAGGCGGTGCCGCCCGGGAACGCCGACGACGCGCTCGCGCGGTACGACCAGAGCCCCGCGAACGGGCTCGCCGACACGCTGCCGCTCGGCGGGCTCGCGACCGTGACGCCGATCCCGTCGTTCAGGTCGTTGTCGAACGTCATCAGGCCGAAGCGCACGTAGTCGCGCGCCGCGTCGATCTGACCGTCGCGCGCCTGCTCGAAGGTGCACGCGTTCGCGCCGCCGACGGGCAGGTTGTTGCCCGCCGCGTAGGCCGCTTTCAGGTTCGCGTACTTCGTCTCGGTGAAGGCGTCGGGCGGGAAGTCCGTCGCGTCGCCGCCCGTGCCGACGCGGCCCGGACCGAAGGAGCTGTTCAGCGGGATGCCCGCCATCTTGTAAGGCGCGAGCGCGCACGCGCTCGCGGCGCCGCTCCCGCTGAGCGGGCGATGGTAGGGGAGCGAGTAGCCGTCGTCGTACGGGTTCGTGCCGTTGATGCTGAACTCGTTCCGGAACGCCGCGTTCGGGGTCGGCGTGTTCGCGCGCGTGATCGCGTCGCAGCTGTAGAACGGCTGGATGTTTCCGGTGAGCGCCTGGAGGAGCGCGCCCCAGCGGTTCGGATTCGACGCGACGCCGGGCGAGCACGCGTTCGCCGCGTTCGCGCTCGGGAGCGAGTTGTCGAACATGCGCTCCATCGAGCCGGAGGTGTCGACGAGGAGGAGGACGTTCGGAAGCGCCTTCGCCTCGACGCCTGCCTGCGCGTGCGCGCGCGCGGCGGTGAACGCCGAGACGAGCACGAGCGACGCGGCCGCGATGCGGCCGGGCCGGAGAGTGCGCTTGCTGCTGGTGTGCGGCGTCGGCATGGGTGGTCCTCGGATGCGTGACGTGGGCTCAGGGCGCGGGCGCGATTCGTCGCATCGGCCTTGCGGGACCGACGACGATGCGGCCGCGACCGAGCACCGTGGACTCGGTCGCGCCGGAAGCATTGGCGACGGCCATCCGCGCGACGGGCGTGACCGTGAGCTCGTAGAAGACGTCCTTGTTCTCGTCCCAGCCGGGCGGCAGCGCCGTCTCGACCGCGTTCGTCACCTCGATCGTGACCTGCGGGGCGAGCGCCGTCTCGAGCGACGTCGCGGCGGCGGGGAAGTAGCTCTCCGGCGTGAAGGGATCGACCGCGGCGGGCCAGTTGCCGTTCCCGGTCGGGTCGACCGCCCCGTTCACGATCTTCTTGAGCTCGTCCGTCTTGAGGCTGAGGCAGCCTTCGACGTTGAGGTACTGCGTCGACGTCGTCGGGGCGCCCGGCGGACGTGCCGAACGCTTGCAGGTCTGGCCGGTCTGTCCGCCGGTGAGCTCCTCGATGAGGCGCGGGCCCGTCATCGGGTTGAACGCCTCGGCCGTCATCATCATCGCGTCCTCGGCCGCGCGCTGCGCGTGGAGGCCCTCGCGGAGGTGCGCGACGGCGCGCATGTCCGAGCTCGCGGCGCCGAGACCGTAGACGCCCATCGCGCCGAGGAGGCCGAGCGTGATCGCGACCACGAACATCGACGCGCCACGCTGGTTCCTGCGCGCGCGAGCTCGCTGGAGGACCTTGGAACGATCGAGAGCGGTCATCAGTAGGCCATCCCGGCTTGGTTGATGAGAGCGACTTCGGAGCTCACGACGCGCATGCGCGCGAGGCGCTTGCAGTCTGCATACGTCGTGTTGTCGATGCAGTAGCGCGTCTGGAACGGCGGGAGCACGTCGGGGAGCGGCGCTTCGCGGTCGGGGAGGGCGGCGCGGCTCGCGATCCGGTAGCGGATGCTGCGGATCAGGTGCGGGGACGGCTGGTTCGGCTGGTCGGTGAGCGCGGGTGCTCCGGTCCACTGCCCGATGTCGGCGTCCTTGCCGGCGTAGTAGTCGATGACCGTCGTGCGGTCGGTCCAGTGGTCGACCACGATCCCGAACTTGAGGTCGACGACCTTCTCGGCGATGACTTCGGGACGGCCCTCGACGGTGGCGAGGTCGTTTCCGTCCTTGTCGAGGAAGCGCCGGAACAGGTTGAACGACTTGTTCGGTTCGTCGGCGGCGGCGACGAGGGCCGCCTCCGTGTTCAGCCCGACGTACCAGCGCACGCGCTGGACCGGGTTGATCGTCACTTCGGTGCCCTCGACGGCGCCGCACGTGCCCTGCGGCGTGTGCACGGCAGTCGAGTCACCGGCGCCGTTCTTCATGCAGACCTCGGCGGCGAGGGTCGAGCCCGGCACCGTCGTGAGCTGCGCCTTCGTGACGATGACGTAATGCTGGCACCCGGCCGCGTCGACGACGCGCGCGAGGGAGTCGGCCGCGACGGGACGGAACGCGCGCTCGATCGTCTGTCCCGGATTGGCGGCGGTGCCGAGCAGGCGCCAGACGGCCGCGTCGGCGTCCGCGTTGAGGACGACGCGCTGTCCGCCGTCGCACGTGCCCTGGAGGCGTCCGCGGTAGCTGTCGGTCGTCGTGAAGTTGCCGGCGATCGTGAGCGTGTCGGGCGTGAAGGAGTTCGCCTGCGAGAGCGGCTCCGCGGTCGCGAGGTAACCCGTGACGGACTCGCCCGGGCGGATCCGGATGCTCGAGAGCTCGGCGACGCTGCCGACCGCGGTGAGCGGCGACACCCAGTGGCCGGCCGGCGAGCGGTTCTTGTCGCGGCCGGCGAGCTTGATGTTGCCGGTCGTCATGAAGCCGGCGCGGAGGAGGTCACCGCGGAGCCGTTCGGACGCGACGCGGACGGCTGCCTCCGTCGTCGACACGCGGACCGCGTCGTAGAACGTGTTCGTCGCCGTACGCGCGAGCGCGACGACGGCCATCGCGACGATGAGGCCCGCGATGAGCGAGACCATCAGCTCGACGAGCGTGAAGCCGCGGGCGAGGAGGCGCTTCATCGCGAGTTCTCCCGGAGCGCCGTCGTCACGTGGATGAAGTGGTACTCGGTCATCGGCGGGGCGGCGGGCAGGTTCGCGCAGTTGCCGATGATGCCGTAGTCGAGGCGCCGGAAGATGACGCGGACCTCGGCGCGGGCGAAGCCGGTCGGCGCGGGCTGCCCGTTGAACGCCGGGTTCGCGACCCACGCGAGCCGGTACTGCACGCAGAACGCGTGGGAGTTGTCGGCCGGATTCGCCGGGATGTCGCGTCCGCTCAGATCGAAGTAGGGGGACTCGCCGACCTGCGCCGTCGGCGTGCACCACGTCGCGGTGCAGGCGGGCGTCCCGATCTGCGGGACGTAGCGGGTCGCCGCCGTGACGATCGGGGCGTTCGTCACGATGTTCTTGTTCCAGAACATCGCGTCGCGCTGGAGGCGGCTCGCCCACGTGTTCGCGATGTTCATCGCGACGTCATAGCGGCGCGCGTCTTCCGTCCCCTGGATCGTCGCGCGCTGCATGCTGATGACGCCGGCGGCGCCGATCGCGAACAGCGTCATCGACATCAGCACTTCGACCGCGGTGTAGCCGCGCTTGCGTGCCCGCTTCTGGATCCGGAGCGTGCTCATCGCGTGAGGATCCTCGCGGACGAGCCGCCGGCGAGCACGACGCTGCGGACGGCGAGCGTGCCCTGGCGGGAGATGCGGATGTCGAGGACGTCGGTGAAGGTCCACGTCGGCTGGCTCGTCAGCGCCTGCATGTCCGCGATCGCGCCGGCGACGCTGCCGCCCTTGCCGACCACGACGCGGCCGGCCGGCGACACGCAGTAGGCGAACGCCGGCGACGCCGGGAAGGTGGCGGCGCGGATGTCGTCCGTGATGACGATGCCGTTCGCGGCGTTGTTGAGGTCGAGCCAGTCGACGAGGCGGAGCGCGGCCGTCTCGACCTGCCCGTCGGGCCACCCGGGCGCGTCGTTCCAGAGATTCGGCTTGATGCAGCTCGTCTCGTCCTTGCCCTCGAACAGCCAGAACTTCCCGCGGCCGCTCAGGTCGCCGACGACGAGCTGCGCGGACCCGGCGTTCGCGCGGACGCGTGCGCGGTTCATGATCAGCTGGAGCTTCCGCGCGTAGTCGAAGGCGATCTGGTCGTTCCGGGACTTCGACATCGCGGGGATGGCGAGCATCGACAAGATCGCGACGAGGATCACGACCACCATCAGCTCGATGAGCGTGAAGCCCCGACGGGACGCCCGTCCCAGACTCCGCCCGACGCGCACGAGGGATCGCACGACGCCTCCGGCAGCAAGGGCCGTGCCTCCACTTATGGAAGCACGCCGGTCCGCTTCTCCCGCGTTTCACGGGGGTGGCGGTCGGGGGGCCTCGAAAGGGGTTGCGAGACTACGAAAAAAGGTTCGGGGCGCTCGTTGCCGCACATCGCCGTTCATCGGGGCTCGCCGACGGACAGTGGTGGCCCCGCCGCGAGTTCGAGTAGAACCGCCGCCATGACCAAGCTCCGCTCCCTTCGCGCGCTGCTCTTCCCCGGCCTCGCGGCACTCGTGACGACGCTCGGCGGCTGCGACAAGGACAAGGCGAAGGAGGACAACGCGCCTCCGCCTCCGCCTCCGTCGGCATCGGTCGCGACGAAGGCCGGCGCTTGCGCGAGCGGCGGCGGCGAGCTGACCGATCCGATCTCCGCGCCGTTCTTCCCGCGCACGGCGGGCGGCTACTGCGTCGACCCGCAGAGCGAGGTGAAGACCTACGGCGAGAAGGGGAAGCAGTCGATGGACGAGGTCTGCACGACCGCGTTCGACGGCGAGTGCGAGGTCTACAAGCGCTTCAAGTTGAAGCGCGTCGTCACGCTCCACTACGTCGACGGCGCGGGCAAGGGCGGCACCGTCGAAGTGAACCTCTCGCAGTTCGCCGACGTCGCCGGCGCCTACGGCATGTACACGCTCCGCGTCGTCGCCGGCGATCCGGCCGAGCCCTCGACGCCGAAGCCGCTCGAAGCGGGCGGCGCCGGCGCGATCGGCACCGGGCGCGCGTACGTGTGGCGCGGGCAGTACCTCGCCGAGCTCCAGTACAACAACGAGCAGGAGTCGCCGGAGCAGCTCGCGAAGTCGTCCGACGCGATCCTCCGCGTCGTCGCGAAGCAGATGGGCGACAAGCTCCCCGGCGAAGCCGCGCTCCCGCCCTCGGCGGCGATGCTGCCGACCGAGAACCGGATCCCGAACGGGATCGTCTTCCAGCCGACCGATCTCTACGGATGGAACGGCGTCGGACCCGCCGCGGTCGGCTTCTATCAGGAAGGCGACAAGCGCTGGCGCGTGCTCTCGATCGTGAAGAACGACGCCGATCAGGCGAAGGATGCGTTCAAGACGATCAAGTCGCGCCCCGGCAGCCTCCCCGTCGCCGGACAGGGCGACGAGGCCGCGCACGTCGTCGTCTCGGGCGCGGGCACCGGCGGCGGGAGCGGCCCGAAGGTCGAAGGTCTCGTCGCGCGGAAGGGCCGCGCCGTCGTCGGCATCCTCGACGAGGAGTTCGCGCTCTCCGGTGCAGCCGGCGAGAAGGCCCGCATCTCGAAGGACGAGGCGATCGCGAAGCTCAAGCCTCTGCTTTCGAAGGAGCCGCCGGCTGCGGGAGCAGCGGCAGCTCCGTCGGGATCAGCGGCAGCGCCTCCGTCGAGCGCGAAGCCGAGCGGCTCTTCGGCGCCTTCGCCTTCGGCCGCGCCGAAGAAGTAGCTTCCGCGGCCGCCGCGCGGCTCGTCAGCGAGACGCGCTCGAAGCACGCATCCTCGAGGCGCTTCTTCTTCCGGAGGAGCGCCGTCGCCTCGACGAAGCGCGTCGTCACGGGGTCGTGATAGCCGCTCGCTTCAGGGAGATCGGGATGGTGCGCGCGATGCCAGCGCACCACGCGACGCATCATCTGATCGCGCACCCACTTGCCGACGAGCGACGCGAGCCCGACGACGAGGTGGCTGTCGTCCGCGTCGCGCACGAACGCGAGGCGCCCGACGCCCGGGATCTTGTAATCGCTCCGCGCGCGCCCCTCGACGAGCGCGGAGTGGAGATAGCCGGCGAGGGGTCCGAAGCGCGTGCCGTAGAAGTCGAAGCCGCCGACTTTCCCGCAGAGCGCGTAGACCTCGTCGCCGACCTCGTCACGCGCGAGGAGCGACAGTCGCTCCATCGCGTGGAGGTCCATGTCGAACCGCGAGAGTCCGCGCGCCGCGCCGTCGTTCAGCTTCCGCGTGCAGACGATCGCGGTCCGTGCGCGGAGGACGTGGACGCCCCTCGCCTCGAGCTTCGCGAGGTCGCGCGTGCAGTCCTCGACCGTCTTCTCGTCGGCGAGGAAGCGCTCGCCTGTCGTGCTCCAGCACAGGTCGGCGTGGTGGCGCGGGCAGGGGGCCTGGAGCTCCGACGCGCTGTCGATCGCGAGCTCCGCGAGGAGCTCGCCCGGCGTTGTCGGCTCCACGCCCGCCCGGCGGGCGATGGCTCGCGCCCATGCTTCGCCGAGCGCGCTGTCCTCGAACGCGACGAGCGCCTTCGAGTCCCCGATGCGTTTGGCGATCGCGCCCTTCGGCTTCGACGTCGCGAGCGTCATCCCCGCTTCGTCGACCCGCGTGAGGACGGAGGTGACGACGAGCGGACCGAGGCGGGGGCCCATCCCGTTCTCGTCGATCCCGAGCACGAAGGGCTTCTCCCAGGGCTCGGGACGCGATCGCGGCGGCACGGTCCCGACGGGTATCGTGCTCGCGCTCACGCTTCAAGGACGAGGCTCGAGCGCGGAAAGAAAGCGGAGCGCCAGCGTGTAGTACCTCGGACTACAAGCGCGAAGCGCGACGATCGTGGCTGAGCTGCCGTTGACGAAGGTGGGAGGGATGTTTAAGGTCTCCGGCCTTTGCGAAACAGCGGTTACTCTGCATGGCTTCGAAGTTCGGAGCTCAGCCGGAAAAGAAGCCGGAGGCAGGCGTGATGAACAAGGTCCAGCTCAAGAAGTTCAAGACGCTGCTCACCGAGAAGCGTGACGAGATCGTCAAGAAGGCGAAGCAGACGCTCGAGGAGGACATGGCCCTCGACGCGAACGACCTCCCTGACGAGATGGATCTCGCTTCGAGCGAGTACCTGCAGTCGTTCACGTTCCGTCTCCGTGGCCGCGAGAAGGTCTTCCTCGACAAGATCGAGAAGGCCCTCCGCAAGATCGAAGACGGCTCCTTCGGCACCTGCGAAGAGTGCGGTGAGGAGATCAGCATCAAGCGTCTCGAGGCGCGTCCCGAGACGACGCTCTGCATCCGCTGCAAGGAGGATCAGGAGCGGATGGAGAAGGACTACACCTGACGGCGAGCGCTGCGGGCTGGGTTCAGGAGCGGCCTCGGTTCGAGGTGACCTGAGTCTTCAGTCTTCAGTCTTCAGCAGGTCGAGGCGGCGGCGCGGATGGTCATCCGCTGCCGCCGCGTCTGCATTTCCGCGCTCGCGTCGGCGCGTCGTGCGCCGTGACCGAGGACGGTCATGTCCTCGAGGTGGGCAGCCGGTCCGACGGCATCTTCGCCGTTCGCGAGGACAGGCTCGCGGACACGCCGCTCGCGGGCTTCGATCGAATCGAGAAGACAGTCGAGGGCGTCGACCCCGCGAGCGGCAAGCGATGGATCGCGCTGCATCTCGCGGACGACGAGGCCCGGGCGGTCCGCGCGTTCACCGCCGAGGCCGGAGCGAAGAAGAGGGTCGCCGTCGTCGCCGGCGGCGAGATCGCGAGCGCTCACAAGGTTCGTGAGGCGATCACGTCCGCGGACATGCAAGTGAGCTGCTGCGATGCGCGCGCGTGCGATCGGTGGAACGCGATCCTCGCGCGCCCGAAGTGAGCGTCGTCCTCCACTACGACTTCTTCTTCTTCGCCGCTCGCGGCGTCGCGGGCATCGCTTCGGAACGCGCGAGCACTTCCCGCAGGTAGTGGCCCGTGTGCGAGCGCTCGCACGCGACGATCTTCTCGGGCGGGCCCTCCGCGACGATCTCGCCGCCCTTGTCGCCACCCTCCGGGCCGAGGTCGATCACCCAGTCGGCACACGCGACGACGTCGAGGTTGTGCTCGATCACGACGACCGAGTTGCCCTGGTCGCGGAGCTCGAGGAGCGCGCCGAGGAGCACCTCGATGTCGTTGAAGTGGAGGCCCGTCGTCGGCTCGTCGAGGACGAACAGCGTGCTGCCGGTCGCCTTCCGCGCGAGCTCGCGCGCGAGCTTCACGCGCTGCGCCTCGCCGCCCGAGAGCGTCGTCGCCGGCTGGCCGAGGGTGAGATAGCCGAGGCCGACGCGCCGGAGCGCATCGAGCCGATCGCGAACGCGCGGGATCGCGTCGAAGAGCTCGAGGCCCTGATCGACCGTGACCTCGAGCGCGTCGGCGATCGAGAGCCCGCGGTACTTCACTTCGAGCGTCTCGCGGTTGTACCGCTTCCCGCCGCACGCTTCGCACGTGACGAAGATGTCCGGGAGGAAGTGCATCTCGACGCGGAGGACGCCGTCGCCCTGGCATGCCTCGCAGCGTCCGCCCTTCACGTTGAAGGAGAAGCGGCCCGGCTTGTAGCCGCGCGCACGCGCTTCGGGGACGCCCGCGTAGAGCTCGCGGAGCAGCGCGAACACGCCCGTGTACGTCGCCGGGTTCGAGCGCGGCGTGCGGCCGATCGGCGCCTGGTCGATCGAGATGACCTTGTCGATGCTGTCGAGCCCCTCGACCGCGTCGCAGTCGCCGATCGGCGCGGTCGCCGAGTAGAGCGTCGAGCGAGCGGCAGGGAGCAGCGTGTCGACGACGAGGCTCGACTTGCCGCTCCCGGAGACGCCGGTGAAGCACGTGAAGAGGCCGACCGGCACCGAAGCGGTGACGCCCTTCAGGTTGTGCGCGCGCGCGTTCACGACCCGGACGAACTGCTTGCCGGGCGCCTTCCGTGACTTCGGGACCGGGAGCTGCCGCTTGCCGGAGAGCCACGGGCCGGTGATGGACTTCTCGTCCACCATCAGCTCCGCGGGCGTGCCCTGCGCGACGATCCGGCCGCCGTGGACGCCGGCGCCGGGCCCCATGTCGACGACGTGATCGGCGGCGAGGATCGCCTCGCGATCGTGCTCGACGACGAGGACGGTGTTGCCGAGATCACGGAGGCGCGCCTGCGCCTCGATCAGCCGCGCGTTGTCGCGCGCGTGGAGGCCGACCGACGGCTCGTCGAGCACGTAGAGCACGCCGACGAGCGCGGCGCCGATCTGCGTCGCGAGTCGGATCCGCTGGCCCTCGCCGCTCGAGAGCGTCTGCGCGCTCCGGTCGAGCGACAGGTAATCGAGGCCGACGTCGATCAAGAACCCGAGCCGCGCGGTGACCGCGCGGAGGAGCGGATCGGCGACCGCGCGCTCGCGCGCGCTCATCGGCTCGACCGTCGCATCGGCGGCGACGGTGCCGAAGAACGTGCGGAGCTTCTCGAGCGACAAGCGACCGAGCTCCGCGATGTCCCTCCCGCCGAGCTTCACCGCGAGCGCTTCGGGGCGGAGGCGGCGACCTTTGCAGGATGAACACGTCCGCGTGACGAGGAAACGACCGAGCTCGTCGTCCGGGATCGCCCCCTCGCCCTCGTCGAGGTCCTCGATCTCGTCCATCACGACCGGCTCGTCCTGCTCGGCGAGCCGCGCTTCGAGGCGGGGGACGATCCCCACGAACGGGCGCTTCTTGCCCGCCGCCTTCTTGCCGCGCGGCTTCTTCGAGGCCGCTTCTTCGTCGGCCGCTTCGGGTGAAGCCTCGGCGACCTTCGGCTGCGGCTTCTCCGCGTCGCCGAAGAGGATCAGCTTGCGCGTCTTCTCGGGGAGCTTCGCCCAGGGGGTGTCGGGATCGACACCGATCGCGTCGACCGCGCGGCTCAGCTCGGTCGCAAGCGCGACGGAGCCGCGCCGGCCCCACGCGAGGACGACGCCTTCGCGGAGCGACCGCGTCGGCTCGCCGACGACGCGCTCCGGATCGACCACCGTGCGCGAGCCGAGCCCGTCACACGCGGGGCAGGCGCCGTGCGGCCCGTTGAACGAGAACATCCGCGGTTCGATCGGCGGCAGCGAGATCCCGCAGTCGACGCACGCGAAGCGCTCGGAGAGCCAGAACGGCTCCTCGCCCTCGACCGCGACGAGGAGACGGCCTTCACCCGTCTTCAATGCGAGCTCGACGCTGTCGGTCAAGCGGCCCTTGACGCCCTCCTTGAGGACGATCCGGTCCACGACGACGTCGAGGTCGTGCATCTTCGCGCGATCGAGCTCGATCGGATCGCCGAGGTCGACGACCGCGCCGTCGACCCGCGCGCGGACGAAGCCTTCACGGCGGAGCCGCTCGAGCTCGAGCTTCAGCTCGCCCTTCCGGCCGCGCGCGATCGGCGCGAGGACGCTGAAGCGGGAGCCCTCCGGGAGCGCGAGGATGCGGTCGACGATCTGCTGGACCGTCTGCGCTTCGATCCGCTTCCCGCAGCTCGGACAGTGCGGGATGCCGACCCGTGCGAACAGGAGTCGCAAGTAGTCGGCGATCTCCGTCACGGTGCCGACGGTGGAACGCGGCGACTTCGAGAGCGGACGCTGCTCGATTGCGATCGCCGGCGACAAACCGTCGATCCGATCGACGTCCGGCTTCGCGAGCTGCTCGAGGAACTGGCGCGCGTAGGCGCTCAGCGACTCGACGTAGCGGCGCTGGCCCTCGGCGTAGATCGTGTCGAACGCGAGCGAGCTCTTCCCCGAGCCGCTCGGGCCCGTGAACACGACGAGCTTGCCTCGCGGGACCGTGACGCTCACGTCTCGCAAGTTGTGTTGCCGCGCCCCGACGACGACGAGCCGGTCCATGAGGAGCGGTGCTTCGTAGCACGTCGGCGCAGCGCATGACAGACGGGGATTCCCGTGGATCGTCGATGCCTCAGGCGCCTCTCACGTCATCATCACGCGGCGGGCCGCGTGAACGTGACGAGCAGCCCGCTCGCGACGACGAGCGCCATCCCGCCGAGCGCGAGGAGGGGAGGGCGCTCGCCGAGGACGACGGCGCCGAGGAGCGCGCTCGCGACGACGGACAGGTAGCTCATGCTCCCGACGCGGGCCGCGCGCTCGAGGGCGTAGGCGCGCGTCATCGCGATCTGCGCGAAGCCCGCTGCCACGCCGGCGAGGACCATGAAGACCGCATCCCGCGCGGACGGGAGCCGCGGGTCGCCGAGCGCGATCGCCGTCAGCACCGCGAAGGCGAACAGCGAGAAGTAGAACGCGATCGACTCCGCGCTGTCGCTCTGGCCGACGCGCCGGAGCATCGTCATCGCGACGGCCGAGAACATCGCCGCCGCGACGGCGGTGCCTGCGCTCGCCGCGAGGGACGGTCCGAAGGCCGCGCGCGCGACCTCGCCGTGCGCTCCGAAGAGGAACGCGGGGCGGAGCACGAGCACGACGCCGGCGAGCGCGACGAGGATGCCGAGCGCGGTCGCGCCCGACGTCCGCTCCCGGAGCACGATCGGCGCGACGATTGCGAGGAACACCGGCGAGAGGTTGAGGAGCGTGACCGTGTCGCCGAGCGAGAGCGTCCGCGACGAGAGCGCGTAGAACGTGCACACCATC
This sequence comes from Polyangiaceae bacterium, assembly GCA_039809485.1. Taxonomy (GTDB): domain Bacteria; phylum Myxococcota_A; class Polyangia; order Polyangiales; family Polyangiaceae; genus Labilithrix. The sequence continues at coordinate 565 of JBDHVE010000138.1, read as the reverse complement.
GAGACGGTGCCGAACGCGCTCCGCCAGAAGAGCGTCTTCCGGTCCCCGGCATGGAGCGGGATCCCGCGCGACCGCGCGACGACGAACGCGACGCCTGCCCCGACCAGCGCACGGACGGCGCCGACGCTCGCCCACGATGCGCTCGAGCTCGCGAGCCGAGCGAAGAAGTTCATCAACGCAAAGAGCACTGCGCCGAGCGCCATGAACCCGAGCGCCGCTCGCGCCCGCGAGCCGGACCGTTCGCCGTGTACGGCGGAGTGGTGGCCGAGCGAGGTCTCCGCGTGCGGGTTTCTCGTGGAATTTGTGGGCTGTGATAGCCTCACGTCGACATGCTCAAGGTCGAGTGCGAATCGTGCAAGGCGCCGTATCAGGTGGACGAGCGGCGCGTGCCGCCGACCGGCTTGAAGATGCGGTGTCCGAAGTGCGGGCACACCTTCATGGTCACGGATCCGTCGAAGGCGGCGAGCGCACCGGCAGGAGGAGCTCCGGCCGTCCCGGCGAAATCCAAGGCGACCATGGTGGGGGTCGGCGTCGTTCCAGGCAAGCCCGGTGTCCCCGCGTCGGC
>JBDHVE010000137.1:0-26594 GCA_039809485.1 Polyangiaceae bacterium | reverse complement strand
CGACACGCGGGCGACGGGGCTCGGTGCGCTCGTCGGGGACGGATGGGAGATCTACGACGCCATCGACTCGATGCCGTGGCCGGGCGGTTCGGCGGCGGTGACGGTCTCCGTCGTGCACGCCGCGCGCGGCCTCGTGCGCGGACGGACGCCCAAGCGGCTCGGTGATCGGGAGGTGGTCGACCTCAACTCGCGCCTTCGTCCGACGCCGGAGCGAGCAGAACCGTTGTTGCTCGCCACGAATGCGGCCGCTGCGTTCGTCGGAAGCTATGTGCTCGGGATGGGCTTTACGCTCACGCCGGCCGAGCGCGACGCGCTCGTCGAGAAGGACCCGAGGAACGCCGATCGGATCTTTCCATACCTCGGTGGCGAAGAGGTGAATTCGAGCCCGACTCAGGCCTTTGATCGGTATGTCATTAACTTCGGACAGATGACGCTCGCCGAAGCCGAGCGGTGGCCAGACCTGCTCGCCATCGTGCGTGAGAAGGTGAAGCCAGAACGTGATCGCGACAAGCGCGATGCACGCCGGAAGTACTGGTGGCGTTTCGCGGAGGGCGCGCCGGCGCTCTACGCCGCGATCGCGTCGCTGGGACGGTGTCTCGCGATCCCCCAACAATACTCAACGTGTGTTCGGGTTGTGTTTCAGCCGACGGACCGAGTCTTGTCACAGAAGCTGATCGTTGTGCCGTCAGATGCAACCTCGTGCTTCGCCGTCCTTCAGAGCAGCATCCACAATGCGTGGGCCTGGTTGTTTCGTGGTCGCATGGGCGCAGCGAACTCGCCTGTCTACTCTCCATCCGACTGCTTCGAGACGTTTCCGTTCCCGAAACCGGATCCGCGCACCGTCCTCCCCGAGCTCGAAGCCGCCGGCCAGGCGCTCTACGACGCGCGGGCCGCGTTCATGGTCGAGACGCAGCAGGGCCTGACGAAGACGTACAACGCGCTGAAGGACCCCGCGAACACCGATCCGCGCGTCCTCGGGCTCCGGCGTCTCCACCAGGCGATGGACCGCGCCGTGCTCGACGCCTATGGCTGGACCGACGTCGCGGTCCCGCCCTTCTGCCCGCGCACGGACGACGACCGCGCCGCGCTCCAGGCGTTCGAGGACGAGGTCATCGATCGCCTCTACGTCCTCAACGCCGAGCGCGCCCGCGAGGAAGCGCGCCTCGGCGCGGGCGCGAAGAAGGCGAAGCCCAGCCCGAAGCCGAACGGTGAGCCCGCCGAGCCCGCCGCTTCTCCCGCCCCGAAGAAGCGCGCCGCGAAGAAGCCGGCCACGTCCCCGAAGCGCGGCAAAGGCCAGACGGACCTCTTCTGATGCGCGTCTCCCACCAATAGGCGTCCGACTCTGCATGGATACGAGTAACGTCGAGAAGCTGGTCGCGGCGGGCGAGACCATCCACGTCGAGTTCAAGCGCGACGTGAACGATGCCGAGCTCGTGGAGGCCGTCGTGTGCCTGTCGAACACGCACGGAGGTACGGTCCTCGTCGGGATTGACGACGACGGGACCGTCGTCGGCGCCCGGAACCGCCATGGCAAGACGACCGATGCTCGCAAAGTCGAAGCGCTCGTCTCGAATCAAACGCGCCCGTCACTCGCAGTGGTCGCCGAGCTCGTCGAAGTGGAGGGGCACCACGTCCTCGTCATCGAGGTGCCGAGGGCACCGATTCCGACTGCGACGTCGTCGGGTAGGTACGTCCGACGCATCATCGGCGGCGACGGTCGGCCAGCGTGCGTCCCGCTCTTCCTATACGAGCAGGGCGCGTACGGGCTCTCGCAGGATCCGTCGACGGCCGTAGTCCCTGGCGCATCCTTCCGCGACCTCGACTCATTGGAGATCGAGCGGTTTCGACGGCTCGTGCAAGAGAGCGGAGGGCGTGGCGACCGCGCGCTGGCCGAGCTGAACGACGAGGACCTGTGCCGCGCGCTCGGCGGCCTCGACGTCGACAAGGGGAAGGTCGGAGTTCGTCGTCTCGGCCTGCTGCTCTTCGGTCGCGAAGCGTCTCTCCGGCGGTTGCTGCCGACGCATGAAGTGGCCTGGCAGGTGGTCGAGAACGAGAGCGTGCTCGAAAACGAGATCAGCCGTCTCCCGCTCCTGCGCGCCTTCGAGGAGACCACCACCTGGTTCCGTGCCAGGAATCGGAGTGTCGAGTTGGTGGATCTCTTCCGGACGGAGGTCCCGGACTTCTCCGAGGAGGCGTTCCGAGAAGCACTCGCCAATGCGATGGTCCATCGAGACTACGCGCGCCTCGGAGCGATCCATGTCCAGTGGACCACGGAGGGCGTTCGAGTCGACAGCCCTGGCGGCCTTCCCGAGGGGGTCACGCTGAAGAACTTGCTTGTGACTCCACCCACACCGAGAAACCCGCTGCTCGCCGATGCCTTCAAGCGCGCTGGGCTCGTCGAGCGGACAGGACGCGGAGTCGACGCCATCTTCTACGGGCAGCTACGCTACGGGAGGTCGGCGCCCCGATACTCGGCGACGCACGCCTCCGTCAGCGTTCTGCTCCCCGGGGGAGCCGCGAATCTCGATCTGGTCCGATGGGTGGTCTCGGAAGGTCGCGCTGGGCGTCGTTGGTCGCTCGCCGAGCTGCTGGTGTTGCGAGAGTGTGGGGAGAACCGCTCGATCACGACGGAAGACGCTGCGATCGTCCTCCAATCGGACGTCGAACGAGCGCGCACCGTACTCGCGCGTCTCGTCGACGCGGGGATCGTCGAGCCGCGCGGCGAGCGGAGGGGTCGCAGCTATCACCTCTCGGCTGCGATGTACCGGGTGCTCGGTGACAAGTCCGGGTACGTGCGTACCCGCGGGTTCGAGCCGCTGCAGCAAGAGCAAATGGTGCTGCAATATGCGCGCGAGCACGGCCAAATCTCGCGGCGCGAGGCAGCCGAGCTCTGCAAGCTCGATCCCATGAAAGCGAGCCGCTTGTTGGCGAAAGTCGCGGCGAAACACGCTCTGCTCCAGCTCCAGGGCGAGCGGAGAGGCGCGCGCTACGTGTGGATGGGCCCGAGGAAGCGGGCGAAGAAATGAGCGCGCGTTCATTCTTGGCAGCCCGTTATGAGCGGCTGCTCATAACCGTTCATAACGCTCGCGCGCTCGAGGCAGCACGTGCCCCTGGCGCGAAGGCGTTGCAGCGCGAGGAGTCACGATGAGCGAAACGGACATCAGGCAGCGTCTCGTCGAGGCGCTCGAGGCGGATCTCGTCGGGCCCTTCGTACCGGACACGCATCCGCAAGGCGGGCAAGAGGTGCTGCCCATCGCGCCGTCCCGCTGGTACCTCACGGGCTTTCTCGCGCCGCAGGGCGGACGCAAGCCCGACGAGGACGACGAGGACTCCGTCGACGGCGGCCTCGCCGCGGGCAGCGACGTTCCTGCCGAGGACGCCGGCAGCGAGGAGCCCGAGAACAAGCGCCCCGTGCGCTTCCCCGCCTCGATGGGCCTCAGTGTGTTCCTCCCGCCGGGGAGCGGCGACGCGATCGACGTCGACGTCTGGTACGCCGACTACGACAAGATCGAGCTCGCCCTCGAGCACACGGACAAGAAGCGCGTCGGCTGGAAACGCGTGCCCCACGGGCCCGTCCGCGTGCGCGTGCCGCTCGATCCGAAGCTCCTCGAGCACCCGGACGGCGTCGGCGTCCCCGGCTCGCGCGGACTCGTCCTTCGCGGCGAGCTCCGCACGACGGACATGGACGGCCTCGACGCCGGCACGCGCGTCCTCAGCCTGTTCCTCGTGAACGACCGCACGCCTCAGGAGCGTGATCGCGACGTCGCGTTCGTCTTCCAGGTCCGGATGGGGCTCACCTACGGGCGCGGCTTCTGCGCGCGCCCGAACCGTCGCGGCGAGGAAGGCGACGATGATCAGCGCGTCCTCGCGCTCATGTTCCGGGACCGCCTCGAGTGGGCCGTCGGGCACAACACGAGCGTCGAGCGGCCCCACGTCGACGCCGGCAAGGTCACCGAGCTCCGTACGACGCAGCTCCCGTGCTTCGAGGTCCCGCGCGTCGATCACCGCGCCGTCGAGGACGTCACGACCTCGATGGTCGATCTCGTGAAGCTCGACGGACAGGCGCTCTCGAACGCGCTCTCGCCTCTCAGCGAGGCCTACGGCGCGTGGATCGACGAGCAGCGATCGGCCACGGTCCGCAGCACGCTCGAGGGGACGCGCGCGGACCTCGTCAACAAGGCGCTCCGCGCGAAGAAGCGCATCGAGGAGGGCATCGCGCTCCTCGCGACCGACGCGCAGGCGAGGCGCGCCTTCCAGCTCGCGAACCAGGCCATGCACGTCGCCGCCCTCCAGGCCGACAAAGCGCGCGCGGACAAGCGGTACGTCGGCGGTCGGAACCCTTCGTGGCGTCCGTTCCAGCTCGCCTTCGTGCTGATGAACCTTCCCTCGGTCGTGGATCCCGCGCACGACGACCGGAAGCTCGCCGAGCTCATCTACTTCCCGACCGGCGGCGGGAAGACGGAGGCGTACCTCGGGCTCATCGCGTTCGTCCTCGTCCTCCGCCGGCTTCGCGGTCACGGGACGCCGCACGAAGGGCGCGGCGTCGCCGTCTTGCTCCGCTACACGCTTCGCCTCCTCACGCTCGATCAGCTCGGGCGCGCCTCGACGCTCGTGTGCGCCCTCGAGGAGCTCCGTCGTCGCAACCCGAAGGAGCTCGGCAACGCGCGCTTCACGATCGGGCTCTGGGTCGGCTCGACCGCGACGGCGAACCGGCTCAAGGAAGTGCACCAAGCGCTCTCGGACTACACGTCCGGCCGGACCGACTCGCCGTTCCCACTCACGACCTGCCCGTGGTGCGGCGCGGGGATCAAGATCCAGAACATCAAGCTCGTCGACGCCGAGGGCAAGCCCACGAAGAAGGACTTCGCGCGCGCCGCGGTCTACTGCGACGACGGAGGCTGCGCCTTCACCGAGGCCAAGGTCCCCGGCCTCGGCCTCCCGGTCCTCTTCGTCGACGAGCAGATCTACCAAGAGGTGCCGAGCTTCCTCGTCGCCACCGTCGACAAGTTCGCGATGATGCCCTGGCGTGGCGACGCCGGGATGCTCTTCGGCCGCGCCACGCACGTCGACGACCAGCGCGCCTACGGCGTCATGCACGACGCGCCGAAGGGCGCGCGACCCGTGCAAGGCGGCCTCCTCCCGCCGGAGCTCATCGTGCAGGACGAGCTGCACCTCATCAGCGGACCGCTCGGCACGATGGTCGGGCTCTACGAAGCCGCCGTCGACTACCTCTCCGAGCGGCCGGGCCCCGGCGCGCCCGCACGTCCTCCGAAGGTCGTCTGCTCCACCGCCACGGTGCGCCGCGCGCGCGAGCAGATCCAGGCGCTCTTCGGCCGGCCGATGTGCCTCTTCCCTCCGCGCGGCATCACCGACGGCGACAACTTCTTCTCGAGCGTCCGCACCGACGAGCCAGGGCGGCTCTACGTCGGCGTGGGCGCGCCCGGCCGCGCGCTCCGCGCGGTCTCCGTCCGAACCTATGCCGCGCTCCTCGCCGCCGCGCAGAAGCACTTCGACCCGAAGGGCGACCCGAAGCAGCCGGCCGACCCGTACATGACCCTCGTAGGCTACTTCAATAGCCTGCGCGAGCTCGGGGGAATGCGACGCCTCGTCGAGGACGAAGTGCGCAACCGCGTCCACGGCATCGAGGACGGCAAGCGGCCTCTCCTCTACGTCGGTCCTCACCCCTGGGCCGCGGACCGGAAGCTCGAGATGCCCGCCGAGCTGACCTCGCGCGAGCCGACGGACCGCGTGAAGGACACGAAGCAGCGGCTCGCCGCGCGCCGGACGTCGAAGGATCCCGAGCCGCTCGACGTCGTCCTCGCCTCGAACATGATCTCCGTCGGCCTCGACATCGATCGCCTCGGCCTCATGGTCGTCACGGGGCAGCCGAAGACGACGAGCGAGTACATCCAGGCGACGAGCCGTGTCGGCCGCACGTACCCCGGCCTCGTGGTCGCGTGCCTCAACGTGATGCGCCCGCGCGATCGCTCGCACTACGAGCGCTTCGTCGCCTACCACGAGAGCTTCTACCGCGAGGTCGAGGCGACGAGCGTGACGCCGTTCAGCGGCCAGGCGCTCGACCGCGGGCTCGTCGGCACGCTCCTCTCGATGATCCGTCACGCGATCCCGGAGATGGAGGCGCCGACCGGGATCATGAAGCTCCACGACGAGAGGCCAGCCGCCGAGCAGATCCTCGCGTGGCTCGTGGCGCGCGCGAAGAAGCACCGCCTCTTCCAGGACGACGACGCCGAGCAGCGCATCGGCAACCTCGTCCAGGCGCGAGGAAAGAGCTTCCTCGACGCGTGGGAGCGCGTCGCGGACCGCGCGCGGCGCGAGGCTACGACCGACCGCACGTACAGCAAGATGGATGGCTCCGGGAGCGAGGGCCTGCCCGTCATCCGCATGGCGACGGATCCCGAACCGGCCGATCGGGACGAGCGCGCCTTCCTCGTGCCGACGTCGATGCGCGACGTCGAGCCGAGCGCGCACGTATGGCTCCGGTTCAAGCAGCTCGACGAGAGGTCCTGATGGCGCCGGTGGGCAAGAAGAAGGACGGCAAGGCGACGCGACCCGACGGACAGCTCCGCCAGAGCCAGCTCGTGACGACGTTCGGGCCGGGCGCGATGGTGGACCTCGTCGATCGCGCCGTCGTGATCGGCGGGCTCGAGCACTGGGCGTACGGCAAGAACGACTACGTCGCGCTCGACGACGCGCGTCTCCGCCGCTCGCTCTTGCCGCGCCTGAAGGCGCTCGACCCGGATCTCGATCTCGCGAGGGTGGACTACTTCCGGATGCCGCCCGCCGGCGATCCGCGCAACGCCTGGCCGGGCGTCGGCGTACGCGCGCTCGAGTTCCCGCGCTGGTTCGTCTGCCAGACGTGCCGCCGCCTCGCGCGCGCCGCCGAAGCGTTCGAGAACAAGAACGGCCGCTACCGGCACGAGTGCTCGCCGAAGAAGTTCTCGAGCGCCGTCCCGGTCCGCTTCGTCGCGGCTTGCCAGCGCGGGCACCTCTCCGATTTCCCCTGGTCCCGGTTCGTCCACATGGATCGCGAGGGCGGCGAGTGCGAGAGCCCGAAGCTCCTCCTGCGAGAGCAGGCCGTCGGCGACACGTCGCGCATCTTCGTCGACTGCACGAACTGCGGCGCACAGAACCCGATGAGCCGCGCCGCCGTTCTCCCGTACAAGTGCAACGGGGACCGGCCCTGGCTCGGTGGTCGCGCCGCAACGGAAGCGTGCGAACTGCAAGCAGAGCTACTCGTCCGCACCGCTTCGCACGCGTACTTCGCGCAGGTCGTGAGCGCGCTCCGTCTCCCCGAAGGCGAGCCCGATCCGCTCCGCGCGCGCCTCGAGGCGAAGGACGTCTGGCAGGCCGTGCAGAACGTGACCGAGGCTGCCGAGCTCGCGATGCTCGTGAAGCTGATGCCGAACGTGAAGAGCGCGGTCGACGGGCACGACCCCTCCGCCGTCCTCGCGGCGATCCGCGCGAAGCGGGAGGGCGGCGCGGCCGTCGCCGAGCGGCCGCTCCGGAGCGCCGAGTACGACAAGCTCGTCAACGCGCCGGTGGAGCCGCCCGGCAACGTCGTCGACGCGGGCGCGCAGTTCGCCGCGTTCCGGGTCCCGAAGAACCGCGTGGACCTGCCGCCGGGGATCCGCGGGCTCGTCGTCGTGCCCGAGCTCCGCGAGGTGCGCGTCCAGGTGAGCTTCAGCCGGTTCGACTCCGTCGGCGCGAACCTCCAGGGCGAGTTCGATTTCGAAGGACGGAAGGTGAAGCCCGCCGTGCTCACGTCTCCGACCGGCAACGAGAAGTGGCTCCCCGCCGCCGAGGTCCGCGGCGAAGGCGTCTTCGTCGAGCTCGACGAGACCGCCGTTTCCGCCTGGGAAGCACGCGAGGAGGTGAAGAAGCGGGAAGCCCTGCTCCGTCGCGCCTTCGAGGCCGAAGGGAAGGGCGAGTTCCCGGGGATCCGGTTTTACCTCCTCCACTCGCTCTCGCATCTGTTGTTGACCGCGATCAGCCTCGAGTGCGGCTACGCCGCGAGCGCGATCCGCGAGCGGATCTACTGCGGGATCGCCGAAAAAGACGGGCCGAACATGGCGGCCGTGATGCTCACGACAGGCACGACGGGCAGCGAAGGGACCCTCGGCGGCCTCGTCGAGGAAGGACGCCGGATCCGGCACCACCTGCGCGAGGCCTGGGATCTCGGGCGGCTCTGCTCCAACGATCCGGTCTGCGCCGCGCACGATCCGAGCGCGCGGGCGAGCGATCGTCACACGGAAGGCGCCGCGTGCCACGGCTGCCTCTACATCGCCGAGTGCTCGTGCGAGCGCTTCAACAAGTTCCTCGATCGCGCGCTCGTCGTGCCGACCATCGGCAACGATCTCGCGCTCGCCTTCTTCCGCGAGCGGCCGTGACCGACGCGCGCAGAAGCCTCCGGCTCGTGAGCACGACGGTGCTCGAGCAGCTCCGCGCGGCGATAGCGTCCGGGCTCCTCAAGCCGCCGCTCGACCGCGCGGCGCTCGTCGGCTTCGGCGTGCGCCACCAGCTCGACGCGATCGAGCACGCGCTCGCCGGGCACCGGAGCGCCGCGTGCCTCGCCGTGCTCGACGTCGCCCTCTCGGAGCGGGAAGGGCGAAAGCCGCCGCCCGAGCTCGTCTGGACCGGACCCGAGGCGCCCGCCGGCAGCGCGCGTGACACCGCCGTGGTGCTCCGCGAGCTCTTCGAGAGCGCCCGCGAGAGCGTCATTCTCGCCGGCTACAGCTTCAAGTACGCGCGCGACGTGCTCGCTCCTCTCCGTGGGGCGATGCGCGCGCACGGCGTCGACGCACGCTTCTTCGTCCACGTCCCGCAGGTGGAGCGAGGCGAGGACGTCGAGACGCATGCGGCGCGCCACCTCGGCGCGTTCCTCGCGGAGAGCTGGCCGTTCGGCGAGCCGCGTCCGCGGATCTACTTCGACGAGCGCGCGCTCGTGCCCGGTCCGCCCTACTCGAGCCTGCATGCGAAATGTGTCGTCGTCGACGGCGCGCGCGCGTTCGTGTCGAGCGCGAACTTCACCCAGCGCGCGCAGGAGCACAACATCGAGGTCGGCGTCCTCGTCACCGACGCGAGCTTCGCGAGCTTCCTCGCCGGGCAGTGGCTCGGCCTGGTCGACGCCGGCCTCGTCCGGGAGTGGAGGCCGTGACGAGCTCGCCGACGGTCCCTCGCGCGGAGATGCGAACCAAATGACGTCGCTCGTCGGCAAGGATCACAGCGCCCGGTCTCGAGGCTGCGCATGTGGCCGCTGAGCGGCGACGAGCTCGCCGCCATCTGCGCCCTTCCGTTCTCGAAGGAACAAGTCGAGGCGCACGCAGCGCGGACCTTCTCCGCCGTGCTCATCGGCGACGAGCGAGATCCGCGCCCGCAAGACGTTGCGTTCGCGATCACCGATCCGGGCGCGGCCCTCGCGACGCGCGCTGCGCGAGCGGGAGCGCTGGTCGTCGCGCCCTCGGAGCACCGCGTACGGCTCGCGGAGCTCTCTGTGGACGCAGCGCGCAACGTCGTGCTCGTCGCGTCGCCGCTTCGCTGCCTTCGAACGCTCGCACAGCACATGCGAGCTCGGCTACGGTGCCCCGTCGTCGCGGTCGCGGGTAGCAACGGCAAGACGACCACGAAGGAGATGACGGCCGCGGTCTTGTCCGGGAGGAGGTCTGCGCTCGTGACGCGCACCCCGGGCACGAACAACGGCTGGCTCGGGATCCCGCTGACCCTTTGCCACCCGCTCCATCGGGCCGAGCATCCGCCCGACGCCGTCGTCGTCGAGATCGGGATCGACGCCCTCGGAGCGATGGAGCATCACCTCGCGCTCGTTCAGCCCGACATCGCGGTCATCGCGTCGCTCGGTCCGGAGCACATCGAGGGGCTCGGCACGACGGCGCAGGCCATCCGGGAGGAGCTGCGCGCCTTCCACGTCCCGCGCGTGAAGCGCGTCTGGATGGCCGACGACGAGGTGCTCGGGCCCCTCGCAGCTTCGAGCGCCCGCGACGAAGACGTCGTCGTCGCGGAAGATCGTGGCCGCGCCGAAGGGGAATCCGCGGCGAAGCGCGTCATGTTTCGCGTGCGGGAAGAGGAGCTCGCGCCTGAGACCGGACACGGCAGGACGCGCTTGGCGCTTACGATCGACGACGGCGGCGGCCTCGAGATCGATGTGCCGCTTCCTGGCCGTCACAATGCGCGTAACGCCGCTCTCGCGTGCGGCGTCGGCATCGCATGCGGTCTCTCGCTCGACGAGATCCGCCTCGGGTTCTCGCGCTTTCGGGCGCTCGAGCAGCGTTGCGCGACGGCCTCCCTGCCTGGAGACTGCCTGCTCATCGACGACACGTACAACGCGAGCCCGAACAGCATGCGCGCCGCCCTCGACGTGCTCGCACAGGTGCCTCTCCGCGAACGTGTGGCCGTCCTCGGCGACATGCTCGAGCTCGGCGCGGAGAGCGACGCGCATCACGATGCGATCGCCGCGTGGCTCCTCGAGCACGGGGGGATCGACCACGTGTTCCTCTACGGCGATGCGATGCGCCGCGTGCACGCCGCGCTCGACGCCGATCGCACGCGCTTCGGCTCGCTGCGTTGGTGCGCGGGGAAAGATGCGCCGGAGGAGCTCCTCGACTGGTCGCACTGGGACGGATGCGCCGTGCTCGTCAAGGGTAGCCGCGGCATGGCGATGGAGCGCTTCGTCCGGGTGATCGCATCCCGCCAGACCGCGAGCGCCCCCGACCCCGTCGCGACCCGCCAGGTGCTCGTCGTCGGAGCGGAGCGGGAGCGACTGGCGTACGCCCTTCGGCGTGCGGCGGGACGTGACCGCGGTCATCGCGTTCGCGTCATGGACCCTGCGGCAGTGCTTCGAGGTGAACACCACGGGAGGCATGTCGACGTCCTCGTCCTCGCCGGTTTTCGGCCCGCAGCGGAGGATGCGATCGAGGCCGAGCTCGCACTCCTCGCCCAGCCGCTGCTCACGCTCGGCCGCAGCGCGCGCGTCGTCGCCTTCGGGCTGTCTACCGAGGCAGCCAACGCGCTCCGGGAGGTCAGCCCTCCCGAAGTCGCGTGGGTGACCTTCGACGCCGACGATGATCCGTCATCGAGCGATCTCGCCGACGTGCTCGACGGCGCGCCGAGGCGTTGATCGCGGTCAGAGCGCGTTGATGCAGACCGCCGGATCGAGGCAGCCGCCTTCGCCCATGCAGCTCACGAAGCTGTTGCGTCCGGTCGGGTTGAGGCCGCGAACGAGCGCCTCGCAGCTCGCCGCAGACAGATTGGTGACGGGAGTCCCGGCCTGCGAGCACGTCGTGAAGACCTGGTCACAGACCGGCTTCGCCGTCGAGTCGGCGCACGTCCTCGAGAGGGCGGACGTCACGCACGGCGTCACCTCACCTTCGCAAGAAGGCAGCTTCAGGACGCACGCGTAGATGTCGGCGGACACCTCCGGCTTGAAGCTCGTCTCGAAGGCGATGCACTGCTGGACGCAGATCGCGCCGGCGTCGCTCTCGACGCTGCACGACGGCATCCCGCCGTTCCCGAGGCACGCCGCCGCGGAATCGGCAGCATCCTTGGCGCTCCCGGCGTCCGTCGGCGACGTCGAGCCCCCGTCGCTTCCGGGCTCCTCGTCGGGCGGCGTTCCTCCGCCGTCGGAGCTCGTCGACGTCTTGGTGTTGTTCACGGTGCAGCCGGCGACCGTCGCCGTCGCCGCGAGCGTCGCCGCGGAGATGGCCCCGGTCAGGAAGAGGAACTTCTTGTGGTCGATCTTCATGTCCCCTCGTTTCCCGTCGTGTCGGACAGGATTCATTCAGTGAATCGAAGCTCGTCGTTCGACGTTGCCCAAGCTTGCATGATGCACGTTGCGTCAATCGCTGACGACGACATTGCTCGGAGCGCGCCGAAAGAGGTCGGTCGACGTGCGCGATGCTCACTCATGCGGGTTTCCACATTTCGCGGACGAGACATGCGGGGAAGCGCCGAGCGCATCGCCGTCAGACGCCGCGCTGAGTCTGGCAGTACCGAGAAGCGATGTCTCAGTCCTGCTCGAGCCTGCTCGCCGCGTGCCGAAAGCCGGGCGAACGGCTGGCCCGTTCCATGTCGACGCCGAGCTCGTTCATCAGGACGAAGCGCATCAACCAGTCGAAGACCTCGGACAACCGAAACAGCTCCTTGGGATCCGTCTCCTCGTTCGCCCGAAGCGCCGCGACCGACCGCGAAAGGCGGTCGACCAGCTCGCCGAGTGGGGGGAGCTCACGGCCCACTGTCGCGCCGAGCGCGCCGAGCGCTGCGCCAGGGTCCGAGGGCCCTCCGATGCTTTGCGTCAGCAAGGAGAACGCGTCGAAAACCGCGAGAACGCGCACATCGGCGAACTTCGGGGGTGCCTCCCACAAGGCGAAGACCCGCTCTGCTGGACGACGGAGCCGCTTCCAAACGGCCCACCATCGGTCGAGGAGGGACTGCAGCTCTAGGTCGTCGCGTGGCGGAGCGATGAGAGCGTCGAACCGGTGCACTGCCGCTCGTGGCGGGTGCACCTTCGCGCGCGACCAGATCTCGAGATCGTGCATCTCGTCGGGCCACGGGCGTTCTCCACCGAGCACGATGTCGACGCACTCGGTGTGGGCAATCACGCCACGCGCCAACGTGAGCAGGTATCGCAGCGGCACGAGCCATTCACGCGCGAAGTCGTCCGGGGTTCGGGAAACCGCCATCTCGAATCTGGCGCGCGCGCTCGACCGGATGGCCATCTCGTCCTCGGAGAAGGTCACCTCGGCGGACTTCACGAACGTGACGGCAGTGCCCTCTACGGAAGCACTGAGCTCAGCGGGTTTGCCGACTTCGATCCGCACCGTCCCGCGCGACGCTTTTCGGGTGAATGCGGAGAGCGGAAGCCAGTTGCCGAGCCCGGTGAAGCCCACGGAGTAGCGACGGAACTCCTGATCCGCGCTGACGAGGTGCTCGTCCCCCACGTAAGAGCGATTCGCCACGAGCGTCTCGCTGGTCGTTCCGTTCGAATGCAAGGACCTGCGAACCGCGAATGCGCCGAGGTGCGTGATCAGCGAACCGCCCGCGACGGGGCTCGTATGGAGCTCGCCTCTAAGGACGGGACGGATGGCGGGCGAGCCGAAATCGGTCGCGCACTCGTCGAGTGTTTCGAACAGGCGTACTTCGATCCGACCGTCGGCGTCGATTCGCAGCATGCCAGGCACGCGGCGTTCTTCGTTCTCCGGAAGCCACCAGTGCCCCGGGGTTTCGAACAGAACCTTCGGCATCCCTCAGGCCGCTCGGGCTGCTGGAATGTCGAGCACGGCGACGTCGAAGGACGGGGAGGGCCGTCCGCGGGTCGAGGCCGACGCCTCGAGGACCCACTCGGCGACCATGCGCCGCGCCTCGTACAGGTGCTCGTCCGTGAGGGCGCAATCGATCACGAGCTCGTCCACCGCATCGGAGGTGCCCTTCGCGAACGTATTTCGCCAGACGGCGAACATCGTTGGATCGCGGTGCTGGATGATCCGAACGCCACAACGAAGCGACGGCGACCACGCGCTGAAGATCGGATTGCCATCCCGCATCGACGTGTCGAGCCACGGCTCGGTCCACTCGTGAAGCTCGCGGGCAAAGGCATCGATGGACGCCCAGAGCGCCTGCCACTCTCGCACCGACGCATCGTACGACGCCGGGTCGGTCGCGAAGTCAGGGTAGCGAACGCCTTTCATCGAGGTCCTCCGCCCCTATTGGTGCCGCCCACGTCCTGCTGGAAGGCTCGGCCCGCCCAGACTTCGAGGTCGACACGACGGCCATCGCGTCGGGGCGGCTGCGGATACGATTTGCTTGCAGGGTACCGGCCGTCCTGCGGGATCCCGCCTATTCGAGCCGTCTGATCGACGCCGACGTGCGCTTGCGAAAAAGCTTCTTCTCGATGAGCTTGCTCGCTCGCGGTCAGCTTTGCGAGGAGCTGCTCGAGAAGTGCGTGCCCCTGCGATGCTCGCGGCACCACGTCCTCGCCCCAATCCACCGACTTCTCCACGTTCTGTCCTTGCGCCTGCACTCTCCCGCGGTTTGCCTTCGCCGCTGGCCGTTTCACCATGTGAGTTTACCACCGCTTCTCGGAAGCTGCACGAGCGCAGCCGTGGAAGGAGATCGGGTGCGTCGGACGCCGCCAAGCGGAGCTTCGTGCGGCTCGTCGACGAAGCGATGTGGGCGCACCGATAACGCGAGTCGACCAGTCGTCGTAGCCGGGCGCGTTCGGCTTCGCCCGTGGGACGACCGCCTTCTTCGGCGCGGCGCTCGCGGACGAGGGCGGCGGCGAAGCCGCGTGGGTCGGCTCGACCGCGAGCACCACCGGCACCTTGGCCTTCGCAGAAGCGGGAAGCGCGAGCGCGCCGGTCGGCTCGAGCACCTACGATGAGGGAACCGCCCGCGGAGGCGAAGCCGCCGCGCCTTCGCTAGGTCTCTCCGTTCGCGTGGCTCTCGTTCGTAAAGCCGCACAGGTGCTCGCGAGCGCCATCGGGCGACAGCTCCGACCATGCGCCGGTAGCGTGCCCGCGAACATGACGCCCAGATCAGGCCTCGCGCGGACCGCGCGCTCCAGGAACCTCGGAAACTTGCGTGTGGCACCGTCGTTGCTCGGGCGCCCGCATGCGTCGTTCCCGCCGTTCCGTCTTCGCCTTCGTCCTCGCCGCGTCTGCCTGCGCGCTGCTCTCTCCGTCGCGCGCCGACGCGTGCACGGGCGCGTGCCCCGTGCGACGGTTCGCTCCGACGACGGACGGCGCGGTCGTTCCCGCCTCGGTGCGCGCCTTCCCGGTCGAGTCCATGGCGGACGGCGACCTCGTGCTGCGTGACGCGTCCGGCGCCACCGTCGACGGCGCGCTCGCGATGTCGAACGGCGCGCTCGTCTTCCGGCCGACGAGCCCGCTCGCGTCGGGCCGGTTCACCGCGTCGTGGGAGGCGACGTGCGCCGGCGCGGGCGCAAAGGTGACGACCCCGCTGTCGTTCACGGTCAGCGCGCCCGTCGCGCTCCCGGCGATCCCAGGAGAGATGTCGGTCGCGAATGCGATCCGTGCACCTTTCATGTTTCCGTCCGTCGGCGGTCCGGCGAACGCGTGCACCGACGAGCTCGACGTCGCCTCGGTCCGCGTGAGCGTCGCGCCCGATCCGTCGCTCGCGCCGTTCGACGGCGTCGTCGTGTGGCAGTGGAGCGTCGACGGCAGCTTCGCTGGCAACGGGATGCCATGGTCCTACGGTGCGAGCACGCACACGCTGATGGGCCTCTGCGGAGGGACGACCTCGATCCCTGGTGCGTTCGTCGCGCTCGGCACCCACGACGTCGAGGTCCGTGCCCTCGTCGGCGACCACGTGACGGAGACGCGGAAGCTCCGCGTGCGCGTGTCGTGTGGAGAGAAGAACGGCGAGGTCGTGCCTACGGACGGCCCGCGCGAAGTGGAGCCGGCCCCCGCCGCGTCGAACGGTCCAGACGACACCGGCGGAGGCGAGACCACGTCCGCCGGGCAGGAGGGCTGCACCGTCTCGCGCCGTACCAGCACCGGACCTGCCGGACTGCTCGTCATCACGCTCGGTTTCGTCGCGCGCATCCTGCGCCGCCGAGCTCGACGCGCATAGGCGGTCATCCGTCCGTCCAGGTCATCGGGTCGCAGGCTCCGCGGTGGCAGCCGCGCGCGCCGTCGCGCCTCGCTCGTTACCCGCGCACACTCATTTGCATTGCGCACGCATCGTCGTCGATGCGCGCGTGACGTTCCCTCGTAGGCTCGTGAGCGAACCCGCGTCCTCGAAGACGAGGCGCGCCCCGAGGGAGGGAACACATGAAGGGACTCGGTCTCGCGCTGCGTGCAGCGCTCGGTGGCCTCGTGCTCTCCACGCTCGCCTGCGGAGGTGTCGTCGAAGACGACGACGCGCTCCCGCCGGACGACGTCGAGCACATCGGAACGACACGTCAGGCGATCACGTCGGTTTCGTACTTCGGATCGAACCCGGGCAACCTCGGGATGTACATGCACGTGCCCGCGGGACTGCCGGCAGGGCGCCCGCTCGTCGTCGTGCTCCACGGCTGCGGCCAGTCGATCTACACGTTCGACGCGCGCTCGGAGTGGACGACGCTCGCGAACCGCTATTCGTTCGCGGTGCTCCTGCCGCAGCAATACACGATCAACAACGGCAGCGCGTGCTTCAACTGGTTCTACTCGACCGACACGTATCGTGGCTGGGGCGAGGCGGCGTCGATCAAGCAGATGATCGACAAGATGAAGGCCGACTACGCCGTCGACTCGAGCCGCGTCTTCATCACCGGCCTCTCCGCCGGCGGCTACATGGCGTCGGCGATGATGGCCTCCTACCCGGAGGTCTTCAAGGCGGGCGCCGTGATGGCGGGGGGCCCCTCCTACTGCGCGGTGAACGCGTACGAGAGCGGCTACTGCATGGGCGGCTACTACTCGTTCAGCCCGCAGACGTGGGGAAACTGGGTCCGCGACGGATATCCCGGCTACACCGGCCCGTATCCGAAGATGGTCCTCTTCCACGGCGGCTACGACACGACGGTGTATCCGCAGAACCTGACCGAGACGGTGAAGCAGTGGACGAACGTCCACAACACCGATCAGACGGCGGACTTCACCGAGACGTTCCGCGGCGCGACGCACAAGATCTACAAGAACAGCGCCGGCACGAACGTGGTCGAGACCTGGTACATGCCGACGATGGGCCACGCGATCAGCGTCGACCCGGGCACCGCCACGGATCAGGGCGGCACGACCGGCACCGCCTCGCAGGACTACAACGTGTACAGCTCGTACTACGCGGCGAAGTCGTGGGGGATCGTCCCCTGACTCGGAGCTGAGCACGGTCCGCGCGCCGGAGAGAACCGGCGCGCGGGGCCGTGCCGGGCTCAGATCCGTTCCAGCCGCATCTTCGGGCCGAGCCTCCGGAGGTCGCCGACGTCGGTCGTCACGACCGCTGCCTTCACGCGTCGTGCGACGAGCACGACGGACGCGTCGATCACGTCCGGTTTCGAGCGCGAGGCGGACGAGCGCGCGCATGCACTCGTCGCCGCGCTCGAACGCGATCAGCGCCCCCGCGTGGAGGACGACGGCCGGAGGACGTTCCTTGCCCATCGCTTGGCATCCTTGGCCGGAGCCCCGCGCTCGGCATCCATCGCGTCCAGAATCGCTTCGAGCTCGTCCCGCATCAGCTTCTCGTCGAGCGCCTCGCTCACGAACGAGCTGAGGGATTTCGCCCGCCCCTTCGCGACCTGGCGCTTCGCCTCGTAGAGCGCCTCACGTCGGAGGGAAAGGGCCACTTCCGTCGTGGTCATACTTTTGTCCTACTCGTCGGGCTATGGCCGTCAACCGGACGAGCACCTCGATGCGGCCCGGCGCGAGGAGCGCCTCCGAGCCTGCTCGAGAGCGCAGGTCGCACCAATTCTTGCGAAAATCTTCGTCGAGATCGAATGCGCGCCTCGTGCGTTCGAGCCGGCCATGATTGCCCGAATCCTCTGCGCCCTCCTCCTCGTCCTCGCCGCCCTCGTCGCGTGCTCCCGTGCGTCCGATCCGCCGTCCGCGACGCCGCCTCCGGCTCCGCCTCCCCCTCCGAGCGCCGCGGAAGCGATCGAGCTCCTCCGAAAGGCCGAGACGTTCGACGACACGCACGTCGGCTACAGCGGCGAGCTCTCTCCGTACGTCGCCGCGTTCCGCGTCGTGCTCGCGGACCCGAACGCGAACGCGGCGTTCCACGGCCTCGTCGACCGCGCGTCGCCCGCCGGGCGGCTCTACGGCGCCGCCGGCCTCTACTTCACCGATCCGGCGTCGTTCGAGTCGGCGCTCGCACGCCTCGCCGCCGACGGCGGCAACGTGACGACGCAGCGCGGCTGCGACCGCTCGCTCGAGCCCGTCTCCGCCGTCATCCGCAGCAAGGAGGCGAACCGGATCGAGGTCGCGCAGGGCGAGACGCTCCCCGCGTGGTTCGCGCGTCACCCCGCCGGTGGGCACTGCGACCTCGCCGGCGGGTGCGTCCCGCTGTCGTTCGTCGAGGACGGGCGCCCCGCGCCGCGGGGCCCCGTGCGTTGACGCTCACCGCCCCGCGCGCCAGCCACCTCCGAGCGCCTGGTACACGCCCACGACGGCGAGCCACTGCCGGCGCTTCGTCTCGATCAGCGAGACCTCCGCCTCGAGCGAGTCGCGCCGGGTGAGGAGGACTTCCATGTAGTCTGCACGTGCGGACTGGAAGAGGATGTTCGAGATGTCGATCGACCGCGCGAGCGTCTCGACCTGCTGCTTCTGCAGGTCGTAGCTCTTCTGCAGGTTCTGGACGACGGCGAGCTGGTTCACGACGTCGGTGAAGGCCTGGAGGAGCGTCTTCTCGTAGTTCAGGACCGCCTGGATCTGCCGGGCGTTCGCCGACCGGTACTGCGCCTCGATCGCCCGCCGGTTGAGGAGCGGCGCGGTGAGGTTCCCCGCGACGCCGTAGAAGAGCGACTCGGGTGTCGTGACGATGTGCTCCAGGTTGAAGGACCGATAGCCGACGCCGGCGTCGATGCTGAGCGACGGGTAGAAGGCGGCCTTCGCCGACTTCACGTCGAGCTTCGACGCTTCGAGCTGGAGCTCCGCCTGGCGCACGTCCGGGCGGTTCTCGAGCAGCTGGGAGGGAAGGCCCGCCTGGAGACCGGCGGGGAGCGGCGCCTTCAGCTCGTCGGGATTCCGCTTCACGGGCTGCGGATAGCGGCCGACGAGGAAGTTGATCCGGTTCTCGGCCTGGATCCGCTCCTGCTCGAGATCGTAGAGGCGGCTCCGGTTCTTCAGCACCTCCGCCTCGAACCGCTGGACGGCGAGCTCCGTCACGCGCGCCGCGAGCTTCTCGAGGCGCACGACCTCGAGGGCGTTGGTCTGCACCTCGATGTTCCGCTTCACGACCTCGATCTCGTTGTCGAGCGAGATGAGCTCGTAATACGAGCGCGCGATCTCCGCGACGAGCTGGGTGATCATGAAGTTCCGCGCCTCCACGGTCGCGAGGTAGCGCAGACGCGCCGCCTCCGCGGCATTCCGGAGCTTCTTCCAGATGTCGATCTCCCACGACGCGGCGAGGCCGAACATGAAGTTCCCGAGCGGCTCGGGGAGCTCGTGCGCCTCGTCGCTCGTGCCCTGGCTGGTCTTCCGACCGACCTTCTCGACGCCCGCGCCGGCGACGGCGTTGACGCGCGGGAGGTAGTCGCCCTGCCGCGCCGAGATCTCGTTCTGGACGATGACGAGCTCCTGGAGCTGCATGTTGAGCTCCCGGTTCTGCTTCAGCGCCGTCTCGACGAGCGCCTTCAGGTCCGGGCTGACGAACAGCTCGCTCCACTTCGTCTGCGCCGCGCTCGCCGAGCTCGGCGCGGCCGGCGCCGGCGCCGCCGCCGGCGCGCCGCCGTCCGCGCTCGGGTCGGGGTAGACCGCCGGCACGTTCTTGTTCGGCTCGCGCGGCTCCTGGCCGTCGAGCGAAGGAACGCACCCGGCGAAGGCGGCGACGCACGCGAGCGCCGCCGTCACACCACGTCCTGACCTACGCATGGTGGGTCACCCGTTCGGTCAAGGGCTCGTCCTCTTCTTCGCGGATGAGGGCCTTGCCCTCGGAGAGTGTGCCGAAGAGGAAGTAGAGGCCCGGCACGACGAGCACGCCGAAGATGGTGCCGAAGAGCATCCCGCCGAGCGCGGAGGCGCCGATCGTGCGGTTGCCGACGGCGCCGGCGCCGGTCGCGAGGACGAGCGGCACGAGGCCGGCGACGAACGCGAACGACGTCATCAGGATCGGTCGGAAGCGCGCTTTCGCTCCTTCGATCGCGGCCTCTCTCACCGTCTTGCCCTTCCGGTGCTCCTGCACCGCGAACTCGACGATGAGGACGGCGTTCTTCCCGAGGAGGCCGACGAGCATGACGAGCCCGACCTGCGCGTAGATGTCGTTCGCGAGCCCGAGCGCCTTCAGGAGGAAGAACGACCCGAACACGCCGACCGGCAGCGAGAGGAGCACCGCGAGCGGCAGGAGGAAGCTCTCGTACTGCGCGGCGAGCACGAGATAGACGAACACGAGGACGATGAGGAAGATGAAGAGCGCCTCGTTCCCGCGCTTCGCCTCGTCGTAGGAGAGACCCTCCCACGCGATGTCGTAGCCGCGCGGCAGCGTCTGGGCGGCGACCTCGCGGACGGCCTGGATCGCGTCGCCGCTCGTGAACCCCTTCGACGGTCCGCCTCGGATCGCGGACGAGTTGTACATGTTGTAGCGCGTGATCTCGTTCGGCCCCTGCGTCTTCCGGAGGGTCATGAAGGCCGAGTAGGGGACCATCTCGCCCTTCTCGTTCTTCACGTACAGCTTGAGGACGTCGGACGGGAACCGGCGGTGCTCCGGCCCGGCCTGGGTGTAGACCTTGAAGTAGTTGCCGAATCGGATGAAGCCCTGCTCGTAGGTACTCCCGATCAGGATGTCGAGATTATCCATCGCCGTCTTGATCGAGACGCCCTTCTGCATCGCGAGGGCGTTGTCGACGACGAGCTCGTATTGCGGATAGTCCGCCGCGAAGAACGTGAAGAGTCCGGTGAGCTCCTTCCGTTTCCGGAGTGCATCCATGAACTCTTTGTTGATGCGATCGAACTCCTGGTAATCAATCTCGTTGTTCTTGTCGAGGAGACGCAGCGCGAAGCCGCTCGCCGCGCCGTACCCGGGCACCGCGGGCGGCTCGAAGAACTCGACGACGGCGCCCATGTCCTTCGACTTGTGCTCGAGCTCCTCGATGATCTCGGCGACGGAGCGCTTTCGCTCCGACCAGCCCTTCAGGTTGATGAGGCACGTTCCGGCGTTCGAGCCGCGCCCCTCGGTGAGCACTTCGTAGCCGGCGAGCGACGAGACCGACTCGACGCCCTCGACGCCCTGCGCGATCGACTGGAGCTGCCGCGAGACGTCGTTCGTGCGCTCGAGGGTCGAGCCCGGCGGCGTCTGCACGATCGCGTAGATCATCCCCTGGTCCTCGCTCGGCACGAAGCCGGAGGGGAGGACCTTCTGGATCCCCATGATCCCGAACGCGAAGACGAGAAGCATCCCGAACGTGACGACGCGCCGGTGGACGATCTTCTCGAGGATGCTCGTGTAGACGCCGGTCCCGCGCTCGAAGGTGCGGTTGAACCAGTCGAGGAAGATCCGCATCGGTGTCCGCCGGTGCAGCTTCCCGTGCTCGTTCTTCAGCAGCATCGCGCAGAGCACCGGCGTGAGCGTGAGGGCGACGACGCCGGAGAGCACGATCGACGCCGCCATCGTGATCGAGAACTGGCGGTAGAAGATGCCGACCGGGCCGGTCATGAAGGCGACCGGCACGAAGACGGCGGTCATCATGAGCGTGATCGCGATGACGGCGCCGCTGATCTCGCCGAGGACTTCCTTCACGGCGGGGTAGGGGGCCAGCCCCGTCTCCGCCATCTTTGCGTGGACGGCCTCGACGACGACGATCGCGTTGTCGACGACGATGCCGATTGCGAGGACGAGCGCGAACAGCGTGATGAGGTTGATCGTGATCCCGAAGACCTGCATGAACATGAAGGCGCCGACGAGCGAGACCGGGACCGCCAGCGTCGGAATCAACGTCGAGCGCCAGTCGCCGAGGAACACGAACACGACGAGCGCGACGAGCACGAACGCCTCGCCGAGCGTGTGGAGCACCTTCTCGAAGGACGCATCGAGGAACGCCGAGACGTCGTAGCTGACCTGGTAGCGCATCCCGGCGGGGAACGACGTCTTCTCGAGCTCCTTCAGCTTCGCCTTCACGTCCGCGATGACGGTGCTCGCGTTGCTGCCGGGCGTCTGCTTGAGGACGATCGCGGCGGAAGGATGGCCGTCGAGATTCGAATAGATGTCGAAGAACTCGCTTCCGAACTCGATCTTGGCGACGTCTTTCAAGCGGAGGATCTCACCGTCCTCCTTCGCACGGAGGATGATGTTCTCGTATTGCTCCGGCTTGTTGAATCGCCCTTGGTAGACAAGGACGTATTCGAGCGACTGCGCGGTATGGCCGCTCGCCTGTCCGAGGCGGCCCGGGCGGCCGATGATGCTCTGCTCGTCGAGCGCCTTCATCACCTCTTCGGTCGACACGTTGTAGGCGCGCATCCGATCGGGATTCAGCCACACACGCATCGCGTACTGGCGTGACCCGAGGATGCGCGTCTGGGCGATGCCGTGGACGCGGCTCAGCTCGGGGAGGAGGTTCGCGTTCGCGAAGTTGTAGAGGAACTTCTGGTCCGCCTCCTTCTCTTCCGAGAAGAGGTTGACGTACATGAGCATGCTCGGCTGGACGCGGTTGACGACGACGCCTTCGAGCTGCACGAGCGGCGGCAGGCGGCTCATCACCTGGTCGACGCGGTTCTTCACGTTGACGACGGCCTGGTTCGGGTCCGTGTCGAGGCTGAAGACGACCTGGATCGTCGCCTCGCCGGCGCTCGTGGCGTCGGACGTCATGTAGATCATGCCGGGCACGCCGTTGATCGCGCGCTCGAGCGTGATGAGAGACGACTGGACGAGGACGTCGGCGCTCGCGCCCGGGAAGTCGAGCGTGATCATCACACGCGGCGGGGAGATCTCCGGAAACTGCGAGACCGGCAGCGCGCGTGCGGCGAGGACGCCGAGGAGGGCGAGCACGATCGAGAGGACGATCGCGAGAACGGGGCGGTGGATGAACCTGGCGGCGAAGGGTTCGGAGGTCTCGAGGCTCTTCTTCGGCGGCTCTTCGGGCCGCTGCTGCCTCGCATGGGTGGTGCTCATTCGGCCGGCACCTCGAGGTGACCGAGCGCGTCGGCGGGCTCCTTGAAGTCGACGGCGATCGTGGCGCCGTCACGAACCTTGCGGAGACCGTCGAGCAGGATCGTGTCCTTCTCGTCGAGCCCCTTCTCGACGACGTAGACGTGAGGGAGCTCGGCCGCGATCGTGATCGGTCGCGAGCGGACGACGTGCTTGTCGTCGACGACGAAGACGAACTTGCGATCGAGGACGTCGAACGTCGCCTTCTGCGGGATGAGGAGGGCGTTCTTCACCGGGACCGTCATGATGATCTTCCCGGTCTCGCCGTGGCGCAGCAGCGCCTTCGGGTTCGGGAACGCGGCGCGGAAGGCGAGGTTGCCGGTGCCGTTGTCGAAGTCGGCCTCGATCGTCTCCACCTTGCCGGGCTGATCGAAGATCCGGCCGTCGGCCATGAGCAGCTTCACCGCGGTCTGCGCGCTGCCCTCCGGTTGCGACTTGTACGCGAGGTACTCGGCCTCGCTGACGTTGAAGTAGGCCCAGATCGTACGGTTGTCGGAGAGCGTCGTGAGCAGCTCCCCCTCGCTGACGAGGCTTCCCTGGCGCACGTGGAAGCGGCCCATGATGCCGTCGAAAGGGGCGCGGATCTCGGTGAGGGATTTCTCTGCCGAAGCGAACGCGACGTGCGCCTTCGCCTTGTTCAACTTCGCCTGCGCGAGGGCGAGCTCGTTCGGGGAGACGACGTTCTTGTCGGCGAGGAGCTTCGTGTTGTTCAGCTCGATCTCGTTGAGGTCGGCCTCGGCCTGCGCCTTCTGCACCTCGGCCTGGTAGAGCATCGGCATGATCTGGAACATGCGCGTGCCCTTCGCGATCTGTTTGCCTTCGTCGACGTAGATGCCCTGGATGTAGCCCTTCTCCAGCGCGCGCAGCTCGATGTGCTGGATCGCGCGGATCTGGGCGACGAACTCCTTCGTGAGCTCGGTGTCCTTCCGGAGCGGACGTGTGACGACGAACTTCGCCGCCGCTTCGTGTTCCTGGGCGTGGCTTTCGCGGTGGCAGCCCGTCGCCGCGAGCGGGGAGAGGGTCGAGAGGGTCGCGAGCAAGAGGAGTGGCAACGAGGATCGGTCCATGAGTCCTGTCTTCTGCGGGCAGCGGCCAGGGCGCGTCTCGACGTGACGCGCGAGCGCCTGGAGCGTGATGAGTGGAACGGCGCGCCGTGGAGGAACGGCGCATCGGCGACGTGCATGTCAGCGCACGCCGCGCCCTTCGCCTCGAGGCGAAGCCGGACGACGCGGACCGCGAACGCTCGAACGCGTCCGCCGATCCGCGTGGATCGATCGGCCTAGACGGGCGGGCCGCGCGGCAGACCGGTGCCGGCCGCGAAACGCGACGTGTCGGCTCCGAGCTCTGCGTGCCACGAGCGGCTCGCTTCGTGCGCGGCCTCGCGGCGGATCAGCGCGAACGACGGCGCCGCTTGCGCGCGGCTGGTCCGGTCGTCGTCCCGCTCGTCGTCGTCGCATTCGACGACGTCGAAGTCGACCTCGTGCTGCGCGGCACCTGCGCGCCACTGGCGAGACGTCTCGGTGCGCTCGACGTTTGCCTTCTCCAGAGTGACCTGTCCGACGGTCGCGACCACGCCGTGGACGAGCGCCGGCGACGCGCGGCGGGCGCTGTCCGTCGCGCTCGCGCAGACGAAGATCGTGAGCAGCGCGAACGCGATCCACTGCAGCCGCGCGAACATGTTTCGCAGGCGGCTCCGGGGCGGCTTCGCTTCCGTGCGCTCGGCCGTCGCTCCGATCGTCGGCGCCGCGTGCGCCGAAGATGCGTTGCTCGACGCGGTCATTGCAGTTCCAAGTAGCACAAACGACGAGACACCAACCAATGCGCGGCTCTCTCCGCCGCGGCCGCGCAGGAGGACGCACGCACCGGCGCGCGCAACGTGCGCGATGTCGCGCCCGTCGTTCCGCTTGGCTTGCAATCCGTTCTCGATGGACTACAGGGTGCGCGCAGTTGGCGAAAGGAAGGTGTCTCTCGCACCTCCGCCCGCATCGCCCAACGCACGGAAGTCCATGCTTTTTCGTTCCAGCTCCCCGCTCGCCGTCCTCTTCTCGTTGACCGTCGTCGCCGCTGGGTGCGGCAGCGAGGCCGATACGCCGGTGGTTCCGCCGGTGCCGGCGCCGCCCGCCCCGCCGCCGGCGCAGACGACGGCATGTGCGGAGGCGACCGGCACGTACACCGCGACGCGCGAGCCTTCGAACGTCCTCCTCCTCCTCGATCGCTCGGGGAGCATGCACATCGAGCTGCCGAGCGGTGACACGCGGTGGGCCGCGGCGAAGGCGGGGCTCTTCGAGCTCCTCGCGAAGCTGCCCGACACGGCGCAGGTCGGCGCGATGATGTTCCCGCAGGGGGATGCGCCGGTGAACGCGTGGTGCAGCATCGACCCGAGCATCAACGACGTGCGCTGCAAGAAGGGATGGCCCGAGCCTTCGCAGAAGCTCCGCTGCGATGCCGCCACCTATCGCGCCGGTGTGGAGAGCGCGCTCCTCGGCGCCACGCAGCGCCGCGCGATCGAGAGCTACGTCTCCGCCTCCGACAAGGAGTTCTACTGGGGCACGCCGCTCGCGAGCGCGCTCCGCGGAGCGCTCCAGGCGCAGAAGGCGTCGCCCGTCGCGGGCTCGCGTTCGGTCGTCCTCCTCACCGACGGCAACCCGACCTCGTGTGACGAGGCCGGCGTCTCGAACGACATCGCCAACGTCGTCGCCGCCGCCGAGGAAGGCGTGTCCGGCACGCTGGTCCGCACGTTCGTCATCGGCGTCGTCGACGGCGCGCGGCAGGCGGCGAAGGCGGAGAAGCTCTCGCCGATCGCGGTCGCGGGCGGCACGAAGCGCTTCCCCGGCTGCGAGGCGACGAACGACTGCTTCTACGCCGTCACGCAAGGCGACTTCGCGAGCGACCTCCAGAAGGCGCTCGATCAGATCAGCCTCCAGGCGTTCGACTGCACGTTCAACCTCCCGGCCGCCTCGGCCGAGACGGACGCGGCGAAGGTCAACGTGACGCTCACCGCTTCGGGCAGCTCGCGCACGGTCGCGCGCGACGCCGCGCACCAGAACGGCTGGGACTACCTCCCCGGCGGCACGCAGGTGCAGCTCTACGGTCAGGCGTGCACGGACGTGAAGGCGGAGGGGAGCCGGCTCGACGTCGTCCTCGGCTGCAAGACCGTGGAAGCTTCGCCCTGATCAGCCGCGCCACGCCTCCCACACCTCGGGCCGGTACCCGAGGGTGGCGTCCGCTCCGCGCCGCACGATCGGCGTGCGGAGGAGGAGCGGATCGTCGAGGAGGATGGCCTCGATCCGAGGACCGGTCGGCGCCGAGTACTTCAGGCCCTTTTCGACGTAGCGCTTCCCGTCGCGATCGATGAGCGCCTCGACGCCGCCGACCTTTGCCGCGACGCTCCGGAGCTCACCGGGGGACATGCCCTTCTCGGCGAGGTCGATGCTCTGCACCTTCAGCCCGCGCTCCTTGAACCAGCGTTCGGCCTTCTTCGTGTCCTGGCACTTGCGGGTGCCGTAGATCTGGATGACGGGCGCTGCCACTCACTCAGCGTAGCGCCATCGTGACCGAGTAGAAGCGAGAGAAACAGGAAACAGGAAACAGGAAACGGGCAACAGGCAATGGTGCCTCCTCCGAAAACATTCGCTGTTGCCGGTTCCCTGTTCCCTGTTCCCCGTTCTTCTCTCTCACGCGAGTGCCTTCTCGATCGCGCTCGTGACCTCCGGGCTCAGAGGTTCCACCTGCGGCTCGAAGCGCGCGAGGATCTCGCCGTTCTTGCCGACGAGGAACTT
>JBDHVE010000136.1:0-26672 GCA_039809485.1 Polyangiaceae bacterium | reverse complement strand
GTCGCCTGCCCGCCGCTCTCCCGCCGGGCGCGCCGATCTCGTCGCGCGCCGCGCCGGCGAGCGCACCGAGCACCGGTCGGCTGCCGGCCGCGCCGCCGCCGGGTGGTCCTCGTCCTGTCGCGCCGCCGCCCGGGCGCATGCCGGCGCCGAGCGCACCGGGTGTGCCCGCTGCGTCCGGACCTCGGCTTCCTGCCGCGCCGCCGCCGGGCAGCCCGTTCTCCTCCGGCCGTCTCCCGGCCGCTCCGCCTCCGGGCGCACCGCTCTCCTCGCAGCGCCTTCCGGCGGCGCCGCCTCCGGGTGCTCCGGTCTCTTCGCAAAGGCTTCCCGCCGCACCGCCTTCGGCCGCGGGTACGGGGCGCTTCCCGGCGGCACCGCCGCCGGGAGGCCCGCGTCCGATGATCCGGCCGGCGATCCGTCCGATCACGCCCTCGAGCCCGGACCTCGGCGAGGTGGGCTCGGGCGACAAGAAGGAGTGAGGCGCGCGCCCGTCAGTGCGTGGACGGGTACGACGGCCTGCGCACGGACGAAGGGACGGGCGTCTCCTCGCTCTCGTCGCAGAACAGGATGGCGCAGTGCTTGTTCTCGCTCTGCCGGATGCGGGTGCAGAGCTCCACGAGGTCTTCGTCGGCGTCGATGATGGTGCCCTCGACGGGCTGCGCGGTCCGCGCGTCGTATCGACAGTTGTCGAGGGCGACCCACCGCCCTCGATATTCGTCGCTTCGCCGAATGTCTGGCCACGTCATGCGACTGCCCATGCGATGTCGAACCTCTGGTCCTCGGGTACTTCGGGCGACGGTGCGGCCCATGGGCGAACCCGCCCAGGGGTCGACATCTCGCGTGTCCCCCGATCGCTACAATGGCGTCCCGGACATGGTCAAGGCAGCGGGTGTCGTTTTCCGGACACAGCTGAACAGTAGACCAGCGAACCGAGACTTCGGAGCGCGGCGCTAGGGCAATCGGTCGTGGTTCGCGAGGGGAAGCGCCCCCAAGCGACGCGTCGTCTCAGGTGCGCGACTGCCCGAGGCGACGACCGAGTCGGAACGCCATCTCGAGCGCCTGCGGATAATTCAGACGCGGGTCGCAGACGGAGGCGTAGTTGCGATCGAGATCGCTCTCGGTGAGCCCGCCGCCGATGCACTCGGTGACGTCGTCGCCGGTGAGCTCGAAGTGGACGCCGCCGAGATGCGAGCCGACGGCGCGATGCACGTCGAACGTGCCTTCGATCTCGCGGAGGATGTCGTCGAAGTCACGCGTCTTGAGACCGGTCGACGTCGTGATCGTGTTGCCGTGCATCGGGTCGCAGACCCACAGGACGCGGCGACCGGCACGATGCACGGCCTCGACGAGCGGCGGGAGCGCGCGCTCGACGTTCTTCGCGCCCGCGCGCGTGATCGCGACGAGCTTGCCCGGCTCGTTCTTCGGATTGAGGACGGCGAAGAGCTCGAGGGCCTCCTCCGGCGTGACCTTCGGCCCCAGCTTCACGCCGACGACGTTCTGGATTCCGCGGAACAGCTCGACGTGTGCGCCGTCGATCTGCCGCGTCCGCTCACCGATCCACGGCATGTGGGTCGTGAGGAGGTAGTGCCCCTCGCGACGCGGGACGCGACGCAGCTGCGCCGACTCGTAGTGCAGGTTGAGCGCTTCGTGGCTCGTGTAGAAGTCGATGCGCGACAGCTCGTCGACGCTCCCCTCGCCGAGCGCCTCCATGAAGCGGAGCGCTTCGCCGAGCTTCTCGGTGGTCTGCGCGTACTCCTCGCGGAGCTCCTTCGAGAGATCGGCGCGCTGGAGGAACGCGAGGTCCCAGTACTCGGGGTGGTGGAGGTCGGCGAAGCCGGCGGCGGTGAGCGACCGCACGAAGTTCAAGGTCAGCGCCGCGTGTGCGTACCCGTCGACGAGCGCGCGCGGATCGGCGCGGCGCGCGTCGGCGGTGAAGTCCGGCCGGTTGACGAGATCGCCGAAGTAGCTCGGGAGCGAGACGCCGGCGCGCTCTTCCGTCGGGTTGGTCCGCGGCTTCGCGTACTGCCCGGCGAGGCGCCCCACGCGCACGACCGGCTTCTTCGCGCCGTGGATCAGCACGAGCGACATCTGGAGGAGGATCTTCAGCTTGTTCGTGATGACGGACGGCCGGCAGTCGGCGAGCGTCTCGGCGCAGTCGCCGCCCTGGAGGAGGAAGCGCTTGCCCTCCTGCGCGTCGGCGACCAGCTTCTTCAGGCGCTCGACCTCCCACGACGTCACGAGCGGCGGGAGGTCGCGCAGCTTCGCGACCGCGGCGTCGAGCGCGCTCGGGTCGTCGTAGGCGACCTCTTGCGCGACGGGCTTGTTCCTCCACGAATCAGGATGCCAGGACACGGGGCGAGGACGTTACCACGCCGCGTCATCGTGCGTGGTATGCCAGGCGGCATGGGCACGTGGGACGACGGGCTGCTCGACAACGACACCGCGATGGACACGCTCGGCGACCTCGGCAGCGGCGTCGCCGAGGACGTCCTCGAGCTCGGTCAGAAGAAGCCCGGCTCCGAGACCACCGCGCAGCTCGCGGCCGCCGTCGGCGTCCTGCTCCAGCTCTCGTCGTACCCGTTCGACACGGAGACGGACACCGGCCCACGGATCATGAAAGCGCTTCGCCATCACGGCGAGGAGATCGCGAAGCTCCCGCCCGGTGCGCGCGAAGCGCTCGAGGCGGTCGCCGAAGGACGCGGCGTCGAGCTCGCGGACCGTCCCGGCGAGATGACGCCGGAGCTCGCGGGACTGCTCCGCAAGGGGTCCGAGGAAGCTCCGTTCGGCAAGCGCGTGCCGGAGCTCTTCGGTCCGAGCGCAGCGGCCTACGTTCAGAAGGTCGCCGATCGCTGCGTCGAGCTCGTCCGCGAGGACTTCGAGGACGAGGACACCTGGAGCGATCTCTGCCGCGAGGGGATGGGCATGGGCGCACTCGCCGCGCTCCTCGTCCTCGAGCCGTGCAAGGTGAGCGTCGACGAGCTCGGAGAGTGGCGGCGGATGGCGCAGGAAGGTCTCGCGCGTCTCGTCGAAGAGGACGACGAGGAGCTCTCCTTCCACCGCGGCTACTACGCGAACCTCGACGCCGTCTTCGCAGCGCTCGAGAAGCGTTTCGCGTGACGGATCGTCAGTTCACTTCCGGACGCGGAGGACGCCGGACTCGGTGAGCCAGTAGAGGTGCGCGGCGTCCGTCGCGACGGCGCCGGGCTGCACGAGCGCGGAGGTCGCGCCGGCGATCGGGGTCGCGACGCCACCCGAGGTCGGGGCGCGCATGAGGCCGAGCCCGGCCTGACCGCCCCGCGTGCGCGGCGCTTCGGTCGGCTCCGCCGCAGCAGCGCGCGTCGCGAAGAAGAGGCTCGCCCCGTCGGTCGCGATCGCGCAGGCGGCGAATCCTTCGGCGATCGCCTTCGGGGCACCGCCGGTCGTCGTGAGGGCGAGGACGCCGCCGGTGCTCGTCCAGAAGAGGCGTTCGCCTTCACGTGCCATCGCGCACGGCGCGGGGACGTCGTCCGCGAGCGACGAGACCTCGTGCGACGCGAGGTCGATCTTCTCGATCGCGCCGCGTCCCTCCGCCTTCGTGACCGCGGCGAACACCGCGGAGCCGTCGGCGACGATGCCGCGGACGGAGCCCGAGACAGTGCCGAGCGCTTCGACCTCGCCGCCGGTGCGCGCGACGCGGACGATCGCCCCGTCCGCCGCCGCCGCGTACACGTGCTCGGCCGTCGCGGTGACGACCTCCGCCGGAGCGGGGAGCGTCGCGACCTCGCTGACGCTGCCGCCTGCGACCGGCACGGCGAGGAGCCGGCCGTCGCTCGTCGCGACGAAGGCGCGGTCGCCAGAGACCGTGAGCGCGTCGAACGACGCGCCCTGCGGGTCGACGTGGAGCATGAGCGCCGGGCCGGTCCGCTTGTCGGCGACGAAGAGCGCGCCCGCCTGGACCAGCTCTCCGCCGAGGCGCGTCGCGCTCGTCGTGAATACGACCGCGTCGGTGGTCACCGCGATCGCGCTAGGCACGCCGACGTCCGACGCGACCTGCTCGGGCCCGCCAGCGTTGGTGCGCGACGCCGGGGGATCGATCATCCCGGGCGGCACCGTCGGCGCCGCGTCGCGGGACGTGCCCTCGTCGACTTGACCACCGCACGCGGCGAGCGCGAGGAGCGCGACACGGACCGACTTCCCCAAGGCGAGCTGAGTGGAGCGCATGTGCGTCCGCTACCGAACCCGCGGGGGTCGGGCCAACTTTGTGACCCGCGAGGCGGGTATGCTGGCGCGCGGATGAAGCACGTGTCCGAGCGCACGATCGTGTTCTGCGTCGGCGCGGTGCAGTTCGTGAACATCCTCGATTTCGTCATCGTCACGCCGCTCGGGCAGGACTTCGCGGTGGCGCTCGACATCCCGATGAACCGGCTCGGGTACGTCGGCGCGAGCTACACCGCGGCTGCCTGCGTGTCCGGGCTCGTCGGCGCGCTCTTCCTCGACCGCTTCGATCGGCGGAAGGCGCTCGGCGTCGCGATGCTCGGGCTCGTCCTCGGGACGCTCTCGTGCGCGCTCGCGACCGGCCTCTCGACGCTCCTCCTCGCGCGCGTCGTCGCCGGCACGTTCGGCGGACCGGCGACGTCGATCTCGTATTCGATCATCGCCGACGTCATCCCGCCCGAGCGTCGCGGCAAGGCGATGGGCGCGGTGATGGGCGCCTTCTCGGTCGCGTCCGTCCTCGGCGTCCCCGCCGGGCTCGAGCTCGCGCGGGTCGGCAGCTGGCGGCTGCCGTTCATCGCCGTCGCGGTGCTCGGCGCCGTCCTCGGCACCTACGCGCATCGCGTCCTGCCTCCGATGCGGAAGCACCTCGACGGCGTCGAGCAGAGGCCGTTCGTCGAGGACGTGAAGCGCCTCATGCGCTCGGACGTCCTCCTCTCGTACGCGATGACGTTCGTGACGATGGCGGCGAGCTTCGTCCTCATCCCGTACATGAGCGCGTACGTGATCCAGAACCTCGGCTTCCCGCGGCAGGAGCTCGGCCTCCTCTACCTCGTCGGCGGGGTCGTGAGCTTCTTCGCGATGCGGCTCGTCGGAAAGCTCGTCGATCGGTTCGGCTCGACGTACGTGGGCTCGTTCGGCTCGCTCTTCGTCGGCGGGGTCGTGTACCTCGGGTTCGTCGAGACCCCGCCGCCGATCCCGGTCCTCGCGATCTTCGTCGGCTTCATGCTCGGCATGTCGTTCCGCAACGTCGCCTACTCGACGCTGACGACGAAAGTGCCGAGCGCGCCTGAGCGCGCGCGCTTCAGCTCGTTGCAGTCCGCGGTGCAACACGCCGCCTCCGCGCTCGCGGGCTTCTCGGCCGCGCAGCTCCTCGCCGAGAAGGACGGCGTCCTCGTCGGCGTCCCGCGCATCGCCTACCTCTCGATCGGGATCGGCCTCCTGCTCCCGCCGATGCTGTGGGCCGTGGAGCGACGCGTCCGCGCCCCGGCGCCGGCCGTGCGCCGCTGACAGCTCCCATTCCCCGTTGCCGGTTGCCTGTCCCCTGTTTGTCTCTCGGTCTCCGAGCGCGCGAGGCTCGAACACCGTCCGAGGAGTACCATCTCCTCCGATGCCCGCTCCCGACGATCCCGAGACCCTCGTCGAGAACCACTCCTCGCGCCGCCCGATCTCAGCGTCCGGCGACGCGACCTACGAGCTCCCCTCCGGCGTGCGCTACCGCAAGACGCAGCGCCTCGGCGCGGGCGGGATGGGCGAGGTCGTGCTCGTCGAGGACGAGCGCATCGGTCGGCGGATCGCGCTGAAGAAGCTCCGTCGTGACACCGACGCGGATCCCGGTCTCCAGCGCCGGTTCGCGCGCGAGGCGCGGATCCAGGCGCAGCTCGAGCATCCCGCCATCGTCCCGGTCTACGACATCGGCGTGGAAGAGGACGGGTCGCTCTACTTCACGATGAAGCGCATCCGCGGCCGCTCGCTCTCCCAGGTCCTCCGCGATCTCGCGAAGGGAGACGCGAAGACGCGCGAGGAGTTCTCGCGTCGCCGGCTCCTCTCCGCCTTCGGCCAGGTGTGTCTCGCCGTGCACTACGCGCACGAGCACGGGGTCGTGCATCGCGACATCAAGCCGTCGAACATCATGTTCGGCGACTACGGCGAGGTCTATCTCCTCGACTGGGGGATCGCGAAGCTCGTCGCCGAGCGCGAGGAGGCGCGCGACGAGCGGCAGGTGTCGCTGCCGGCCCCCGACGACGATGCGAGCACGCAGATCGGCGAGGTCGTCGGCACCGTCGGCTACATGCCGCCGGAGCAGGCGCGTGGCGACGGATCGATCGTCGGCCCCGCCGCGGACGTCTACGCGCTCAGCGCGATCTTCTTCGAGATCCTCACCCTCGTGCCGCTCCTCCCGCGCGACCTCCCCGACGCGCAGGCGCTCCTCCAGACGATGGCCGGCGTCTCGGCGCGGCCGAGCGTGCGCGCTCCGGAGGCCGCCGCCCCCGCCGAGATCGAGGAGCTCTGCGTCGCCGCGACCGCGCTCGATCCCGCGGAGCGCCCTCCCTCCGCGCGCGCTCTCCACGATGCGGTCGAGGCCTTCCTCGACGGCGACCGCGGCCTCGAGCTCCGGCGCGCCCTCTCCGAGAAGCACGCGAGCGAAGCGGTCGAGACCGCGGCGGCGCTCGCTTCGCGGAGCTCGGACGGCGGCACTCCCGAGCGGCGCGAGGCGCTCCGCGGGGTCGGCCAGGCCCTCGCGCTCGATCCGAAGAACCGGCTCGCGCTCGAGACGCTGATCCACCTCCTCCGCTCGCCGCCCGAGCGCGCTCCCGCCGAGGTCGACGAGGCGCAGAACGAGCTCACCCGCGTCCTCCTCGAACGCGCCGGCGCGGTCGGCGCGGTCTGCTACTTCCTCTCCTTCGTCGCGAGCCTCGTCCTCCACACGCAGGACGTCCGCGATCCGAGCTCGCTGCTCCGGATGGAGGCAGCGTGGTGCGCGGCGGCCGTCGCCGGGCTCGTCACGATGAAGCGGCCGGGCTACGGCCCGCTCCTCGCGATGTTCGGGCTCGGGACGTGGTGCACGATCTGGGCGCTCCGGAGCGTGATGGGCCCGTTCGCGGTCGTCCCGAGCGCGCTCGCCCTCCACGGCGTCCTCTACTCGCTCGCGCGCCTCCGGAACGTCCGTCTCGCCTTGCTCGCGACGGTGTGCCTCGCGTGGACGGTCGCGGTCTTCGGCGAGGAGTGGGGCTTTCTCGCGCAGACGACGAGCTTCGCGCAAGGCACGATCGTCGTGAGCTCGCCGCTCGTCGAGCTCTCGCCGCGCTTCGCGCAGATGTTCCTCTTCGTCACCGTGCTCCTCGTCATCGCCATCCCGACGATCGTGACGGGCCGCGTCCGGGC
Source organism: Polyangiaceae bacterium (assembly GCA_039809485.1). Lineage (GTDB taxonomy): Bacteria > Myxococcota_A > Polyangia > Polyangiales > Polyangiaceae > Labilithrix. The sequence goes on along the minus strand of JBDHVE010000136.1, from coordinate 19,319 downwards.
GGCGCACGCCCGTGCCGACGAGCGCACGCGGATCATGATGTGGCAGCTCCAGCAGCTCCTGCCCGACGAGGCGCGAACCAAGGCCTGAGCGCCGCTCGGGCGCGCTCTGCCGCGGTGCGTCGAGGGCGCGTTGCTTGGTCCGGACGGGCGCTGTGGTATGGCCCTCTCGCCATGTCGCCTCTCGACGACGTTCGCACGCGCGCGACGCGCGACGAAGACCACGCGGGCCGGACGCTCCGCGCGGTCCGCTCGGCGCTCACGCACGTCCCGTTCTACGCGAAGCTCGGGTGGAAGGCGCCGGAGGAGAGCGCCGGCTCGCTCGACGAGGCGCTCCGCGCGATCCCCGTCCTGACGCGCGAGAAGATGCGGGCGAGCCTCCCGAAGGCATGGATGCCGGAAGGCCGTGACGTGAAGGCGGAGCTCGCGTCGGGACGCCTCTCCGTCGTCGAGATCGGCGCGAGCGACACGCGCGCGCGCGTCGTGCTCGACGCCGCCTGGTGGCGCGCCCAGGAAGCACGCGCGCTGACGGTGAGCCCGCGGATCGCGGCGGCCCTCGAAGGCGCGTACGGTGCCTACAAGGAAGCGGTCCTCTGGGTCCCCGAGCGCGGGACCGGCTCGTGCGGCGCCGGCGATCCCGTCTACGCGGATCGCCTCGAGGGACCGCGCCTCCACCTGAACTCGCGGCAGGACCCGACGTTCTGGACCGACGTCGTGATGGACCGGATGCTGGACGAGCTCGCCCAGCACGAGACGGTGGGCCTCTTCGCCGATCCCTTCTACCTCGACGTGCTCGCGCGGCACGCGAGCGAGACCGGGCGGAAGCTCCACGCGAAGGGCTTCGTCGCGCTCACGCGGGCGCTCACGACCGCGCGACACCGCCAGGACCTCGCGCACGTCTACGAAGGACCGCGCCTCCAGGTGTACGCCGCGCGCGAGGCGGGCACCCTCTTCGTCGAGGCCGACGACGGTCTCATGCATCATGCACCTTTCGCGACGCACGTCGAGCTCCTCCCCGCCAAGGTCGCGACGCCGGGCGCCGAGGACGTCGCGCTCGTCGTCGTGACGACGCTCGATCGCGAGGTGCAGCCGCTCGTCCGCTACGTGCTCGGCGATCTCGTCCAGGTCGCGCGCGGCGCAGAGGGGCGCTTCACGACGGTGTCGCCGATCCGCAGCGTGGAGGGCAGGCTCGAGGACGCGCTCCTCCGGCCCGACGGCGCGCTCGTCACCGCCGCGGCGGTCGACCGCGCGCTCGCGCCGCTCGGCGCGTCCGGCTACCAGCTCACGCAGCGCTCGGCCGATGCGGTCGAGGTCGAGGTCGTCGGCGCTTCCGACGACGCCGCCGTCGCGGCGGTCCGCGGCGCGCTCGCGCCGCTCACCGGCGCGCTGCGGCTCGACATCCGCTCCACCACGTCCATCTCCGTCGAGCCGAACGGCAAGGTCCGCACCTGTCGTCGCTCTCTGCCTGTCGCTCTCACGTCCGCGTTCGAAGGGATCACGCCATGAAGGAGACCATCGACTCGCTCGCCAAGAAGGTCCGCTCCGACTTCCCGCTGCTCCGCCGCGAGATCTCCGGGCGACCGCTGGTCTTCCTCGACAACGCGTCGACGACGCCGAAGCCGCGCTCGGTCATCGACGCCGTCGTCGGCGTCTACGAGAACGCGACCGCGAACGTCCACCGCGGCGTCCACGCGATCGGCGAGGAGGCGACGCGCCTCTTCGACGACGCCCGCCGTGAGGTCGCCGGCCTCATCGGCGCGCAGCCGAGCGAGATCGTCCTCGTCCGCGGCACGACCGAAGCGATCAACTTCGTCGCGAACGGGCTCGAGCTCGGGCCCGAGGACGAGGTCGTCTTCCCCGCGAGCGAGCACCACGCGAACTGGATCCCCTGGCGCGTGCACGGCAAGCCGGTGCCGATGCCGATCGACGAGGACGGCGTCCCGCAGTGGGACTCGCTCGAGAAGCTCATCACGAAGAAGACGCGCCTCGTCTCGATCGGTCACGTCTCGAACGTGACGGGCGCGATCGCGCCCGTCGAGGAGGTCGTGAAGATCGCGCACGCCCACGGCGTGCCGGTCCTCCTCGACGCCGCGCAGTCGCTCTCCCACCTGCCGATCGACGTGCAGAAGCTCGGGATCGATTTTCTCGCTTCGTCGAGCCACAAGGCCTTCGGCCCGAGCGGCGTCGGCATCCTGTGGAGCAAGAAGGAGTTCCTCGCGAAGTGCCCGCTCTACCAGGTCGGCGGCGGGATGATCTCGCTGAACCAGGACATCGACGTCGGCGGCTTCGTCCCGCGTGACGCGCCGTTCAAGTTCGAGGCGGGCACGCCGGCGATCGAGGCGACGATCGGCTTCGGCGCCGCCGTCCGCTACATGCGCCAGATCGGCCTCGACCACATCCGCGAGCACGACATGGCGATGAGCCGCTACCTGATCGAGGGTCTCGCCGAGATCCCCGGCGTCCGCGTCCTCGCGCGGAAGCTCCCGGTCGAGAAGCGGATCGCGCTCGCCACCTTCGTCGTCGACGCTCCGGCGATGACGCAGGAGAGCGTCGCGCGCGCCCTCTCCGACATGTTCGGCGTGTGCGTCTCGGCGGGGTTCCACTGCACCCACGTCCTCCACGCCCGGACGAAGCTCGCCGGCACGGTCCGCGCGAGCCCGCATATGTTCAACACGACCGAAGAGATCGACGCCCTGCTCGAAGGCGTGCGCGAGATCGCGGGCTGACGCCGCACCTCGCGGGCGCGCGCGCGAACATGACGCGACGCCCCACGCACCCGTCCATCGGGAAGCACACCGATCTGAGGTGATCGCTCCGATTGCCAGGAGACGTCGCCCGCACGGGTTCCCTACGCTTTTCGGAACTGCGCTCTGCGCGCAGACCCCCGAGGGAGGGAACCCATGCGCAACACCGTCGTCGTGCTCACAGCTCTGCTCGGCTGCTCCGTGCTTCCTGCATGTGGCGGCGCCATCGCCGAAGAGGACGAGCAGATCGGAACCACTTCGCAATCGCTCACGTCGGTGACGAGCTTCGGCTCGAACCCCGGCAACTTGAACATGTACACGCACGTGCCGGCCGGCCTCCCGGCGGGACGCCCGCTCGTCGTCATGCTCCACGGCTGCAACCAGAGCGCGGCCCTCATCGATCAGATCTCGGAGTGGAGCGTGCTCGCGTCGCGCTACAACTTCGCCGTCGTCTACCCGGAGCAGAAGACGTCGAACAACGCCGACAGCTGCTTCACCTGGTTCTCCGGGACGGACATCACGCGCAACAAGGGCGAGGTCCTGTCGATCAAGCAGATGGTCGACTACATGAAGACGACCTATGGCGTCGACGGCACGCGCGTCTACGTCTCGGGCCTCTCCGCCGGCGGCTACATGACGACGGCGCTGATGGCGACCTACCCCGACGTCTTCGCGGCCGGCGCGGTGAGCTCCGGCGGCCCGTACAAGTGCGCGACGACGGTCGCGGCGACGACGTCGTGCATGAACGGCACGACGGTGAAGACGCCGAAGCAGTGGGGCGACCTCGTCCGCGGCGCCTACTCGGGCTACACGGGCCCGTACCCGAAGCTCGTCGCGTTCCACGGGCAGGCCGACACGAGGGTCTACCCGCAGAACATGACCGAGGACATGAAGCAGTGGACGAACGTGAACGGCGCCGATCAGACCGTCGACTTCACGGAGAGCTTCCGCGGCGCGACGCACAACATCTACCGCACGAGCGCAGGACGCGACGTCGTCGAGACGTGGTCCTTCCCCTCGATGGCGCACGGCCTCGCGGTCGACCCCGGCTCCAACGTCGATCAGGGCGGACAGGTCGGGACGAACGCGTTCGACGTGAACGTGTACTCCTCGTACTACGCCGGAAAATCGTTCGGCCTCTTCTGAGCCGCTAGAACGACGCGAAGAAGTCCCACGTCGCCTTCGGCCCGTCCTGCCAGATCCTGTGCGTCCCGCCCGGGATCTGGCACCAGAGGACGGGCTTCGTGCAGCCCTGGTACGCGACGCACGGCGAAGGCGACGTCGGGGCCGGTGCCCCCTTGCAGCCGTTCGCCCACACCCAGTGGTCGCGCGTGGCCTTGCCGTCCTCGAGCTTCACGCTCGTGTCGTTCTCGCCGTGGAAGACCATCGCGGCGACCGGCGACTCGGGGCACTTCAAGTGCCCCGCTTCGTCGTACGCGCTGTCGACGTCGTAGGGACCGCTGCCCTCGTGCGGGGCGATCGCGCGCAGCTTCGAGCCGCGCCGGCACCCGAGCTGGTTCGTGAAGTAGGCGCCCATGCTCGACCCCGTCGCGAAGACGCGTGTAGAGTCCACGCATAGGGTGGAGAGCGTCTCGGCCAGGATCGCGTCGAAGAACGCGATGTCGGCGTTCTTCCCGGCGGGCGAATCGAGGTCCCACTCGCCTTCGATCCCGTCCGGGTACACGAAGACGGCCTTGTCCTCCGCGATGCCCGCGAAGCCGAAGTAATCGCGGGCGCTCGCGCCGGTGCGGCCGCCGGAGTGGAAGACGAAGACGAGCGGGTACGCGCGCGCGGCGTCGTAGGCCGCCGGAAGCGAACGCACGTACGTCCGCGCCTTGCCGGCGGCGGTGACGGAGAGCCCTTCCTGGACGCCGCCGGAAGCCGCGCGGAGGCAGCCCGCGCTGCCGTTCGCCGGTGCCACGGGTGCTGCATCCGGGACGGACGTGACGCCCGCGTCGACGGCACCTTCCTCCGGCGCAGGCGCGCTCGGCCCGGCCGTGCTCGTCGCCTCGGCCGGCTTCTCGGACGACGAGCACGCGGCGAGCACGAGGAGCGGAGCGAAGAGGAGGATGCGCATCGGCGGGGGCGACGGCTCTCTAGCACGAGCCGGAGGGACCGCCACGAGTACGCCGGCGACCGGCCTCCCCTTCCCTCCTCAGTCGCAGTCGTCGTCATCGGTGGAGCCGGCCGAGCTGGACGAGCTGCCGTGGGCTGGCGGGGGCGGCGTCGTCGGGGTGCCGTCCGGCGCGACGAGGCCGAAGAACTGCGCCGTGAGCATGGTCGAGCAGAGCCCCTTGTCGACGAGGAACGCGCCCGCCTTCCCGCATCCGTTCTTCGCGTCGAGCACGACGCCGTGCCCCATCCCCTTCACGAGCCAGCGCTCGACGCGCGTCGTGCCGGTCGCGTCCTGGTACACGTCGTGCGTCGCGGGGCCGACCGTGTCGCTCGAGGACGCCGTCGCCGCGATCCCGTTCGCGGCCGTCCACTGCCGGACGAGCGCTTCGGCGTTCGCGGGGCGGACCGTGTAGTCCGCGTCGCCGTGCCAGATCGAGACGCGCGGCGCCTTCCCGCCCTTCGCATCGGGCGGGAGGAGCGCAGCCCAGTCGCTCGGTGTCTTGTCCTTGCCCGGTGACATGCACGCGTACGCGTCGTTCTGCGACGTCGCACAGCCGTAGGGTAGACCGCTCATCACCGCGCCGGCCTCGAAGAGGTCGGGGTACGCCGCGAGCAGCACCGCCGTCATCGCGCCACCCGCGGAGAGCCCGGTCACGAACGCGTGCGAGACGCCGTACTTCGCCTTCGCCCACTCCGCCATCGACGCGATCGACTTCGCCTCGCCCGCGTCGCGCTTCGTCTGCGCCGCGTCCCACCACCGGAAGCAGCGCTGGCCGTTGTTCGTCGCCGTCTGCTCCGCGTAGACGATCGCGAGCCCCGCTTGGTCGGCGAGCTCGTTCCATCCCGCAGACGCGTACGCGCTCGCCGTCTGCGCACAGCCGTGGAGCGCGACGACGACGGCAGAGGCGGCGCCCGAAGCGGGCGCATGGACGTACATCCTCAGCGCCGCCGGGTTCTCGCCGAACGAGGTGACCTCGGAGAGCCCGCCCGTCGTCGTGCCGCCGCCGGGGAGCCCGGGCAGGCCCGGCAGATCCATCGTCTCTGCCGTCCCCGAGACCTTCGGAACGCACCGCCCGGTGTCGGACGGAGCGCCGCCGTCGACGCATGCCGCGAGCAGCGCGAAGGGGAGCACCATCCCGAGCCGCACGGCTCGCGATGCGAGAGGGAGAGGGGGCGTCATGAGCGCTCCGTGGAGCAGCCCGCGTGCCACGCGGACGCGTCACCGTCACGAGCCCGGATCACCGCGGGAAACGCGTTCGACCGGCCGGGTCGCGCGTCGCCGCCGACGCATCGTCGCGCGTCCCTCCGTGCGTCACGTCGGACGCGTGCCGGAGCGCACGAAGCGGCCGACGGTCGTGACGAGCTCCTGGACGCTGAACGGCTTCTGGAGGAACCCTCGCGTCTCCGCGCTGCCTCCGAGCTGGCCTTCGTGGTCGTCGGTGCGATGGCCGGACATGAGCACGCACGGCAGCGCTGGGAACAGAGTGGCGAGCTGACGGGCGAAGACGTCTCCGCGCATGCCCGGCATCGAGAGATCGGTGAGCACCACGTCGAAGGCGTCCGACTTCTCGCCGAGCACGGCCAGCGCGGCCTCGGCGCTCGCGCACGTGACGACGGTGAGCGCCGCGGACCGGAGAGCCTGCGCGACGACGTTGCTCACCGCGGTCTCGTCCTCGACGAGGAGGACCCGACCCGTGACGGCGGAGAACGCCGTCCAGCTCGATCGACGTGGACCGCCGAGAGCAGCCGAGCCCGCCGTCGCGGGAAGGGACACCGTCAGCTCGGCGCCACCGCCCGCCGCGTTCGCGGCCGTGATCTCGCCGCGATGCGAAGTGACGATGCCGTGGACGACGGCGAGCCCCATCCCGGAGCCCTCGCCGACGCGTTTCGTCGTGAAGAACGGCTCGAAGATGCGGTCGAGGTTCTCGGCCGGGATTCCGGGTCCGTTGTCCGTGACGACGAGACGTGCGTTGCGTTCGTCGACCATCTCGAGGGTGATGACGAGCTTCGCGCGCGCGTTGCCGCGGAGCGCGTGCGCCGCATTCGTGCACAGGTTGACGATCACCTGCTGGAGGGCGGCCGCGTCGCCCTTCACGAGCACGGGGAGCGGAGGCAGTCTCACGTCGAGCTCGATGCTCGACGGGATCGCGGCGCGGAGCAGGCGGGCGCTCTCCTCGACGAGAGCACGGAGATCGACGTCGACGTGCGCCCGCTCCGTCCTGCGGCTGAAGGCGAGGATCTGCTGGACGAGGTCGCGCGCGCGGAGGCTCGCGGTGCGGATCGCATCGAACGCCTCCGTTCGCTGCGTCATGTCGGCGTCGGGCGCCGCCGCGAGCTCCGCGAAGCCGAGGATGACGCTCAACATGTTGTTGAAGTCGTGCGCGATGCCGCCGGCGAGGGTTCCGAGGGATTCCATCTTCTCTCGCTGGCGCACGCGGTCGGACAGGGCGAGACGTTCCGTCTCGTCCTCGATGCTCCCGACGAACGCGGCCTCGACCTCCGCGTGCTCGGCCGGCTCCGCCTGGAGGCGGACGACGCGAACGGCGCCGTCCTCCCGGCGGATCCGCATCGTGACCTCGAGCGTTCGCCCCTCGGCCTTGGCCTCCTGCCATTCGCGATCGAGGACGGCGCGGTAGTGCGGGAGGACGAGCTCGCGATACCCGAGCCCGGCGAGCGCCTCCGGCTTCGCGCCGAAGATCTCCGCGACGCGCGGGCTCGCGTACGTGAGCGCCCCCGAGGCATCCGCGAGGAAGATCCCGACGGGCAGCGACGCAGCCAGGGTCCGGAAGCGAGCGTCGCTCGCGCGAAGACGCGCCTCCGTCTCGTACCGCGGCGTCTGGTCGACGGAGACCACCGTCGCACCGATGATGTCCCCCGCCGGAGCGACGATCGGAGAGTGGTGGTACTCGATGTGCACCTTCCCGCCGACGTCGTATTCGCGCGCGGTGACGAAGCTCTCGCCCGCGAACGCACGCGCGTACCAGGCGCTCCAGTCCGCGACGATGTTCTCGGGACGCCCGGCGAACATGTCGTCGCCGATTTCGAGCTCCTTTCCGCTCGCGCCGCTCACGAGGAGGAACGCCTTGTTCGCGCCGAGGAGGCGATACCGGCGATCGATCGCCCAGATCATCGCCGGCGTGTTGTCGAGCATCGCGAGCATGCGGGAACGCTCGCGCACGAGCTCGCCGACGAGCCTCGCGGTCATGTCCTGCGGGAGCGGGCCGTCCGCGAGCGGCATCCTCGTGTCGCGGTCGGTCGCGACCGCCGCCGTGCGCGCCGAGAGGTCGACGACGTAGCCGACCCACTCGTTCTCGCGTCGCGGAACGAACGCGCACACGAGGAGCACGCGCACGCGAGTGCCGTCCTTGCGGAAGAACTCCTTCTGGTACGGCGCGGTGAAGCCCCCCGAGTCGGCCGCCTGCTTCATGCCGGCCTCGTCGAGGTGGAGGAACTCGGGTGGCGTCATCGCACGCCAGTCGATCGCGCCGTGCTCGAAGTCGCGACGCGTGTACCCGACCATCGCGAGGAACGCGTCGTCGGCGTCGGTGATCGTGTAGCCGACGCCGCGCATGAACCCGACCGGCGCCGGAACCTCTGCTGCTGGAACCATCCCCCGTCCCCCTCCGCTGCGTCTCCTACTCGTCGCCGGGCTCGAGGTCTTCGGGCGCGGCGCCCACCTCGCTCGCCTTGATCCCGAGCCGCGCCGCGAGCCGCTGGAGGAAGCGACGGCTCACGCCCGCGATCTCCGCTGCGCGCGTGACGTTGCCGCGCGTCTTCTGGAGGACCGCGCGGACGTAGACGCTCTCGAACGACTGCGTCCACTGCTCGCGCGCTTCCTTCAGCGGGAGATGGAGCGGCGCGAGCGCTTCGAGCCCGCCGGGCGGCGGCGGTGTGGCGGGACGCGCGGAAGGCGGGGCGATCATGCCGAGCATCATCGCGCGCTCGACGTGGTTCTTCAGCTCGCGGACGTTGCCCGGGAAGCTCCGCTGCTGGAGCGAGGCGACGAACGACGCGGGCAGGTCGCCCTTGCCGCCGAGGAGGTGGAAGAAGTGCGAAGCGAGCACGCCGACGTCCTCGCGCCGTGAACGGAGCGGCGGGATCTGCACCTCGACGACCGCGAGCCGGTAGTAGAGGTCCTCGCGGAAGGTGCCTTCGTTCACCGCGCGCGAGAGCGGCCGGTTCGTCGCGGCGACGACGCGCACGTCGACCGGCTTCGCCGCATTGGCGCCGACCCGGCGCACGCTCCGCGTCTCGATCGCGCGGAGCAGCTTCGCCTGCATCCCGAGCGGTAGCTCGCCGATCTCGTCGAGGAAGAGCGTTCCGCCGTCGGCCTCCTCGAAGACGCCCTTTCGATCGGCGACGGCGCCGCTGAAGGCACCGCGCACGTGGCCGAAGAGCTCGCTCTCGAAGAGCGTCTCCGGGACCGCGCCGCAGTCGATCGGCACGAACGGGCCCGACGCGCGCTTCGACGCCGCGTGGATCGAGCGGGCCACGACGTCCTTGCCGGTGCCGGTCTCGCCCTGGACGAGCACGGTCGCGTCGGCCTTCGCGATCCGCTCGAGCATCGCGTAGAGACGACGCATCTCGAGACTCTGGCCGACGAGCTCACCGAACGACTCGCGCTGCGAAACGTCGACGAACGCCGGCTCGTCGGAGATCTCGATCCGGACCGCGCTCCCGCCGATCCGGAGCACCGCGCCGGCCGGCACCTCCGCTTCGACGAGGCGGATCCCTTCGCAGAACGTGCCGTTCGTGCTCCCGGCATCGCGCACGAGGACCGCGCGCGGCTTCACCCGGATCTCGCAGTGGACGCGAGACGCCGTGCGGTCCGTGAGCCGCAGGTCGCACCCTTCCGCCGTCCCGATCCGGGCGGCACCGCCGTGGACCGGGACCCGCCGGCCTCGCTCCGGCCCCTCCAGGACGACCAGCTCGACCGCGAGGATGCGCAGCCCGCGCGCTTCGGCGGGGACGCGGGTGGTCTCGTCGTCGACGAAGTCGTCGCTCACGATGAGGCAGCATACCAGGCGAGGGCGTATGCTTGGGGCACATGCCCGACGACGCGGTCGACAGCGTTCCCGAAGTGCCGTTCGGCACCATCGTCGGGGTCGACTACATGGTCGTGCGGCCGCTCCGGCGCGGCTCGACGGGCGCGGTCTACGTCGCGGAGCAACTGAGCACGGCCGTACACCGGGCGCTCAAGATCCTCCACCCCGACTACACGCGGAGCGACACACTCTACAAACGCTTCGAACGCGAGGCGCAGGTCGGGGCGAAGATCGCGAGCGAGCACGTCGCGCAGGTCATCGCCGCCGGCGTCGACCGGAAGCTGCAGCTTCCGTGGCTCGCGATGGAGCTGCTCGAGGGGCAGGACCTCCGCGACCACGTCGAGGAGCACGGCCCGATTCCGCCCGAGAAGGTGCTCGAGGTCTTCGAGCAGCTCTGTCACGCGCTCGGGAAGGCGCACGCGATCGGGATCGTCCATCGCGATCTGAAGCCGGCCAACGTGTTCCTGAGCGCGTCGAAGAGCGCACGCGGTGGCACGCTCGTGAAGGTGCTCGACTTCGGGATCGCGCGGATCACGGCCGAGAACATCACCTTCTCCGGCGCGCCGCTCGGGACGCCGAGCTGGATGGCGCCCGAGCAGGTGCTCGGCGATCCCGCGACGCCGGCGTCCGACGTGTGGTCGCTCGGGCTCCTCGCCTTCTACTTGCTGACGGGGAAGTCGTTCTGGCGTTCCGTCGCGAGAAACGCAGCGCCGCTCGAGGTCGTGCGCGAGGTCTGCCACGACCCGATCCCGATCGCGTCCGCGCGCGCGATCGAGCTCGAGGTGATGGACAAGATCCCGCCCGGCTTCAACGAGTGGTTCGCGCAGTGCGTGGCGCGCGTGGCCGACGAGCGGTTCGCCTCCGCGAAGGCGGCCTACGCCGCGCTCGCGCAGACGCTCGCCTGACTCAGGGCCGATCGTACGGATTCGGACGCGGCTTCTTGTAGCCGGGGACGTCGCTCGGTGCCGGAACCGCCGACGCCGTCGCGCGCGGCGCGGGCCTCGCGCGAGGCGCGGCCGGCGGCGACGAAGACGGCGGCGCGGGAGGAGCCGCCGAGACGGTGATCCCGGGCGGAGGCTCCGGCGGGAACGTGAACGGCGGCGCGGACGGAGGCGGCGCGATCGGCGCCGACGCGGCCGGCGTAGGCGTGCGCTCCACGGGAGGCGTGCGCCGCCATGCGACCACGCCGGCCGCGAGCACCGCCGACACGAGGCCGATCGCGACGAGCACCGGCGCGGCGCGCGACGGCTTCGGCACCTTCACCGTCGGCTCGACGGCATCGGCGCGGAGCGGGGGAACGGTCGGCGCGACCGACGCACGCGGTCCGGACACGTCGGCGGAGAGCGGCGCCGCGCCCGACGCGCGCGCCTCGAGCCCCTTCCGCACGCGCGCCCGACGCGTCTCGAGCTCGGCCTGCAGCGTCGGTCCGAAGGAAGCGGCGACCTCCTCGTGGGTCGCGAGGAGACCGAACGTGTGCGCGACCTCCTCGAGCTCGTGCGCGAGGGCTTCGGCCGTCGCGGTCCGTGCCTCCGGATCCTTCGCGAGCGCGCGCGCGAGCACCGCGTCGAGCGCGCCTGCCGCCGGCCCGAGCTCCGGCGCGACGGAGGCGAGCGACGGCGCGCTCATCCGCTGGACGCGTTCGAGCGTCGCCGCGTCGTTCTCGCCGCGAAAGAGGCGCTTCTTCGCGAGCGCCTCCCAGACGACGACGCCCATCGCGAACACGTCGATCCGCCGGTCGATGTCCTTGCCGCGCACGTACTCGGGCGCCATGTACCCGAGCTTGCCGCGGAGCGCGCCTTCGCTCGTCGTGCGCTCGACGGCGTAGAGCGGCTTCGCGAGACCGAAGTCGGTGATGCTCGCGACGCCGTCGATCCCGACGAGCACGTTCGCCGGCGAGACGTCGCGGTGGACGACGCCGAGGAGGCGGCCTGCTTCGTCGCGGAGGTCGTGGAGGGCGGCGAGCCCGGCGCACGTGTCGAGCGCGATCCGGAGCGCGCAGGCGGCGGCGCGAGGAGGCGGCTCCCGCGACCAGCTCCGGATCATCTCCGAGAGCGAAGCGCCCTCGACGTAGCGCATGACGAGCTGGATCCCGTCGTCGTCCTCTTCGACGTCGCGCACGTCGACGACGTTCGGGTGCTGCACGCGCGACGCGATGACGGCTTCGGCGACGAGCGCCTTGCGGAACGAGGGGTCGTCGGCGAGATGCGCGTGCGGCCGCTTGATCGCGACGAGCGGCGCAGCGGCCCCGCGCGGAGCCCCGACCCAGACCGCGGCGGTGCCGCCGGAGGCGATCTTCGCGAGCGCCTCGTAGCGACGCGCACGCGCCGTCGCGGCGGGAAGCGACGCGCTCACGGCCATGGCAACGTCACCGCGGCGCCAGCGCCGTATTGCGCGACCCACGGCGTCGCGTGGAATCCGCGCTTCTTCGGCTCGTCCCAGCGCACGAAGAAGAGGCCGGTCAGCGCGGTGCCGATCGCGAGCACGCCCGTCGCGCCGAGGGCGAGGACGGTGCGCGTGTCGGCGCTCTCGCCGCTCTTCGCGAGCGCGCTGCAGCCGTCGGGCACGGGCCCGGTCCCGCCGAGGCCGCAGCCGTCGCGCTCGAACCGGTCGTGCTTCGCGCTCGCGTCGAGACGGCTCGCGATCGTGAGCCCGCCGAGGGCGGCGGTCAGGCCGACGCCGACCCAGAAGAACGCAGGCGAGAGCCCCTTCGCTTCGACGATCGGCTTCGGCGAGGTCTTCCGATCCGTGACGGTGACGCCGGGCTCCTCGGGCGCGAGGACGACGACCTCGCCGGCGTGGACGTCGACGAGCTTGTCGAGCCGCTCGCCGTCGCGCTCGACGACGACCGTGTGCGCGCCGACGCTGACGTGGACCGCGCGGGTCGCGTCGCGCGCGGTGCCGTCGACGGCGACGAGGCACGTCTGGGCGAAGCCGCAGTCGACACGAATCTTGCCGCTCCGGCCCGCGAAGCGCTTCTTCGCCGCGTCGAGCGTCTTCGCGAGACCGGCATCCGTGACGCGCGCTTCGGCGCGCTCGAGGAGCTCGGCGCCGAGCGCGGGGTCGTCGGCGCGCATCGACGACTCCAGCGCCGCCTCGAGCGACGCGACCGAAGGCGCGAGCGTGTCGGCTTCCGCGAACGCGCGGGCGGCCGACGCGTGATCGCCGCGCTGCTCGGCGTTCACGCCCCGGTCGTAGGCGTCGCGCGCGCGCGCGACGTCGGGCTCGCCGGCCGACGCCCGGCCGCTCCCGAGCGCCACGGTCAGCCCGAGGCCGAGCGCCAGCGCGAGGGAGCGACGGACCGAGGACATGCGGGCCGAGAGGTTAGCCGACGTGCACCTCGGGCCGAAGCGTTGCATGATGGCGCGCGTGGCGGGCTTTCGTGCGCAGTTCCGGCTCGGTTGCCTCGCGTCCTTCGCAGGCATGGCCCTCGCGTGTCGGGGCCTCGCCGCATGCGGGTTCGACTGGACCGTGCGCGAGACGCCGGAGGAAGCGGGCGTCGCCGAAGCGGGAGGACGCGACAGCGCGCCCGACGTCGACGCGAGCGACGCCGCATCGCCGATCGATGCCGCCGACGCAGACGCGAGCGTGCCCGACTGCACCGCCCTCTTCGCCGAGGTCACGCGCACGCGCAAGGCCGCGATCGCCTGCAAGCTCTCCTCCGGGCAGTGCACGGCGGCGGTGAAGGACCAGTGCAACTGCGATGTCGTCGTCGCGCTACCGGGCTCGGCCGAGACCGCTGCGTACAAGCAAGCGGTCCTGGACCTCGTCGCGAGCGGCTGCGAGCTCGGATGCGGGACCGGCTGCGGCGCGAGCACGATCCGGAACTGCCTCCAGCAGGGCGCGGACGTGATCTGCGTCTGGCAGTGAGCCCGCGTCCGACGCGACGCAGACCTCCGCCGGGAAGGGTGCGTCGCCGCGGACGCGCCGCGTTCTCCGAAATTTGACGCAAGCTCCCGGTCGGGCCCGTTCCACCCCCGTTTCCCGCGCGAACGCCGACGACGCGTTGCAGCGACGTCGGATGGCACGGCCCTCGCTGAGGCGGCCGCGCGATGCGTCCCCTCCCCAGCTTCGTCACGCCCGCCCTCACCCTCGCCGCGTTCGCGCTCACGATCGGCTGCACCGTCGAGCCGGGGTCGCCGCGCGAGGAGAGGCTCGCCGTCGTCTCCTCCGCCGCGACGACCGACATCACCGAGGTGACGGGCTTCGGCTCGAACCCCGGCGCGCTCAAGATGTACGAGCACGTCCCTGCGTCGCTGAAGCCGAGCGCGGCGACCGTCGTCGTGTTGCACGGTTGCATGCAGGGTGCAGCCGACGCGGCGAAGCTCGGCTGGAACGATCTCAGCGAGCAGCACGGCTTCACGCTCGTCTTCCCCGAGCAGCAGACCGGCAACAACCCCCTCCGCTGCTTCAACTGGTCCGGCGAGTACGGCGACCCGACGAACCTCCAGCGCGGCAAGGGCGAGAACCTCTCGATCAAGCAGATGATCGACAAGTCGCTCGCGGCGCACGGCGGCGACCCGAAGAAGATCTACGTCGTCGGCTTCTCCGCCGGCGGCGCCGAGGCGGTCCTGATGGCGGCGGTCTACCCCGACGTCTTCGCCGGCGCGGCGAGCATCGCGGGCATCCCGTACAACTGCACCACGGTCTACGCCGAGGTCTCGGGCTGCCAGAAGCCCGGCAAGAACAACACGCCGGACGTCTGGGGGAAGAAGGTGAAGGACGCCTTCGCCGGCTTCGCCGGTCCGTGGCCGCGGATGTCCGTCTGGCAGGGCGATGCGGACAGCATCGTCGGGACCGCGAACCGCGGCGAGATCGTCGAGCAGTGGACGAACCTCTTCGGCCTCGATGCCGCCGCGCCGTCGCTCACGGACACCGTCGACGGCCAGGCGCACAGCGCGTGGAAGGACTCGGGCGGCAACGTCGTCGTCGAGACGTACACGATCGCCGGGATGGACCACGGCGTCCCGATCAAGGGCGGCGCGCAGTGCGGGACACCGAGCCAGTACACGCTCGACAAGGGGATCTGCGCCGCCGCGCACATCGCCGAGTTCTTCGGGCTCACCGGCACGACGCCGAGCACGAGCTCGAGCTCCGGCGGCGCGGACGCGGGGTCGAGCGGCAAGCCGGCGAGCTCCTCGTCGTCCTCGTCCTCCTCGACCGGCGGCGCGAGCTCGAGCTCCGGCGGCACCTCCGAAAGCGGCGCGACGCCCTCGGACGGTGACACCGGCTACGGCACCGCCTCGAGCACGTGCGCCTTCGCGCCGTCGCGCGCGCGAGCCTCCATCGCCTTCGTCGCTCTCGCCGCGCTCGGCCTCGCCCTCGGCCGCCGCGCACGCCGCGCGCGTCGCGCCTGAGCGCTGTCACAACACTCCTCCCACGAGCCGTACAACGCCATGTCCTCCTTCGCAGACGCCGTCTCGCTCCTCCGCGAGCCCACCAAGGGTCAGTGGACCGCCTTCTCCGCCGCGTGGATCGGCTGGGTCCTCGACGCCTTCGACTTCACGATCTTCTTCCTCGTGATGCCCCAGATCGCGAAGGAGTTCGGCGTGAACCACGTCGCGACGACCGGGTCGATCGCGCTCACGCTCCTCGCCCGCTTCGCGGGCGGCTGGCTCGCGGGGATCGCCGCCGATCGCTGGGGCCGCCGGCTCCCCCTCCTCCTCAGCGTCGTCTGGTTCGCGCTCTGCGACGGCGCCGTCGCCCTCGCGCCTTCGTTCACCGCAGTCCTCGTCCTCCGCACGCTCTTCGGCGTCGGGATGGGCGCGGAGTGGACGAGCGGCACGACGCTCGCGATGGAGAGCTGGCCGCGCCGCTCACGCGCGATTGCGTCCGGCGTCCTCCAGGGCAGCTGGGCGGTCGGCTACATCCTCGCCGGCGTCGTCAGCGCGTTCGTGCTGCCTCGCTTCGGCTGGCGCGCGATGTTCGTCATCGCGGCGCTCCCGGCGCTTCTCGCGCTCCCGATGCGCTGGTGGATCCCGGAGAGCGAGGAGCACCAGGCCGCGAAAGCGGAAGGCGTCGTCTCGCTCGGCGACGCGTTCCGCACCGACAAGACGCTCTTCCGCCGCGTCGTGTGGGGCTGCTTCATCATGGCGTTCGGCTTCGGCGCCTACTACGGGCTGACCGGCCTCTATCCGACGATGCTCCGCGAGGAGCTCGGCCTCGGCGACGGCGGCATCGCCCGGCTCGTCACGGTCTTCAACGTCGGCATGCTGATCGGCTCGGTCGCTGTGGGCATCCTCACCACGCGGCGGGGCGCGACGGTCGGGATCGCCCTTCCGGCACTCCTCGCCGTCCTCGCCGTGCCGGTCTACACCGGCCTCGCGTTCGAAGGCAGGGCGGCGCTGACGATCGGCGCCTTCCTCGGCGGCGCGATCGGCACCGCGTTCTGCGGAGCCACGCCGGTCGTCCTCACCGACCTCTTCCCTGCCGCGGTCCGCGCGCGGCTCGTCGGCGTCGTCTACCACGTCGGCGCGTTCTTCGCGGCCTTCGTGCCGATGGCGATCGCCGCCCTCGCCCGCAGCGGGATGGGGATCGCGAAGGCCACGACGCTCGTTGCGATCGCCTGCGAGCTCACCGTGTTCGTCCTCGTCGCGGGTCGTCCGCTCGCGGTACGGATCGGCGCGGCGATGCGCGGACGGTCGCGCGCCGCGGCTTCGGCGAGCGTCACGATGCTGCTGCTCGTCTTCGTCGCGACGCTCGCGTCGTCCTCGAGCACGGCGTGCCTCACGTCGAACGTCGATCCCTTCGCCACCGACGGCGGCACCGCCGGTGCGAAGCCGCCGGTGGGGGACGCCGACGTCTGCGCGGCGCTCGTCACGCTGACCGGCGCGGAGCCGCCGAGCGACAACGGCGTCGCCTACCGCAGTCTCTTCAGCCACCCGGGCTGCACGACCGACGGCCTCTCGACGCGCGCGGCGAGCGCGTACCCGGCGGCGCAGATCCCGTGCTACCGCTGCGCCGCGAAGGCGTACCCGACGAACAACGAAGACCCGAAGAAGCCGATCGTCCTCCTCGTCCACGGCAACTCGTCGACGCCCGCCGACTACGAGAAGTTCCCCGCCGACAAGGCCGACGCCCAGACGATGCTGAGCGAGCGCCTCGTGGAGGCCGGGTACAAGGTCCTCGCCGTCGACCTCCGCTACGACAAGGTCGACGACCCGAAGGGCGACAACAAGACCGAGAACGCGGCGCAGAACTACGACCACGGCTGGGGCGTCCCGATCCTCGAGCACTTCGTCGACGCGGTGATGACCGCGTACCCCGGCCGCGAGATCTCGATGGTGTCGTTCTCGGTCGGTCCGACGATGGTGCGCGACTCGCTCCGCCGCCTCCACCGCCGCGGGACGAAGCCGTTCGAGCGGATCCGCGACCTGATCTACGTCGCCGGCGCCCACCACGGCGTGTCCACCTTCCGCGCGCTCTGCGCGTCGAACCCGACGATGCGCGGGCGGATCACCTGCGAGCTCGGCGACCGCACGGCGTACGAGCCCACCGCGTTCCTGAAGCCGCTCAACGGCCCGAACGGCGAATGGGAGACGCCGTGCGGGGACGGCGACAGCGCCTTCGGTCAGAAGGGCGCCTGCGGCGGCCACAAGGTCTGGTACACCACGCTCGTGATGAAGGACGTGTCGCAGGGCACGTTCCAGGACGAGTTCGTCTCGGAGGGCAGCTCGGCGTTGAGCGGCGCGAAGAACCTCACGGTGTCGCTCCAGGACAACGACACGAGCGGCTACTTCTACAACGGCATCTTCAAGAACCACTACGGCGCGCTCCGGAGCGAGGCGGCGCTGAAGATCCTCATGGACGCACTGAGCGACTGACGCGAGCAGGCCCCGCGTTCACCTCGGTCTTTTCGTCTTCCGGAGAAGCATCATGGCAGTCACGAAGTGGATCGCGCTGGGCGCGGTCCTGACGGGATCCCTCTACGCGCAGGACGCCGAAGCGGCGCCGAAGAAGGCACGCATCGCGGACGAAGAGCCGCCGACGACGGCCATGCCGGAGCCGAAGGCGGAGGACGCGAACCCGAACCCGAACCCGAACCCGAACGCCAACGCCAACCCGGACGCGAACGCGGAAGCGACCGCAGAAGAAGCGAAGGCCGCACGCGGCGAAGGCGCCGAGACGCTCGCGTTCGGCGCGCCGGTCGACGTCCCGCTCGGGACCGCCGACGGGAAGCCGGGGCTCCGGATCCGTCCCTACATCATGGTGAGCGGCGGCCTGAAGCTCGACACCTTCAAGGGCAGGCCGAGCGAGGACAAGGAAGCGCGCGTGAGCACGTTCGCGCTCGGTCGGATCGGTCTCGAGGCGCGCTGGGGCACGCTCGTCAGCGCCGAGAGCGAGCTGATGGCGTCCGGTGGTGTCGGTCTCCGCGGCACGAGCGCGTACGAAGGGCAGGCCGCGCTCCAGGTCCGCCAGCAGGTCGTGCGCCTCCACCAGGACGACTGGCGGATCGAGGCCGGTCGTCTGATCGACGAGGGCAGCGCCGACTTCTTCTCCGCCCATGTCGCGGAGACGTTCCTCCAGGACACCGCCACGCGTGACCCGCTCCTCTTCAGCGGCTTCAACCTCGGCAACGGTGTCCGTGGCGCCTACCAGCTCTTCCAGGGCCTCCGGCTCGCCCTCACGTTCAACGCCGGCAACCCGGTGTCGACGACGGGGAGCCTCCTCGTCGGCGGCTCGTTCCCACCGTTCGAGCGCTTCTACATCCAGCCGTACCAGGCGGTGAACCAGGGGCCGAATCACTTCCCCGACGACACCTTCCACATCATGATGCTCACGCCGAGCGTCCTCGTGGACACGAAGCTCGTCGACGCGCGGGTGGCAGTGCAGGGTTTTGCGATCGACACGAACACGAACACGGGACAGAACGACGAGATCCGCGGCTACAACGTCCGCGGCACGGCGCGCCTCAAGCTCGTCGACGGCATGCTCGTCCCGTTCGCGAGCGCCGCGTACACGCGCAACGACACGCTCGTCCCGAACGACCTCGCGAAGCGCGCGCCCGAGCGTTACCAGGCGGTGAACTTCGGCGCCGGCCTCGATGTCGACGTCGCGCGGCGTCACAAGTGCGCGTGGGACTGCGCCGACGGCTTCGGCGCGCAGTTCCAGCAGGTGCAGTTCCAGATCGGCGACGGGCTCGTCACCACGAACCGCTACGTCAACGTCGGCGCGACGTGGTGGATCGCGCCGAACGTGTCGCTCGGCGGCCGCTTCGCGTTCTGGCTCACGCAGCAGGAATACAGCGCGGCGACCGGCGAGCGCTCCGGCATCGTCTCGCTCCGCTTCATCATGCGGTGAAGCCGCACGTGCGAAGGTGATAGTCAGCCCTGCACGAACAGCTGCTCGGCGATCTGCACCGCGTTGAGCGCCGCACCCTTGCGGAGGTTGTCGGCGACCACCCACAGGTTGAGCGCGCCCT
>JBDHVE010000135.1:0-26816 GCA_039809485.1 Polyangiaceae bacterium | reverse complement strand
GGCTCACCGTCGCCCTCGGGATCGCCTCCGCGAGCATCGTCTTCGGCAAGCAGGCGCAGAAGAAGGGCGACCTCGCCTACAGCCGCGCGGCGAAGTGCCTCGTCGGCAAGCCGCTCGCCGCGACCGAGGATCCGATGCTGCGGTTCCGCGCGGGCTGGCGCGGACGTCTCCTCGACGTGCCGATCGCGGAGGACGAGGCGAAGAAGGGCGGTACGCGGCCCGCTGCCCTCCGGCGGATGGAGGAGAGCGAAGAGGTGAAGGCCCGGATGTGGCCGAATCGCTGCGTGACGGAGCTCATCTCGCTCACGGACACGCTGAAGGAGATCGGCGCGATGACCGAGGGCAAGAAAGACCTCGGCGCTGCCTCGCGTGCGCTCGCGAAGGCGACGGCGGGCGACAACTGGAAGAACGTCGAGACGTTCGGGCCTGCATTCCAGGACTTCCTCGAGGAGAGCAAGAAGTCTGGCTACACCTTCACCGACGTCGCGGACGTTCCGGCGCCGACGTTCGTCGACGCGCTCCCGGCGAGCGATCTCCGCGACAAGAAGGGGATCGCAGACGCGATCAACCTGCCGACGGGCTTCTCGTCCGGAGAGCTCGTCGCGTTCGTCGCCGCGTCGAGCCGTGGCCCGGCACGGATCTGCCGTGGCAACGAGGAAGGGCCGATCCGCTGCGCGCCCGCGTCGAGCACGGGCCTGCCGCCGGAGGCGAGCGGCGTCGCCGGCATCCTCGATCACGACGACGGCGCTTCACCGCTCCTCGCCTTCGGACGCCGCGTCCGGATCCTCGACGACTCGGCGCCGACGACGGGCGTCTTCCGCGGCGGCGACGGGCTCCGTCTCGTTCCGCCCGACAGCTTCTACGTGGCGGCCGGCTGGTCTGCATCCGACGGACAGACGGTCCTCCTCAAGGACGTGAAGAAGCCGTCCGGCCCTCCGTTCAAGCTCACGAGCGCGGTCGGCGACAAGATCGCGACGAAGGACATCGAGCTCACGAACTGGAACGGCGATCCCTCCGCGCTCGCCGTCGCCGGCTCGCGCGTCTACTTCGCGACGGCGGACGCGGAGCTCCGCGTCGTCTCCGACGACACGCCGAAGGGCGGCAAGACGCTCTTCAAGCTGCCGGGCAACGTCAACTCGATCCACGCGTGCACCGTGGGGTCGAGCCGCGTGCTCGTCCTCCGCACGTTCGCCGGCGGCCTCTCGCGCATCCTCCTCGCGTTCGACGAGCAGTCGAACCCCGCCGTCGTCGACAACGGCGACGTGAGCTGCGGGGCGAAGGCGGTCCACGTCGTGTCGAATGACACGATCGCGGTGTGCACGGCCGCGGGCTGCACCCCCGAGCCCCTGCCCGAGACGCGCGGCGAGGCGCGGGCGCGGGTCGGTGACGACGCGTTCCTCGTCGCGGAGTCGTACGAAGGCCTCCTCGTCCTCCGCACGTCGAAGGCCGGCAAGGAGGTCGGCAAGGTCGTCTACGACGGCCGGCTCGAGGAAGGCCGCATCGCGCCGAAGTCGGTCATCGGATCGGTCCGGACGATCCCGACGCGCAAGGGCGCGCTCGTGGCGGTCGATACCCTGGGGACGACGAGCTTCCTCGGCGTGAACGCGAACGGTGAAGTGAAACGGCTCGCGATCGAGTGAGGCTCACTGCAAGGTGACGGTCACGCCGTTCGCCGTGCCCCAGCTGCGCTTGCAGCTCGACGCGCCGTGGTCGATGCCGAGCGCCTCCATCACCGCGCTCGACCCTTCCCACTTGCCCGACGTGACGCTCCGTTCGACGACCTTCGCGGTGATGCACGCGTCGCCGCGACAGATCTTCACCTGCTTGTTGCAGAGACCGCGCGAGTAGACCGTCGAAGGCGCGGCGACCCACGCGCCTTCGTCGACGAACTCGCGCGAAGGCGACTCGTCACACGCGAAGCGGACGCGGCCCTTCGACCACTTGTCGCAAGTCGTCAGGAAGCTCCAGTCGCCCTGGTAGAGGAGCGTCACGTTCCGGAACGTGCGCGACGTCAGGGCGTCGGCGCTGTTCTCGACGCCGTCGCCCGGCGGCGCTTCGCCGGTCTCGGGGTCGACCGTGTCGGTCGCGCCCGAGCAGCCGGACAGGCTCCCGAGAGCGGTGGCACCGAGGGTGATCATCGCGAGGACGAGCTGGCGCATGGTCTCCCACACGAGCACGCGACATGCCGGGCCGGAAAGCCGCCGGATCGCCCTCGATCAGGCGCGGAACAGGGGGTGATCCGGATCGCGCAGCGCTCGCGACGCGACGCGGGCAACCGGGGAATCCCGGGTGATCGACGCAGACCGCTTGGCGACTCCGGCCCCCTGGGGTACCTCCCTCGGCCGTCATGCGAACGCACGTGTCCTTCGGTCTCCTCGCGCTCACGGTCGCCCTCTCCGCCTGCGGATCGCCACCGCCCGCGAATGCACCGAACGCCACGTCCCCCACCCCGAGGCAAGCGATGTCGGCACAGCCCACCCCGAACGCCACCCCCGAGAAGGACAACCCGCTGCTCGCGAAGTGGACGGGCCCGCACGGAGGCGTGCCGCCGTTCGACAAGGTGAAGGTCGCGCACTTCGTCCCGGCGCTCGAGGCCGCGATGAACGAGACGCGGAAGGAGATCGCCTCTATCGCGGAGAGCACGACGCCGGCGACGTTCGAGAACACGATTGCTGCCTTCGAGGACTCGGGCCGCACGTTCAATCGCGTCGAGACGGTCTACGACATCTGGTCGTCGACGATGGCGGACGCGACGTTCCAGGCCGTCGAGCGCGACATGGCGCCGAAGCTCGCCGCGTTCGAAGACGAGATCATGCAGAACGACAAGCTCTTCGCGCGCATCGAGGCGGTCTACAAGTCGCCCGAGAAGAGCAAGCTGACGCCGGAGCAGCAGCGCCTCGTCTGGAAGCTCTACACGCGCTTCGTGCGCGCGGGCGCGAAGCTCGACGCGAACGCGAAGAAGCGTACGGCCGAGATCAACAAGCGCCTCGCCTCGCTCTACACGAGCTTCGCGCAGAACGTCCTCGCCGACGAGGAGGGCTGGGCCACGATCCTCGAGAGCGAGGCCGACCTCGCCGGTCTGCCCGCGTCCGTGCGCTCCGGCGCGGCCGCCGCCGCCGAAGCGAAGGGCATGAAGGGCAAGTGGGCGATCACGAACACGCGCTCGTCCGTCGAGCCGTTCCTCACCACCTCGACGAACGACGCGCTCCGCGAGAAGGTCTGGAAGAACTTCGTGAAGCGCGGGGACAACGGCGACGCGCACGACACGAAGAAGCTGATCACCGAAATCCTGAAGCTGCGCGCCGAGCGCGCGAAGCTCCTCGGTTACGCCACGCACGCGCACTGGCGCCTCGAGAACACGATGGCGAAGACGCCGGAGCGCGCGATGGCGCTCATGCAGGAGGTCTGGCCTGCCGCGGTCGGACGCGTCAAGGAAGAGGTCGCCGACATGCAGGCGATCGCGGACAAGGCGGGCCTGAAGCGCAAGATCGCGCCGTGGGATTACCGCTTCTACGCAGAGAAGGTCCGCAAGGCGAAGTACGACCTCGATCAGGACGAGGTGAAGAGCTACCTCCAGCTCGAGAAGCTGCGCGAGGGGATGTTCTGGGTCGCCGGCGAGCTGTTCGGATTCCAGTTCGCGCCCGTGAAGGACGTCGCGGTCTACCACCCCGACGTCCGCGTCTGGGAGGTGAAGGACAAGGCGGGCAAGCACGTCGGCCTCTGGTACTTCGACCCCTATGCGCGGCCGGGCAAGAAGTCCGGCGCGTGGATGAACGCGTACCGCGCGCAGGAGCGCTTCCGCGGCGAAGTGACGGCCATCGTCAGCAACAACGCGAACTTCGTGAAGGGCAAGGAGGGCGAGCCCGTCCTCGTGAGCTGGGACGACGCCCAGACGCTCTTCCACGAGTTCGGCCACGCGCTCCACGGCCTGTCGTCGAACGTCACCTACCCGACGCTCGCGGGCACGCGCGTCGCGCGCGACTACGTCGAGTTCCCGTCGCAGCTCCTCGAGCACTGGCTCCCGACGCCGGAAGTGCTCTCGAAGTTCGCGCTCCACCACCAGACCGGAAAGCCCCTGCCCCCCGAGCTCGCGCAGAAGATCACGAAGAGCGCCACGTTCAACCAGGGCTTCGCGACGGTCGAGTACCTGAGCGCGGCGCTCGTCGACATGAAGCTCCACCTCGAAGGCGACAAGGACATCGACCCCGACGCGTTCGAGAAGAAGACGCTCGGCGCGCTCGGGATGCCTGCCGAGATCGTGATGCGTCACCGCACCCCGCAGTTCAACCACGTGTTCGCGGGCGACAGCTACTCGGCGGGCTACTACAGCTATCTCTGGTCCGACTCGCTCGTCGCCGACGCCTTCGAAGCCTTCACCGAGGGCAAGGGCCCGTACGATCCGGCGGTCGCCGGCAAGCTGACGAAGCACGTGCTCTCCGTCGGCGACACGGTCGATCCCGCCGAGGGGTACAAGGCGTTCCGCGGCCGCGACGTCGACACGAAGGCGCTCATGCGGAAGCGCGGCTTCGCGAAGGCGCTCCCGGCGAAGAAGCCGGCCGCGAAGAACTGATCCACCCCCGGTCGGAGGGGGTGATCTGGTCTGTCGTTGATTGGATCTCACCCCCTCCGGATCCGGGTCCGCACGCGCGACCGCGCCTGTGCGTGCTCACGTCCACATCCCTGGAGCAACCGGCTTTCCCCCACGAACCGCCCGATTTCGTGGGCCGATGACGCGGCGGTCGGACGCGGTCGAGCCTCGGCACCGTCGTTGCGGAGAGACCATCCGACATGGCCACCGAACGCTCCTCCTCCTTCGCCCGCTTCTTCTCGAAGTCCTTCGTCGCCTTCGCGGCCATCGCGAGCCTCGTCGCCTGCGCCACCGTCGAAGGGCAGGACTTCGAGGACGAGGACGTCGACGGTGACGGCGAGTCGCTGACCGACGACGACGAGGCGGTTTCCTCGTCGTCCGACGAGCTCACGTCCTCGGCGGGACCGTGCGCCGGCACGGCGCTCGACCGCGCCGTGAAGTGCGCGCAGCGGAAGGGCGCGCGGATCCTCTCGTACTACCGGAGCCCGAAGGACCAGGAGCGCGTCCGCCGCGAGAATCGCTGCACGAACCGCTGCACCGGCCAGGCGGGCTGCGTTCGTCCGACCGCGGGCTGCACGACCTCGCCCCATACGCGCTGCCGCGCTGTCGACCTCGTCGCCGACGGCGCGCCGGTGAGCCGCTCCGAGCTCCGGAAGTGCGGCCTCGGCAAGACGACGCAACCGCACAAGAACCACTACGATCTCGTGAACTGAGCGCCCACCTGAGCCCCGATGGATCGTCGGCGGTCCAGGAGCGGCTCGTCGGCATCACCCGTCGTGCCGAGGAAGCACCGAAGTGCGTGGAATCACGCGCGGCGCGAACGTTGCTCTCTCGCGTCCTCATGCGCCTTGCGTGGTCGGTGACGGTCGCGACCGTACTCGCCTGTGTCCTCGCAGGGTGCAGCGGCGACCCCGAGGAGCAGCCGGAGGACTCGACGCCGAGCTTCGGCGGGACGAACGGCACGACCGCGACGCCGCCGGGCACGACGACGCAGCCGCCGACGGGCCGCGCGTCGCCGACCCCGGTTGCGGTCGACCCGACCGTCGACCCGCAGACCGCGACGCACCCCGAGGTCGTCTACCTGATCATGAAGGGGACCGACAACTGGACGTGGTTCTGCACGGCGACGCTCCTCGCGAGCAAGGTCGCCGTCACGGCCGCGCACTGCCTCGAGAAGAGCAAGTTCATCTCGTGGGAGGTCGTCTCGCCGACGCTCGCCGGCCGCCCGCGCGTGAAGGCCGCGAACGTCTTCCTCTACAACGAGAAGTTCAACGACGTCGCCAACCCCGACATCGGCATCGTGGTGCTCGAGTCCGCGATCGAGCTCACGCAGTACGGCGAGCTCACGGACGTCTCCGCAAAGGTCGACGGTGGGCAGGACGTCCAGGTCGGCGCGATCGTGCGCACGGCGGAGCAGCCCGAGGCGCCGTTCAAGCGCACCGGCTTCATGAAGGTCACGTCGACGGAGAAGTACGGCTACACGGACGGCTACGGCGTGCCGATGTACTCGCACGGTGGCGATTCGGGCGCCGGCATGTTCCTCGTCGAGAACGGGCAGCTCTCGCACAAGGTCGTCGGGATCGAGCGCCAGCCCGATCCGCAGCGCCGGATCGATCACCTCTCGCGCGTCGACGCCGCGTTCATCACCTGGATGCACAGCACCTCGGGCCAGTGATCTCCGCGCGCGGCCGTTCTATGCTGCGCGGCCGATGATCGGCAAGTCGCTCAACGAGCGCTACGGCAAGCTCCTCCCGCTCGCGCCCGAGGACGCCGTCGCGCGCCTCGAGGAGGTCCTCGCCGCGCGCGCGAAGGACGTCGTCGAGGTGCGTGCGCAGGACGAGCGCGCGATCGCGTGCGTCGTGCTCCGCGCCGATGCCGGGGCCGTGCGGCTCGTCCGCGATCTCGGGCTCGACGTGAAGCCGGGCGGCACCGCCGTGTTCGGCCTCCTCGGTCCCGACGCGGCGAAGGCGTTCGAGACGACCCTCCCGCAACACCAGCGCGAGTGGCTCGCGCGTCCGTGTGGCGCGCGCGAGACGAAGGTGCTGCTGCTCGCCGGCGGCATCGCGCTCCTCTCGATCGTCGCCGAGGGCGGCAAGGTCTCCGTCGCTGCGGTGCCGTGATGCGTGACGTCTGCTAACGTGCCGCGTCAGAGCGGAGAACGACCATGCAGATCCGGCAGAACGTCCTCGAGGCGATCGGCAACACGCCCCTCATCAAGCTGCGGCATGCCTCGGAGGCGACCGGCTGCACGATCCTCGGCAAGGCGGAGTTCCTGAACCCCGGCCTCTCCGTGAAGGACCGCGCTGCGCGGCAGATGATCCTCGAGGCGGAGGCGCGCGGCGAGCTCCAGCCGGGCGGCCTCGTCGTCGAGGCGACGGCGGGCAACACCGGGATCGGTCTCGCGCTCGTCGCGAACGCGAAGGGCTACCGCACGCTCATCGTGATGCCGAACACGCAGAGCCAGGAGAAGAAGGACACGCTCCGCTCGTTCGGCGCCGAGCTCGTGGAGGTGCCGGCGGTCGCGTTCGCGAATCCGAACAACTACCAGCACGTCGGGAGGCGTCTCGCCGAGCAGCTCCGGAAAGAGGAGCCGAAGGGCGTCCTCTTCGCCGACCAGTGGAACAACCTCGACAACCGGAAGGCCCACTACGTGTCGACCGGTCCCGAGATCTGGGAGCAGACCGACGGGAGAGTCGACGGCTTCATCTGCGCGATCGGCACCGGCGGGACGCTCTCCGGCACGGCGGCGTACCTGCGCGAGAAGAAGAAGGACATCCGGATCGGGTGCGCCGATCCGCGCGGCGCGGCGATGTACGAGCTCTTCACGAACGGCAAGCCCGTCGCGACGCCGGGCGGATCGATCACCGAGGGGATCGGTCTCGGGCGCATGACCGCGATGCTCGAGGGCCTGGAGGTCGATCACGCCTACGTGATCCCCGACGAGGAAGCGGTGCCGCTCCTCTTCGACCTCGTCGAGCACGAAGGGCTCTGCCTCGGAGGCTCGTCCGGCATCAACGTCGCGGGCGCAATCCGGCTCGCGAAGGAGCTCGGCCCCGGCCACACGATCGTGACGATCCTCTGCGACGTCGGCACGCGCTACACGTCGAAGCTCTACAATCCGGAGTTCCTGCGCTCGAAGAATCTCGCCGTCCCGGCGTGGCTCGAGAAGAAGCGCGAGATCGCGATCCCGTTCCAGACCTGAGCTCACGCGACACGGCGCGCGGCATGCATCGCGGAAGACGCCATGAGCGCTCTCCCGCCGCCGCCGGTCGACCTCACGTTCAGCTCTCTCCGCGCGCTCACCGTCGAGCAGCTCGAGCTGCCCGGCATCGAGCCCACCGCCGCGAAGACGCAGCAGCGCGCCAAGAGCGCATCGCGCATGCTCCTCGGCTTCCTCGCTCTTTGCGCGGTCGGGGCGGGCGTGCTCGTGTGGCGCAAGGGTCTTCTCGCCCGTCGCTGACGCTCGCAGTACCTTGTTGCCGTGCCCGAGCCCGCACGGCTGATCGCGGACCGCTACGAGATTCGGGCTCTGCTCGGGCGCGGGTCGTACGGCGAGGTCTACGAAGCGGTGGCGCACACCGCCGGAGGCATCACGCGGCGGGTCGCGCTGAAGTGCCTCCGCGACACCCTCGCGAGCGATCCGAAGGAGCTCGCTGCGCTCCGCGACGAGGCGAAGCTCGCGAGCCGACTCCACCACGGCAGCATCGCCGGAGTCATCGACTTCGGAATCGCCGGCGGCGTGCCGTTCCTCGTCCTCGAGCTCGTCGAGGGCGTCAGCGCGGCGGAGGCCGCGACGCGGACGCGTGCGCGCGGCGCGGAGGTGCCGCTCGGCTCCGCGCTGGGCGTCGTCCTGGAGGCGGCGCGGGCGCTCCACTATGCGCACACGCTGCGCGACGAGCACGGCCGCCCGCTCGGGATCGTGCACCGCGACGTGAAGCCTTCGAACCTGCTCGTCGCATGGACCGGCGAGGTGAAGCTCGTCGACTTCGGGATCGCGCTCGCGCACGACCGCGTCCGGAGCACGACGGCGAGCTTCGCGAAAGGCACCGTCGGGTACATGAGCCCCGAGCAGCTCTCGGGCTCTCCCCTCGATGCGCGCACCGACGTCTTCGCGCTCGGCTGCACCCTCCACGCACTGCTCCGCGGCGCGAGCCCGGCGAAGAGCGATCGCGCGATCGCCCGGCTCCTCGCGCAGCAGCCGCTCGAGCTCGACACGTCGGCCCTGCCGGAGGACGTCGGCGCGATCGTCGTCCGCGCGCTCGCCCCGCGGATCACGGACCGGTACCAGACCGCGGCGGAGCTCGCGGAGGACCTCGCGCGCGCGCTCGCGAGCCGCGGCCTGGCGGACACGCGCGCGCAGCTCGCCGGGTGGCTCGCGACCGTGAAGACGGCCGGGACGCCGGCGCCCGCGCCCTCCCCTTCGACGGTCACGCTGCCGCCGTCGGCCGTGCTCGCGCGCGTCGGCGTGACGGACACGTTCGACGAGCGCCCGCCCGCCCGCGCGCCGCGTCCGTCGTCCCGGCCATCGAAGGCGAAGCCGGCGAAGACCTTCGGCCTCGCCCTGACGCTGACGATGGGCGTCGGGCTCACGGTCGCCTTCGGGGCGATCACCACCGTCGCGCGGCGTCGGGCGCCGCCTGACGTCCCCGACGTCGTGACCGATTCCGCTCCCGATGCGGAACCGCTCGCGTCAGGAACGAGCGCGCCGCCTCCGCCGGAGGAAGCGCCTTCGACCGCCGTCACCTCGGACGCGGCGCCTTCGCCTTCGGTGCGTCGCCCGCCGAGCCCGCCGCCCCAGTCGGGCTGGCGCTCTTGGTTCGGCTCCGACGGAACGGCGGGAACGCAATGCTTCTGCATGACGGAGGGAGACCTCGACGCCCGCGAGTCGCTCTGCAGGATGCTGCCGGAGCCGAGCTGCGCGTGCTGGCGGAACTGGCACGAGAACGGGCAGGACGTGATGTGCCTCGTGCCCTACGACCGCGCGGCCGGGTACTGTCCCGTCGTCAACCGCACCGCGGTCGCCGACACCCCGTGCACGGGCTTCTACCTCGGGAAGACGCCGGCCGAAATCGGCGTCTGGAAGTGCCTCACGTGCACGTCGAGCTATCCGGACGGAATCAACGGAAGCGCGTGTCGTGGCATCGACGGAGCGACCGGCCGAGAGCGCGCCGGCAAGCTCCGGTGCGAGCGGCCTGCGAACTGAAAGCGCGGCCGTCGTCCGTTGACGCGACGTCGGTGACTACTATAGTGACCGGTCCCTTCAACAAAGTGGAGCCGCACATGAGCCTCCGGATCAACGACATCGCCCCGAACTTCAAGGCCAGGACGACGAAAGGCGAGATCGACTTCCACGAGTGGATCGGCGACGGCTGGGCCATCCTCTTCTCGCACCCGAAGGACTTCACGCCCGTCTGCACGACGGAGCTCGGGTACATGGCCAAGATCGAGCCCGAGTTCACGAAGCGGAACACGAAGCTGATCGGCCTCTCGATCGACCCCGTCGACGACCACGACAAGTGGGCGAAGGACATCGAGGAGACGCAGGGCGCCGCGGTGAAGTACCCGATGATCGGCGACACCGATCTGACCGTCGCGAAGCTGTACAACATGCTCCCGGCCGAAGAGCCGGGGACGTCCCAAGGCCGGACGCCCGCGACGAACCAGACCGTCCGCACCGTGTTCGTCATCGGCCCCGACAAGCGGATCAAGCTGATGATGACGTACCCGATGACGACGGGCCGGAACTTCGACGAGATCCTCCGCGCCCTCGACTCGATCCAGCTCACCGCGCAGCACAAGGTCGCGACACCCGCGAACTGGAAGAAGGGCGAGGACGTCATCATCTCCGGCTCGGTCTCGGACGAGGACGCGAAGAAGATCTACCCGCAGGGGTGGAAGGCGCCGAAGCCGTACCTCCGGATCGTCAAGCAGCCGGGCTCCTGAGCTCCGCTCAGGCGCGCCGGAACGTGACGACGAGCACGTCGCGGAACGCACGCCGCGACGGATCGATCTGGGCGATGGGCGTGACGCCGTGGAAGACCTTCGCGTCGTCCACGAGCGCCGCGTCCATCGGCTCCTCGAGCATGAAGCTGCCGCGCGGTGCTTGCGTGACGGAGGCGATCCGCGTCTCCCCGCTCGCCACGTTCTCGCGGCGCACGAGCATGACGAGCACCCAGTCGACGCCGTCGCGGTGCATGCCCTCCGGCGTCGGCTGGCCCTCGTCGGGCCCGGCCTCGATCCGGAACTGGTGGACCTCGACGTGCCACGTGTCGGGACGCGTGACCTCGGGGGTCAGCGCCGTGAACAGCCGGTTCGACGTCGCGAGCACCGCCTGCATCACCGGGTGGTACGCGACCGCGTCGGCGACGGGAAGGAACCACCGCTCGACACCGCCGTTCAGCGGGTTGTAGTCCCGGCTCTGGTAGTGCGGCTGGTGGGGCTTCCGCTTGATGTCGTCCGCGGAGACGGCGAACGCCGCGAAGCGTCGCTTTCGGTAGCGGCCGCCGTCGGCCATGAACGTGTCGACGCCGAGGTCCTCCCACGACGCGGCGAAGCTCGCGAAATCCTCCGCGCCGGCGGCCTCGAGCACGGCGCGCATCCGCGGCGCGCGCACGAACGCATAGCCGGAGGCGGTGAGCGGCGACGCGAGGTCTGCGAGATCGGACATCCCGGCGCACCCTAGCGCATCCGTGGGGCGCGAGCGTGCCACGTCGCGCGAGCTCGGCCGTGGTCGGCCTCGTTCTCGCATCGCTCCGCGCGGACGGAGGAAGCCATGGCTCGCTGCGACACGTGCGGGAACGACTACGACAAGACGTTCGAGGTCCACAAGGACGGCAAGATCTACACCTTCGACTGCATCGAGTGCGCCGCGCACGCGATCGCGCCGACGTGTGAGCACTGCGGCTGTCGCGTGCTCGGACACGGCGTCGAGGAGGCCGCGCTCATCTTCTGCTGTGCCAACTGCGCGCGTGAGCTCGGCAAGACGCGCCTTCGCGACCGGGCGCTCCAGGGTCAGGGCGCGCGGACCTAGGCCTCGCCTTCGCGCGACGGCGGCGCCTCGGCGACCTCGTCGTGGAGGAAGAACGACTCGCTGATCGCGTCGCCGACAGCGTTGAGCTTGGTCTGGAGGTCGACGACCCAGGCGTTCAGGCCACGCCGCAGGATGTCCGGGATCTCGGCGAACTCGAGGTCGGCGTGGAGCCTCCCGATCTCGCGCTCGGCCCGCGTCGCACGGCCGTCGAGCGGCGTGCCGGTGATGGCGTGGAGCGACCGCTCCGCCTTCCGCACGCCGTAGAAGATCGAGCGTGGGAACTTGCGATCGAGCACGAGGAAGTCGAGCACCTTGTGCCGGTCGATCGCGCCGTGACGCCGGCGGTACATCTCGAAGGCGCTCGCCGACTTCAGGAGCGCGGCCCACTCGATCTCGTCCGTCCCCGGCGACTGCGCCCTGCCCTCTTCGATCAGGTAGCTCTTCACGTCGATGATGCGCGATGTCTTGTCGGCGCGCTCGACGAGGCGGCCGAGCCGGCCGAAGTGCCACGCCTCGTCGTGCGACATCGTCAGGTAGGTCGTCCCGACGAACGCGTGGCACGCCTTCTTCACCGCCGCGAAGAGCTCGTAGGGCGTCGCGTCGTCGGGCGCGCTCGCGAAGGCGCTCTCGGCGTCGCGCACGAGGAGGTAGGCCTCGTTCACCTGCTGCCACACCTCGCTCGAGACACTCTCGCGCGAGCGGAGCGCGTTCTCGCGTGCCTTCGCGAGGCAGCACACCACGGAGCTCGGGTAGTCGCGGTCGAAGGTGAGGAAGCGGAGGACCGACCGCTGCTCCGGCTCGCCGTGGCGCTCGCGGAAGAGCGCCTCGTCGCCCGTCGCCGCGACGAGCGCGCCCCACGGCGAAGGCGACAGGGTCGGGAGATCGAGCGCGAGATGGAAGCTCACGTCCACGAAGCGCGCGACGTTCTCCGCGCGCTCCATGTAGCGGTTCATCCAGTAGACGGCGTCGGCGACGCGGCTAAGCACGGAGCACCCACGTGTCCTTGCTCCCGCCGCCCTGCGACGAGTTCACGACGCACGACCCTTTGCGCAACGCGACGCGCGTGAGCCCGCCGGGGAGGACCCAGACGTCCTCGCCGTAGAGCACGTAGGGCCGGAGGTCGACGTGGCGGCCCTCGAGCTGCCCGTCGCAGAGCGTCGGCACGCGCGAGAGGCCGAGCATCGGCTGCGCGATGTAGTTGCGCGGGTTCTCGCGGATCTTCTCGCCGAACGCGTCGCGCTCGGCCTTCGACGCCTGCGGCCCGACGATCATCCCGTAGCCGCCGGACTCGTTCGCCGCCTTCACGACGAGCTTGTCGAGGTTCTGGAGGACGTGTGCGCGCTGCTTTTCGTCGGCGCAGACGTACGTCTCGACGTTCGGGAGGATGGGGTCCTCGCCGAGGTAGTAGCGGATCATCGCCGGCACGTAGGCGTAGATGACCTTGTCGTCGGCGACGCCGTTCCCCGGCGCGTTCGCGAGCGCGACGCGACCGGCGCGGACGACGTCCATCAGGCCGCGGACGCCGAGGAGCGAGTCGGGACGGAACGTCGCGGGGTCGAGGAACGTGTCGTCGATCCGGCGGTAGATGACGTCGACGCGCTGGAGACCGCGCGTCGTGCGCATGTTCACGAAGCCGCCGGAGACCACGAGGTCGCGCCCTTCGACGAGCTCGATCCCCATCTGCTGGGCGAGGAACGCGTGCTCGAAGTAGGCCGAGTTGTAGATCCCCGGCGTGAGGAGGACGGCTGTCGGCGCGCGCTCGGACGAGCGGCGGTCGAGGTACTGGAGCGTGCGGAGGAGCCGTCCCGGGTACTCGTCGACCGCGCGCACGTGCGAGGCCTCGAACACCTGCGGGAACGTCCGCTTCATGATCCGGCGGTTCTCTAGGACGTACGAGACGCCGGACGGGCAGCGGAGGTTGTCCTCGAGGACGTAGAAGCGGCCGTCGCGATCGCGCACGAGATCGGTGCCGACGACGTGGCACCAGATGTCCCGCGGCGGCCGGAGGCCGTGACACTGCGGGAGATACGACGCGGCGGAGAGCACGAGCTCGCGCGGGACGATCCCCGCTTCGAGGATCTTCTGCGCGCCGTAGATGTCGCCGATGAAGAGGTTCAGCGCGCGGACGCGCTGGACGAGCCCCTTCTCGAGCGTCTCCCACTCGCGCGCCTCGACGATCCGCGGGACGAGGTCGAACGGGAAGATCCGCTCGATCCCGGCCTGCTGACCGTAGACGTTGAACGTGATCCCCATCGTGAGGAGCAGCCGCTCCGCCGCCTCCTGCCTCCGCGCGAGGTCGGCTTCGTCGAGCGCCGCGAGCCGCTTGGCGAGGACCGCCGCGCCGGGCCGCGGGTGACCGCCGGCCTCGAACATCTCGTCGAAGAAGTCGCCCGTGTCGTAGCTCTCGAAGCGCATCTCTCGGTGGGCCCGGCGAAGCCAGACCCTACGAGGATCACGGTCCTCGGGTTTCCGGCAGGTTTCGACGATATCAGGTCGCGTCGGGCCCGACGTTCGGGAACGCGCAGGACTTCGGTCCCGTGAGCGGATGGACGAAGCCGCGCGGGAGCTGGACCGGGCGCTCGGGATTCTGGTTCTGATCGAACACGCGCTGGTTCTCGCCGGCGACACTGCGGAGGAGCGGCACCCACACCGCCGGGTCGTCGGTCTCCGGCGCATCGGGGACGAGCGCGCGGATCATCCGTCGCCGCGAGGCAGTGACGAACGCGCGGTCGTGGACGGCCGCGTTCATCTCGATCTCGTAGACGAGCCCGCGGTTGTTCTTGTTCGCGGAGCCGACGCTCATGAAGACGTCGTCGACGACGAGCATCTTCGCGTGGACGTCGATGTCGGCGTAGCCGTTGTAGCGACCACCGACCGGATCGAACGACGCGAGGCGGAGGTACGTGAACCGATCGGGGTAGCGCGACTGGAACAGCTCGTAGGCGTTCTTCGTGTACGCGCAGCCCGGGTCGAGCCGCGTCACCGGCTTCGTGACGACGACGAGCTGGAGCCCCGGGACCTCGTCCATCCGCTTCGCGATCGCTTCGTTCAGCATCGGGACGCGGAAGTACTGGTCCTCGATGTAGACGAAGCGCTCGGCGTTCCGGACCGCGTTGAACCAGGTCTCCGCGATCCCGTGCTCGCCCTTCGGCGAGGTCGTCGTGATCTGGACCGCGACGTCGCCGCGCGCAGACGGGACCGGCGAGGCGGCGAGCTCGGTACGCCCCTGCGCGTCCGACACGCGCTGCGCGATGAGCGCGTTCCACCGGTCGGAGAAGACGTCGGCGGCGTCGGCGGCCGACGGACCGTCGATCCGCAGCATGTAGTCCTTGCGCGGGCCCGGCTTCGGGAGGTCGCACGTGAGGGCCGGCATCCCGTCGTGATCGGGCGGACAGACCTTGTTCGCGGCGGCCTCGCGCTGCGCCTGGGTCGCGTCGAACGGGAGGCGGCGCGCGTCGTAGGGCCGGTGCTCGGACGAGTCCCAGTCCGTCTCGCGGAGGTTCATCCCGCCGACGAACGCGGTCTGCCCGTCCACGACGAAGAACTTCTGGTGCATGCTCGCGAGGTCGACGCCTTCCATGAAGGTGGTGAGGTCGACGTCGTGACCGGGGACGGTCGAAGGGATCGGCTCCTCCGGGGCGAGCTCCGCGGACGGAGGCAGCGTGATCCGGTCGGCGAAGCGCACCGCCGGCACCTCGAAGTGGAAGCGACCGCGCGAGTCGTTCCCTTCGCGCATGAACTGGAGGAGCGGGTCGTTCGTCCGGCTCCGGAGCTCGGAGTCGCTCGTCATCCAGGAGAGGAGGCTCACCGAGCCGAGGAACTGGCCGACGAGGATCCGCTTCTGCGCCGGGGTCGAGTCGAGGACGCGCAGGATCGTGTTCTTGTCGCGCACCTTCGTGCTCGCGAGCGGGTTGTCGCGGACGAGCTCGAAATGGGAGTCCCACCACCAGGTCGAGACGAGGACCTGCTCGCGCGCGCCACGCAGGCGCGCGTCGATCGCGCGCCACGCCTCCTCGCCGTCCATCAGGAGCTCGACCGCGTTACCGCGCCGCGCGGGGCGCGCCTGCGCGGAGAACCACGCGTGGCGGAGGCCGAGGTAGAGATCGTGCGCAGGGAGCGTGCGCGTCGCGATGCGCTTCGTGGAGTGCGCGAGCGTGACGCCGGCGCGTCCGCCGTCGGGCGCGAGCGACGCGTCGCGCGTCGTGACCGTCGTGCCGTCCCAGTCGAGGGTGAGGTCGAGCGGGACGTGGTCCTTCGCCTCGAGGTGAACCGCATAGGTCGCCGGCGCGCCGAGGAACAGACGCAACGTCTCGTCGCCTTCGCGCGTCGTGCGCTCGGCGCTTCCGTTGCGGGTCACGGTGACGGTGCGCTCCGCGAGCGGCTGCGCCCAGATGTCGAGGAGGTGCAGATCGACGACCGCCTTCGCGTTCGCTTCGCTGACCGCGTCGGCCGACGTGCCGTCGTCGTCGGAGGGAGCAGCGCACGCGCCCGTCCCGGCGGAGCACACGAGGCCGAAGCTCGCCACGACGGCGAGGCGCGTGAGGCGACCCATCATGTGAGTGCGTAACGCACACCGCATGCCGGCCCGCATCAGCTGGGTTTTGCGGGAGATCGTGCGGACGGAGCAACCTCTATCGGTCGCGTGGCGTGTGACGTGGGGGACGAAGGATCCACCTCACGGGCAGGCGGTCACGACCCCGTTCACCGTGCACGCCGTGGCGCAGCACGCGACGGCGCCGGGGCAGCCGCCGTTCGCGCACGTGATCGCGCACGTCGCGCCGCTGCACGCCACCTTCGCCTTGCAGGCCGACGCGCCGTCGCACGTGATCTCGGTCGACGCGACGTTCGTGCCCTTGACGTCACCCGTACACGCCTCGCTGCCCTCGCAGCGGATCGCGCACGACGTGGCCGTGCCGCACTCGACCTTCGCGCACGCCGACTGCCCGATGCACGAGACGCGGCAGGGCATGTTCGCGGGGCACTTGCGATCCCCGCAACGCGCGGCCGACGTGCAGGTGAAGACGCAGCTCGTCCCGTCGTAGACGCCCTTCGCATCGCGACACGCCTTCGCGAGCGCCGGATCGATCGGCGGTGCTGCCGCGTCGCTCGCCGGCGAGGCGTCGCTCGGCGCGGCCGGCGGAGCGGTCGGTTCACTCGCCGTCGCCGCGCTCGTCGCGGCGGCGGCGGAAGGAGCGCCAGGCGGCGCGTAGGCGAAGTCGGGGTCTGCGATGCAGGCCGCCATCGCGAGCGCGACGACGCCGAGGGCGATCCGCTTCTTCGTCGCTGGCATCGACGATCAGTCTTTCACATCGGAGCGTCGGCGCAGGCGCCCGCGCGCGTGCGACGGCGAGAGTCGCACGCGCGTGACACGTCGCCACGGAGGGCTGCGATCGCCTGACGGCCCTCGTCACTTCGGACGCACTTCCTTCGCCACCGTCCCCGCCGGATGGGAGAACCATCCCGGGTCGGCGTAGCTCGTGATCCCGGCGCGGACCTTGAGGACGGTGAACATCCCGCCCATCTCGACGGGCCCGAACGGTCCCTGCCCCGTCATCATCGGGAGCGTGTTCTTCGGGCGGCCCATCTCCATCATGTTCCCCATCCCCGTCTCGCCCATCGCCATGTAGCCGGGCAGGAGTGCCTTCACGCGATCCTCGAGCGGCTTCGGCTGCGGGACGCCGATCATGTTCGGGACGTCGTGGCTCATCGCGTTCATCGTGTGATGGGACTTGTGGCAGTGGAACGCCCAGTCGCCTTCGACGTCGGCGACGAGCTCGACGGTGCGGGTCGATCCGACCGGGACGTTCACCGTCGTCTCCGGGCGCCGCGCCGAGAGCGGCACCTTCCCGCCGTCGGTCGCCACCTCCTGGAACGCGTAGCCGTGGAGGTGGATCGGATGGCTGTCCATCGTGAGGTTGCCGAACGTGAAGCGGACGCGCTCGCCCTTCTTCACGACCCACGGGTCGGTGCCGGGATAGACGCGGCTGTTGAACGTGAAGAGGTTGAAGTCGGTCATCACGTTCGGGTTGGGCGTCGCCGTGCCCGGCTCGACGAACCACTCACCGAGCATGACGACGAAGTGGCGATCGACCTTCGGTGTCTCCGGCACCTTCGGATGGATGACGAGGAAACCGCTCATCCCGAGCGCCATCTGCACCATCTCGTCCGAGTGCGGGTGGTACATGAAGACGCCGTTCTGCTTCAGCGTCACCTCGTACGCGTAGGTCTGACCCGGCTCGATGTGCGGCTGGTTCAGGCCGGCGACGCCGTCCATCCCGTTCGGGAGGAAGATGCCGTGGAGGTGGAGGCTCGTCCGCTCGGGGAGCCTGTTCTCGAGGAGGATCCGGATCCGGTCGCCTTCGACGGCCTCGATCGTCGGTCCCGGCGTCGAACCGTTGTAGCCCCACGCGTTGATGGTCATCCCGGGCGCGAGCTCGCGCTTCACCGGCTCGGCGCGGAGACGGAACTCCTTCACGCCGTCCTTCATCGCGAACGGCAGGCTCGAGCCGTTCGGCGTGACGACCGGGACGTGGCGCGGGGCACCTTGCGCGCGTGCGACCGACGGCGCGGCGAAGAAGAGGGCCACCAGCAACGTGAGCAACCAACGGAGCGTCTTCACTTTCCACCTTCCTTCACCGGTTCACCGACGCGGGCGCCGACGGCGCGCTCGAGATCGCTCCGCGCGATCCAGTAGTCACGGAGCGCTTCGATCGATTCGCGATAGGCATCGAGCTCGCTCTGCTTCGCAGCGAGGAGCTGGTACACGCCGAGGAGCATCGCGTCGTACTGCTCCTGGGACAGCCTCACGACGTCCTCGCGGAGCGGGACGACCGTCTTCGTGTAGTCCGTGACGAGGCCGCGGGCGGTGAGCACCCGCGCACGAGAAGCGCGCACGTCGGCGCGCACGTCGATCGCGAGCGCCTCGAGATCGCGCTCGGCGCGACGGACGTAGGCCTCGAGCCTCGCGATCTGGGCCTGACGCTGATCGAAGAGCGGGATCTCGAGCGACACGCTCGGCCCGAACGAGAAGCGCCCCGAGTGCCGGAGGCGGCCCGCCTCGACCGCGACGTCGATCTTGCCCACCCAGCGGGTCGTCTTCGCGAGCGTGAGCACGCTCTGCATCGCCTGGAGGTTGCGCCTCGCGGCCGCGACGTCGAGCCGTTGGCCGATCGCATGCGCTTCGAGCTCGCCGAGCGGCACCTCCGCGGCCGGGAGCTCCGGCAGACGCGCCGGCAGCCGCCAGCCGGTGCGATGGCCCCACACGCCCATCTTCTTGTTCAGCTCCTCGCGCGCGACGGCGGCTTCGCCCTCGGCGCGCGCGAGATCGAGCTTCGTCTGCGCGGCCTGACCGAGCTGCATCCGTAGATTCAGGTCGCTCATCGTGCCGGCTTCGGTCTGCTTCTTCGCGATTTCCGCGGCGGTCTGCGAGGCCTCGTTCACGATCCGGCGCATCCCGGCGATCTGCTCCGCGGCCTGCGCGGTGAAGAACGCGGCGCGCACCTCGGAGGCGAGCTCGAGGACGTGATCGCCCACGTCGAGCTTCGTCGCCTCGAGCTGCGCGCCGGCGATCCGCTTCTTCAGTGGCAGCGTGAGGACGTCGAGGAAGCTCTGCTCGATCGACGCGAAGAGGTTCGGGGCGATGTGCTCCGACTCCCACGCGGTGCGGCCGATCGTGAAGGTCGGGTTCGAGAGGAGCCCGGCCTGGACGAGATCCGCCTGGGAGATCGAGACCTCCTCGAGCTCCGAGCGGAGCTTCGGATTCGCGAGGAGCGCGACGCGCACGGCACCGTCGACCGTGAGCTCCTTCGCGAGCACCGCGTCGATCGCACGCCCGACCTCCGCGTCGTCGGCGTCGGGCGAGCGCAACGCATGCCCCGAGCGCACCTCGACGTCGTGCGCGACGTCGCGGAGGGCGGGCCCCGGCGACGTCGATGCACAGCCGGCGAGGAGCGCGAGCGACGCGAAGAGCGCCGCAGCTTTCGTCTTCGTCCTCATCGCGAGCCTCACTTGCTCGGCACGAGCTTCATGTTGCACTTCGGACAGAGGCCCGGCGCATCCGAGGTGACCTCCGGGTGCATCGGGCAGACGTACGCCGCCGATGCGCTCCCGTGGTCGTGGCCCTCGTGGCCCTCGTGCTCGACGTGCGCCGCCGGCGCCGGCAGCGGCGCTTTCGCGGCGACCGCCAGCGCGAGCGGGTCCTTCCCTTCGGCAGCCTTCGGGTTCGACGGATCCCCGGCCGCCTGCGAGACGGCCGGCGCCGCCGGCGAGCACGCCGCGACGAAGAGGAGCGCCATCACGGTGCGCGTCACGCGGCACCTCCCGCCGGGCGCGCCGGGTAGCCGGCTTCCTCGAGCGCAGCGACGAGCGACTCGAGCCCGGTGGAGGCTGCGTGCGCGACGCGGACCTTCCCGGCGCGGAGCTCGACCGTGACCTGCTCGACGCCGTCGAGCTCCTTCAGGGCCCGCGTCACGTGGCTCACGCAGGAGCCGCAGGTCATCCCCTCGACGGCGAGGGTCGTTTCACGTCCGTTCTTCGTGGCGTTCATGGCTTCTCGGACCTCCGAGCGGGCTCTGTTGCCCGCTTCGTCCGAGAAGACGCACGCCTGGTCCGGCCATTACACCGCGGTCTTCGTCCCGCACGTGCAGTTGATGCAGCCGTGCTCGGCGCACGTCCCGCACGAGACCGCCACCTGCTTCCGGAGCGCCTCGCGCGCTCGGAACACGCGGACGCCCGCGTTCGTCTTCGAGATGCCGAGCTCCTCGGCGAACCGCGCGACCGGCTGACCTTCGACTTCGATCTTCCGGAGTGCCTCGGCGTACTCGGGCTTGAGCGTCTCGGCGAGGCGCGTCACGCAGCGGCAGACCTCGGCCTGCACTTCCTCCGGCGGATCCACCGCTGTCTCGAGCTCCTCTGCGAAACGCGAGAGCGCCCGGTCGCGCACCTTGGCGCGCCGGTAGTAGTCGACGACCGCGTTCCGCAGCGTCCGGTAGAACCAGGCGACCGCGGCTTCGTCGTCGCGCAGCGTCTCGAGCTTGTCGAGCCCGCGCGAGAACGCCTCCTGGAGGATGTCCTCCGCGACGTCACGACGGCCGACGCGACGCTCGAGGAAGCGCAGGAACTCGCGGTGGTTCTCCACGAGCGCGCGCGCGACCTCGGCATCGAGCGGCTTGCCTGCCTCTTCGGGAGCCTCGCTCATGCCGCCACTCTGAGGGCGGCGCGCGCTTCGCGCAAGCGGGACCCGGGCTTCGTCCGCTCGAACCGGCGGAGCCGGAGCGCGTTGGCGAGCACCGACACGCTCGAGAGCGACATCGCGGCGCTCGCGAGCATCGGAGAGAGCTGCCATCCGGTCCACGGGTAGAGGAGCCCGGCCGCGATCGGGATCCCGATCACATTGTAGACGAAGGCCCAGAACAGGTTCTGCCGGATGTTCCGCAGCGTCGCGCGGCCGAGCCGGAGCGCGGTGACGAGCGCACGGAGGTCTCCGCGCACGAGCGCGACGTCCGCGGCGGCGACCGCGACGTCGGTCCCACTTCCGATCGCGACGCCGAGGTGGGCCCCCGCGAGCGCGGGCGCATCGTTGATGCCGTCACCGACCATCGCTACGACGTGGCCGCGGGCGCGCTCCTCGAAGACCACCCGCGCCTTGTCCTCCGGCTTCACCTCCGCGACGACACGCCGGATCCCGAGCTCGCTCGCGATGCCGAGCGCCGATGACCGCCGGTCACCGGTGAGCATCGTGATCTCGAGGCCCATCGCGCGCATTGCGTCCACCGCCTCGGGCGTTCCGTCCGCGACGGCGTCGGCGAGCGCGACGAGGCCCGAGGGCCTGCCGTCCACGGCGACGAAGAACACGGTCCGTCCGGACGTCGCCATCCGCTCGGCCTCGGCCTCGAGCGCGGAGGCATCGACGCCGCCCTCCGCCAGCCACGAGGCCGTGCCGATCCGTACCGTCGAGCCCGAGACGCGACCTTCCACCCCGCGCCCCGGCTCGCTCCGGAAGTCCTCGACCGGCGAGAGCGCGATCCCCCGAGCCGTCGCACCGGCGACGACCGCCTTCGCGACCGGGTGCTCGCTCCGCGCCTCGACGCTCGCGACGAGGGCGAGCAGCTCGTGCTCGTCTCCTTCCACGACGAGGTCGGTGAGGACGTGCTTCCCCGTCGTGAGCGTGCCCGTCTTGTCGATCAGCACGTGGTCGACGCGGCTCGCCGCCTCGAGCGCGGCGCCGCCCCGGACGAGGACGCCGAGCTCCGCGGCACGCGCCGTCCCGACGGCGACCGCCGCCGGTGTCGCGAGGCCGAGCGCGCAAGGACACGCGATGACGAGCACGGCGACGAACCGCTCGACCGCGATCGCGATCCCGTCCGGCGACGGGTCGATCGCCGCCCAGACGAGGAACGTCGTCACCGCGAGCGCGAGCACGATCGGAACGAACACGCCGCTCACCGTGTCGGCGAGCCGCGCGATCGGCGCCTTCGCCCCCTGCGCGCGCTCGACCGCCTCCACGATCCGGGCAAGCGCACTCCCCTTCCCAACGGCCGACACGCGGACGGTCAGCGCCCCGGAGGCGTTCAGCGTCCCACCGAAGACCTCGTCGCCCGTGGCCTTGTCCACGGGCAGGCTCTCGCCCGTCAGCATCGACTCGTCGACGGCCGAGCGGCCCTCGACGACGTGTCCGTCGGCGGGTACGCGCTCGCCCGGCCGCACGACGACGAAGTCCCCGCGGACGAGCTGCGCGATCGGCACGTCCTCCTCACGACCCTCGCGAAGGCGGCGGGCCGTCTTCGGCTGGAGCGCGACCAGGCTGCGCACGGCGTCGCCGAGCCGAGCCCGCGCGCGCGCCTCGAGCATCTTGCCGAAGAGGACGAACGTCGGAACCGCGGCGGCCGCCTCGAAGTACACGTGCGGCGTCTGCCCGTGCGAAGCGTGCGGGAAGAGCGACGGCACGAGGAGCGCGAGGGTCGAATAGAGGAACGCCGCGGCGCTCCCGAGCGCGACGAGCGTGTTCATGTCGGCCGACCGGTGGCGGAGCCCCGCCCATGCCTTGCGGAAGAACATCGATCCCGGGCCGAGGACGACCGGCGCCGCCAGCGCGAGCTGGAGGAACCGCCCGGGCCGCGACTCCGTCCACGGCCAGACGCCGTGGGACATGCCGAGCGCGAGGAGCGGCACGGTCAGCGCCGCAGCGAAGACGAAGCTCCGCTTCATCGCGGCGTGCTCGCGTTCCTCCGCGTCGCCGAGCACCTTCGCGTCCGCTTCGAGGACCGGCTCGTAGCCTGCCTTCGCGATCGCCGCCGCAATCGTGCTCGCGTCCGTGCCCGGCTCGATCGCGAGTGTCGCGCGATGGGTCACGAGGTTCACCTGCGCATCGCGGACGCCGTCCACGCGCAGGGCCGCCTTCTCGACGCGCCGCACGCAGGCCGCGCACGTCATGCCGAGCACGCCGATCTCGAGTGTCGTCGTCTTGGTCGTCATCGTCGTCTCCCAGCGGGGCAGACGCACGACCTCGCGGACGATTACAGCTCAGCGTCGGCGACGCAGCAGCACGGAGCCGAGCAGCGCCGAGCCTCCGAGCGCCAGCGCCGGTGCGAACGGGCGCGGCGGTCGGCCCGCGTCGGCGGGGACGGACGCGACGGGTCCGTCGGCGCGCGTCGCGGCCTCGAGCGCGCGGACGACGGCGAGCTCGGTGACCGCATGACGGCTCCCGACGAGATCGCGCTTCTCGAGCGGTTCGAGGAGCGCGCGTCCTTCGGCGATCCCGCGCGGGGTACGCGTCCGGAGGAGCACCTCACCCAGGTCGACCTCGAGCGTCACGTCGTCGGGCGCGCTCGTGCGGAGCTCGCGGAGGACGGCAGCGGCCTCGTCGAGCTCGCCCGCGGTCGCGCCATCTCGACGCGCGACGCCGAGCGCGACGAGCCTCCGCGCCCGACGCTGCTGGTACACGTTCGATCGCGCATCGGCGAGCACCTCGCGGCCACGCTCTCTCGCGCGCGCGACGTCGTCGTTCTCGAGCGCGGCGTCGGCTTCTCGGAGCCGAACCACGACCGGGTCCTCGCGCATCCACGCGTT
Organism: Polyangiaceae bacterium; assembly: GCA_039809485.1. Taxonomy (GTDB): domain Bacteria; phylum Myxococcota_A; class Polyangia; order Polyangiales; family Polyangiaceae; genus Labilithrix. The sequence continues at coordinate 3,132 of JBDHVE010000135.1, read as the reverse complement.
GCCGCAGGGAAACGCGGCGGGCGCGACGGTGACGAGGGTGGCGACGACGGCGCCGGCGACCAGGACCCGACGCGCGAGAGCGCTCATGCCCAGATCTACGCGCGAGGAGGGCGAATCCTTTGCCCGACCGAGCGGATTCCGCTCCGCGGAGCGCTGCGGGAACTTTTCCGTTCGTCGGGCGTCGTAGTGCACCGGTGCGAGCGTCCGGAGTCCTTCGTCTCGTGTGCGCCGTCGCGATCGTGAGCGGCGCCTTCGTGGCCGGCATGCGTGTGCCGCGCCGCACGCCCGCCCCCGCACCCGCGGCGGCTCCGGCGGCCGAGACCTCCTGCATCGACCGGCACGCGATGGAAGCGAACGCGGCGCTCGCCGGTGACGCGGTGGACTGCCACGGGGCGCTCGCACGCGTCCGTGCGGAGGCACGGTCCGCAACGGAAGCCGCCGCGCTCCGCGCCCGGAGCGCGACGTCGCTCGCCGAGTCGCTCGGGATGTCGTCGGACGACTGGGCGAACGCGGCGCAGACCGGCGCCGTCGTGCTGCGCTCGCCGTGCAGGTCGTTCCGGCACCGACCGACGACGGAGGTGTTCCGTCCGAACCGGCGAACCATGGGTGGCATCTCCGCGGCGGCCGACAAGTCGACGCGCGCGGAGGCCGCCGGCCTCACGCCCGAGGAGCTCAGCGCGTTCGACGACGCGTACCGCCGCGCCCACGAGCGCACCTGGGCCAAGATGAAGGCGAGCTGCGAAGCGCTCGTGGAGGAGAAGGAGGACGGGGAGGAGGAGCTCTCCGTCGCCGACCGCATCGCGCAGTGCCGGCGCACCGCGCTCGGCGCGGCGGACCGCTCGTCCGTCGCCCGCGTCGCCGAGCTCCGCGCGGCGCGCCGCCCGCCGTCGCGTGCGGAGGCGCCGATCGATGCGGTCCTCCTCGCTGTCGCGGAGAGCACCGAGGAGCTGGCGCGTACGCTCACCGACGCCCTCGGCAGGGAGAAGGCCGCGCGCGCGGTCACCTACGGCGTGGCGTGTGTCGACGAAGCGATCCTCTTCGCCCCCGCACCGCGTCGCGACGACGATCCGACGTGAGCCGGTCACGGCGGTTGCCGGTGCGACGCCGCCCCCGCTGTGCGAGGAATCTTCGTGGGGCGCGGCAGCGCGCGGCAGCTCTCGCCGTAAGATGAACCAGCGCATGAGCGGACGCTTCCACCGAGCTCTCTGGGTCGTGGTGCCTGTCATCGTCCTCGGCGCCGCTGTCGCGTGTCGCGAGGCCGAGGACGCCTCCGCGTTCGGTAGCGGCACCGTCCCCGCCCAGACGGTGACGAAGGAACAGCCGCCGCATGTCTCCGCCCAAGCGGGCCGCGGCGAAGCGGCGTGCGAGGACTTCGGCAGCTTGAGCGGGACGTCGCTCGAGGCGAGGTCGAGCGGCACGACCGCGGCGACGTCGATGGCCGTCGCGAACCGACCGAGCTTCACGAAGCTCGCCGTCTCCGCCTACGGCTCCGCGTCGTCGCTCTCGGGCAGGTCCGTGTCGCTCGGTACCGCCGAGAACGCGAATCTTGCAACATGCACTCATTGCATCGCGATCGCGATCGGATGCACCGAGACGTCGTGCAAGGACGCGGCGTGGTTCTATCCGCGTTCGGGCAATGCGACGTTCACGAACGTCGGCTACGAGGACGGCAATCTGTTCGAGGGGACCTTCGACGACGTGATCCTCGAGCAGGTCAAGGTGGACTTCGACACGCTGACGACGACGCCGGTCCCCGGCGGAGCGTGCGTACGTGTGCCGTCACTCGCGTTCAGCGCGAGCGTCGTGCGAACGAGCGCGGACGGCGGCGGCGTGGGCCTCACCGACAGCGACGGCGGCGGCGGGAACGGCGGGAACGGCGGGAACAGCGCGAGCGATGGCGGGAGCAAGAGCTCGGGCGGCGGCGGCGGCGGTCTCTTGGTCGAGCTCTCGAACTGAACACGCGCGACCGAGCCCGCCTAGACTCGTTTCGGTGAGGGGGACGCGACCCAGACGACGTCGGGCCGGCTTCGTCGCGTCGGCGTTCGTGACGGCGTCCATCGCATGCTGCTCGCCGCCAGCGCCCTACGGCGAAGCGCTCTTCGTCGTCGACACCGACGTCGCCGTCCCGGCCAGGGTGGATCGCCTCCGGATCGACGTGCTCGCGCGGAACGGCGCCGTCCTCGCGACGCGCGAGGTCGCGACGCCCACGCGCGCCGAGTGGCCGGTGAGCTTCAGCGTCGTCGGCGGAGACGATGCGGAGCACGCCGCGTTCGTCCGGCTGCGCGCGTACCCCGAGGGCCACGTCGTGGCATCCCGTGACCTCGGCGGCGATGCAGGCGCAGCCGCACCCGAACCCGCTCCGCTCTCGATCGAGGCCGCGTGTCGCGAGCCTCCCGAGCTCCGGCTCGAGCTTCCGCTGCCCGTCCGTCGCGGCGCGACCCCGATCACGAGCGTTCTGCCCTACACGACGCGTGACGGCAGCACGGTGTGCTCGCAGCCGACGCGCGCCGGGTCGGCCGTCGCGCGCTTCACGGCGCCGGACGACGGCACCTACGTGTTCGAGATCGTGCGCGCCACGCCCGACGGCGCTCACGGCGATCCCGGAGGGGACACGACGCTGTCGCTCCGCCGCGAGTGCCTGTTCCCGACCGCACAGATCGCGTGCGCCGACGACATCAGTCCCCTGAACCGGCTCTCGAAGCTCACCGTGTTCCTTCCGGCCGGCACCTATTTCGTCGTGACCGGAGGCGCGGAGCCCGCTGCCGCCGACCTCGTGCTCCTCGCGTCGCGGACGAGCACCGCGCAGGTCGTGCCCGGGTCGCCGCCTCGCGGCACGACGAGGACGGACCGCGAGCCTGCGCCAGGGGTCACGATCGATCGTCTCGTCGAGGTCGCGCTCCCGCCTTCCGCGCGCGGCACGATCGACGTCGTCCTCCACGGCGAGTGCTTCGGGAGCGCGGCCGATCTCGTCGGTCTCACGACGTGCGTCGATCGCGCCGACACGCGCGTCACGGTCGTGCCGGCGTCGATGTCACACGGGCTCCGCCGCAGCCCGGCCGCGCCGGCGCCGGCGCCGGCTTGGCAGGCCGACGCAGTCGTGCCCTGCACGCTCCCGCCCCGACCGGCGAGCCC
>JBDHVE010000134.1:0-27460 GCA_039809485.1 Polyangiaceae bacterium | reverse complement strand
TCTGGACACCGATCCTCATCGCGCGCATCGGCTACTGCGAGCACTCCTGCGTGCTCTGCGGCCAGGTCTGCCCGACCGGCGCGATCCAGAAGATCACCGAGAAGGAGAAGCTCGGTCAGGGCGTCCCGCCGGTGAAGATCGGCACCGCCTTCTACGACCACGGCCGCTGCCTGCCGTGGTCGATGCAGACGCCCTGTATCGTCTGCGAAGAGTTCTGTCCCACGTCGCCGAAGGCGATCTGGGTCGAGGAGGTCGAGGCGCCCGTCCGTGACAAGGTCCCCGGACCGAACGGCGAGCAGCCGGCGATGAAGACGGTCCACCTCCAGCGCCCGCACGTCGACCCGAGCCTCTGCATCGGCTGTGGGGCCTGCGAGAAGGTGTGTCCCGTCCAGGACCAGCCGGCCGTCTACATCACGAGCGTGGGCGAGAGCCGCTCGAAGACGAACGTCATCCTGCTCGAGAACACGAACTACAACCAGAAGAGCTGAGCGCGGTCGCGTCGGACGACGCGAGTCTTCAGAGAGCAGTAGCGCGTGATGCGCGTCGACCACGCGAGGACTCGGACGGAGGACCGAAGACGCGCGTCCCGAAGCCTCTCTGGCTGAAGACTGAAGACTCCTGTCACGCGGTCCTTCTCCGCGTTGACCTGCACGCGCTCACGCACGACGTTCCGCCCACGCGCTCGCCGACGCGAGCGCTCGAAAAGGGGGCAGCGATGATCCGCAACGGTGTGGACGTGGACAAGCTCGGGCAGATGGTGGACGCCGTGAAGCGTGACCCGCAGCAGGGCGCGCTCCGTTTCAGCGTGCATTCCGAGTGGAAGGGCGGCCTGAAGGCCGCCCACTCGGCAGGGCAGTACACGGTCGGTTCGACGACGACGAAGCACAAGACGACGCGTTCGGTGATGACCGACGAGCCCGCCGAAATCCTCGGGTCCGACGCGGGCGTGAGCCCAGCGGAGATGACGCTCGCGGCGCTCGGCTCCTGTCTGATGGTCGGCTACGCCGCGAACGCGGCCGCGATGGGGATCGATCTCCAGTCGGTCACGATCGACCTGACGGGTGACGGCGACCTGCAGGGGTTCATGAACATCGGTACAATCCGGCCGGGTCTCGACCGGATCACGGTCCAGGTCGACGTGAAGGCGAACGCTCCGAAGAGCAAGATCCAGGAGCTCCACGACTACGTGAACGCCCACTCGCCGATCTGGGACACGCTCGCGAACCCGGTGAAGATCTCGTCGCATCTCGTCGGAGGTGGGTCGTGACGCGGAAGTTCGTCGACTGCCGCGAGATCCCGAGCGACGCGAAGTGCACCGTCGCGATCTCCGCCGAGAAGGACGAAGAGCTCGTCGAGGCGGCGGTCCAGCACGCGATCACGGTTCATCACGAGCACGACAGCCCCGAGCTCCGGAGGCTGATCCGCGGCGCGATCAAAGCGGGGTCGCCGCCAGCCTGACGGTCAGAAGCGCGGTTCGCCTGGGCTCGTCGCGAGGACCGTCACGTCTCCGTCCTGGGACGGGGCGGCCTCGCGCGGCCTCGCGTGGACCATCGCCTCCGCGAGCCCGCACGCGCCGACTCCGCGCGTGACGTCCGCGACCGTGAAGCGCGCCGCGTCCACGTCGATCCGCACGCCGCCCGCGGGCACGCCGCGGACGAAGACGAGGCCGTCGCGCGGCGCCACCGGTTCACCTTCGACCCGGACCGACGCTCCTGCCGGCAGCTCGATCGCGAGCACGTCGGCGCCGCGCCGCGACCGGACCCGGTACCTCGTGCGCTCCTCGCGGGTGACCTCCGGCGGCAGCGCCGCGATCCGCGGGGCGGCGCGCGCATCCGCTTCGGCGTGTCCCCGGAGCGGCGCCATCCGGCGCTCGCTCGCGCCGCGCGCTTCCGCGATCGGAGGCGGGACCGGTCCCCAGCGCATGGGACCCCACGCGGCGCTCGCCATCACCCACGCGGGGCCTTCGTCGTCCTGCCTCACGATCACGTTCACGCGCTGCGGGACGTCCTCCGAGAACGGCACCTGCGCGACCAAGGCGATGGCGCAGACCACGACGACGAGGGCCATCGAAGCGAGCACGCGTCCGCCCACGGGCGGCACGAGCGGCATCACCGCGAGCGAGACGACGAGCACGGGGAGCGTCAGCGCGGGCGGAGCCATTGCGCCGAGCACGACGTAGAGAGGCCACGCGAGCGGCAGCCAGAGCACGCCGAGGACCACGGCGGAGACGCCGACCCCGACGTCGCGCCGCGCGAGCCCTGCGGCTCCGGCGACGAGGGCCGGCACGACGAAGAGGTAGCTCGCGCCGGGCGCGCCGATCGCGGCGGCGAGGCCGAGGAGCGCGATCAGCATCCAGGTGCCGAGCCAGATGCTGCGTGACGCGTCGTCTCCGGCACGGCGGAGGCGGAGGACGTGGACGGCGAGCGCGGCGAGGAGCGCGCTGCCGTGCAGCGTGACGAGGAGCAGGACCGGATGCGCGACCCACGGCGCCGGGAGCGCCGACGCGGCGCGGAGGAGGGCCGCGATCGCGATCGTCCCCACGATGCCCGCGACGAGCACCGCGAGCGACGTGAGCGCGCCGGTCGCGACAGCGAAGAGCGTGACGCCCTTCGCGCGCCAGACCGAGACCGCGATCAGCACACACGCGACCCCTGCGAGCGGGACGGTGAGCTCCGAAGGCCACCGCACGACGAAGAACGACATCACGTCGAACCAGACCGCATCGCCGCTCGGAGTCGCCGCCGCGTCGTGGGCGGCGAACGCACGCACCATCGCGAGCGCCTGCTCTCCGTGGTGCTGGAGCGTCGCGTCGTCGACGGCGGAGAGGTCGTCGCGCGACGTGTGATACCGCTCGACGCCCGCGACGTTGCCGAAGTTCACGCCTGCGCGCGAGCTGCGGAATACCGAAAAATCCGTGTCGTTCGGCATCCGCCGATAGACCTCGCCGAAGAGCGACGCCGTCGTCGGCCGACGGAGCGCGGAGGCGACGAGGGACACGACGCCTCGTCCGCCGCTCAGCTCGAAGAGCATGCTGGGGCCCGTCGTCCCGCGCGCGTCGAGGTTCACGACGTAGTCGGCGTCGCGCGCGAGCGGATGCCCCTTCGCGAACGCGAGCGCGCCGAGGAGGCCTGCCTCCTCGCCGTCCGACAAGAGGACGACGACCGCGCGCTCGAGGGGTGGCGCGACGCCGAGCGCGCGCGCGGTCTCGAGGACCGCCGCGGCGCCGAGCCCGTCGTCTCCCGCTCCTGGGCCTGCCGCGACGGAGTCGAGGTGGGCGACGAGGAGGACGGCGTGATCTCTCCTGCCGTCCCTGCCGGGACGCACCCCGATCACGTTCTCGACGAACCCGCACGTGCCGTGATGGCTGCACGCGAACCCGTGCTGGGTCTCGACGTCGAATCCCGCGCGCCGGAGACGGTCCGCCGCGACGTCGCGCGCTCGCGCCTGCGCCTTGCTGCCGACGACGCGCGGCTCGCCGCCTTCGACGATGTCGACGAGCACCTCGCGCGCCCGGATCGCGCTGAAGGCGCCCGGCGGCGCGTCTTCCGGCGTGGGCCCTCGCCAGCGTACGAGCGCCAGCACGAGGATGCCCGCGAGAGCCGCGAGGGTCGCTGCGAGCACGCGTCGGCGGAGGAGGGGCATCGGGCTCGCAGGCTAGCTCCACCGGGCGCAGTCAGCGGTCGGGGATCGTCCTGAGCGCTTCGGCGAAGATCGCGTAGCTCGCCTTCCGGCGCTCGCGCCAGCGCGGCACGACCTCCCAGGTGGACCACGCGAAGCGTGGGGTCTCGACGAGCTCCGCGCCCAACGAGATCGCGACGCGGAAGCCGTCCGAGACGACCGTTTCACGTGCAGGCGTCGTCGGGTCGTCGTCGATGACCCTGCGCGCGGACGGGTCGGTCACGTTGAGGAGCGTCCACGGCACACGGATGTGGAGTCTCGTGGGATCCGGCCGTCGCGCATCGACCGCCCACGCGTGGCCGTCCGGCTCTCCCTGCCTCAGCACGCGGAGATGTCCGATGTCCTGGAAGGTAGCCGGGAACTCCCAGACGCCGTCGTCGCTCCCGTGCTCCTCGTTGTTCTGCCAGCGGACGAGGTTCCACGGGGCGCCGTCGGTGGGGAGCGAGCGATACGCGCGTCCCGGCGCGAGATGGTAGGGGCCGGGACGGTGGCGGGCGTGCTGGGCCTCGAACCACACCGAGAGCTGGTCGTAGGCCTCCGAGACCAGCAGATCGGCCTTGCTGGGGAGCTCCACGTCGAGCGCGTGCTCCGAGCGCTGGGTCGTCCGCTTCCTGTCGGGAAGGACGCTCTCTCCGCGATCGTCGGCATACGTGTCGTAGCCGACGACGAGCCGCTCTCCGTCCGCGAGCGGCGTCGCGAGCCGGAGCTCGACGTGGAAGTACTCGGCGTCCGCCGCGAGCCTCACCTCCTGGACCCGGCCCGTGCCCTTCGTCGGCGGGAAGGCGTCGAAGTCCGGCGGATCGGTCTCGAAGCCGAGGAGCCCGAAGTTCTGCTCGGGGCTCGTCACGTTGTGCCAGAGGCGGTAGCGATCGCGTGGCATCGCGAGCTCGTCGACGATCCACGTGCGCTTCCACCATTCGTCGATCCACGCGAAGAGGATCGCGCCGGCCGTCTGCGCGTCGTACGTGTTGCGGAAGAGGCGCGCGTCGTCCTTGCCTTGCTGCACCTCGTCCTGACCGCCGTGGTTCATCCCGCTGTGCGCGTAGTGGGCGTTGCCCCAGCTCGAAGGCACGCCCACCTCTGCGATCACGAGGGGCTTCGGGTAGTAGTGCGCGCGGAGGTCCTTCAGGTAGCCGAGGTAGCTGTTCGGACCGACGGCGTCCTTCTCCGCGGCATAGCGCGGGTCCTCGCTCATGAAGTCGGGGTAGTACGGATACGCGTGGTAGCTCGCGAAGTACCCGGGCGCGTAACGGCTCGTGTCGAGCTTCGCGAGATCGATCTGCTGCGTGTCCTCGCCCGCACCGCCGGTCCCCTCGGTGGGATGATGGAGCGCGTCGAGCGTGGGCCAGCTCGACATGCTGAGCGGCCGCATGACGCCGTAGTGCTCCGCCTCGTAGGTCGCGATCATGTCCAGGCGCTCGGTCCACCAGACCTCCACCTCGGACGCATCGCGGATCGAGAGATGACGGCCCTCGAAGCTCGTGCGCGCACCCGCGACTGCGTTCGTGGTCGAGACCTCGTCCGGGAAGACCTCGCGTCCGACGAGCCAGCCGAGCACCCAGGGCGAGATGTCCGTGTCGTACTCGCCGTGCCCGCGGCCTTTCCGCTCGAAGACGTAGTTCTTCCCGTGCACGCAGTCGATCGACTCGACGATGTTGTCGTCGTAGTGGGACTGGGCGTCCCGTAGGTTCGACGTCGGGTTCTCCTCGTCGAGCCAGATGCCGTGGAACACGAAGAGCGGGCGCTCGCGATGCGCCATGTTCCAGGCGTGGAGGCGGCGGTAGAACCGTGGGTAGTGCAGCGTGTAGAGGCGGATCGTGTTGATGCCCATCTCGGAGAGCATCGAAAACCAACGGTCGTAGTCCTCTTCCGTCGCCGCGAGCTCGCCCGGCTGGGTACCGGGGACGGCGATGCCGAGGTTCATGCCCTTCACGAAGAGGGGAGTGAACGTGGACGTGGAGCCGTCGTAGACCTGGAGGCGCCCGTCCGCGGCCTTGAACGGGATCGGGTAGAGCGGGACATCCTCGCGCGGCGGCTCCGAGGAGCACGCGCTGGTCACGACGACGAGCCCGAGCCCGAGCACGAGGGTAGCGAGGAGGCGACGCACGCGAGGCTCGTCGAAGGGTAGCGGACCGTCCAGGCGGCATGCGAGATTCGGAGACGCGATGCGCTCGCTGCGAAACGCCGCCGTCTGCCTCGCGAGCGTCGCGACGACTCTCTCCGTCGTGAGCGGCCTCGTCGCGGTGGGATGCGGTGGGAGCGCGCCTTCGTCGCTGCTCCCACAGCGAAGCGCGAGCACGGGCGAGGGCGGCCTCGTGCCGGCGTCGTTCGCTGCGCGGGAGGGCGCGCTGGACGCCGGCGTCGTGGAGGTCGATGCTTCGTTGGTCACGACCGGCCGTGGTCCGGCCGTCGTCGCGCGCCGCACGCCGCCTCCGGAAGAGCCCACCTGCGCGAAGGCGCAACGAGGAGCGTTGTCGTTCGTCGATCGTCCGGTCTACCCGGAGAAGGTCGAGCGTGACGCGCCGTTCGTCGCGCGCCTCTTCGTCGGCAATGCCGGCTCGTGCACGCGTCGCGTGACGATTCCGCTCGGCTTCACGCCTCCGCGGACGACGGCCACGCGCACCGTCGACTTCACGGTGTACGTGCCGCCGAAGGGCGTGTTCGTCGATCTCCGGCTCGAGGCCGACGAGCTCACGGAGGCCAACGTGACCCCGGGTCGCTATGCGCTCACGTTCGCGGTGCTGGACGAGGAGGGCGGGCCCGTCGGCCGTCCCTCGTCGGGCAATGCGTTCCGCATCGGGAAGGACGAGATCGTCCTGCCGAAGAAGCCCGAGCTCCCGGGGAAGATCGGGCTGGCGGAGGACCTCGTCGTGCCGCTCGTGATCCAGAACGTGGGCGACACGGCGAACCGGGTGACGCCGCTCATCGTCTTCACGCGCCCCGGGGAGACCGTCGGCATCGAGCACTACGACCCGCCGACGCTCGTGGTGCCCGGCGTCGCCACGCACACGTTCCGTCTGTCGCGCGAGGCGCGCGAGGCGGAGAAGATCGGCCCGGGCCCGTGGCTCGTCACGATCACCGTGTTCGACGCGGCAGGCGATCGAATGAGCTCGTTCGCGGGCCTCCCGCTCGCGATCGGCACGGTCGACCTCCGTCTCCCACGCCCGGATCTGCCCGTGCGCGTCAAGGCGACGGAGCCCGTCCGCGCGACGTTCCGGTTCGAGAACAAGGGGGACACCGCCGACAAGGTGACGTGCGTGGTCGCCTTCACGCGCCCGGGCAGCACGGCGACGCGCGAGGTCTCCTTCGTCCGCGACGTCCCGCCGGGGGGCGCCACGTTCGACGCCGTCGTCGACGTCGCGACGCGCAAGGCGAAGGGGATCGGCGGCGGCGTGTGGCTCGTGACGACGGCCGCGTTCCGCGGCTCCGGCGAGCGGATCAAGAGCTTCACCGGGCACTACCTGGAGATCGAGGACTGAACGGTCACCAGCGCGTCGAGATCCCGAGCTCGACCGCGGGCCCGAGCGCGCTCGTTCCGGTCCGGATGTTCTCGCGTCGCTCGAGCGAAACGGCGAGGTCGACACCGAGCCGACGCTGGACGAGACGCTGGCCCATCAACGTGACGATGTGGCTGCGGACCGACGAGAGCTCGGTCGCGAGCGGGTTGCGTTCGAGCTGCAGGCCGTACGTGTAGTCGACGGCCGCGCTCGTGCGGCTGTCGATGCGATACGTCACGCGTCCGCCCGCCGAGCTCACGACCACGGCGCCGATGCCGCGCTCGCGGACGCGCACGCCGGTCATCCAGTACCGCGCCGTCAGCTCGATGCGGTCGGCGGGGGAGACGACGACGGCGGGGGAGAGGATCGACACGTCGCGATCCTCTGCGTAGCGCCAGTACGAGGTCGAGAAGTGGACGCCGACGAACCTTCCGACGGGCACGAACGACCCGACGTTCAGCGAGAGCAGCGGCAGGGTGACGCCGGGGGCGCTGACGCCGAAGGACCCTCCGAGATAGGACCCGTTCTCGAAGTGCTTCCACAAGCCGATGCTCGGACGACCGTCGACGATCGTCGTCTTCTGCGGCCCGCTCCGCGTCTCGCGCACCGCGCCGTATCGGCCCATGACGGTGGCGGCGACCTCGAACCTCCAGGTCCCGAAGCGCTGCATCGCCGACGCTTCGGTCGTGACGAGGTCGTCGTAGCCGGAAGGGAAGAGCTGCACGCGCTGTCCGAACCGTGCGAGCCCGACGACGAGGCGGTCGCGGGCTGCGAGCACGTCGGGGTCGAGCGGCGCGATCCGCGCGGCCTCGTCCAGGTCGCGCTTCGCGGTCGCGGCGTCGCCGCCCCACGCCGCGAGCCGGGCGCGGCGTGCGAGGAGGTCCACCGAGAGCGGCGCGTGGAGGAGGCCCGCCTCGACTTCGCGACGTGCGTCGGCGAAGCGGTTCTCGAGGACGAGCACGTCGGCGAGCACGACGCGGGCCTCGACGTTCTTCGGTGATCGCGCGAGCACGTCACGAACGCCGCGCTTCGCGAGCGCGTAACAGCCGTCGGCCGCGTCCATGCGGGCGAGACCGACCGCGGCTTCCTCGTCGAACGGGTCGCGGACGAGGACGGCGAGGTAGAGCGCGCGGGCGCGCGGACGATCGGCCGGTGTCGTCACCGCGTCGGCTTCCGTCAACGCGGCGTCGACCTCGACGACGGGCGACACGTCGGCCGCGGCGCTGCATCGAGGCGTCGAGGGCGCCGCCTCCGCCGCCCCTCCGCGGACGAGCGCGGTGGCGAACAGCGCGACGGCAGATGCGCGCGAGAACGAAACGCTCCTCCTCATCGGTCGTCGCCGCGTATCCACCGAGCCGCCGAAGAGGCGAGCGTCGCACATTTTGGAAGTAAGATGCCGCCTCCATGCGACGCGCCGCATCTCCCTCGTCGCTCGTCACCGCGATGACCCTCGTGACGAGCGTGGTGCTCGCGTCGGTGACGTGGAGCGGCACCGCCGCCGCGGACGACGGCGAACGTCGCTTCGCGAACGCCGGCGCAATCATCGTCACGGCCGATCGCCTCCTGCCTCTCGTCGCGCACACGCGGCAGACCGTGGCGTGGTCGGAGGGCTCGGTCGCGAACCGCGTCGAGGACTCGGGCACGACGTTCGCGTTCGCCGGGCGGGAGCCGAGCCTAGGGGCGGCGCACACGATTCCGCGGCTCGCGATCGACGTCGGGCTCGGCGGCGGCTTGACGGTCGGGACGAGCCTCGCCTTCGCGATCGGGATCGCCGGACCCCACGTCCAGACGCGCTCTTCGGCCGGGCTGCCGGACGTCACACGGGAGAACGACGCGCCGCGCGGCACCTTGCTCGGGTTCGCACCGCGCGTCGGCTACGCGGTCCCGCTCGCCCGGACCCTCGCGCTCTGGCCGCGCGCCGGCTTCTCGTTCCATGCGCTCGAGACCGCGACCGAGGAGAGCTCGAGCTCCGCGGTCGTCCGGACGGAGACGACCGACACGCTCTTCTCGCTCGACGTCGAGGCGCAGGTGGCGTGGACCCCGTTCGAGCACGTCGTCCTCCTCGCGGGTCCGGTGCTCGACGCGCCACTCATGGGCGCACATACGACCGTCCTCTCGCAGGCGGGGATTGCGAAGGAGCGCTCCGACGACCTCCGCGTGTGGCACCTCGGGCTCGCGTGCGCGCTGGGATTCAGCTTCGATCTCTGAGCGCGCCGCACGTTAGCGGAAGGGGTGGATCGAGCGCCGCAGGGCCGTCGAGCGCGACGGCATACGAGTCCGTACTCAGGTACGGACTGTTGCGGATCACCACGGACTGCAGAACGGCATGACGCGGAGAAACTTCAGGAATCGCGATCGGCACGTCATACTTCGGTTGGGGGGCTGTTCGAGTCAGCCATGAGTCGTTCGTAGTCGTGCACGCGCTCGCGAAGCTCCTCACCGTCCTCGACGCGCTCGTCGTCGGCTACGTGGTCGTCTTCTTCGCGATCAACGTGGCGTTCGTCTTCCTCAGTCTCCGCGGCATCCGTCGCGAGCTGGCCGGCGAGGACGTCAGCCCCGCGATGCGTCGCGTGCGCGATCGCTTCCTCCCGCACATCACGCTCCTCGTGCCCGCCTACAACGAGGAGGTGACGATTTGCGAGAGCGTGAAGTCGCTCCTCCGGCTCCAGTATCCGAGCTTCGAGGTCGTCATCTGCAACGACGGCTCGAAGGACAAGACCGTGGACGTCCTCCTCCGCGAGTTCCACTTCGTCCGTACGGAGGTCGACTACGACGATCAGCTCGCGTGCGCGAAGATCCGGGGGTTCTACGAAGTCCGCGGTCCGCTTCCCCCCGGCCTCCGCCGCCTCGTCCTGATCGACAAGGAGAACGGCGGCAAGGCCGACGCCTTGAATGCGGCGATCAACGTCTCGCAGGGCGAGTTCGTGACGAGCATGGACGCCGACAGCCTCCTCACGCCGGACGCGCTCCTCCTCGCCGCGCGGCCGATCGTCGACGCTCGCGGTGACGGCGTCGTCGCGGTGGGCGTCCAGGTGGGCATCTCGAACGGCTCGCTCGTCGAGAACGGGCGTGTCGTCGAGATGCGCCTGCCGAAGGCGTGGATCGCGCGCTTCCAGATCGTCGAGTACATGCGTTCGTTCGCGCAGGGACGCGTCGCGTTCGCGGCGCTCCGGTCCCTCCTCGTCCTCTCCGGGGTCTTCGCGCTCATGAAGCGCGAGCACGTCCTCGCGATCGGCGGATTCCTCACCAAAGGGATGAAGAACAAGATCGGCGTCGAGTACTGCGGGGCGGGCGTCCACACCGTCTGCGAGGACATGGAGATCGTGGTGCGCCTGCACCGCTACCTCCTCGACAAGGGGCTGCCCGGCACGATCGAGATCCTCCCGTTCCCGACGGCGTGGACCGAGGCGCCGGAGAACTACAAGGACATCGGCAAGCAGCGGTCGCGCTGGTATCGCGGGCTCCTCGAGGTGCTCAGCTACCACCGCGGGATGATGTTCAACCCGCGCTTCAAGCAGATCGGGCTCTTCTCGCTTCCGTACCAGCTCGTCTTCGAGGCGCTCGCACCCGTCATCGAGTGCGCCGGTTACGCCGTCCTTCTCGTCACGCTCGCTCTCGGCGTCCTCTCCCTGACCTCGCTCCTCACGTTCCTCGGGCTCGCCGCGGCGATCAACCTGTGTCTCAGCTCGCTCTCGCTGCTCCTCTGCATCCACACGGAGCGCGGCGCGGGCGAGCGTGGGTCGGGCCTCGCGCTCTTCCGCTACGAGCGCCTCACCGACGTCCTCGTCCTGCTCTTCGCGGGCTTCGTCTCGAACTTCGGCTATCGCCAGTACCTCGTCGCGTGGCAGCTGAAGGGGCTCTGGGACTTCTTGAAAGGGAAGCAGGGCTGGGACAAGTTCGCGCGCAAGGGCTTCGCGACGAGGCCGGCGTGACCGCAACGCGCCTCGTCGTGGCGGTCGTCGGTTCCGTGTCGAGCACGCGCTCGGCGCGCGTGCGGGCCACCCTCGAAGAGCTCGGCACGACGGTGGTGACCTCGACCCCGTCCGCTGCACCGGCCGCCGTCGTGAACGGCGCGGATGCGATCGTCCTCGACGTGGGCGACGAGCCGGCGCGCTTCGCCCCGCTCGCGGCCGCGATCCGTGACGACCGGGCCGCCGCCTCGCTCCCGTGTGGTGTCGTCGTCGGCCCGTCGGTCGTGGCGAGAGACCTCGCGCTCTTCGGGTCCGTCCTCCTCCTCGCGTCGGACGCCGACGTCGACGCGCGGCTCGCCGAGCTCTTGGAACAGGCGCGTGCGAGGCGCCGCGAGAAGTCCCGCACGGCCGAGCTCGAAGCGCAGCTCGTCGCGGCGACGAGACGCCTGACGAAGCTCCGTGAGCACGGCGCGACGCTCGCGCACGACGCGCGCGTCCTCTTCGGCGTCGTGATCGGCTTCGGCTGCAACCTGCGAGACGGGATCGCCGGTCCCGTCGACGCGACGCAATCGCAGCATCTCGCCAACATCGTCGCCGCCGCGCAGGACGCGAGCGCCCTCGTCGATCGACATGTCGCGGCGCTCTCGGCGCTCGCGCTCGAGGCGGAGCGCGACCAGCGGCTCACCGGGCTCGAGGCGCGCGTCGATCCTCGCCGCGGTCTGAACGACGTCGGCGAGCTCGTGCGCACGGCCGCTCTGATGTTCGAAGGGCTCGCGGCAGGGCAGGGGATCTCCCTCCAGGTCGAGACGGAGGCGGTCCTCGCGTGGTGTGACGAGGTCCTCGTCAAGCAGGCCGTCGTGAACCTCGTGACGAACGCGCTGAAGTTCACGCCCCGCGGCGGCTCCGTCGAGGTTGCGGCCTTCCGGCGTGCGCCGGATAGCGGTGGCGCGCCCGCGTCGCGGGCCGAGGTCGAGATCTACGTCGTCGACACCGGCCCCGGGATCCCCGCGGAGGACCGCGAGCGCGTCTTCGAGCGAGGCGTCCGGCTCGAGCGCGACGCGGAGACACCGGGTTCCGGCCTCGGGCTCAGCGTCGTGCGTGACGTCGCACGTCTCCACGGCGGGTCGATCCGTATCCTCGATCGCGCGGGGGGCGGCGCCTCGTTCGTTCTCGCGATTCCGGTGGACCTCCGCGCGCGCGGCGACGACGCCGCGCCTCCTTCGAGCAGGCGAGGTGGCCCGTGAGCCGCGCCGGCGTCCACGTGCTGCTCGTCGATGACCATCCCCAGGGCATCGAGGCGCTCGACATGCGGCTACGTTCGCTCGGTCACCGTACGAGCGTCGCCACCAACGGCGAGGTCGCCCTCGCGATCGTGGAGAAGGACAAGCCGGCCGTCGTCGTCCTCGACATCACGATGCCGGAGGTGAACGGCTACCAGGCCTGTCGTGCGATCAAACGGATCGACCCGGCGATCGTGGTCATCATGCTGACCGCGAAGCGCGAGCCCGCCGATCGGTTCTGGGCGAGGCAGGCGGGCGCCGACGACTACCTGAACAAGCCGATCGATCCGGCGCTCGTCGTCCAGAGGATCGCGAGCCTGCTGGAGGCGCGGTGAACGCGACGACCCTCGCCGGGTGGGCTTCGGCGGTGCTCGTGCTGTCGGCGGCGCTGCCGACCGCGTGGGTCCTCGGGCGCGAGGCGAGGCGGCGACGCGCGGTCGAGGTGATCCTCGCCGAGGTCGAGGCCGCGCGCAGGATCGCGAGCGGCGCCGTCGACGTCGACGTGCTCGCCGAGGACGTGCGAAAGCGCTTCGACGTCCTGACGATCGATCGCACCGTGGAGGAGCTGCTCCGGTCGACCGACGAGGCGACGCGAACGGTGGGCGCGAAGCTCTTCACTCGCCTCGGCCTCGTCGAGCGTTATGCGAAGGTGTTGCGCGAAGCGAAGCGCTGGAGCGAGCGCACCCACGCGGCGGAGGTCCTCGGGATGGCCGGTGCGCCGCAGGCGGTGCCCGCCCTCGTCGCGGCGATGAACGATCGCTTCGAGGATCCGACGACGGTCAAGGCGGCGGCGACGAAGGCGCTCGCGAAGCTGCGCGACGAGACGGCGATTCCGCTCCTCGTCGACGAGCTCGTCGCCCTCGACGAAGGGAGCGCGCGGAGCGTCGCGGAAGCGCTCGTCGCGTTCGGCACCCTGTCGGTCACGCCGCTCCTCGAGCTCCTCGCGAAGCCGGGCAATCCGACGGCACGCGTGTGGTCCGCGCGCATCCTCGGCCGCGTCGGCGACGCGCGCGCGACGGACGATCTCGTCACGCGCCTCCACGATCGCGACGACCTCCTCCGCATGGCCGCCGCCGAGGCGCTCGGGCTCCTGAAGGACGCGCGCGCGGTGCAGCCCCTCATCCGCGCGACGCTGCGTGACCCCGCTCCACAGGTTCGCGCGCACGCTGCGGCGGCGGTGGCTTCGATCGAGGGGAGTCGCGCGATCGACGTGCTCGTGGCGGCGTTGGCCGACCCCGACTACGCGACGCGTCTCCGTGCGCTCGAGGCGTTCGAGGCGATTCGCGTCGAGGACACGTCGCACCTCGAGTCCGCCCTGCGCGATCCGAACCTCGAGGTCCGACGGCGCGCAGCGCTCGCGCTCGAGCGTGTCGGCTACCTCGATCGCAAGGTGCGGGAGCTCACGTCCGAGGACCGCCGTACGAGCGAGCGCGCATACGCGGCGGTCGCAGAGCTCGGCGCGGTCGGGCTCCTCGACAGCGTCGTCGCGTACGTTCATCACGAGGCGTTCGAGGTTCGTGCCCTCGTCGCGCGCATCTGCGGGGAGCTCGGCGCGACGCGCGTCGCGCCGCTCCTGCGCGCGCGCCTCGACGACGCTGCGTGGCCCGTTCGCGCCGCGCTCGCCGAAGCGCTCGGGCGCTTGAAGGCGGACGACACCGTGTCCGCGCTCGTGCCGCTCCTCGTCGACCCGGAGGAGCCGGTGCGCGAGGCCGCGGCCGAAGCGCTCGCGAGCTTCGCGCCGAAGGAGCTCTCCCCGCACCTGGGTGCGCTCTCCGCGGCGTACGACGGCGGCAGCGTCGCCGTCCGGCGGCAGATGGTCCTCCTCGTCGGCCGCCTCGAAGACGCGGCGGGTGACGCGCTGCTCGTCCGTGCGAGCACGGACGCGAGCGACGTCGTGCGCCTCCGCGCCGTCGCGGCCCTCGGGGATCGTCGCGGCGAAGTGGTCGTCGAGCCGCTCGTCGCGCGTCTCACCGACGCGTCCCTCGACGTGCGGATGGCAGCCGTCGCGGCGCTCGGCAGCGCTGCCACGACGGACGCCTTCGAGGGCCTGCTCAGCGCGCTCATCGGCGCTGCGCCGGACGTCAGGGAGCGCGTCTCGGACTCCCTTGCGCGGGGCGCGCGCACGCAGCTCTTCGCCCGTCTCTCCGAGATCGAGAAGAGCACCTCGCTCGACGTGCGCCTCGGCGTCGCGTGGACGCTCGGGAAGTGCCGCGACGCGGCGGGTGTCCCGACGCTTGCGCGCTTCCTGCGGGACCCGAGCGCCGTCCTCCGGGCGAGCGCGGCCGGCGCGCTCGCGAAGATCGCCGACGCGAGCGCGCGGAAGGCGCTCCTCGACGCGGCCGATGACCCGAACGGACGCGTTCGAGCCGCGGTCGTGAACGCGCTCGGCCGCGCGACGTCGCCGGAGCCGGGCCTCGTCGCGACCCTCGAGCGCCGCGTCCACGATCCGGACCCGTTCGTCCGGGACCGATCGCTCGTGTCGCTCGCCTGCGTCTCGGGGGCGGAGCTCGCGCCCCACGTCTTCGCGCTCGGGAAGGACGTCGGGATGGCGGCGCGCATCGTCGCGGGCGCGCTCGTCGGCACCGAGGATGCCCTCGCGTTCGTGCTCGACGAGCTCGCGCACCAAGGCCGGCTCGGTGCGGTGCTCGCGTTCCTCGCGCACGAGGATGCGACCGTGCGCGCGCGGTTCTTCACGGCCGTGCACCTCGAGGATCCCGCGGTACGCGACGAGCAACCGGACGACCTCGGCGGCGTCGTCGGGCAGTACGAGAGCGTGCTGCGGACGAGCCTCGACGCGACAGCGCGTCGTTTCGCGGTCCGCGCCCTCGCGCGCCTGCGCGGTGGCAGGAGCGGTGACGTCCTCGCCGACGCGCTCGCCTACGATCCGTCGGAGGAGGTCCGCGTGCAGGCCGCCGTGGCGCTCGCGTCACGCGTCGACGACCCGGTCGCGCGCGCGGCGCTCGCGAACGGCACCGGCGATCCCAGCGCGGAGGTCGCGATGTCGTGCGTTCGTGCGCTCGCGCGCCGTCGTGAGCCGCAGGTCGCCGAGACCCTCGCGAAGCGTCTCGGAGCCGGGTCGCCCGAAGTGCAGGAGCTCGTCGAGGGCACGCTCGCCGACATCCACCGCGAGGACCCCTGGCCGTTCGTCGATCGGATCATGGGTGTCGACGTTCCCGAGCTCGTCGTGCCCGCTCTGCGTGTCTTCGAACGCATGGCGCACCCGGATACGTTCCCGCTCCTCGCCGAGCTCGCGAAGTCGTCTTCCTCCGTCGTCCGCGGCGCGACCGTACGCGCGCTCGGCCGCCTGCCGCTCGGAGATGCCGTCGCCGTCGTCGACGGCATGGCGCAGGATCCGAGCGAGGAGGTCCGCCTCGCGGTGCTCGAGACGATCGTATGGAGCGGAGATTCGCTCCTCCGCGCGAACGTCCTTCGGCGCGATCCGTCCGCCCGCCTCCGAGCGGCCCTCGCGACTTCGCTCGAGCGTTTCGACGGTGCGGCGACGAAGTCCGCGATGTCCCTCGTCGAAGCGCTCGCCGCGGATGCGTCGGCGACCGTGCGCGCGGCGGCGCTCGTCACGATGATGGCGACCCGGGGCCCGCTCGCGCAACGGAGCTTCACGAAGGCGTGGACGGAGGCGTCGCTCGACACACGCTTCGAGGTTCGCGCCGAACCGCGTGGTCCGAGGGTCGCCGACGAGCTCGCTCTGCGGCTGGCGAGCGAGACCGACCCCGTGGCGAGACGAGCGGCCGTCGTCGCGATCGGCGCGCTCGGTGTCCCCGGCTTCGAGAAGAAGCTCCTCGCGTCGCTCCGTGATCCTTCGCCTGACGTGCGGATCGCGGTCGTGCAGGCGCTCGCGGGCTCGGAAGCGCCCGACGTGCGCGCGCGGATCGCGGAGATGCTGTCGGACCCCGACACGACGGTGCGCGACGCCGCGCGACGCTCGATGCTGCGCAGTGTGACATGAGGAGCGCTCTGCTCGTGCTCGGCGTCGTCGCGGCAGCGTCCGCATGTGCACCGGCCGTCACGCGCGAGGGGCCGCCGAGGCAGGTGGCTGGACGACGAACCGGCGCCGAATTCCTCGCGACCACGCTGCATGCCTTTCCGGAGGGCAGCGCGCGAGGGCTGGTCTCCGTGACCGACGTCGCGTCGCGTCGCGTCGCGGCCTACGACAGCGCCCTCGTCGTCCTCGTGCTCGCACGGCAGGGCGACCGCGAGACGGCCGGACGCGTCCTCGAAGGGCTGCGTGCGCTCCAGGGGCCGGATGGCTCCGTTCCGTTCTCGTTCGCCCTCCCGAAGCCGGACGAGACCGTCGCGTACGTGCGTGCCGGGGCGGTGGCGTGGGTCGGGTACGCGGCGGCCGAGTATCTCGATGCGGAACGCGGCGGAACGGCGCGCGACGCTGCGCTCGCGCTCGCACGCGGCGCGGCCGACTACCTCTTCGCGCATCGGGTCACAGCCGTTGGCGACCCGCGCGACGGGCTCGTGCGCGGCGGGGCCGGGACGATGCGCTACTCGTTCGACGCGCTCGGACGCGTCCAGGAGACGCTCGTGCCGGGGGAGGTCGACTGGGTGTCGACCGAGCACAACGTCGACGCGTTCTTCTTCTTCCGTGCGCTCTCGCGCGTGACGGGGGAAGCGCGCTACGCCGAGGCGGCGAAGGCGATCGCCACGGCGCTGCCCAGGCTGTGGCAAGCGCCTCTGGGCCAACTCGCCCGTGGCGTAGGTCCGAGCGGGGTCGACTCCGTCCCGACCCTCGACTGCGCGTCGTGGGGCTCCGTCTTCCTGGGCGCGACCGGCGATCGGGAGCGGGCGGACACGAGCGCCTCCGTCGCCGACGCGCGTTATGCGTCGCGCGACGACCGGACGGCGGCGGCGGGGCACAAGGCGCAGTCGCGGGGGCCCCTGGTCGAGGCCGCCGTCCTCCGCGAGCGCCTCGCGCTCCCGGCGCGAGACTGGTCGGAGCTCTCGCTGGTGTGGCCGGAGGGATCCGCCGGGGTCGCGCTCGCCGCGTGGCGCGCCGGGCGCACCTCGCGTGCGAAGGAGATCGTCGAGGCGCTCGAGCCGCTGCGCCGGGCCGACGGCGCGCTCCCGACCGCGACGATCGACATCCCGTTCGTGTTCGACACGCGCCCGAGCGTCGCGGGGACCGCCTGGGTCGAGCTCCTCCGGTTCGAGCTGGCGCGCGATCCGACGCGTCCGACGTTGTGGGCGCCATGAGCGCGCTCGACCCGCGCGTCTGGGTCGAGACCGTGCGCACGCACCCCCGGGTGTTCGGTGCGCTCTTCGTCGCTCTCGCGATCGCGTTCGGCCCCTTCGTCGTCTGGAGGCTCCTCCCGTCGCGGGTCGTCGAGGTCGTGATCGTCGACAAGACGGTCCCGTTCGAGAAGTACAGGGAACATGCAGCGATTCCGTGGCTCCTCCACGCCTCGAAGCTGCGACGCGGGGACGGGACCTTTCTCACGCCGGAGAACGGCTACGTCGGCTTCGATCCGAAGACGCGGACGGGGCACGACCTGACCGCCGCTCACGTCGCGAACGCGGACGTCCTCGTCGTGACGGACACCTACGGCGTCTACGTCGGGGACTACGAGCGGCCCGGCGACGAGGCCGCGCTCGAGCGGTCGCCGAAGATCTACGGCGGCATCTCGAACGCGGAGGCGGAGGTGATCGAGGGCTTCAGCGCGCGGGGCGGCCTCGTCGTCGCGGAGTTCAACACGTTCGCGTCGCCGACGGAGGACGCTGCGCGCGCACGAATGGAACGCCTCTTCGGCGTGCATTGGACGAAATGGGTCGCGCGCTACTGGCCCGACCTCCAGGACCCGAACGAGGTCCCGAAGTGGGTCGGTCGCGTCTGGGAGCGGGTCACCGGGACTCCGTTCGACCTGAGAGGTGGCGGGCTCGTCTTCGTGCGCGAGGACCAGGACATCGTCGTCCTCCGCGCCGGCGAGGATCTCGTCGACGACGTCGTCACCCAGGAGCGGACGGCGGCGGGGGCCGTGTTCGACCTGCCGCCGCGTGGGGGCTTCTGGTTCTGGATGGACGTCGTCGAGCGCGACGACGCCGAAGTCCTCTACGAGCACGTCGTGGGCGTGACGGAGAAGGGCGGGGCGAAGCTCGACGCGCACGCGCTCCCGCGGCGCTTTCCCGCCGTGACGAAGCGGCGTGACGCGTGGTACTTCGCGGGCGACTTCGTCGACACGGCGGTCGATCTCGGGAGCCCCGAGCGCGCCGGCGTCCTCACCTGGCGCGCGCACATGAACGGCTTCGGTGGCGCGATGAGCGAAGACCGCTCGTTCTGGTCGTTCTACGTCCCGACGTTTCTCCGGATCGTCAGCTCGCGCGCGCATCCAGCCTCACGCCCCGCAAGGCAGTGAGCCTTGTCGTCGCGTCACATCGCGGTCACGCGGAGCGTGAGGCCGAGGAGGGCCACCGGTGACGACGGAACGATGTCGAGCGCTGCCTTCTGCACGCGCGACCGATCGCGCGCGCGTTCGTTCCGCACGATCGCCACCGTGAGGAGCGCAACGCCTGCGAGCTGGAGCGCGCCGTCGGCGGCAATCAGGACCGCCGGGAGCGCCTCCTGCGGGTAGCCGCCGAGCGTGATGAACGGGCCGGCAACCGGCACCGTGAGCCAACCGTACCCGCGGTTCGGGCAGCTCGGCGTCGACGCGCCCGCGATCGCGCGGAGCTCGACCTCGCCGTCGAGGCTGCAGAACACGTTGCGCTCGAGCGAGTACGCGATCCCGACGACGTCGCTCGCGGCATACGGGATCGCGAACATGAGCGCGCCCGACACGATCCCGGCCTGTCCGGGTGCGCGATCGGGCTCGTCGTGCGTCTCCGCACGCGCGATGCCCGGCGACACGAACGCTGCGACGAGCAACGAGGTCGCGGCGAGCGCGGCACGGGCGTGACGGAGGCGGGGCACACCCGCCTCCGAAGCAGGTACCGCGCCACGTCGTCAGAAGCGACCCACCGCGCCGATTCCGGCACCGGTGCCGACCCGCCCCATCGTCATCGGGACGACGCGGACCGTCGCGGCCTCCGCGCGCGTCCGCAGGACGCTCGGCGTCTCGCTCTCGGGCACGAAGAACGCCGCGATCAGCGTCGCGAGGCCACCTGCCTGCAGCACGCCGCTCGTGACGAGCAGCGTGGCGCTCCAGAACTTTTGATCGCACGGGCGCTCGTCGCACTGGCGATCCGCGAGGTCCGCCCACGGGCCTGCGACCGGGATGAGGAGCCGGTGGTCCGCATCGCGATCGTTCGCAGCGCCGATGATGGCCGAGGTGATGTACGAGCCGGCGAAGAGGCCACCGCCGATCACGAGCAGCGTGCGGTTCGGGTTCGTCGCACCCGCCTCGCGACGTTCCGCGCCGGCGTTCACGTCGTATTCGGCGGCCGTCGTCGTCGTCGAGCTCGTCCCCGCCGGCGTCGTCGTCGTCATCGTGCTCTTGTCGTGGTGCTCGCCGTGATCGTCGGCGCGCGCGGAGCTCGCAGTGAGGCTCGCGAGGGTGCAGGCGGCGATCGCGAGGGCGCGTCGCGTGTTCGTATTCATGAAACTCAACCTCCTCCGGCGAGCGCTCCGCCCGCCGTGGAGGACGCGTGGGTGCAATGCGGGTGCCGCGTGTGCTCCCGCTTGCTCACTTCGCGAGCGCCGCGATCTCGCTGCTGCTGAGCGCGCGCGCGTTGGCGGGCGCGTCGTCCACGCGAGCTCGCGGGGCGTGCCGCTGGAATTCGCGATGCACCGGTCTCGGCGGTCGCGTCGTCGGTATCAGCGGTGGTCCGACCAGTACGGCGCGTCGGGGCCGACGTTGCTGAACGGCAACGCGTACAGCGGCAGCCACGCCGTCGTGGGCGCGCCGGCCGAGGCCCAGCCCTCGGGAAGCGTGAGCACGAGGCCGTCGACTTCGTGACCGAAGGTGTCACGTCCCTTCACGATCTTCGCGCTCGCGGCGCCGAGCTGCAGGACGTCACCCTCGGCGCGCCACGTGCCCACGAGCTTCCGGCGCGCGCGCGCCGTTCCATTCCACGAATCGACGAGCTCGAGCTCCGTGTAGTAGAGGGTGAAGGAGCGATCGCGTTCGAGATAGAGCGCGACGTCGCTGGCGAGTGTCTTGCCCGCCACCTTCGTGCGCGCGCTGCCCTTCATGTACCGGTGCGAGGGGTGCCCCGCGGTCGAAGCGTCGAGGTGGAGGAACGGCTCGAACCGGACCTCGTCCCCCGAGAGCGGCTGCTCGCTGCCGCGCGCGCGACGCGCCGTGTAGTCGGCGTCGGCGGACGCATCGCTCGGTTCGACCGCGCACGCCTGCGCGACGAGGGCCGAGACGAGCACGCACCAACGGAGCAACGCAGAACGAGGGGGTAGGTGCATGTGCGAGCCCTAGCACCGGCCGCGCTCGACGCCAGCGTCGCGCCGGGCCGCGGCCTCGATCGCTTCTCCTTTCGCGAAGAGATCTCACAGTTTGCGCAGTGCCCACCCCGGCGATGGTTGGATCGCAAAGCCACCAGATCACCCCTCCGTCCTCGTGATTTCGCGTAGCTCCGAGTCCGCAACCCTCTGACTTCGCAAACAACCGGGGGCGCCGCGGCGTCGGCACACGAGGTGCTGAGAGGTCCTACACCATGCGCTCTTTCGTTCTCCCCCTCGTGCTCGCCCTGGTCCCCTCCGCGCTCGTCGGCTGCGCTCCGGTCGAGGAGACGGACGCCGACGACGGCAGCGCCGCGATCAGCGAGTCCGCGATCAAGGACATCGGCCACCGCCTGAACGGCGTGAGCGGCGCCGAGGTGCTCACGAAGAACGAGGACGCGCTCGCGGCGAAGCTCGCGGTCATCGACGGCGCGAAGGCCGGCGAGTCGCTCGACGTCTCCTACTACATCTTCTCGGACGACGAGAGCGGCGCCCTCTACGCGACCCGCCTCGTCGCGGCGGCCAAGCGCGGCGTGAAGGTCCGCGTGATGCTCGACTACCTCACGAACTTCACGCGCTACCACTACTTCAAGGCGATGCAGGACGCCGCCGGCGGCCCGGACAAGATGGAGTTCCGCTTCTACAACAAGCCGAACGCCAACATCGTCGACGACGTGAAGTTCATGGTCACCGCGTGCAGCCTCGCGGACAAGCCGATCACCGACCCGGCCTGCACCGCCGACCGCCGCGCGAAGAAGTCGTCGGCGGAGTCGGAGGCGAAGTCGAAGCTCTTCCTCTCCGGCCTCTACAGCAAGAACGCCGGCGCCCTCCAGGTCTCGATGGGCGAGGTCATCCAGCAGTACCAGAAGGCCGCCGCCGCCGGCGGCTCGGCGAGCGCCGAGGACAAGCAGAAGGGCCTCGAAGCGCTCAAGCTGGTGTTCGACGCGAAGGTGAAGGGCGACGTCGGCGCTGCGCTCCTCGTCTTCCTCGCCGGCGACAAGCTCGCGCCGATCAACAACGTCTGGTCGGCCCTCGTCCCCGAGGCGGGCGACGAGCACGCGCGCGACTGGCAGCACCTCACCGACTTCACGCACCAGAAGCTCACGCTCCGTCGCGGCGCGGACGGCTCGGGTGAGGTCGTCGTCGGCGGCCGCAACGTCGAGAACTCGTACCACCTCTCCGAGCTCCCGCCCGAGAAGGACGGCAACTGGAAGAAGAAGTACGTCTTCATGGACGTCGACTCGCACATGGCGTTCACGAACGGCTCGGCGATCGGCGACCGCTTCGAGAAGGTCTGGGGCTTCGACGGGATGGTCGCGAAGATGGGCGGCGACCTCGAGAAGCTCACGCCGGTCGACCTCCAGATTCCGGTCCTCGAGAACGGCGCGCCGACGGGCCAGATGGTGCCCGTCCTGAAGGCGTACACGTACGCCGAGATCGAGGCGGCCGCCGCGCGCTTCCGCAAGGACTACGCGTCGTACGACGACAAGGGCACGCTCTCGATCAAGTTCAAGGGCAAGGCGATCGAGCTCGCCGAGAGCGGCCAGTTCCCGCGCTTCGACACCGCGCAGGACCCGAACGCGCGCTTCACGTACTTCGACAACGTGCACAACCCGAAGGGCTCGCGCGTGTTCGGCGCCGACATCGCGTTCGGCGGCGAGAAGGACGGCGGCAAGGAGATCCAGGAGCTCTGGGTCCGCGCGCTGAAGGACTACTGCGCGAAGGGGGACGGCAAGGGCGGCAAGGTGGAGATCATCTTCCACAACGCGTACCTGAGCTTGCCGGGCCGCCTCCAGTACGAGCTCTTCGAGCGCACGCGCCTCCTCGGCAACGGGACGAAGTTCGAGTGCGAGAAGGGCGTGAGCAAGGTGCGCATCATCACGAACTCGCGCGAGAGCACCGACCTCAACGTCGTGAACATCTACAACGAGCCGTGGATGAAGCCGACGATGGAGTCGGACCGCCAGCGTGAAGGCGGCAACTACTTCCTCGACTACCGCGAGTACAACACGAACCAGATCACGTCGCGGAACCCGATCTCGCGCTCGCTCCACGCGAAGGTCATGATCTTCGGCAACGACATCTTCATCGGCTCCGCGAACGCCGACGGTCGCAGCCAGTTCATGGACACGAACAACGGCGTCTTCATCTCGAACGCGCCGAACCTCGTGAAGGCGTACAAGCGCTGGCTCACGGACGTCATCGAGCCGGACCTCGTCAGCGCCGAAGACGACCCGCGCGGCCTCCGCACGCAGAGCATCGACGCGATCGCGCAGGACAACGCCAACTTCCTGGCCGCGGGCCTGAAGGCGAAGGGCCAGAGCGACCTCGTCGTCGGCCTCGTCCAGAAGCGGATCATGTCCGACACGAAGCAGGTCTACGAGACCGCGACCCGCTGCCTCCCGGCGTACGACAAGGCGTGCATCCAGGGGATGGACAAGCTGCTTCAGGTTTTCTGAGCTTCCGACCTACTCGCGTCACCCGAGAAACAGGCAACAGGCAACGGGCAACAGGCGACGGGGAACGAGCAGACGCGGTCTCGCGGAGCTCAGGCCTCATTGCCTGTTCCCTGTTTCCTGTTTCCTGTTTCCTGTTCTCTCTCGGTCCTCCTGGGGACCGGAGGCGCGAGCCTGAACCCCGCAGCTGGAGCTCGTTCTCCCGTGCTACCCTGCGGGCGATGATCGAGAACGACCGCTTCCTCCGCGCCTGCCGGCGCGAGCCCGTCGACCACACGCCGGTCTGGATGATGCGCCAGGCCGGCCGGTACATGGCGGAGTACCGGGCGCTCCGGCAGAAGTACACGCTCCTCGAGCTCTGCAAGACGCCCGAGCTCGCGATGGAAGTGACCCTCCAGCCGCTCCGCCTCGGGATGGACGCGGCGATCCTGTTCGCGGACATCCTCCTTCCGCTCGAGCCGATGGGCGCGCCGTTCGAGTTCGCGAAGGGCGAGGGGCCCGTCATCCACGCGCCGGTGCGGAGCAAGGAAGACGTCGAGAAGCTTCGCGTGATGGATCCGCAGGACGGCCTCCAGTACGTTCTCGACGCGATCAAGCTGCTCAAGAAGGAGCTGAAGGTCCCGCTGATCGGCTTCGCCGGCGCGCCCTTCACGCTCGCGAGCTACCTGGTCGAAGGCGGCAAGAGCAAGGCGTTCGAGAAGACGAAGCGCCTCATGTACAGCGAGCCCGAGACGTGGAGCACGCTCGTCGGCAAGCTCGCCGAGGTCGTCCGTCGCTACCTCCACGCACAGATCGACGCCGGCGCCGATGCGGTGCAGCTCTTCGACTCGTGGGTCGGCAACCTCGACGTGCACGACTACCGCGAGTACGTGCTCCCGCACGTCTCGGGCATCCTGAAGGACATCGAGAAGCGCGGCGTCCCGGTCATCCACTTCGGGACCGGTACGCATCATCTCCTCGAGGTGCAGCGGGAAGCGGGCGGCACCGTGATCGGCCTCGACTGGCGCACGCCGCTCGACGAGGGGTGGAAGCGCGTCGGCCACGACCGCGCCGTCCAGGGCAACCTCGATCCGACCGTCCTCTTCGCGCCGCGCGAGGTTGCCGAGAAGCACGCGAAGCGCGTCCTCGACGAGGCCGCGAACCGTCCGGGCCACATCTTCAACCTCGGCCACGGCATCCTCCCCGAGACGCCGGTCGAGACGGTGCAGGCCGTCGTCGAGTACGTCCACAAGGCCTCCGCGCGGTGACGAAGGTGGGCGTGGGAGTCGTGCTCGTGGCGCACGGCACCGTCGATGCGCTCGACGACCTGCCGGAGTTCCTCACCAACATCCGGCGCGGGCACGCGCCCTCGCCGGAGCTGCTCCACGAAGTGCGTCGTCGCTACGAGGCGATCGGAGGACAGTCGCCGCTGAACGCGATCAACCGCGAGCTCGCGACGAAGCTGTCGGCGCGGCTCGGGGTGCCTGCGCGGCTCGCGAACCGGCTCTTCCGCCCGTACCCGAAGGCGGCGCTCGAGGAGCTCGCCGGCGAAGGCGTCACCGGCGTCGCCGTCGTTCCGCTCGCGCAGCACTCGGCGAAGATCTACGGCGAGTCCGTCGAGGCCGCCGCGAGAGAGGTGCCCGCGATCACGCGTGTCGTCTCCGCGACGAACTGGGGCCGCAGCCCGGAGCTCACGGATGCGTTCGCGCGTGCGATCGTCGCGGCCCTCGCGGAGGTTCCCGGGCAGGCCGATCTGATCCTCACCGCGCACAGCCTCCCGGTCGCCGTCGTGCAGGCCGGCGATCCGTACGAGGCCGAGGTCCGCGGCAGCGCGGAGGACGTCGTCGCTCGCGTGCACCAGCTCGCGCCGGGGCGCGTCGCGCATCACGCCGTCGCGTTCCAGAGCCAGGGGATGTCGACCGGACCGGGTGGCAGGCCGATCGCATGGCTCGGGCCCGACCTCCGCGCGGCGCTCGAGGCGGCGAAGGGCAGGGGCGCGAGCCACGTGGTCGTCGCTCCGATCGGGTTTCTGGCCGACCACGTCGAAATCCTTTATGACCTCGACGTCGAGGCCCGAAGCTGGGCGGAGGAGCTCGGGGTGGTGCTCGTTCGGAGTGCTTCGTTGAACGCGGGTGACGCGATGGTGGAGGCGCTCGCGGCGATCGCGTCGCCGCTCGTCGCGCGTCTCCGCGCGGAAAGCGGAGGATGAAGCGCGTCGTCATCGTCGGCGGCGGCATCACCGGCCTCGCGCTCGCGCATGCGCTCGAGAAGGCGGAGGAGCCCTGCCGCGTCCACCTCCTCGAAGGCGGGCCGCAGCTCGGTGGCAACATCGTCACCGTCCGCCACAACGGCTTCGTGATCGACGCCGGGCCCGACTCGTGGGTGGCAACGAAGCCGCATGCGACCCGCCTCGCGCGCGAGGTGGGCCTCGGCGACGAGCTGATCGGGACGCGGCCCGACACGCGCAAGGTCTACATCGTCTGGAAGAAGGAGCTCCACGCGATGCCGGAGGGGCTCGTCCTCGGCGTCCCGACGGAGTGGAAGCCCTTCGCGACGAGCTCGCTCCTCGATTTCGACTCGAAGCTGCGCGCCGGGCTCGACCTGTTCGTCCCGAAGAAGGACCTCTCCGGCGACAACGACGAGAGCATCGGCTCGTTCGTCTCGCGCCGGCTCGGTCACGACATCGCCGACCGCATCGCGGGTCCGCTCCTCGGCGGCATCTTCGCCGGCGACGCCGACGAGCTCTCGATCAAGGCGTGCGTCCCCCAGTTCGTCGAGGCCGAGCAGAAGTACGGCTCGCTCGTCCGCGCGATGCGTGCCCTCCGCGAGACGCGGAAGAAGCAGGCCGCCGAGGGCGAGCGCGAAGCGAGCACCTTCACGTCGCTGAAGCGCGGCGTCGGTGATCTCGTCGTGAACGTCGCGCACAAGCTCCGCGATGCGGAGGTGGTGACCGGGGACCCCGCGACCCATGTCGGGAAGCTCGCGGAAGGCGACGAGCGCGGACGTTGGGCGGTGACGACGGCGAAGGGCGAGACGCTCTACGCGGACGACGTCGCCCTCACGGTCCCGGCGCATGCGGCGGCGCGGCTCCTCACCGACGTCGATCCGGGGCTCGTGTCGATGCTCGGCGAGGTCGGCTACGTGTCGACCGCCACCGTGTTCCTCGCGTACCGGAAGTACGACGTGCGGCATCCGCTCGACGCGGTCGGCTTCCTCGTCCCGAAGCCGGAGGGGCGGCCGATCCTCGCGTGCACGTTCGTCTCGAGCAAGTGGGACCACCGCGCGCCCTCCGGCCAGGTGCTGCTCCGCGTGTTCGTGGGCGGGGCGGGGCAGGAGCACATCCTGCAGCGCGACGACGAGGAGCTCGTCCAGATCGCGAAAGAGCAGCTCTTCGATCTCCTCGGGATCGACCGTCCGCCGATGTTCGCGAAGGTGTTCCGCTGGAAGAAGGCGAGCCCGCAGCCGACGGTCGGACACCTCGTGCGCATGCGGCACATCCTCGAGCGGGTGGCGACGCATCCGGGGCTCCACGTCGGCGGCAACGGCTACGTCGGGACCGGGATCCCGGACGCGGTGAGGCAGGGCGAGGAGATCGCCGGGCGGATCGAAGCGCTCCGCCGCTCGCGTACGACGGGCGTCTGAACAAAGCTGCCATCCTGCCGCAGTGAGGTAGGATCCTCCGGATGCCTCGCGCGCTGGTCCTCGTCGTCGGAGCCGTCCTGGGCGCGCGCTCCGCGTTCCAGTCCGAAGGGGAGGACGCGGGCGCGAGGCCAGGCGCGACCCCGACCGTCGCCGCTACCTTCGAGCGAACGCGGTCACCTGC
This sequence comes from Polyangiaceae bacterium, assembly GCA_039809485.1. Lineage (GTDB taxonomy): Bacteria > Myxococcota_A > Polyangia > Polyangiales > Polyangiaceae > Labilithrix. The sequence continues at coordinate 429 of JBDHVE010000134.1, read as the reverse complement.
GCCGGCGTGATCACGCCGGCGGGCGCGTCGGGCACTCCGACCTCGAGCGGCCACGAGAGCGCGCGTTCGTGCCTCGTGTGCGCCACCAACCAGGCGACGAAGGGGATCACGCCGTACCTCGAGCTCGACGCGGACGGCGCGCTCGAGCCCGGCACGTACACGCTCGGCTTCTATGCGCGCAATCCGCCTTCGGGACCGACGCCGGGCACCGTTCGCGCGCAGCTCCGCGGGTACGCGGGCGGAGCGCTGAAGTGGTACCGCGAGACCACGCGGAAGCCGCTCTCGGCCGCGTTCGAGAAGACGGAGCTCGTCCTCGGCGTCACGGAGCGGGCCGACAAGCTCGAGGCCGTCGTCTACACGAGCGCGACACCGGGCGAGTGCATCGACGTCGACGACGTGACGATCACGTATGCGCCGTGAGATGGAGCA
>JBDHVE010000133.1:0-27585 GCA_039809485.1 Polyangiaceae bacterium | reverse complement strand
CGAGCACGAGATTGAGGAGGCTCGCGGCGGCGAAGCGGAGATCGGTGAAGACGGAGAAGTCGACGATCGGAGCGCGGCGCTCGCGCGAGTGGAGCACGAGGGCAGGAAGACAGAGTGCGGCGAGCACCGCGGACGCGACGACGACGGGACTCTCGAGCCACTCGCGCCGCGGTCCCTCCTCGAGGAGGAACTGGAGCGCGCCGAGCCCGACGACGAGGAGAGCGAACCCGAAGACGTCGAACAGCTCCTCCCCGTCCGACTCGGCGCGCGGCTCGCGGAGATGAAGGTGGATCGCGAGCGCCGCCGCCGCGGCGAAGGGGACGCTCACCCAGAAGAGCCACGGCCACGTGACGACCTCGAGCAGGTGCCCGCCCACGCTCGGCCCGAGCACCGGGCCTGCCATCGCGGCGACCCCGAAGAGCGCGCCGGCGAAGCCGACCTGGGACTTCGGGAACCGATCGAGCAGGATCGCCTGCGACAGCGGGATGAGCCCGCCGCCGCCGAGCCCTTGGAGGACGCGGGCGAGGACGAATCCTTCGAAGCTCGTCGCGACGGCGCACGTCGCGCTCCCGACCGCGAACACGATCGCGGTCGCGACGAAGTAGCGGCGGTAGCCCCAGCGCGCGCGGAGGAACCCGGTGAGGGGCATCGCGACCACGTTCGCGATCATGTAGGCCGTCGTCACCCACCCGAGCTGGTCGACGTCCGCGCCGAAGTGCGCCTGGATCTGCGGCAGGCAGATGTTGACGATCGTGATGTCGAGCAGCGCGAGGAACGCCGCCGTCATCGTCGCGGCGCAGATCCATCCCTTCGGACCAGCGAGGAGGGGCGGATCCTCCGGAGACGCCGTGCTCACTTCGATCCCACGCGGACGGTGACCGTCGCGTTGAGGCCGGCCGCGAGCGGGACCTCGGGCCTGCGGTCGAGGGCGATCCGCACCGGGACGCGCTGCGTCGTCCGTGCGAAGCCGTTGCCGCTCGCCTGGAGGAGCGACGTCCGCGCGACGGTCGCTCCGCCGACGCTCTCGACGTGCCCCGCGAGGCGTACGCCCGCGTGCGCGTCGAGCTCGACGTCGGCGGCCTGGCCGGGCGCGATCTTCCCGATCTGCGATTCCTTGAACTCGGCGTCGACCCAGACGTCGTCGGTCGAGACGAGGAGGAGCAGCTCGCTCCCCGGCGTCACGAACGTGCCGGCCGCGACGCGGCGCTTCTCGACGATCCCGCGGGCAGGGGCGGTCACGACCGCGCGCTTGCGTTCGAGCTCGACGAGATCGAGCGCGGCCTTCGCCTCCGCAACGCGTGCGGCCGCGAGCTCGACGTCGGTCCGCGCGAGATCGACCTCCGCGCCGGACGTCGTGAGCTTCACGCGCCCGCTCGCGGCCTCGCCGAGGCCGAGCGCAGCGGTGCGCTCCGCGGTCGTCGCGAGGACGAGCGCCCGGGCGCGCCGCGCTTCGGCCTCCGCCTGCGCGGCGCGCGCACGCGCCTCGTCGACCTGCGCGTCGGAGACGACGCGCTGGGCGTGGAGCGTGCGCACGCGTTCGAGCTCGCGGGTCGCGAGGTCCGACGCGATCGTCGCCGCGTCGGCGGCGGCCTGCGCGCGGGCCGCTTCGGCCTCGAGGAGCTTCTGCCGTGCGCGCGCGGCCGTCTCGTCGCCGCGGGCGACCACGGTCGTCGTGTCGACTTGGCGCCCGACGACGTTCGCGCGCGTCCGCGCCGCGGCGAGCGCCGCCTCGGCCGAGGCGAGGGACGCGCGCGCCGCCGCCATCTTCGCGTCGACCGCGGCGGCGGCGAGGCGGAGGAGCGGGGCGCCTTTGTCGACGACGGCGTGATCCTCGACGAGGACCTCGGCGACGATCCCCGAGCTCTCGGCCGCGATGCTCGTCACGCGCGCCGCGACGGTGGCGTGATCCGTCGTCTCCGTCCCCGCCCGGACGATGCGGAAGGCGCCGAGGGCGGCGAGCGCCACGAACGCGCCGGCGACGAGCCAGAGGCGCGCATGGGCTGTCTTCTGCCGCTCCGGCACGGCGACGAGCGGCACCTCGCGCAGGAGCGCCTGCGGAGGAAGCGAGCGCGCACGGGGAAGGACGTCCTTCTCCGCGAGCGCCTCGAGCCCGGCGTCACTGGAAGCGCGCGGTGGCAAGATCCGAGAAGATATCACGCCCCGTCAGCGGATGACGAGATCGAGCAGCAGCTTCGTGTCGACCGGCTTCACGAGGTGGTGGTGGAAGCCTGCTTTCTGCGTCGTCTCGCGGTCGCGGTCCTGGCCGTAGCCGGTCAGGGCGATCAGGTGCGGGACCGGCGGATCCTTCTCGCGGAGGCGGGAGGCGAGCTCGTAGCCGTCCATTCCGGGCAAGCCGATGTCGAGGACGGCGACGTCGAACTCGCGCGCGGCGGCGAGCTCGAGCGCTTGCTCGCCGGCGTGGGCGACCGAGACGTCGTGACCGGCGCGCGCCATGAGCTCGGCGAGGAGATCGGCGGCGTCGATGTTGTCGTCGACGACGAGGACGCGGCGCTGGGGCAGAGAGGCGGCCGCGCCGCTTCCGTTTCCGTCGCGCCGGCTCGCGACGGCGAGTCGTGGGTCGCTTGCAGCATCTGTCGCGTCCGCGTCCGTCGCGTCGGCTGCTTTCAGCCGGACGACGAACGTGCTGCCGCGTCCGGGACCGTTGCTCGTGCCGTGGACCGACCCGCCGTGCAGCTCGACGAGCGTCCGGACGACGGCGAGCCCGATCCCGAGGCCGCCCTGCGCGCGGTCGACCGTGCGCTCTCCTTGCTCGAACAGCTCGAACACGCGCTCGAGCGTCTCCGGTGGGATACCGTCGCCGTCGTCTTCGACGTGGACGACGACGTCCTCTCCGTCTCGTACGCCGACGACTTCGATGTGCCCTCCCGGTCTCGTGTACTTGGCCGCGTTGCCGAGGAGGTTACCGAAGATCTGCACGAGGCGCGGCTCGTCGCCGTCGACGCAGACACCTTCCGGCACGTCGACGCGGAGCGCGTGTCCGCGTTCGTCGATCAAGGGACGGACGACCTCGACGGCGGCCTGCACGACCGTCGCGATCTCCACGCGCCTCCGCCGGAGCGTGACCTTGCCCTTCTGGAGCGCCGAGACGTCGAGGAGGTCGTCCACGAGCCGCTGCAGGTGGGCGACCTGCCGGTTCACGATCGAGAGCTCGCGGGACCCACGCAGCTCGCGCCGCTGCTCGAGCAGCTTCAGCGCCGTCACGATCGGCGCGAGCGGGTTCCGGAGCTCGTGTCCGAGCATCGCGAGGAACTCGTCCTTCGTCCGGCTCGCGGCTTCTGCCTCCGCGCGCAGGCTCTTCTCGCGCTCGAGCAGCTCCGCGCGCTCCTTCTCCTGCTGCTTCTTCGCCGTGACGTCCTCCTGGACGCAGACCCAGTAGGGGTGGCCGGCGATCTCGAGGGCGCTGATCCGCGCCGCGGTCACGAACGGCGTGCCGTCCTTCTTCACGTTGTCGAACTCGCCGGACCAGATCCCGTTCTTCCGCAGCTCGACGATGACCTCGCGAACGACGCGCTCGTTCTGGTCCGGGGCGCTCGCGTTCTGGACGGTGACCGGCTTTCCGACCAGCTCGCCGCGCCCGTAGCCGAAGATCTCGTCCTCGGCCCGGTTCGTATAGAGGATGGTGCCGTTCTCGTCGGAGACGCTGACGCCCTCTTTCATGCTGTCGAGGACCTGACCGCGGATCCGCAGCTCTTCGGCCGCACGCGCCTGGCTCCGCGATACCGCGAAGAGGAGCGCGGTCGAGGCGGCGCCGGCGAAGACGACCCACGGCCACATCCACGCGCTCGAGCTGTTCTCGAACGGAGGAAGCGTCCAGAACGAGAGCGCCCACGTGCGTCCGGCGACGGCGAGCTCGCGCCGTCCGGTCCTCGACGCCTCGGCGCGCGAAGGCGCCGATCGGTGGAGCAAGGTGCCGGAGTCGGCGGCGTCGCGGACCTCGAACGCCACGCGCGGGTGCTCCTCGCTGCCGAAGATGCTCTCGAGGAGATCGTTCGTCCGGAACGGACTGTAGACGAAGCCGACGAGCGAGGAGCGTCGCTCCTCGACCGTCTCGGGGATCCGACCCCCGCGATAGATCGGCACGTAGAGGAGGAACCCGGGCTGCTTCTCCGGGTCGATCTCCTGCACGAGCGTGACCGGGCCCGACGCCGCCGGCTGTCCGGTGTCGCGTGCACGCGCCATCGCGTCGTGGCGGACCGGCTCGGTCGACATGTCGTAGCCGATCGCGGCGCGGTTCCGGCGATCGAGCGGCTCGAGGAGGACGATCGCGTGGACGTCTTCGCCGCCGGTCGTGGGCCAGACGCGGAAGTCGCTCGTGCCCGACTCCCGTGTCGCGGCCTCGAACGACGCGAGCTCCGACCTCGGCACCCGCAGCGACACGCCGATCCCCTGTGCACCCGGGTAGCGGCGCTCGAGATCGAGCTGCTCGACGAACGCGTGGAACCGGTCGGCGTGGACCACGTCCCCCTCGGCCGCGATCATCGCCCGCGTCGCGAGGAGGAGCGCGACGTAGCCGTCGAGCCGGCTCTGGATCCGGTCCGTGCTCGATTGCATCGCGTTCTGGAACCGGTTGTCGTCTCGGCCACGCGTCGTCGATCGGAACGCGAGCGCACCGAGGAGCGCGACCGTCGCCGCGAAGAGGAGGACCACGTACGGGAGCCGGCTCGTACGGACGAGGCGAGCGAGCCATCGGGGGTCCGACCCGGCGAGCATTGGAGAGCCGTCTGCACACGGTGTACTCGCCGCGGCGAACGATCCGGAGGCCCGTCTGCGCGCTGGACGACGCGGATGAGCCGCACGCAGTGGTCTCTGGAGTGGTGCTCGTTGCCGCGGGGTGTGCTTCAACGCAACGCAGCACGGGGTCCGCGTCGCCGAGCTCACGCGCGCGTCATTGCCAGCCGAGCTTCGCCGTGATCTCGGCGGCGAGGGCCTCCGCGATCCGCTGGTGCCAGGCGGGCGTCCCGTGCCCGTTGCACGCGGTCATCTCGTCCCACGTGTACGGCTTCACCTCGAAGAAGTGCATCTTGTCGTCACCGAGCGCGGCGCGCTCCGCGACGATCCCGCGCGCGGCCCACGCGACCTCTCCGCGCGCGCCGTTGCCGACGACGCCCATGAAGATGTGCGTGCTCGCGCTGCGCGCGCGGAGCGCGTTGATCACGAAGTCGCGGTACGCGGCGCCGAACTCGGCGCCGCCGAGCCCCGCGTCGATGTCACACGACCCCTGCGTGAGGACGATGACGTCGGGGATCCACGACTTCAAATCGAAGAGCGGCGCGCTCTTCGCGATCTCGGGATCGGGGTTCGCGCGCGGGTAGTAGTCGCGGAGGGGGTCGTCGTCGGTCGGCCAGATGTTCTTCACGAGGCCCTTGCCCGAGTAGACGATCCCGTGGACCTCGGCGTCGAACCGCACGCCGAGGAGCGCTCCCCACGACTTGCGGAAGTTCTCCCACTCGCCGGACCAGTCCGCGCCGGGGCAGTCGGTGTCCGGCGCATCCGTCTTCTCGACGCCGAAGCCGGTCGCGAAGGAGTCGCCCATGACTTCGATCCTCCGCTCTTGTCGCGGAGGAGGCGGCAGCGATTTGCCGCCGTGGAAGTCGAACCCGAGGAACTGGGTGATCCCGGTCTGCGTCTCGCTCCGCTTGTAGATCTCGACCTCGTGCGGTCCCGGAGGGAGATCCTTCGCGAGCTCGAAGTCGTGCGCTTGTCCGTCGAGGATCATCCGGAGCGGCGCCCACGGCCCCTTGTCGATCGACACCTCCCAGTAGCTCGGCGCGCCTTCCATCCACGTCTCGGCGAACTCCTTCAGCTTCACCGAGACGGCGGTTCCGTCGAAGCGCGCGAGCACGCGCGTCCCGGGCCACGCCGCCTTCGGACCGGCCGGGTCGGTCGTGTCGAAGCGGCCGACGAGGAGGGGAGGATGGACGGTCTGGTCCTCGCTGATCGGCGCAGGCGCGGGGCTCGGGCTCGGCCCCTTCTCACCAGCCGGCGCCGGCGTGTCCGCCGGCGGGGAGGTGCTGTTCGATACCGTCTCCGGTGTCGACTCCGAGCTCGAGCACGACGCGAGGACGAAGAGGGCGAGGCATACGCCACACGAGCGGGCGAGCGACGAGCGCATGCCTACCCACGACGCAACCGTGGCGCCACGCTCTCGTCGGCGCACGGCCGACGAGGCGACGCGGCCTTGGCCGCCGTCGTGCGGCCGGATGTGGAGGCAGACCCGCACGGTCTGCCTCCGGCGCACGCCGCAACGAACGAAAGGTCGAGCTACTTGACGTTGCCTTCGAGCGCGCACGCCGCCGAGCAGCCGTCGCCGTTCAGGCGATTGCCGTCGTCGCACGTCTCCGGCGCCTGGAGGACGCCGTCGCCGCAGCGCGGTCCGAGCGTGCAGCTCGTCGTGCACGACCCGTAGGCGCCGCTGTCCGTGTTGTTCGCGCCCTGGTCACATTGCTCGAACGGGAAGTCGACCGCGCCGTCTCCGCACGACCGCGGCTTCTTGCAGCCCGGCGCGCAGTCCGACGGGCTCGGCGTCTTCACGTAGCTCGTGATGTTGAAGCCGTTGTCGCACTGCTCGCCGAACTGCGCCTGCGCGATCCCGTCGCCGCAGCGCGGGCCCGGCTGGCAGGTCGTCCGGCACACGTTGTACTTGTTCGGGTCGTCGGTGTTCGCCGCGCCGTTGTCGCAACGCTCGCCGCTCGTGCTCTGGACGATCCCGTCGCCGCAGTACGTCGGCTTCTTGCAGCCGGGGCCGCACTGGTTCACCGGCGTGGCGGGCGTCCACGGCGTGAGGTTCACGCCGTCGTCGCACTGCTCGGGCGGGTTCTGGACCGTCTTGTCCCCGCAGTACGGCCCGAGCTTGCACTCGGTCGTGCAGCCGCCGTAGGCGACCGCGGCCGGCGGCATGTTGTTCGCGGCGAGGTCACACTGCTCCTCGCGCGTCTTGATCCCGTCACCGCACACGTTCGAGCAGACCGAGCCCTTCCGCACGAAGCCGCGGAGCGTCAGCTTGAAGTTCGAGTCGTTCGTGTGGCGTTCGGCGTGGAAGAGCGCGATCTCGTAGACGTGCTTGTCGACGAGCCCGAGCTCCGTCGCCTTCGCGGCGTCGAGCACGAACGAGCGGCTCTGGATCGAGTGGAGGCCGCCGACGTCGAGCGCGCGGCGGTTGTTGATGTAGACCCAGACGTCGTCGTCGCCGCTGAAGTCGAGCTGGGGCGCGACCGTCGCGTCGTACGTGAACCAGTACCGGAGCTCGGTCGTGAACGCGAAGTTGTGTCCCGCGCCCTGGTTGCCCCAGCCGAGCCCGTCGATCGGGAAGAAGCCGCCGCGCGTCTTGTACGGGTCGTCGACCTTGCTGTCGAAGACGTAGGAGTAGTTCCCCGCCGCGCCCTGGCGCGTGAGGCGGACCTGGAAGCCGGTGATCTTCTTCGAGCGGCGCCGCGGCTGACCGCCGACGGTCACGTCGATGTCGCGATACCAGTCGGTGAAGTCCGTCGCGCTCGTGAGCTGGCGACCGCACTCCGCCGTGTTCGTGTCGGTCCCGGTGTCCGGATCGACGCCGACGCCGTTCCAGCGGAAGACGGGGACGCCGCTCGTGAGCGTCGACTGCGTGAGGCCCGGCGTGACGTACGGGCACGCGTAGCTCTCGAAGTCGGGGTGCGCTTCGAAGTCGGCCGCCGAGGCGTACTTGAAGTCCCGGAAGACGACCGGCACGTCGAGGTACGTCGGGAAGTCGGCGACCTGCGTAGCGCAGTCGTAGCCCACCTCCACCTTGCAGGTCGCGGAGCAGCCGTCGCCGTCACGCGTGTTGCCGTCGTCGCACTGCTCGTCGGGCTTGCCGTCGCCGTCCGCGTCGAAGTCGAAGAGGAGTCCGTCGCCGCAGCGGGCGATGCATTTCCCGTTCGGGCACGTCGGCTCGAGCTCGCAGTTCGGCGAGCAGCCGTCGAGCGGCGCGGTGTTGCTGTCGTCGCACTGCTCGGTGCCCTCGCGGACGCCGTTCCCGCACGTCGTCGGCGCGCAGACCTGGCGAAGCGGGACGAGCGGGATCGCCGGGTAGTTGCAGTCGTAGTGCGTGATCGTCGTGCTCGGCGGCGTGTTCGCACCGGGCGGGACCGACGTCGTCTTCGATTGTAGTCTACACGCAGCCGAGCAGCCGTCGCCGTCGCTCGTGTTGCCGTCGTCGCACTCCTCTGCGCCGGCGACGAGCCCGTCTCCGCACTGCTTCGCGGTGCAGGCGGTGCCGGGGACGAGGCAGGCCCAGCCGGCGACGAGCTGGCAGCTCGACGTGCAGCCGTCGCCGTTCGTGAGGTTGCCGTCGTCGCACTGCTCGGTGCCGGTCACCTTGCCGTCGCCGCAGACGACCGTGGAGACGCACGGCTGCCCGGGCGTCGGACAGGCGAAGTTGGCTTCGATCGTCGTGCAGTCGAACGAGCAGCCGTCGCCGCCGGTGACGTTGCCGTCGTCACACGCCTCGCCGGGGTCGATCACCTTGTCTCCGCAGACCGCCGGCTTCGGCGGCGGGGCGCAGCCCCCGTCGGCGGTCGCGAGGCCGGCGTCGGCGAGGGCCGCGCAGTCGCGGACGTCGACGCACTTCTGACCGAAGGCGCACGCCCAGTAGGGCGCCTCGATCTGGCAGGACGCCGAGCAGCCGTCCCCGGAGACCTTGTTCCCGTCGTCGCAGCTCTCGCCGAGGCCGGCCTTCCCGTCGCCGCACACGCCCGGCGGGAGGCACGCGCCCGGCTCCGCATCGCAGTCGACGATGCCGCCGTCGCTCGGCGTCGCGTCGTTCACCATCGCGTCGGTCGTGCCGAACGGCGCAGGCGGCGACGTGGGCTCCTCGAACGTGCCGCTGTCGGTCGTATCGGGGAACGTCGAAGCGTCTCCTCCGCTACCGCACGCGACCGCGACACCCACCACGACGAGCGCGCCCAGACCCCACGCCAGCCTACGCATACGACGGACCTCCGCGAAGACGCCCGCTACTACCACGGGGGCTCCGCGAACAAGAACGATCTGGTTCGCCTTCCGCGCGATCGCTTTCGGCCGCTGCCTCCTGCTAGAGAATGGCGCCGTGACGACCCGACTGACGGACGTGGATTACCGCACGGTGCCGTGGCGGAACGGCGGCGGGACGACGAAGGAGCTCCTCGTGCGGCCGGAGGGCATGCCGGTCGGCGAAGCGTTCCTCTATCGCCTCAGCATCGCGGACGTGGCCACCAGCGGGCCGTTCTCCCGATTCCCGGGCTACGACCGGCACATCATGCTGCTCGAAGGCGAGGGGATGACCCTCGACTGCGGCGCGCACGGACGGATCGACCTCACCGAGCCGCTCGCGCCCCGGTCGTTCTCGGGGGACTGGGAGGTCACGGGCGCGCTCCGCGCGGGACCGGTCCGGGACTTCAACCTGATCGTCGACCGGGCGCGGGCGACGTCGGCGCTCGACGTCCGGCACCTCGAGCAGGCGTGGATGCTCCTGCTCGCGCCGGGCGAGACGTGCGCCGTCCACGTCCTCGAAGGCGCGCTCGAGGGCGCGGCGGCGGGCGACACGCTCTTGACCGAGGAGCCGGTCGAGCTCGTTCCGGCGCCGGCGGCGCGGATCGCCGTCGCCCGGATCGTGCTTCGCTGACGAAAAAGATCGCCACGGTGTCGATTCCGGGCCTCGCCGTTCGTGTAGGGGGTGTCCGGCGTCCGGCATGGTGCCGACCCCGCCGAGGCCAGAGGCACGACCATGAACACCTATCTCCTCAGCATCTACCAGCCCGACGGGCCGCCTCCCGCGTCCGTCGACCTCGCCGCGATCACGAAGGACGTGGTCGCGCTGAACCACGAGATGAAGGCCGCCGGCGTGTGGCTCTTCGCCGACGGCCTCTGCCCGGCGACGACCGCCACCGTCGTCCGGGTGAAGGAAGGCGAGACCCTCCTCACCGACGGGCCCTACGTCGAGGGCAAGGAGCACGTCGGCGGGCTCTGCATCATCCGGGCGGAGGACCTCGACGCCGCGCTCGAGTGGGGGAAGAAGCTCTCTCGCGCGACGACGCTGCCGATCGAGGTCCGGCCGTTCGCGGTGAACCACCACGGGTGAGCCGATGGTGACGGCTCGCGAGGTGGAGCGCGTCTTCCGCGCCGAGCACGGGCGCGCGGTGGCGGCGCTCGTCCGCGTCTTCGGCGACCTCGACGTCGCCGAGGAGGCGGTGCAGGACGCGTTCACCGCCGCGGTCGAGCTGTGGCCGGAACGCGGGACGCCTCCGAGCCCGATCGGCTGGATCATCACGACCGCGCGTCATCGCGCGCTCGACCGCCTCCGCCGCGAGTCGTCGCGTGGCGATCGTCACCGCCAGGCGGCGCTGCTCCTCGCGAGCGACGACGCCGTCGTGGACGGCCCGCTCCGCGACGACACGCTGCGGCTCCTCTTCACGTGCTGCCATCCCGCGCTCGCGCTGCCGGCGCAGGTGGCGCTCACCCTCCGGCTGCTCGGCGGCCTCACGACACCGGAGATCGCGCGCGCGTTCCTCGTCCCGGAGGCGACGATGGCCCAGCGGCTCGTGCGCGCGAAAGGAAAGATCCGCGACGCGCACATCCGCTTCCGGATCCCGGACGAGGACGAGCTGCCGGCGCGGCTCCGCGGCGTGCTCGGCACCGTGTACCTGATCTTCAACGAGGGCTACACCGCGAGCGAAGGCGAGCGCCTGTTCCGCGAGGAGCTCTGCGCCGAGGCGATCCGGCTCGGCCGCCTGCTCGCGGAGCTCTTCGCAGAGGAGCCCGAAGTGCTCGGTCTCCTCGCGCTGATGCTCCTCGTCGACGCGCGGCGCGCTGCGCGCGTGACGACCGACGGCGCGCTCGTGCCGCTCGCGGAGCAGGATCGGACGCGCTGGGACGGTGCCCGAATCGACGAAGGGCAGGCGCTCCTCCGCGTGTGCCTGCGGCGGAACCGTCCCGGGCCCTACCAGCTCCAGGCGGCGATCCAGGCGGTGCACGCGGACGCGCGCGACGTGGCGTCGACGGACTGGCCGCAGATCGTGGCGCTCTACGATCACCTCCTCGTCGTCGCGCCGAGTCGGATGGCGGCGCTGAACCGTGCCGTCGCGGTCGCGGAAGTGGAAGGCCCGGCCGCGGGTCTCGCGCTCGTCGACACGCTCGGTCTCGAGGACCGTCACCTGTTCCACGCGATCCGCGCCGACCTGCTGCGCCGCCTCGGACGGAGCGGCGAAGCAGCGGAGGCCTACGACACGGCCATCGCGAAGACGGAGAACGCGCGCGAACGGGCGTACCTGCAGCGGCGGCGGGACGCGCTGCGATCGTGACGCGCACGACGCGCGAACGCTTGCCATCGAAGCGACTGCGCCTTCATCCTGGTGCACGTATCGGGAGGAAAACCATGGCAGCGAAGAAGAAGAGCAGCGGCCGGAAGTACGGCAAGGGCGCGAGCAAGAAGGTCGAGAAGGCGATGCACGAGCGCAAGCACGGCACCCTTCGCTCCGGCGGCTCCGGCAAGAAGGTGAAGAGCAAGAAGCAGGCGATCGCGATCGGCCTCTCGGAGGCGCGTCGCGAGGGCAAGAAGGTCCCGAAGAAGAAGGCGGGCTCGAAGAGGAAGTCGAGCGCGAAGAAGAAGTCGTCCGGCGGCGCGAAGAAGAAGTCGTCGTCGCGGCGGAAGAAGAAGTCGTCGTCGTAGGGCCGCTCGCGGGCCGCGACGACGCGGCCCGCCGCGACCGCCCCCTCAGAGGAGCGCGGCGAGCGCGACCGCGACGGACGTGCCGAGCGGGATCGCCAGGTTGTCGTCGACCTTCGAGACGAACAGCTCGATGGCCGCACCGGACACGCCCGCGACGAGCGCGAGGAGAAGACGCGACCCCTCGTAGGTCCCGGCCGCGAACATCCACGCGAGCGCGGCGAGCGACCCCGTCACCACGAACGCGAGCGCGCCCTCGAAGGAGCGGCCCGATGCGAGGCGATGGCGTCCGAAGCGACGCCCGACGAGCCCCGCCATCGGGTCCGCGACGGCGAGCACGACGACGCCGAGCTCCGCGGCGTGGAGCGGGACGACGAGCGCCATCAGGACGAGCGCCGTCGCGTACCACGTCGCGGAGTTCACGCGGTGCCACTCGTGCGCGTGCGCGACGGGAGCGAACACCCGCATGAGGTGACGATTGATCGTGACGCTGTGCCGGCGCGTGACCTCGCACGTCCAGGCGAACAGCGCGAAGGCCGCCGACGCCGCGATCAACCACCCGCGGGTGGGCAGGACGCGGACGAGCACGAGCGCGAGCGCGCCGGCGGCGAGGTGGAACGCCGTCCTCGGCAGGTTCGTCGGTCGATGCGGGGCCGCAGGTGCGCGCGCAGGGACGGCGCCGGTCTCCGGCGCGGAACGGGACGGGTGGTAGAGGGACGAATCAGCCTGCAACGCCACGATTGCCGAACCTACGCTGCCCCCCCGGGAGGGGCCAGTTGTGGAGCGTCATACTTTCGTCATATCCGCCGCCGGCGGGGCCGGCTCGACGTGCTCGGGGAGTGGAAGAGCGGGCTCGTCCGCCCACAGCAGATGCGGCCACCTACGCTCGAGCAGGATCTCGATCTTCCGCATGACCCACGCGCTCAGTGCATGGCCGACCCGCGCGTGGAGCGGCCATGCCGCGATCGTTCCTTTCCGGATCTCGAGGCTCGCGGCGAGGTCGGTCTCGAACTGCTCGGCGACGCACGCGACGAACGCCGGCGCACGCACGAACACGTTGAGCTCGTTCGCGCACGACACGCTGGTCGCGTTCATGTTGAAGCTGCCGACTGTGCACCAGTCGTCGTCGACCAGCGCGTACTTCGCGTGCGTCACGGTCGCGCCGTACTCGAAGACCGACACGCCCGCGTCGATCCACGCGCGGTACTCGCCACGCGCGGCCCAGTGGACGGGGAGGAGGTCGGTCCGGTGGGGGACGATCAGCTTCACGCTCACGCCGCGCGCAGCGGCGCGGGCGACGGCGTCCCGGAGCGCGCGCGGCGCGAAGTAGTACGCGTTGTGGATCCAGACGCGGCGATCCGCGCCGTCGATGCGCTTCACGTGCTCGTCGAGCACCGAAGCCCATCCGCCGGCGAGGTCCGACACGATCGCGAGCTCCGGGTGCGCGAAGCGTGACGTGCTCACGCTCGGTGGTGCGTCGACGTCACGCTCCTGCCAATGACCGAGGAAGACGCGCGCGAAGTCCTCCACCGCCGGTCCGCGCACGCCGATGCAGACGTCGAACCAGCCCTCGCCACCGTCGGCCTCGGGAAGCCACTCGTCGCCCCATGCCGAGCCGCCGGTGAACGCGGTGTCGTCGGCGAGGACGATGCGCGCGTGGTTGCGCGGGAAGAGCGCGGCCGGGACCGTCCTCCGCTTGCGGTAGGGCTGGGCGCGGATCCCTTCTGCGCGGAGCGCCTCGATGAACGCGGGCGGCGTGTTCTTGCTCCCGAGGTCGTCGTAGAGCAGACGCACGTCGACGCCTCGCCTCACGAGCGGCAAGAGCGCCTCGGCGAGCCGTGTGCCGAGGCGGTCGTCCCGGAGGATGTACGTCTCGAGCCAGACGCGACGGCGCGCCGCCCTGACGGCGTCGAGCATGACCTCGAGCGCGTGGGACATGCCTGCGAGCAGGACGAGCTCGTGCTCTGCCGTCGTCACGCGCCCTTCGCCGGTCCTGTGCATCGGCCAGGCGACGAGCACGATGCGTACCGACGCGAGCGCGCCGGCGGCACGCCTCGTGCGTCACTCCGCGGTGCAGGCGACGTCGTCGAAGAAGACTTCGATGTCCGCGTCCGGATACGGGTCGACGATCCCGATCGCGAGCGACGAGTTCGAGAACGTGAGCGGGCTCGCCTGCTCGGTGCGCACGAAGCCGTCGACCGCGAACGAGAGCTTCCCGCTCGTCTCGATCGAGTAGGTGACGCGCCGCCACACGTCGCGCATCGCGAGCTGCGGCTGGTAGAAGAACTCGTTCGGCGTCCCGTCCTGCCTCGCGTAGTAGCTCCACACCGCGTCGGCGTACGAGAACCATGTGCCGAGAGTCGCCGTCTCCAGCGTCGCGGCATGCACGGCACCCCCTCCGCCGTACGCGGTGACGAGGATCGAGAACGCGCACGAGAGCTTCTTCGCGCCGGCCGGCACGTCGAGCGACTTCAGGAGCTTCGCTTCGGACGGCGCGGCCGCCGAGGACGCGAGGCGGAGGACGGTCGTCCCGGACGGAGCGCCTGCGCGCTGCACGAGCGTCGGCTTGCCCGAGGTCGCGCCCCAGCTGCGGGGTAGGGGAGCACCGTTCTCGAAGTCGTCCGCGAAGATCACCGTCGAGGGGGCGGCGTCGGTCCGCGCTGCGGCGTCGTCCACGGTGCCGCTCGCGCCGTCGGACGTCGACGAGGGCGACGCATCCGCGACGCCCGCGGCCGCGTCGGCGACACCCGGATCCGGCGCCGGCGTGTCGCTGAGCGATCCGAGGTCCGTGAAGAGAGAGCAGCCGAGCAGCGTCCCGCTCGCTGCGACCGCGATTGCGGCACTGCGCCTCTTCACGCCCATCTGCTAGAGGCTACCGGGAATCGGCGCGCCGTCCACCGGCCGCGCTGCCGTCGTCGTCGCGCGCGGCGTGCTACGAGTCGACGCGTGAAGAAGCGTGCGCGCGCCTCGTCCTCCCGCCAGGCTCCTGCGGCCACCGAACGTCTCGCGACAGGTGTCGCAGGCCTCGACACGATCACCCGCGGAGGCCTCCTCCGCGGCGGCATCTACATCGTCGCGGGCCGCCCGGGGGCCGGCAAGACGATCCTCTCGAACCAGCTCGCGTTCCGACATGCGAAATCCGGCGGACGCGTCGTCTACGCCACGCTGCTCGCCGAGACGCACGGGCGTCTCCTCCAGCAGATCCGGTCGCTCTCGTTCTTCGACGAGAAGCTCGTCGGCCGTGAGATCCAGTACCTGAATGCGCTCGACGCGGTGACCGACAACGGCCTCGGCGGCCTCCTCCAGCTCGTCCGCCGGATGGTGCGCGATCACGAGGCGACCCTGCTCGTGCTCGACGGGATGGTCACCGCCTCCCAGCTCGCGAGCTCCGACATGGAGTATCGAACGTTCATCCGCGAGCTCCAGACGTGGGTCGCCGTCGTCGGCTGCACGGTGCTCCTCGTGACGAGCAACGGCCTCGGCACCGAGGGCGGACCCGAGCACACGATGGTCGACGGCATCATCGAGCTCACGGCGGAGCGCGTGCGGATGCGGCTGCTCCGTCGGATCTGCGTGTCGAAGTTCCGCGGTGGCGGCGTCGTCGAAGGCGAGCACACGTACGTCATCAGCGACGACGGCCTCCGCGTCTTCCCGCGTATCGACGCCGAGCACGCGCCGGACGGCGCCGCCGACGCGACGCCGCGCCCGAGCGGCATACCCGGGCTCGACCCGCTGATGGGCGGCGGCTTCGTGCCGGGCTCCACCTCGCTCGTGCTCGGGTCGTCGGGCGCCGGCAAGACGATCATGGGGATGCAGTTCCTCGCCGAAGCGGCCGAGCGAGGCGAGCAAGTCCTCCACTTCAGCTTCTACGAGTCGCCCGGCGCGCTGCTCGGGAAGGCGCGCCGCCTCCGGCTTCCCTATCGGAAGCACGTCGAGTCCGGGCGCCTCGTCATCGAGTGGCAGAAGCCTGCCGAGCCGTTGCTCGACGCGGTCGTCCACGGCCTCCTCGAGCAGGTCGACCGGGTGAAGGCGACGCGGCTCTTCATCGACGGCTTCGTCGGCTTCCGCACGTCCGCGTTCCCAGAGCGCGTCTCGACGGTGTTCTCGGCGCTCTCGGAGGCGCTCCTCCGGCGGGGGGTGACGACGCTGATCTCCGACGAGACGCGCGAGCTCTTCGTCCGCGAGGTCGAGGTTCCGACCGCGAACGTCTCGGCCATCTTCCACAACATCCTCTTCGTCCGCCAGATCGAGCGGCAGCTCGGGCAGAGCGCGGTGCTCGAGCACGCGCTCTGGGTGATGAAGACGCGCGACACCGCCCACGATCAGCGTGCGTTCGCGTTCGAGATCACCGATCGCGGTGTTCGCGTCGTCGGCCCGTTCGAGCGCGCGCGTCCCGACGACTCGCCCTCGACCTCCTCCGGCCACCTCGCCTCGGTCCCGCTCGGCGCGGTGGCGCCTCGGCGAACCCGAAAGGGCCGCTGAACGCGATGGCCGTCATCCTCGTCGTCGACGACGAGCGCACGATCGCCGAGACGATCGCGGAGCTCCTCACGTGGGAAGGGCACGTCGTGCACACCGCGTCGGACGGTCTGCGCGCGCTCGAGCTGCTCGACGAGCACCGCCCCGCGCTGCTCGTCATCGACTTCATGATGCCGGTGATGGACGGCATCGAGACGCTCCGTCGGATTCGCGCGAGCAAGGTGCACGCGCGTCTCCCGGTCATCCTGATGACGGCAGCGCCGCTGAGCCTGCCGCGCGAAGAGGACGCGCCGCGCTGGGACTACCTGCTCGTGAAGCCGTTCACGGCGCGGGATCTCGGAAAGGCGATGCAGCAGGTCCTGGGGAAGAAGCGCTGAGCGCTCCGCCCTGCGCGTGCGGGAGGAACACGGTGAACGTCGAGCCCTCGCCGAGGACGCTCTCACACGCGATCGTGCCGCCGAGCGATCGCACGAGCCCGTCGACGATCCAGAGGCCGACGCCGAGCCCCGCCGCGTAGGGAGCGTTCTCGCCGCGATAGAAGCGCTCGAAGATGCGCGGCACGTCGTGGAGCGGGATCCCGCGACCGTGGTCGCGGACGCGGATCGTGACGCCCTCGTCGGCGCCATCGGCCTCGACGAGGATCGGGCGACCTGCGCCGTACTTGCGCGCGTTCGCGAGGAGGTTCGAGAGGACGCGCTCCAGCTGGACGCGGCTCCAGCGACCCTCGAGCGAGCCGGACCGGCGGACCGAGATCTCGCAGTCCGCCCACGTCGCTTCGTCGATCGTGCTCGCGACGATCTCGTCGACGAGCGCGCCGGCATCGACGCGTTCCGCCGGCGAGCTCTCCGCGTGCGCCTGCGGGCGCGAGGCCTCGAGGAGATCGTCGGAGAGCGAGACGAGCCGCGCGACGCTGCGCTCGAGCTGCTCGCAACGCGCGACGAGCCAGCTCGGGGGGACCTCGTCCGCCGTGGAACGGAGCCGCGTGAGGAGCAGGTGGATTCCGGTCGTCAGGGTCTGGAGCGGCGTCCGGAGCTCGTGCCCGATCGTCGTGAGCGCCCGATCGCGCTCCGCCTCGCACGCTCGCGCGTGGAGGCACGCCACTTCGTGGGTGAGGTGCGTTCCCGCGTGCGCCGCGACGGACCGCGCCCACGATGCCGCGAGCCGGACGAGCGGCGCGTCCGACCAGACCACGAGCTCCGCGACGCCGTCCTCGAAGGGCACCGGGAAGGCGGTGCGCACGCGTCCTTCGAGCATGCCGACTCCGGCGATGCACGCGTCCCGGGCGTAGAGGGCGCAGCCCTCGGCCACGGACGGGACGAGCTCGCGCAGGAGGGCAGCGAGCGGCTCGCTTCTACCGGCGGTCATGGAGGATCTCCTCGTAGCTCGCCGCGCACGCCCTGACCATCGGTAGGACGGGACGCAAGTCGATGTCGCAACAATGCGATCGAAAGCGCGGATGGCCTCCGCATTCGACCGCCCGACCGCCCCGAGCGGCATCATCGGTGCTAAGGTGACCTCACGTCGCTCCGGTTCTCGTCCTTCGCGGCCCACGGCCGCGGTGATCGACCTCAGGAATGCCGTCCGAGGAGATCACGATGACGAACAAGCTCTACGTCGGAAATGTGCCGGTCGACACGACGGAGGAAGCCCTCCGCCGCCACTTCTCGACGTGCGGCGGCGTCGCGGACGTCGAGCTCCTGTCGGAGCGCAAGTCCGGCAAGCCCCGCGGCCTCGCCTGCGTGACGATGACGAGCCCGGCCTTCACGGCGGCGGCCCTCGCGAAGCTCGACGGCGTCGCGTTCGAGGGCTCCCCCCTGCGCGTGAGCGAGACGCCGATCCGCGCCGACGGTCGCGCGGTCGCGACGGTCCGGATTCTCCAGCAGTTCCGCGAGCGCGCGAACATGACGTACGACCTGGACTGCTCCGGTGTGCCGATGACGCTCCGCATGTTCCCGACCGAGGACGAGCACTGGCGCTTCGAAGCGCGCTCGACCGACGTGGGCGACGCGGTCGTCGTCACCGGCTCCGGCGCGACCCGTCGCGATGCGCTCGGCGCGCTCGTCCGCGCGTGGAACGAGAACGCGATCGCGACGGCGGCGCGTCCGCTCGACGGCGACGGCCTCTTCGCTGCGATGCTGGACGTCCGCGCCGTCTGAAGTGCGCGCCGGCCGAGAGAGGTGTATGGTGCGCGCTCGGCAGGCCACGCCTGCCGTCGCTTCTCGCCTCTTCGCGAACGTCTGATCGCCCGGGGATAGAAACGGTCACGCACTGTTTCCCGTTCTCGGAGCACTCATGGTCCGTTCGCCCTCTTCTTCGCGTTCGTCGCGCGTTGCTGCTCTGAAGCCCGTCGACGCGCCCGCTCCTGGAGATTCACTCGGCGTCTACCTCCGGCAGATGTCGCGGATCGACCTCCTGACGCGGGAAGGGGAGTGCGAGCTCGCGCGCCGGATCGAGGTCGCCGAGCACGCGCTCTGGCGCGCGCTCGTGTCGTGCCCGAGGGGAGCCGCGGAGCTCGCCGCGATCGGCGCCGCGCTCCGCGCGGGCGAGCTGCGGCTCGGCGACGTGATCGCCTCCGCGGTCGTCGACGATCCCGACGCGGAAGCGCGCGACATCCGTCGCGTCGCGAAGATCCTCGAGCAGCTGCCCGCGCTGGCGAGCAGCCGGAAGCGTGTCGATCGCGAGCGCGCGCTGACCGCGTGCGACGACGTGAAGCTCGAAGGGCGAGCCTCGACGCGTGTGCTGGAGGGCATCCGCGCGCGGCGCCGCTCGCTCTTAGCGGCGTCGCCGAGCGCGACGCGCCGCGCGGAGCTCGCGACGCTCACGGCGGCGTGCACGACGGCGGCGGAGGCCCTGCGGATGCGGACGGCGGCGCGCGCGCAGCTCGTCGAAGCGAACCTCCGGCTCGTCGTGTCCGTCGCGAAGCGCTACGCGCAGCGCGGTCTCCAGCTCACCGATCTCATCCAGGAGGGCAACATCGGCCTCATCCGCGCCGTCGAACGGTTCGAGTACCGTCGCGGCTAAAAGTTCAGCACCTACGCGACGTGGTGGATCCGGCAGGCGATGTCGCGCGCGATCGCCGACAAGGCCAAGACGATCCGCACGCCGGTCCACATGTCCGATCTGATCGGGCGTGTGACACGCGCGAAGCGCTCGTTCGTCCAGGAGTTCGGTCGCGAGCCGACGCCGCAGGAGCTCGCGGACGAGCTGGGCGTCACGACCGTCCAGATCGCCACGGCGGAGCGCTGCGGGCTCACGCCGATCAGCTTCGATGCGCCGATCTCCGGCGAAGCCGGCGCGGCGACCTACGGAGACTTCGTGGAGGACCGCGAGGCGGTCTCGCCGCTCGAGGCGGCGATCACGACGCGTCTCGCCGAACAGGTGAGGACGCTGCTCGCGACGCTCCCGCCGCGCGAGCGCAGCATCCTCGAGATGCGTTTCGGCATGCGTGCAGGCGGCGAGCAGACCCTCGAGCAGGTCGGCCGCACCTTCGGCGTCACGCGCGAGCGCATCCGGCAGATCGAAGCGCACGCGCTGCGGCGGCTGCAACACCCCGCACGCGCTCGGGAACGCGCCGCGCTCGGCGACTGACCTTGCGCGAACGGGGTCGAGGGCCTAAGGTGAAGACGCTCACGACCACGTTACGTCGCATTCACGACGCTCTCTCGTTCTCTTCGGGATCGCTCTCGCGCTGCCACGCTTCGTCGCTGTGATCCCGGCACCTGGGTCGTTGCTACTCGGATCCTCCCCGAATTCTCGGGTGGATGGTGAGTGGTTCGACGGTGCCTACAGAATCGAGAGACACACATGAACAATCGCCTCTACGTCGGCAACCTTTCCTACGACGTGACCTCGGACGCGCTCCGCGCGACCTTCGCCGAGTTCGGTGAAGTGACCGACACCCACGTCGTGATGGACCGCGAGTCGGGCCGTGCCCGCGGGTTCGCCTTCGTGACGATGCAGACCGCCGCGGAGGCCGAGAAGGCCATCACGGGGCTCAACAACTCGATGCTCGACGGTCGCGCGCTCCGCGTGAACGTCGCCGAGGAACGCGGCGCGCGGGGCGGTAATGCCCCGTCGCGCGGCGGGCACCGCGGCTGGTGAAGCATCACGAGCTTCCCCGCGTGTTGCGACGCGCCGTCGGCCTCATGCGCTTCGCGCGTGAGGCCGTGGGCGCGCGCGCCTCTTCCCTGTTCCTCGCCGACCTCGACCGCACGCTCTTGCGCGGTCTCGTGAGCGAGTGGGACTGGACGCGTACGAGCTTCCCCTCGGAGCTCGCGCGCTGGCCCACCGTCCTCGCCGCTCTCGAGGACGGCGACGTCCGCTTCATCTCCGCCGCCGACGCGCGCGGAGCGGAATCCGAGTGGTTCGAGACCCGTGGCATCACGAGCACGCTCTGCGTGCCGATGCGGAGCGGGAACCGGAGCCTCGGCGTCCTCTTCTTCGACTTCGACGGCCGCACCGAGCCGCTCGGCAAGGTGGAAGCCGCGCTCCTGCGCGACGTCGGCCGTCGCTGCGCTCGTGCGATGACGCGGGCACAGACGGCCGCGCTGCCCGAAGCCGACCCGAGATGGATCCATTGAGCGCTCCGCCCGGACGGGCCGTCGTACGCAAGTACGCCTGGCCCGTCCCGTCGGACGTCGTCGACGTCGCCGCGGAAGCGTCGGTCGCCGCGACGTCGGAGCAGGAGCTCTACCCCGTCGACCACCTCTTCGACGGGCGCTCGGGTCCGGGCGGGAGCTGCTGGGTGGCGTCGTCGCCCGGCCCGCAGGTCATCGTCCTCCGTTTCCGCGCGCCGCGGAGCATCCAGACCGTCCTCGTCGAGAGCGAGGAGCGATCGGAGAGCCGCGTGCAGCGCATCGAGATCGTGGCGTTCCGCGAGCGGGAGGGCACGCTCGAGACCGTGTTCGAAGGTGCTCCGCAGACCTTCCAGTACGCGCCGTACCAGGCGAGCTTCCATCGCGCGACCTGGACGATCGCGGCCACCGACGTCACCGAGCTCCACGTGCGCGTCTTTCCCGTCCCCGCGGATCGTCGCGCGAGCCTGACCTCCATCATCCCTCGCTGAAGGAGAGTACTTCATGTCCTTGCGAGAGAAGCTCGATGCCGCCCTGTCCGAAGTGACCGCCGCCGAGAAGGCGCTCGAGTCCGTGCTCAGTGAGCTCCGGTCGGGCGCACGCGCGGAGAAGGTCACGATCACGGCCGCCGTCGAAGCGGCGTTCACGCGCCTGCGTGCGAGCCGGACGGAGCTCGCGAAGCTCCGCGAGCTCGCCGAAGACGACTGACCGTCCGGCCGTACCAGCTACGGACCCCCGCGGGGGCCTCGCCGAGGGGCAATCGGAGACGGGGGTTTGGCCCTGGATTCGCCGATCGGTACGCTTCTCCTCGTGAGTCGCGCCAACGCCGCAGGGAAGTACCGCATCGTCGCGCATCTGCGCGGAGGCGAGGCGACCGAGGCTTCGCTCGTCGCCGTGGAATCCGGAACGGCGATCGCCCAGGCGCAGGGGGGCGGCGGCCTCGCCGTGATGAAGCGCTTGAAGCTCGGGAACGACGCCGAGCCCCGGCTCCTCGAGCGGTTCGCCGACGAAGCGCGCCTCTGCAAGCAGCTCGATCATCCGAACCTCGCGAAGCTCCTCGCGGCCGGACAGGACGACGACGGACCGGTGCTCGTGTTCGAGTACCTCGAGGGCCCCTCGCTCGCGCGCCTGCGCTCGCGCGCGGTGCGCCGCGGGAGCGGCGTGCCGGTGCCGATCGCGCTCTACATCGTGCGCGAGATCGCGACCGGCCTCGCCTACGCCCACGCGCTCGCCGACGAGAACGAGAAGCCGCTCAAGGTCGTGCACCGCGACGTCTCGCCCGAGAACGTGACCGTCACTTACGAAGGCGTCGTGAAGCTCACCGACTTCGGGATGGCGACGACCGTCGCGTCCACCGCGAAGTCGCGCGAGGACCGCGTGAAAGGGAACGTCGCGTACATGGCGCCCGAGCAGGCGCGCGCCGAGTTCTCCCTCGATCCGCGGGCCGATCTGTTCGCGCTCGGCGTCATCTTCTGGGAGCTGCTCACCGGACGCAGGCTCTGGGAGGGGCTCGCCGAGGTCGACGTGCTCGCGCGTCTCGCCGACGACAAGCCGCTGCCCGAGGTCCGGACGGTCGCGCCGGCGGTTCCGGCCGACGTCGAAGCGCTCTCCACGCAGGCGCTCGCGAAGGTGCGCGACGAGCGCTTCGACTCGGCGGCGGACTTCCTGGAGGCCGTCGACAAGCTCTTCGAGAAGCATCCCGAGCTCCGGGCGTCGGCGAAGGACGTCGGGACATTCGTCACGGAGCTCTTCGCGGACGAGCGCGAGAAGATGCGCGCGGTCGTCGAGGAATCGCGCACGGCTGCGGACTCGAACGCCGCGCTGCCCGTGATCGGCACTCCGCGCGCGCCCGGCACGAGCTCGTTCGCCGACATCGAATCCGACCCGCGCCTGCGCTTCGGCGTCGTCCCGCCGGACGAGGCGCCCGTGAAGCGCGTCGTCGAGGTCATCGCGGTCGACCCGGAGCCGGACCGTAAGTTCAAGTACGTGATGGCGGCCGTCGTCGTGCTCGTCCTCGGCGTCGTGACGATCGTGGCGGTGACGAGCCCGAAGGAAGAGAAGAAGACGGAGTACAAGCCGTACGTGCCGCCGTCGCGCCCGAGCTCCTCGGCCCAGATCGCGGCCGCGGCCTCCGGCGAGCCGCAGGAGGTCACGATCGACATCCGCGTGACGCCGCCCGAGGCGAAGCTCTTCGTCGACGGCGTCCGGACGAACAATCCGTACCGCACGCGTGTCGTGCCGGCGGCGTTCCGGCACGCGATCCGCGCCGAAGCGGACGGTTACGAGACACGCACGCAGACGGTCGAGTTCGATCGCGAGCGATCGATCGAGATCGCCCTCGTCCCCGCGCCGAAGACGCCCGCGAAGCGTCACGCCGCGCCTCCGCCTCCGCCTCCGCCGCCGCCGTCGGCGTCACCCTAGCTCACGGGAGCGGCACCCCGAGCGTCACGCCCGCGTCGTCTGCGCTCGCGAGGGAATAACCGGTCGCCCACAGGTCGCGGAGCGGGACCGCCGGACACGGCGCGTCGGCGAACGCCGCGCTCCACACCGCCTCGACGAAGGCTCCGTACGCGACGTCGAAGGCGAGCGACGGTCGACCGGGCAGCCGGAGGTGCGCCGCGTCGTGGACCTCGGCGGCGAGACGCCGGGCGTAGGCGAGCACGATCGACGCCTCCTCCCGCGACGCGACGGCGTCGAGCGCGTCCTCGAGGGGGCGCTCGAGGAGCGCCGGGGCGACGCTCGGGTCGCCCTCCGAAGGGCGCCAGTGTACGCGCGGGCCGAGGTCGACGCCCCACGGCGCGAGCGCGCGACGGAGCGACGCGACCGACGCCTCCGCGGCTTCGACGCCTTCCGGGTCGGCTGCGAGCGCGACCGCGACGTCGAGGCGCGCGGCAGGCGGCGCGTCCCGCCATCGCTTCCGATCGAGCCACGAGGCGGGCGCGACCCGCGCCCAGAAGTCCATCAGGCCCGCGTCTGGATCGACCCGCGCGAGCGTTCGCCACTCGCGTTCGAGGTCCGTCATCCGTGCCGTGACGACGCCGCTCCCGGACGCGAACACGTCCGCGCGCGCCTGCGTGATCCGCGCTTCGCAGTCGGCGAGCGCGCGCAGGCGTCGTTCGCCATCGAGCTTGCGCGACGCGAGGTGCGCTTCGCGCTCGCGCAGGCAACGCGGCAGCTCCGGACGCGCGGGACGAAGCACGGACTCGACGACCCCCAGCCAGCTTCCCCGCATGCGACGGCCCTCCGTCTCTCGACGCTAGCACTCGGGAGGTCGGGATTCAGCGCGGCCTCGGCGGTTCCGCGGGCGCCACCGATCCTCCTCCGGAACGCGCATTGCTTGTCCGCGGAGGGGGCGATGCGCCCTCGTCGCAGTTGGCTCGAGCGAGGAGCGCGTGGCCATGAGCACCTCCGTCCCGACGTCCCAGGGCGCCGCCCGGTCGTCGAACGACCTCTCCGCGTGTGAACGCGAGCCGATCCACACGCCCGGCTCGGTGCAGCCGCATGGTGTGCTGCTCGTCGCGCGCTTGCCCGACCTCCTGGTCGTGCAGGCGAGCGCCAACGCCGAGGTCGCCTTCGCGACGCCGGTCGACGCGCTTCTCGGCAGGCCGCTCGGCTCGCTGGTCGAGATGTCGCTCGTGCTGCGGCCGTTTCCGACCGACGAAGTGCTCGCCGCGCGCAATCCGGTCGACGCGATCGTCGCGGGCCGCCACTACGATGCCATCTTGCACCGCCACGGCGAGCGGCTGCTCGTCGAGCTGGAGCCGGTTCATCCCAACCACGAGGTCGCGAGGCTCGCCGCACGTGACGTCTACCACGCGCTCCAGCACGCGCTCGCCGCGCTCCGGACCGCCGAGACCTGCGACGAGCTCTTCGCGCTCGCGGCGAAGGAGGTCCGCGCGCTCACGGGGTTCGACCGCGTGATGATCTACCGCTTCGAGCCCGACGACCACGGCGTCGTCATCGCGGAAGCGCGTCGCGACGACCTGCCGACGTACCTCGGCCTGCACTACCCGGCCTCCGACATCCCGGCACCTGCGCGTCAGCTCTATCTCCGGAACCTGCTCCGGATCATCCCCGACACGAAGTACGAGCCGTCGCCGATGATCCCGGTGCTCGATCCCGAGACGCGCCAGCCACTCGACCTCGGCGACGCCGTGCTCCGGAGCGTCGCGCCGCTCCACCTCCGGTACCTCGAGAACATGGGCGTCCGCGCCTCGATGTCGATCTCGCTCCTCGAGCGCGCCCGCCTCTGGGGGCTCGTCGCGTGTCATCACCAGTCGCCGCTGTTCGTGCCGTACGAGACGCGCCTCGCATGCGAGCTGTTCGGCGAGGTGCTCGCGTGGCAGAGCTCCCTCCTCGGCGAACGAGAGCGCGCGACGGCGCGCGCGCGCGCGTCCGGCGCGCACGTGACGATCGTTCATCGGATGAGCACGCAGGGGATCATGGCGGGGCTCATGAAGGGCCCGCCCGACGTCCTCGACCTCGTCCGCGCCGGCGGCGCCGCCCTGTGGCACGACGGCGCCGCGACGACGCTCGGCAAGACGCCGCCGCCCGACCAGCTCTCGCGGCTCGTCACGTGGCTCCGCACCTCACGCGCGCTCGACGGCGGCGTCTACCACGTCGACTGCCTCGCCCGCGTGAGCCCGATCGGCCCCGACATCAAGGACGTCGCGAGCGGGGTGCTCGCGATCTCGTTCGCCGAGGAGAGCGACTACGTTCTCCTCTGGTTCCGACCGGAACGGCAGACGACGGTGTCGTGGGGAGGCGACCCGCGGAAGCCGCCGCGGCACGCGCGCCGCGCGCCGGAGCTCACCCCGGGCGCGTCCTACGCCGCGTGGGTCGAACAGGTGCGGCTCACGGCGGAGCCGTGGAGGGACGTCGACATCGAGCAGGCCGCCGACCTCCGGACGGCAATCCTCGACATCGTGATGCGGAACGCTGCGGAGCTCGCGCGGCTGAACGCGGAGCTGAGGCAGGCGGTGCGCGCGCGCGACGAGTTCCTCTCGATGGCGTCGCACGAGCTCCGGACGCCGCTCGCGACGCTCGTCCTCCAGCTCGAATCGCTCACGCGGCTCGCCGGCGGGGCCGCGCCGCCCTCGCTCGCCTCCGAGCGCGTCGAGAAGAGCCTCTCGATGTCACAACGGCAGCTGAAGCGCCTCGAACAGCTCGTCACCGAGATGCTCGACGTGTCGCGTCTCGCCGCCGGCCGGATGGAGCTCCTCCCGGAGGAAGGGGTCGACCTGCGTGTCATCGTCCGCGACGTGCTCGCGCGGTTCTCGGACAAGCTCGCGTCGATCCCGGTGGAAGTGAGCTTCGAAGGCGACGTCGTCGGCCGCTGGGACGCCTCGCGGCTCGATCAGGTCGTGACCAACCTCGTCTCGAACGCCATCAAGTACGGAAACGAGCTGCCGATCGACATCGCCGTCCGTGGCGCCGACGACGTCGTCACCCTCGTCGTGCGCGACCGCGGGACGGGGCTCGGTCCCGATGACCAGAAGAGCCTGTTCTCGCGGTTCCATCGCGCGCCCTCGAATGAGCGGCGCTACTCCGGATTCGGGCTCGGCTTGTGGATCGTGAAGCAGTTCGTCGAAGCGCACGGCGGCACTGTCGCCGTCCAGAGCAACCTCGGTCGCGGCGCGGCATTCCTCGTCCAGTTGCCGCGTCGCGCGGAACGGAAGCGGATCGAGCCGAAGGTCGGGTGAGCGAAATGGGAAGCGGGTCCGTCCTCCTCGTCGAAGACGACGACGATCTCCGGCTCACGGTGGCGGAGATCCTCCGCGACCGCGGCGTCGAAGTGGCCGAGGCCTCGAACGGGATCGAGGCCCTCTCGTGGATGCACGATCATCCGCTGCCCGACGCGATCGTGCTCGATCTGATGATGCCGAAGATGAACGGCCTGCAGTTCCGGCAGGAGCAGCTCTCCGATCCGGCGCTCGCCGCCGTGCCCGTCGTCTTCATCACCGCGTCGACGGTCGGGCAGTCCGTCCTCGACGCGACCGGCGCGTCGTCCGTGCTCCGCAAGCCGGTGACCGCCGATCAGCTGCTCGAGGCCGTCCGCCCCTTCGTCGACGTGGGACCGAGCTGAGCTGTCGAGCTCAGACCGTCGCGTTCGCCGCCTGCTGATGCGCCATGCCACGGCGCAGCATCGAGCGGAGCCGGTCACGGTTCTTCCACGCGACGTACGCGAGCGCGGGGACCACGCCGACGAAGCTCGAAGCCGCGAAATAGGTGCGAACCGGCGCGGGCGCCTTCGCGAGACCGAGGGTGAGAAGGATCTTCTTCAGCATGCGTCCCTGAGCTGCAGGCGGCATGCCACTCGGCGCGAGACGACGAGAGCGGCGTCGCGACGGAGGGACTCTCAGCCCGCGCCGTCCGGCTTCCGCGTGGTGCGGAAGCCGTGCTTCTGCGCGAGCTGGTGGAGGTACATCCGGTCCATCTGGGCCACGCGCGCCGCCTTGCTCATGTTGCCCTGGCACTCCTCGAGGACGGGCCCGAGGTAGGCGCGCTCGAACGCTTCGATCGCGCGCTCCTTCGCGAGGCGGAAGGGCATCGTCCGGTCGATGGGCACCATCGGGTCGATCGGCGTCCGCGCAGCCGGCATCGTGCCGCTCACGCTGCCGGGCTTCCCCGTCTTCGGGACGACGTCGAGCACGACGCTCCGCTCGACGAAGTTCCGCAGCTCGCGGACGTTGCCCGGCCACTCGTAGCCCGCCATGTCGGCGAGCACGGCGGGGGAGAAGAGGCGGTCGAAGTACTTCGTGACGCCGTCCTCCTGCATCATCGCGAGGAACGACTTCACGAGCAGGGGGATGTCCTCGATCCGCTCACGGAGCGGCGGGACGTGCGCCGCCATCT
>JBDHVE010000132.1:0-27593 GCA_039809485.1 Polyangiaceae bacterium | reverse complement strand
GCTTCTCCTCGATCCCCGGGCCGTCGTCGGAGACGCGGAGGACGACGCCGCGGCCGCCTTCGCCTGCTTCGGCGTGGAGCGTGACCGAGCAGCCTTCCGGGCAGTACTTCACCGCGTTGTCGACGAGGTTCGTCAGGACCTGCTCGATCGCGCGGCGGTCGAGGTCGGCCTCGAGCCCCTTCGCGACGGCGAGCTTGAGCGCGACGCGCTTCTTCTCGCCGCGCTCGCGGAACATGCCGATCAGGTGCGAGGCGAACGGCTCGAACGCGAAGCGCTCGGGACGGAGCCGCAGCTCGCGCGACTCGATCCGCGACAGATCGAGGAGATCCTCGATCAAGCGCTGGAGGCGCGCGGCGTTGCGCTCGATGATGCCGAGGAAGCGCTTCGCGCCCTCCGGATCGCGCTCGAGGGCCATGTCGAGCGTCTCCGCGGCGGAGAGGATCGCGGTCACCGGCGTCCGGAGCTCGTGCGATACGTTCGCGACGAAGTCGCGACGGAGCGACTCGAGCCGGCGCACGTCGGTCACGTCGAAGAAGACGGCGAGGAGGCCGCCGCCGTCCTCCGTCGCGCCGCCGAGCTGGGTGAAGGTCCCGCGGACGAGGAGGCGGCGCGGCTTGAGCCCGCCGAGCTCGATCTCGCCCGAGCACGTCGAGCGCGTCTGGCGCGCGCGATCGAGCAGCTCCTTCAGCTCCGCATGGCGCACGACCTCGAGCAGCGGCTGCCCCACGACGTCCGCGCGGAGGAGGAGCATCTCGCGGAGCGACGGGTTCATCAGCGCCACCTTCCCGTCCTTGTCGAGGAGGAGCACGCCTTCCTGCATCCCGTTCAGGATGCGGCTGACGAGGTCGCGTTCGGTGCGGAGCTCCCCGACCGTCTGCGAGAGGCTCCCCGCGAGCTGGTCGAACGCGGCGCCGAGCTCGCCCACGTCCTCGTCACGCGTCACGCGCGCGCGGACGCTGAGATCGCCTTCGTGCATCCGACGCGCGGCGGCGGTGAGCGGCCGGACCGTCTCGTCGAACCAGCGCATGATGAGCTCGGACAAGAGGAACGCGGACGCGATCCCGGTGCCGAGCGCGACGAGGAGCGAGGTGAAGGGCCGCTCCTCGGGCGCGAGCACGGCGAGCGCGACGAAGACACACGACGTCACCACGACGGCGTTCGCGACCAACAGACGGACGCGAAGGCGAGCTCTCACCCCGTCGCCTCTTGCGGGTTGTCGGCGAAGCGATAGCCGACGCCGCGCACGGTCTCGATGTAGTCGCCGGCGGCGCCGAGCTTCTCGCGGAGGCGCTTCACGTGCGTGTCGACGGTGCGGGTCGTGATGTCGGCGTCGATCCCCCAGACGTCGCTGAGGAGCGCGGCGCGGCTCTGGACGCGGTTCCGGCGGTCGTAGAGCGTCACGAGGAGCTTGAACTCGAGCGCGGTGAGCTCGAGCTCCTGGTCGTCGACCCACACGCGGTGGGCGCCGCGATCGATCCGGAGACGGCCGAACTGGATCGTCGACGCGACCTCTTGTTCGCCCGCCGACCGCCGGAGGATCGCCTGGATCCGGAGGAGGAGCTCGCGGACGCTGAACGGCTTGACGACGTAGTCGTCGGCGCCGAGCTCGAAGCCGACGACGCGGTCGATCTCCTCGCCCTTCGCGGTGAGCATCACGACCTGCGTGCTCTTCGTGAGCGGGTCCGTCTTCAGCGTCTTGCAGATCTCGGTGCCCGGCATGTCCGGCAGCATGAGGTCGAGCAGGACGAGGTCGGGCTTCTTCTCGCGCGCGATCCTGAGCCCCTCCTCGCCCTTGCTCGCGACGAAGACCTTGTGGCCCTTCTCGCGGAGGTTGTAGTCGAGGATCTGCTGGATGTCGGCTTCGTCCTCGATGATCAGGATTCGCGCCATGACACGGCAGTACTCTAGTCGTGTGACGGACGTGTGTCATGCCGGGGCAATGCGCGTAGCTCTCGCGGAAGACGGGCGCTGAGCCATGCTCGGTGGCGCTCGCGTCGTCGTCGTGGTGCCTGCGTTCCGCGAGGAAGCGCACGTCGCGCGCGTCGTCTCGACGATGCCGGCCTACGTCGATCGCATCGTGCTCGTCGACGACGCGAGCACGGACCGGACGGTGGACGTCGCGGAGGCGGCGGAGCGTTCGCCCGGCACGACGCTCGACGTGGTGCGCCATCACCGCCGGCGCGGCGTCGGGGCGGCGATCGCCTCGGGGTACCGGGCGGCCCTCGACGAGCCCGGGAACGAGAACGACGCCTTCTGCGTGATGGCCGGCGACGGACAGATGCATCCGGACGACCTCGAGGCCGTCGCGCGGCCCGTCGTCGAGCGCCGCGCGGCGTACGTGAAAGGCGAGCGTTTCTCGGCGCCCGGCGTCCGCGAGGCGATGGGCCTGCCGCGCTGGATCGGCGGCCAGGTCTTCTCGCGGCTGACCGCGCTCGCGATCGGCGAACCGATCACCGACAGCCAGTGCGGCTTCACGGCGCTCTCACGCGCCGCCGCCGCGCAGCTCGATCTCGAAGGCCTCTGGCCGAGCTTCGGGTACCCGAACGACCTCCTCGGGCAGCTCGCCTCGCGCGGCCTGCCGATCGCCGAGGTCCCGGTCCGCCCGGTCTACGGGACCGAGGAGAGCAAGCTCCGCCTCCGGCACCTGCCTCCGATCGCGTTCCTGATCGGGCGAGCCGCGTCGCGCCGGGCGCGCCGGTCGAGCTCGTTGAAATGACGCGCGTTTGTGCCCTCGGTTCGCGTCGTCTGATCGGGTGACGGACAAGCGAGGGGCATGATCGGCCATTTCGCCGTACGCTTGGGGCAGGAGGAAGCTCTGCGAACGCCCCGGCCGCACGCGCCCTCGCGTGGCATCGGAACCTTGATCGGGAACGGGTGGCTCCGCGAGTCACCGCGGAACCGTGCGCCCGGCTGGTGGGATCTCCGCAGCAAGTCGGCTCTCCGCAAGTGCATCTACATGCCGGTGCCGCGGGAGCTGCTGGAAGCGCTTCCACCCGGCGCCCTCGGCGAGCCTGCACGCGAGGCGCCGCGCGTCGTCGCGCCCTCGGTCCCCGACCCGACGCCGAGGCGGCGCGAAGCACGCCGTGACGTGCAGATGATCCCGGCCGTCGACCCCGACCTCGTCCGCCGCGTCGTGCGCGAGCAACTCGCGAAGGACGAGCCGGGCGGCTGGTGGGAAGGGCCCGTCGCGCTCGGCGTCCTGCTCCTCGTGATGCCGCCGGTCGGCCTCGCCGCGCTCTGGACGAGCCGCCGGTACTCGGGCGATGCACGCTGGGCGCTCACGATCATGACCGCGCTCGGGATGTGCCTCGCCAGCGCGGTGGCGATCACGGCGCTCGCGTTGCGCTGAGCCCGCCAGCCCTCTTGGCGGTGGCGAGCCTGCGACGTATGGTCACGGGTCTCTTCCATGCTCTCGCTGCGTGAGGACGTGAGCTTCGATGCCTCCGATGGGTGGCTCGAGCTCCACGCGCACCCCGAAGCGCTCGGGGACGCCGGATGGCAGCGCTGGCGAGCGGCCCTCCGGCCCGGCGCGGACGGCGGCGCGGAGCCCCTCGACGAGCTCGCGGCCTACCTGCGCAGCGCGAAGCGCATCGCTCTCCCGCGCGTGCTCGCGCGACCGGAGGACGGCTCGCTGCTCTTCGTCTTCGTCCTCCACGAACGCGAACCGGAGGCGATGCGCGCGCGCTTCGACCGCATCGTCCGGTGGACGGGCGTGCCGATCGACGACGAGGAGGACGACGCCGCGCAGCCGATGTCGTACGCCGGCGAATCGCCCGGCACGAAGGCCTCGGGCCTCGGGCGCGCCGCGATCCGTGCGTTTCCGGAGGCGGGTCTCGTCGTGTTCGCGGTGGCCGTGACCGACGAGGCCGCCGCGCAGGCGCTCGCGCGTTTCCGGCTCCCCGACCCGTCGATACCCCCGCCGACGTTCGAGCAGCTCCAGCACCTCGCTCCGGATGGTCGACGCTCTGCGCCGGGCGCGGCGATGCGCGCGCTCGTCGACCGCCTCCGCGCCGCCGGGCTCACGACCGAGCTCGCGATCCGCGTGAAGGGGACGGTGGAGACGTTCATCCGGGTCGCGTCGAGCCACGAGAACGGTCGCGAGCTGTGGGTCGTGCAGCGTCACGAGCTCGGGTCGATCGAAGAGGTCGTCGGGTTCCTCGCGCTCCTCGCCGAGACCGGCGCACGGCTCGACCTCACACGCGCCACGCTCCGCGTCGCCAAGGACGGCGTCGTCCTCGCGGACGCCGACCATCTCGTCGTGCACACCGCGTGGACCCAGGCGCTCACCGAGATCTTCGGCGGCGCGCCGGCCGCGTCGGAAGGCACCGTGCCGTGCACCACGGAGTGGGGCTACTTCGTCGATCCGGACGGGATGGAGCTCGTGAAGGTCGAGGGACGCGTCCCGGTCGGCGCGCTCGTCCTCGACAAGATCCGGTGGGGCCGCGAGGTCCTCACCCACCACTACGTCGCGACGGAGGACGGCCTCGCGCGTCTCCACGACAAGGCCGAGGTGCTCGCGCGCCTCGCGTCGACCTTCCTCGCGAGCGCCCGCGCGACGGGGACGATGCCGCTGCCGTTCACGCGCGGGAAGGCGTTCAAGAACGGGAACGTCGAGCTGATCTACGAGCCGTCGCGCTACGACCGCTACGTGCTCCGCCTCTCGGAGGAGCTCGTCTGCGAAGCGCCGTCGGCCTTCCTCGACCGACTACGCCCCAAGGCGGTGCCGCTCAAGAAGCCCGTCGCCTTCGACACGTGGATCGCGGAGTCGGCCAAGAGCTCCCGGTCGACCTGCAAGACGTGCGGAAAGCCGATCGAGAAGGGGACCCTTCGCCGCGGCGAGCCGCACGACTTCCAGGGCAACATCACCTACCGCTGGCACCACGACGCCTGTGTGACGTTCGGGCGGACGTGACCCAAGGCCTGAACAGGCCGTAGCTCCACGGCTCACACCGCATCGGATGTGCGTGCGCGGAATGCGTCGTGCCGCCTTGCCGCTGCCCGAACGCGCGCTCACACTGAGGCATGCTCCACCGTTTGATGTCGCTGGTCGCTCTGTCGCTCTGCGCGTCGTCCCTCGCCGGTTGCGCGGCCGACGTCGACGAGACGACCGCCGACGAACAGGCCACGGTCGTCGACCGCGTCGAGGTCGACACCGTCACCACGAAGAACGGCCCGCCGAAGGACTTCGGTCGCAACTGAACTGATACGCCTCTTTTCGTCACCGCGCCGCCACCCGATGCCGGCGCCGCGTCGGCTACGACGCCTCGCGTGTCAGCTCGCGAGCGCGCGCTCGACGATGCCCGGCACGTGCCGGAGCGCGTGCTCGAGGTCGAAGAGCTCGTCGAGCTTCGCGCGCGGGATCCGCTTCGACACGTCGGCGTCGGCGCCGAGGTTGTCGCGGAAGCGGCCGTCGCCGTGCCACGCGCGCATCGCGTTGCGCTGGACGAGGACGTACGCCTCCTGACGTGCCATCCCCGACTCGACGAGCGCGAGGAGGACGGCCTCGGAGAAGTAGAGCTCGTTCGCGCGTCCGAGGTTCTCGGCGAGGCGCGCCGGGTAGACGACGAGGCCTTCGACGAGGCTCCGCGACCGATCGAGCATGAACGCGAGCGTCGCGGTCGCGTCGGGGCCCATCATGCGCTCGACGGAGGAATGCGAGATGTCGCGCTCGTGCCAGAGCGCGACGTTCTCGAGCGCCGGGATCGCCGCCGCGCGCACGACGCGCGCGAGGCCGCAGAGGTTCTCGCTGAGGATCGGGTTTCGCTTGTGGGGCATCGCGCTCGAGCCCTTCTGCCCGACCGTGAAGGCTTCCTCCGCCTCGCCGACCTCCGACCGCTGCCAGTGGCGCACGTTGGTCGCGAGTCGTTCGATGCCGGCCGCGACGAGCGCCATCGCGAGGAAGAGCTCCGCGTGGCGATCGCGCGGGACGATCTGCGTGCTCACCGTCTCGGGCCGGAGGCCGAGCGCGCCGAGGGCCTTCGCCTCGATCTCCGGCGAGAGGTGCGCGTAGGTGCCGACCGCGCCGGCGATCTTGCCGTACGCGATGGTCTCCCGCGCGTGCACGAGCCGCTCCTTGCCGCGGCGGATCTCGGCGTGGTGGCCGGCGAGCGCGAGCCCGAACGTGACGGGCTCGGCGAAGATGCCGTGGCTCCGGCCGATCATCGGCGTCTTCGCGTGCTCGCGCGCGCGCTTCGCGAGCGCTTCGAGGAGCTTCTCGGTCCGGGCGAGGAGGGCGTCGGTCGCGTCGCGGAAGAGGATCGCGAGCGACGTGTCGAGCACGTCGCTCGACGTCATCCCGCGGTGGAGCCAGCGCGCATCCGCGCCGGCGAGCTCCTCGACGTGCGTGAGGAACGCGATGACGTCGTGCTTCGTCGTGCGCTCGATCTCTTCGATCCGCGCGGCGTCGAGGACGAGCTTCTTGTCGCGGATCCGCGCAGCGGTCCCGGGCGGGACGAGGCCGGCGCCCTCCATCGCCTCGCAGGCGGCGAGCTCGACCTCGAGCCAGACCTGGAAGCGACGCTCGGGAGACCAGAGGGAGGCGAAGTCGGACGGCGTGTAGCGCGGGATCATGACGCGCGCTTGTCTAGCAGGACGGCGGCTGGAGAGCACCCGTCCCGGGCGGTGTATGCTCGTGCTTCCACCATGACCCGTCTTCCGCGCGCTCTCACCGCTCACGACGTGTTCACGCCCGGCGCTTTTCCCGAGCACACGTACGTCGCACGCGAGGACGAGGACCTCGAGGCGAAGCTCCGGTTCGCCCTGAAGACGCGCGGCCAGATCGTGAGCCTCTCGGGACCGTCGAAGTCGGGCAAGACCGTGCTCGTCGAGAAGGTCGTCGGCAAGGAGCACCTCGTCCCGGTCGTCGGCGCGGGGATCCGCGATGCCGAGCAGATCTGGAGCCGCGCGCTCGACGTCCTCGCCGTGCCCGCCGACGTGACGGAGACGACCGGCGTCGAAGCGCGCACGGCGTACCGCGCCGGGGGATCGGCATCCGGGAGCGTCGCGATCGTCCGCGCGGACGCCTCCGCGAGCGTCGAGCACCGCGCGAGCAAGACGGCGACCGAGGCGACGCGCCAGCTGCGTCGGGGCCTCGAGCAGGTGATCGAGCAGATCGCGGGCACCGACGACGTCCTCCTCGTCGACGACTTCCACTACATGCCGCGCGACGTCCAGGCCGAGGTCGCGAAGCAGCTCAAGGAGGCAGCGCGACGCGACGTCAAGATCGTGACGGCGCAGGTCCCGCATCGCGCCGACGACGTGGTGCGCGCCAATCCCGAGCTCCGCGGACGCGTGACGGCGATCGACGTCGGCTACTGGCCTGCGGCCGATCTCGTGCGGATCGCGGAGGCCGGGTTCTCGGCGCTCGACGTCGAGATCAGCCCCGCATCGGCGAAGGCGCTCGCGGAGGAAGCCGCCGGCTCACCGCAGTTGATGCAGGCGCTCTGCCTCTACGCGTGCTTCGTGATGGGGACGACGGAGCGGCAGCCGAAGCGGGTCGCGCGCCGGCTCGAGCGCGCGGAGCTCGAGAAGGTGTGCCGGCTCACGGCGACGGTGTGCGACTTCCGCTCGCTCGTCGACGTGCTCGACCCCGGACCACGCGCACGCGGCGTCGAGCGTAAGACGTATCGATTCACCGACGGCACCACCGGCGACGTGTATCGCGCCGTGCTGAAGGCGATCGCCGGCGAGCCGCGGGCGCTCTCGTTCTCGTACGAGGATCTCTCCGCGCGGGTCCGTGCGATGGCCGACGGCGAGAGCCCGCCCGGATCGAGCCTCTTCGCGGCGTGCGCGCACATGCACAAGCTCGCGCTCGATCACCTGCCGAACGTGCGCGTCCTGGAGTGGGACGACACCCAGCACGTCCTCGACATCCCCGACCCGTACTTCCTCTTCTACCTGCGGTGGTCCGACCGCTTGCGCCAAGGGGACGAGGGGTAGCGCGTGCTAACGTGACGACGTGACGTCGCGCGTCGTTGCCGTTCTCCTCGGCCTCGGACTGGGCTTCGGGTGTCGCCCCTTCGAGACGGAGACGTCCGAGCCGAGCGGGGTGGGCCCGATCGTCGACGCGGGGTCGGACACCGGCGGCGCGCAGCCCGGAGGAGAAGGCGGAGCCGCCGCCGGCGCGTGCACGAGCCTCTGTCCGGTCGGCTACTGGGCGTTCGACGAGCCGGCGGGAGACCTGAAGCTCGTGGACGGATCGGGCCACGGCAACGACGCGCTCCTCGGTGCGGTCGCACGCACCGTCGGCCAGCGCGGCGGCGGGCTCGACTTCGGGGCGTTCCCCGGCGCCGCCGACGTCCCGACGCCGGCGAGCCTCGACATCGAGGGTACCGAGATCTCGATCGCGTTCTGGGTCACCCTGGTCGCGCCGAAGGACCCTTATCGATCGGCCTACGATCAGCACATCGTCAGCAAGTCCTGGAAGAACGGCGCCTTCGACTACCCGTACGTCCAGTACGCCGTCGAATGGGACTGGAACGAGAGCAAGGCCGTCCAGTTCATCGTCGGCGACGACAAAGCCACAGCTCAGTTCGTCGTGTCGATGACGGTGCCGGCGGGACGCTGGGCGCACGTCGCGTTCGTCTACGACGGCGCGCGCGTTCGGGGGTACCTCGACGGCAAGCTCGCGGTGTCGACGGCGATGACGTTCCGGCTCCAGAAGCGGCCGACGGATCTCCGCTTCGGGGCCGACTCGGCGGGCGAGCAGCGGTTCAGCGGCAAGCTCGACGAAGTCCGGATCTTCGACCGCGTCCTGCCCGAAGCGGACATCGCGCAGCTCGCGAAGCCCTGAGCCGTCACGCGCGCGGCGCGAAGAACGCGCGGAGCCCGCTCAGGTGATACGCGTTGAAGGCCGACGTGGCCTCGCGGATGTCGAGCTCGTCCTCGTGCTCGGCGAGGATGTCCACCATCGTCGATACGAGGTGACGGTAGATCCGCGCGAGCACGAACCGGCGCGCCGGAGGCAGCATGTCGTCCTGCCCGAGCGCGCGGAAGTGCGCTGCGGCGAGATCGATGAGCTCGGCGACGACGTCCTCCGCGACGCCGGCATGACGCGACCCGTGCGCGCGTCCGAGGAGGATGACGACGCGGAGTCGGTTGTCGATGCAGAAGCGGAGGAGCTCGTCGACCGCCTGCGCGTACGCGCTGACGGGCGGGAGCTTCGTCACGTCCGTGACCCCGGCCGAGAGCGCGCGCACCCGCGCGCGGACGAGCGCGCGGAACTGCGCGACGAAGGCGTCGCCGAGGACGGACTCGAAGAGCTCCTCCTTGCTCGCAAAGTAGCGATAGAGGTTCCCGGTCGAGACGGACGACGCCTTCGCGATCTCGCCCATCGTCGCGCCCTCGTATCCCAACGCGGCGAATGTACGGAGCGCGCCGTTCTGGATCCGCTCGAGGACCTCGTCCTTCCTGACCTGGGGCACTACGTGCTCCAGAAGCGCCGACCGCGTCGCGCGGCTTCGACCAGGAGCGGCGCCGGGGTGAACCGGTCACCGAGACGCTGCTCCAGCGCGCGCGTGCGCTTCAGGACCTCCGCGGCCCCGAGCACGTCGACGTAGCGGAACGGTCCGCCGCGGAACGCGGGGAAGCCGAGGCCGAGGACGGCGCCGAGGTCGCCGTCGCGCGCGGTGCGGAGGACGCCTTCGTCGAGGCAGCGGAGCGCTTCGTTCACGAGCGCGAGCGCGCAGCGCGCCTGGATCTCCTCGCGCCTCGGAGGCGCGCTCGCGCGCGGCCGCTGCGGGTCGATCCCGAGCGCCGTGTACACGGTGTCGTCGACGCGCTTCTCGGCGCGAGCGCCGCGCCCGTAGAGGTAGAAGCCGCGGCCGTTCTTCCGACCCTTGCGGTCGTCGAGCCGGAGCGCGGAGAGCGCCTTCGGCGCGCGGAGACGATCGCCGAACGCGGTCTGGAGGAGGCCGGCGACGTGCCCCGCGAGGTCGATCCCGAGCTCGTCGAAGAGGTGGAGGGGACCGAGCGGGAAGCCCCATTCGACGAGCGCCTCGTCGACGACGTCGACCGGAACGCCTTCCTCGACGAGGCGGAGCGCTTCGTGGAGGAACGGCGCAAGCGTGCGCGTCGTGTAGAAGCCAGCCCCGTCCTTCACGACGATGACGGTCTTGCCCTGCCGCCGCCCGAGGGCGACCGCGGTCGCGAGCGCACGCGCCGACGTCGCGGGGCCGCGCACGACCTCGACGAGCGGCACCTTGGTCACCGGCGCGAAGTAGTGCATCCCGAGGATGCGCTCGGGGTGTCGCGCGCTCTCGGCGATGCGCGCGATCGGCAGCGACGCCGTGCTCGACGCGATCACGCACTCCTCGCGCACGATCGCCTCGAGATCGCGGACGACCGCGTGCTTGAGCGTGAGGTCCTCGTACACGGCCTCGACGACGAGGTCCGCCGTGCGCATGCCCGTGAACGCCGTCGCGGTCGTGATGCGCGTGAGCGCACGCGCGCGCTCGAGGCGGGTCAGGTGACCGCCTCGCGCACGCGTGTGGAGGTGGTCCTGGACGTAGCGGATGCCGCGGCCGAGCGCGTCGTCGTCGCGCTCCTTGAGCCGCACGACGACCCCGCGCTCCGCGCTGACGGCGGTGATCCCGGCGCCGATGAGGCCCGCGCCGACGACGACCATCCGCTCGACGCGCGCGGCGGCGGCGGTCTCGCCGTTGTCGAGGCCGGTGTCCTTCTTCGCCGACGTGTGCGCCTGGAAGAGCTCGACGAGGCGGTGGGCCGTCTCACCGACGACGAGCTCGCCGAAGCGCTTCGCCTCGAGCTCCGCGGCGGCGGAGAACCCACGCGCGCCGAACCGCTCGAGCACCTCGAGGATCGCTTCCGGCGCCGGATAGTGGCCGTGCGTGCGCCCTTCCATCCTGGCGCGGGCGCGCCGTGCGAGGAGCGTCCGCCCCATCCGCGTCTGATCGAGGAAGAAGCGCTGGACGAACGACGGAGAGACCCGCGGGAGGAAGCGGCGTTTCGGCTTCTCGGCGAGCTTCTTCGCGACGCGGCGCGCCGCTTCGAGCGCGATGCTCGGCGCGACGATCTCGTCGACGAGGCCGAGCGAGCGGGCGCGCGCGGCCGCGATCGAGCGGCCGGAGAGGCCGAGATCGAGGGCGACGGCGATGCCGGCGCGCTCGGCGACGCGGAGGAGGCCGTTCGCGGCCGGAATCAGACCGAGCCGCACCTCGGGGAGGCCGACGACGGTGCGCGGGTCGTCGGTCGCGACGATGTGCGTGCACGCGAGCGCGAGCTCGAACCCGCCGCCGAGCGCCGGGCCGTGGACGAGCGCGACGAAAGGCTTCTCGCTCCGCGCGACGCGCTGGAAGCTCGCGGCGAGGCGCTTCGCCTTCGCGCTCGCGTCCTCGGCGAAGCGGATCCCGCGGAGCGACTCGACGTTCGCGCCGGCGAGGAAGCCGGCCGGCTTCGCGCTCGCGACGACGACGGCGCGCACGCTCGCGTCGGCGATCACCGCATCGAGCGACGCGATCAGCTCCTCGCCGAGCTCGGGCGTGATCGTGTTCTGCGTCGCCGCCGCGTCGTCGAGCAGGACGACGGCGATCCCGTCCTTCGTCTCGGTCCGGACGCGGGCGCGCGCTCGCGCGGTCGCCGGCTGCCGCGCTTCTTCCACGACCGAGCTCACAGCCGTCATGATGCCACTTCCAGGACGACGGAGCCGCCGAGGCCGCCCGCCGCGCACGCGGTCGCGAGACCGAGCGACCCGCCGCGACGGCGGAGCTCGTGCGCGAGCGTCGTGAGGAGGCGCGCGCCCGTCGCGGCGAAGGGATGACCGAGCGCGAGCGAGCCGCCGTGCACGTTGAAGCGGCTCTCGTCGATCTCGCCGATCCGCTCCGAACGGCCGAGCTTCTCCTCGGCGAACCGGCGCGACGCAAACGCTTGCATATTGCAGAGAACCTGCGCAGCGAACGCCTCGTGCATCTCGACGAGGTCCATCTCGGCGAGCGTGACGCCGGCGCGGTCGAGCGCGAGAGGCGTCGCGTAGGCGGGGCCCATCAGGAGGCCGTCCTCCGGCCTCAGCGCCGCGTAGGCCCACGAGCGGAGATAGGCGAGGGGCTTCACGCCGAGCGCCTTCGCCTTCGCCTCCGTCATCAGCAGGATCGCGCTCGCGCCGTCGGTCAGCGCCGTCGCGTTCCCGGCCGTGATCGTCCCGTGCTCGCGATCGAAGACCGGATCGAGCTTCGCGAGCGACTCGAGCGTCGTGCTCCGGCGGAGGACGTTGTCCTGCACGAACGGTCGCCCCTCGCCGGGCGGCGCCACGACGTGCATCACTTCCTGATCGAACACGCCGCGATCCCACGCAGCGGCGGCGCGCACGTGGCTCCGTTGCGCGAGCTCGTCCTGCGCGCGGCGGGAGATGCCCATGTCCTTCGCCATCCGCTCGGCGTGCTCGCCCATCGTGAGACCGGTCGAGGGCTCGCGGAGCGCGGGCGGGACGGGGAGGAGATCCTTCGCGGAGAGGTGCGCGAACGACCGGACCTTGTCGGCGACGTTCCGCGCCCGTGACGCGTCGACGAGCGCGGTCCCGAGCGCGCGCGACACGGTGATCGGCACGTCGCTCGCGCTGTCGACGCCGCCGACGACGGCGACGTCGTGCGCGCCGGTCAGGAGGGCTTCGGCCGCGCTCGTCGTCGCCTGGAGCGAGCTCGCGCACGCGCGGACGACGGTGAAGGCCTCGACCGAGTCGGGGAGGTTCGCTCCGAAGACGATCTCGCGCGCGACGTTCGGCACGCGCGGGCTCGGCACCGCCTGGCCGTAGACGAGGAGCGAGACCTCGCGCGGATCGATGTCGGAGCGCGCGACGAGCTCGCGGACCACCATCTGTCCGAGCTCGAGTGCGGTGAGCTGTCCGAGGGCGGTGCCTTGGCGTGCGAACGGTGTCCGGAGGCCCGCGACGAGAGCGATGCGGTCTCCGCGTTCCGCCGAGCCGGCGTTCCACCGGCGCGCGGGTGTCGTCATCGTCTCCGAGGCTTGGATCGACTGACGCGTCGAGTCAAGAAAACAGCCAAGAAACCGCGTCCGAGGGCCTCATGCCCAAGGCCGCACCGACCGCGTTCACCCGTCGGGCTCGGCTTGTGCTAACGCAAGAACCCCCGTCTCCAACACCTGCGCGAGGAAACCCGATGTCTCTCGTCGACGTGCTCACGGATGCCTCCAAGAAGCCCCAGATCGTCAAGGACTGCTGCACGCTGATCGACGAGGAAGTGAAGGACAAGGGCGGCATCTCGGGCCTCGCGATCAAGGCGGGCTACGGCGCGGTGAAGGGGATCAAGCCCGGCTTCGTGGAGGGCGCGGTCGAAGACCTCCTCCCCGAGTTCGCGAAGGCGCTCGATCCGCTCTACGGCGAGGCCAAGTCGGCGAACAAGCCGCTCTCGGACTTCTTCAGCGCGAACGCGAGCCGCGTCGCGGACGCGCTCCTCGCGATCACCGATGCGAAGGCGCAGCGCGCGAAGAGCGGCGTCGCGAAGGGCGCGTACGAGAAGCTCCGCGGCTCGGCGAAGAAGAACGTCGAGCAGGCGGTCCCGCGCCTCGGCAAGCTGATCGAGAAGTACGGCTCCTGAGCATCGCGCGTCGCGCGCTCGTCGTCGCCGTCCTGCCGCTCGCGGCATGTGGTGAGCGGACGAGCGCGCCTGCGCGCGCGACGATGACACCCGTTCCGCGCGCAGCGCCGGCCGCGCCGGTCGCGTCGGGCGATGCTCCTGGTCCCATCGTGGCGACGTACGACGTCGCCTACGACGCGCGCGCCGGGACGCTCGCGGTCGACGCCGCATTCGAGGCGGGCACCGGCGGCGTGTTCACGGTCGACCGCGGCGCGGAGGCGTTCGTGAAGGACGTCGTCGCGGGGGGCGCGCGCGGAGAGCGGCGCGGCGCGGCGTTCGAGATCCCGGCGTGCGCGCGCGCGGCGTGCCGCGTCCGGTACACGTTCGCGCTCCGGGCCGCGGCGCGCGCCCTCGACGACGTCGACCTCGCGAGCGAGAGGTCCTCGAGGCGCCGCCGTCGGTGTGGCTGCTCGCTCCGTCGGGCCCGGAGCGCACGACGCGCGTCCGCCTCCGTGTGAGGACGAGCGAAGGGACGCGCTTCGCGACCGGCCTCTTCCCGTCGCCCGAAGAGGCGGGCGCATGGGACGTGTCGCTCCACGACCTCGTGCGCGCGCCCTACAGCGCGTTCGGCCCGCTGCGGTCGCGTCCGGTGCAGGTCGGTGACGCGCGGATCGACCTCGCGCTCGCGCCGGGGAAGCTCGCCGTCACCGACGAGCAGATCGCCGCGTGGACCGACGC
Organism: Polyangiaceae bacterium; assembly: GCA_039809485.1. GTDB lineage: Bacteria > Myxococcota_A > Polyangia > Polyangiales > Polyangiaceae > Labilithrix. The sequence continues at coordinate 13,311 of JBDHVE010000132.1, read as the reverse complement.
GAGCGCGCGCGCGATCGCGGGCTGGTTCGGCCGCTTTCCGCTTCCGAGCGCGCTCGTCCTCGTCGTCCCCGGCACCGGTCCGTGGGTCGGGGTCGGGCGGACGCTCGCGGGCGGAGGCGGCACGATCTTCATGCGCGTCGGCGACGCGGCGACGAAGCGCCATCTCGACGACGACTGGGTCATGGTCCACGAGATGATCCACCTCACGTTCCCGTCGGTCGCGCGCGAGCACGACTGGGCAGAGGAGGGGCTCGCGACGTACGTGGAGCCGATCGCGCGCGCGCGCGCCGGGATGATCACGGCCGAAGCCGCGTGGGCGGCGCTCGCGAACGGGCTCCCGAACGGCCTGCCGCGCGCCGGCGACCGCGGTCTCGATCACACCCCGACCTGGGAGCGTACGTACTGGGGCGGGGCGCTCTTCTGGCTCCTCGCCGACCTCGGGATCCGGAAGGCGACCGCGAACGCGCGTGGTCTCGAGCACGCGCTCCGAGGCTTGGTCGAGGCCGGCGTGACGAACGCGACGCGGCGGCACCTCGACGAAGCGCTCGGCATCGCCGATCGCGCCGCCGGCGTCGACGTCCTCGTCCGGCTCCACGGCGCGATGGCGGCGGCTCCGCATCCCGTCGACCTCGACGCGCTCTGGAAGGAGCTCGGCGTCGTGCGGAGCGGGCGGACCGTGACGTTCGACGAAACGGCGCCGCGGGCGGCCGTCCGCCGGTCGATCACGGCGCGTTGAGCTCTCAGCGGTCGATCCGCTTCGTCATCTCGGCGCGTTCGACGAGCGCGACCGGCTTCTCGAGGTCCGCCACGTCGCTCGTCGGCTCGAGCACGTCGATCGCGTCGTCCGCGCCGAAGACTTCGGCGACGAAGTGCTCCGGCATGCCGTCGGTCGTCTCGGACGAAGGTGCGGCCGCGCTCGCGGTCTCACTCGTGATCGGATCGAGTCCGGACCCGACCTCCTTGTCGTTCGACGAAGCCGCGCAGCCGGTGGCGAACGCAGCGAGAGCAACGAGCGTTAAAGCGGACGCGAGCGTCTTGTTCATGCCGAAGGATGCAGCAAGGGAAGTGCCGTCACGGCGGCCCGACGACCACGCACGCGATACCGAGCGTTCTCGCCGAGTTGGCCGGCCAGCCTGGATCACCGGGCGATCGACTCTGTCATCCTCGGGAATCAGTGGGTGTCGGTCACACCCGCGTGTACGCTCCGCGGCCGGTGCTCGACCGAAGAGCGTTCCTCGACCGCGTGCGGTACCCCTCGTTCGACGGCCTCCGCGCCCTCTCGATCCTGCCGGTCGTCTTCCACCACGCGACGCCGCGTCCGCTCGAGGGCGCGCTCGGGCGCGGGCCGCTCGGCGTCGATCTGTTCTTCGCGATCAGCGGCTTCCTGATCACGACGCTGCTCCTCCGCGAGCGCGAGGCGACGGGCACGGTGAGGCTCGGCGCGTTCTTCGCGCGCCGCGCGCTCCGGATCTTCCCGCTCTACTACGCGGTGCTCGGCCTCTTCGTCGTGCACGCGCTCTTCCTGCGCGAACCGGGGCCCGTCCGCGACCACTTCCTCCGGAGCCTGCCGGTGCACGTGACGTACACGTCGAACTGGCTCCTCGACACGAACGTGCCGCATGCGATCGTCTTCGGGTTCGGCTGGTCGCTCGCGACCGAGGAGCAGTTCTACGCCGTATGGCCGCTCGTCGTGCGATGGGCGAAGGACCTCCGCGTCGCGGCCGCGTTCATGTTCGCGCTCCTCGTCGTCGATCAGCTCGCGGAGCACGGCGTGCTCGGGCTCGAAGGCCTCTCCCTCCGCGTCGTGCGCAGCATCGCGACGCCGATCTGCGGAGGTGCGCTCGTCGCGCTCGCGTCGCGGACGCGAGCGGGCTTCGCGCTCCTCGCGTCCGTGCTGGGTCATCGCCCGAGCGCGCTCGTCGCGCTCGGCGTCCTCGTCCTCACCGCCGCCTATGGCTGGTCCCTCGCGCTCGCACATCTGTCGATGGTGGCGCTCGTCGCGAGCTGCGCGCTGCGGCCCGATCACGTCCTTGCGCCGCTGCTCGACAGCGCGCCGCTCCGCTACGTCGGCGTCGTGAGCTACGGGATCTACCTCCTCAACGTGCCGGCCGTCGTCGCGGTCAAGCGCGCGCTCGGCGAGGGGGCTTCCGTGTGGGTCGTGTTCGCGTGTGCTCTCACGCTGAGCCTCGTGCTCGCGTCGATCGCGCATCGCGTGCTCGAGAAGCCGCTCCTCGCGGCGCGAGAACGGCTTCGGACGCGCGCGCGTCCGTCGTGAGTGGCTCTCGCCATGGCACTCATTCGGGTGGAGGTAGGACGATGCCGAAGCTTTCTCTTGCTCTCTTGTTCGTCGCGACGAGCGCCACCGCAATGGCAATCGCCATCGGCTGCGGGAGCAGCTCGGGCGACGTCGACATCCCGTCCGTCGACGCTTCGAGCGACGCGACCGCCGACGGCGGCGGCGCCGCGACGTGCGTGGGCACCGGCTGCCAGTGCACGGGGAGCACGTGCGAGTGCCAGGCGGGGCAGACCTGCAACTTCGGCAGCGCGGGTGACGGCGGAGCCGACGGCGGCCTCGCGAACGACGTCACGTACAACTGCGAGGAGAAGAACACCTGCAACGCGGTCTGCGGCTCGGGCTGCACGACGACGTGCGAGGGTCAGTCCGAGTGCAACGCGGTCTGCGGCACGGGCTGCACGACGATGTGCGCCGGCACGAGCGATTGCACCGTCCAGACCGGCACGAACAGCACGGTGACGTGCTCCGGCGGCAGCGAGTGCACCGTGGCGCTCGGCGAGGGGTCGAAGCTGACGTGCAGCGGCGACAGCAAGTGTGCCATCGAGTGTCCCCAGGGCGGCTGCACCGCCGACTGCGCGGGGAGCTCGGCGTGCACCATTGCGTGCGGTGGCACGGCCGCGTGCACGATCGTGTGCAACGGCGGCAAGAAGGTGACGTGCGAAGCGGGCAAGACGTGCTCCGACCCGTGCGCGGGTGCGGGCGACAGCGGTCTCCCCGAGCTGCCCGACGCCGGCAAGAAGTGATCGGTTCAGGTCACGTCATCTGTCGACGTGATCCGTCGCTCGCACGTTCGAGGGCGTGCGCGCGCTTCCGATCCCGCGCCCCGTCCTCCTCTTCCTCGCGCTTCTCGCGTGCGGAGGAGAGGAGGACGCGAACGTGGCGTGTACCGCGTCAGCGCTTCTTCGCCGCGCTCTTCTTCTGGCCAGCGGCCTTCTTCGTCGCGCTCTTCTTCGCGGCCGCCTTCTTCTTCGCAGGCGGGGGCGCCTTCTCCTCGAAGACGACGAACGGCTCCGAGCTGCCGTCCTTGTTCTCGTCCGGGACGTACGTCTCGATCTCGACGTCCGGCTGCTCGGGGAGATCGTTCCACAACGTGCCGCTCTTGCGCGCCGTCCCGACGACGTAGTTCACGAGCGCGGGGATGGGGAACGCACGGCCGATGTCGACGATCGCGTCGAGGAAGACCGTCGCGCCGCGCTGGAAGAGGGTCGATGTCTCCGCGATCTCGTGGAGCCGTGCCTCGCACTTCTCGAGGGCGTCCCTCACGTTCGCCGCCTCGACGAGCATCTGGAACGTCCCGTCGTTCTCCTCCTCGAAGAACACGAAGCACCCGAGCCAGAGCCGCGCCTTCGCCACTGCCGCCTTCTTCTTCGCTGCCATCGCGCGCACGCTACCACGCGTCGGCGCCGCGGCGCGATCCCGGGCGTGCGCAACTTGCGCATAACGCATGCCATGCGGAAGACGCTCCGCGGGGACCGCGTAGGAACTGACATCGGCCCTGTTGGTCGACGAAAGGTTCTCGGTGAAGGTATGCGCAAGGTGATGGTCGGCATGTTCACGGTGATGGGTCTCGCGCTCCTCTGCTCGTCGACGGAAGCGAAGCCCACCAAGAAGATCGCGAAGCCGGCGTCGTCCTCGCAACCTGCTCCCCCCTCGTCGTCGACCCCGACGCCGCCGCCGGCCGCGGAGGGCGAGTGGTCGCTCGCGGAGAAGCAGATGTGGATCGCGGCGCAGGAGGAGCTCGACTCCTGGATGAAGCGCGCGAACGACAAGTGCGGGACGAAGATCGTCGGTCGCTTCGACAAGGAGAGCTTCCGCGGTCTGCTCGATCCGAAGAACGGGAGCACCGGTCTGCCCGGCTACGCCGGCGCGCACTGCTCGGCGGGTCCCGGCGCGCTCGACGAGATCTGCACCGTCGTGAACGACAACGAGGCGTCCGCGAAGATGGCGCGCGACGCCGTGAAGGCGAAGATCTCCGTCATCGAGTGCCGCTGGGGCGGGAAGGGCAAGTCGGCGATGTCGCTCTCCGACAAGAAGCTGACCGAGACGATCGACGTCGACACCGACAACGCCGCCGGCTTCCAGGACCGACTCAAGACGTTCATCAAGTCGAAGATCTGATCGCGCGCCGCGGGCGCCGAGGCCGTCATCACGGCGGGCGTACGCGCCTGAGGGCGGCGCCCGTGCCAGTGCGCGGGACCGGCGCCCTGACGTGCCCCTCCCACGGAATGGAACGATCTGCACCGATGATCGGTGCACTCCGTTCCATTCCGCCGAGAGACCCCCATCCCGGCCACTCGCGCGACGGCCTCTCCGGCACGCTGGGAGATGTTCGCACCTTGTTTCGGGTGCGCACCGTCCCCATCCCGCGAAGACGCTCCCGCCGACCACCGGACGCGCGCGCCCGCCCCCGGAAGCGAGCGTCACGAGACATTCGTGAACGCGTCGCCGCTCTGCGCAGCATCGTGCGGCCCAGCAGCGAGACGAGCCACTCCGCGCTCAGCGCCGACGCAGCTCTCCGTCGGAACGCGGAGGTCCAAATGCCGAGAGCCGCGAGACGTTCGTGACGTCGTCGCGGCTCTTCGACGGGGAAGCGACCCCAGAAACGGAGAAGAGCTGCGTGACGCTCAGCGCCGTCGCAGCTCTTCGAGGGGAGCTCGAGGGGGAAGCGAAGCTCCCCCTCGAATGATAACCAGTGGGCCAACCGGGACTTGAACCCGAAACCAATGGATTAAGAGTCCACTGCTCTACCAATTGAGCTATTGGCCCTGACGAGGACCGAGCGTTTACGGCGAACCGCGACCCAAGTCAAGACGTTATGTTCGCGACGTGATCCGAATCGTGTCCTAAGCTCCGCGCCGCATGCTCGGGCTGTATCGGAAGATCCTCGGACACCCCTTCGTCTACGACCAGGTGAGGCCGCGCGTGGTCGGCGGCATCGACATGGGGCCGCTCTATCGGCGGCTCGAAGGCGACGCGTCCAAGGCCGTGCTCGACGTGGGGTGCGGGACCGGCGACGCGCTCCGGCACCTGAGCGGCTTCGAGAAGTACCTCGGGATCGACACGGACCCCGTCGCGATCACGGCTGCACGCTCGCGACACGGCGCGCGGCCCGGCGTCCGCTTCGAGGAGCGCCTGCTCGAGGAGCGCGACATCGACGAGCTCCAGCCGACCGGCGTGGTCCTCGCCGGCGTCCTCCACCACCTCGACAACGACGCGGCCGAGGCCGTCCTCCGCCTCGCGGCGCGCTCGCCGCGCCTCGTCCGGATCGTGACGAGCGACATCGTCTTCCTGCCCGGGATGATGTTCAACAACGTGCTCGCGATGATGGACCGCGGCCGTTTCTGCCGGCACCCCGATGCCTATGCGGCGCTCGCGCGGCGCGCCGGCCTCGTCGTCGCCCAGGGCGAGCTGATGCGCTCGTCGCCGAGCAACGAGCGCGTGCAGTACTGGGTGATGACCCTCACGAAGAAGCGCGCGTCGTGAAGGTCCTCGTCACCGGCGGGGCCGGCTACATCGGCTCGCACATGGTGCGGACGCTCGCCGACCGTGGCCATGGCGTCGTCGTCGTCGACGACCTCTCGACCGGCCACCGGGAGTCCGTCGCGAAGGAAGCGACGTTCGTGGAGGGAGACGTCGGCGACACGGCGCGCATGACCTCCCTCCTCCGCGAGCACGCGGTGGAGGCCGTGCTCCACTTCGCGGGCGTCATCCGGGTCGACGAGTCGGTGTCCGATCCCGGCAAGTACTGGCGCGGGAACGTGGTCGGGTCGCTCGGCCTCCTCGATGCCGTCCTCGCCGCGAACGTGCGCTCCTTCGTGTTCTCGTCGACGGCGGCCGTCTACGGGGATCCGGTCCGGGTGCCGATCGACGAAGCGCATCCCACGCGTCCCGTGAATCCGTACGGCGACAGCAAGCTCACGGTCGAGCGCATCCTCGCGTCGTACGGCGTCGCGCACGGCCTCCGCTGGGCGGCGCTCCGTTACTTCAACGCCGCCGGCGCGAACGCGGCCGCGGGGCTCGGCGAGAAGCACGACCCCGAGACCCACCTCATCCCGATCATCCTCGACGTCGCCCTCGGCAAGCGTGAGAAGGTCGCGCTCTACGGAACCGACTGGCCCACGCCGGACGGGACGTGCGTCCGCGACTACATCCACGTGTGCGATCTCGCCGATGCGCACCTCGCCGCGCTCGAGCATCTCGCGCGGGGAGGGGAGAGCGGCGCATTCAACCTCGGGACGGGGCGTGGGCACTCGGTGAAGGAGGTCGTCGAGATCGTCCGCGCCGTGACCGGCCATCCCATCCCGGCCGCCGCCGCGCCGCGGCGAGCGGGAGATCCGCCCGAGCTCGTCGCCGCCGTCGACCGCGCGGCCGAGGTGCTCGGCTGGCGGGCGTCCCGGAGCGATCTCCGTGCGATCGTCGCGGACGCCTGGGCTGCGCGTCGGGCGTCCCGCTGAGCTCCTCCGTGCTGGCCGGCGCGCGGCTCCCGCGCTAGAAGAGCCGCCTCATGCCGAGGCCCGAGCTCTCCCTCGTCATCCCGATCTACAACGAGGAGGCGGTGCTCCCGCAGCTCGACGTGCGGGTGCGCGAGCTGATGACCACGCTCGGGCTCGACTCCGAGATCGTCTTCGTGAACGACGGCTCGCGCGATCGCTCGATGGAGATGCTGCGCGAGATGGCCGCGCGCGAGCCCCGCTACAAGGTGGTCGGGTTCGCGCGGAACTTCGGTCACCAGCGCGCGATCACGGCAGGGATCGACGCGGCGCGCGGCAAGGCCGTGGTCGTGATGGATGCGGACCTCCAGGACCCGCCCGAGGTCATCCTGGAGATGGTGAAGAAGTGGCGGGAGGGCTTCGACGTCGTCTACGGCCGGCGCCGGAAGCGCGAGGGCGAGACCGCGTTCAAGCTCCTCACCGCGAAGATCTTCTACCGCGTGTTCGCGGCGATGATCCCGATCCAGGTGCCGCTCGACACGGGCGACTTCCGGCTGATGAGCCGCCGGGTCGTCCTCGCGATGCGCGAGCTCCGCGAGACGCACCTCTTCGTCCGCGGCCTCGTCGCGTGGGTCGGCTTCCGCCAGTGCGCGGTCGAGTACGACCGCGCCGCGCGTGCCGCCGGCGAGACGAAGTACCCGCTCAAGAAGATGGTCTCGTTCGCCCTCGACGGGATCGCGTCCTTCAGCATCCTGCCGCTCCGGTTCGCGACGTATCTCGGCCTCCTCGTCGGGTTCGGCAGCGTGCTCTACGCGACGGCCGCGGTCATCACCCATCTCGTCGGCTTCACCGTTCCGGGCTGGACGACGATGGTCGTCCTCGTCTCGTTCCTCTTCAGCGTGCAGCTCCTCGTCACCGGCGTCCTCGGCGAGTACATCGGACGCATCTACGAGCAGGTGAAGGGACGGCCGCTCTACGTCGTCGCCGAGCGCGTGAACCTCCCGAGCAAGAGGAAGAAGAAGAACAAGCGTGCGCCGCGGCCCTCGCAGCGCGAGACGACGGAGGTCGTGCCCTCGATCCCGCTCGCCGCCGCGCCGTCCGCGCCGCAGGTCGATCCCTCCTCCGCCATGCGTCCCCGCGTGGAGACCCATGCCTTCGAAGAGGCGGTCGGGCCGACGGTCCTCGCGGTGCCGACCCCGATCGGCCTCGGGCCGGTGAAGAAGCCGGACGTCCCGGCCCCGGTCACCCCCGCTGCCGCTTCGTCGCGCGACCGCGACGCCTGACCTCGGCCCTTCGCGCGGCGCGGAAAACCGGCCGGTTCCGGGGCCCTCTCCGAGTATGCTGCGCGCGTCGATGCATCGCGCACGCGCGGGTGGGCCGCGCCGGCTCTTCTTCTTGCTCGTTCTCGTTCCGCTGCTGTGCGTGTTCCCGTACCTGCGCGGCGTGAACAACCCGAACGAGTACGTGCGCGTGTTCACCGCGATGAGCATCGTCGAGCACGGCACGTTCCGGATCGACGAACCGGTCCAGCTCTGGGGCTGGGTGAACGACATGGCGCGCGTCCCCTCGAAGGAGGACGGGCAAGCGCACTACTTCATGGTGAAGGCGCCCGGCGCGGTCTATCTCGGCCTGCCGGGCTACGCGATCTTCGCGAAGGTCGTCGCGCCGATCCTCGGCCACTCGTTCCCGACCGCGGCGACGCCGCAGGAGGAGCGTTTGTGGTGGCTCCGGATGAGCACGTGGGCGCTCCGCCTCTTCGGCTCGCAGATCCCGTGCTTCCTCTTCCTCGTCTGGCTCGAGAAGTACCTCCGTGACTTCTCGAAGGACCCCGCGCTCCGCTACGCCGCGGTCGCCGCGTGCGGCCTCGGGACGAACTACCTCGCCTACACGCACATGTTCGCGAGCCATGCGCAGTACGCGGCCGCGGCGTTCCTCGCGTTCGCGCTGACGGAGCGCGAGCTCCGCCTCGCGCGCGGCGACTCGCGCGCGCGCCGGCCTCGCTTCGCCTTCCTCGCCGGCTTCTTCACGAGCGCGTGCGTGACGCTCGAGTACCACGCGCTCTTCCTCGCGATCATCCTGTCGCTCTTCGCGGCGATCGTGTTCTGGCGGCCGAAGCAGCTCGCCGCGTTTGCGCTCGGCGGGCTCGTGAACGTGCCGGGCGTCATGTACTTCCACTGGCGCGCGTACGGCAATCCGTTCACGCCGGGCCACCAGATGCTCGAGACGCAGAAGTTCGCGATCGAGCACCAGACCGGCCTCTGGGGCGTCGTGTGGCCGACGTGGGATCACCTGCACGCGCTCGCGGTCGATCCGGGCTTCGGCTTCTTCGGGATGAGCCCGTTCATGTGGCTCGGCCTCTTCGCGGTGCCGCTGATCCTCGTCTCGCCCGGCGCGCCGCCGCGCAAGGCGAAGATGCTCCGCGTCGCGACGCTCGTGTGGTTCCTCTGCGGCCTCGATCTCTTCCTCGTGAACGCCGGGATCATCGAGTGGCGTGCGGGCTGGACGGTGGGGCCGCGGTACCTCGCGGCGTGTCCGCCGTTCTTCGCGTTCGGCGCGGTGATCGGGCTCGAGCGCGTCTCGCAGGGGAGCCGCGCGCGCCGTGCGCTCGCGCGCGGCGTCGCGGGCGGGCTTGCGCTCGCGAGCGTCATCACGATCGGCACCGTCGGCCTCCTCTACGACACGCTGCCGGAGACGATCGCGCGCCCCTTCGCGCAGTTCGCGGTCCCGATGATCTGGACCGGGCACGTCCCGCACCACATCGGCGAATGGTTCGGCTGGGACAGCACGACCTTCTGGTACGTCGCCTGCGCGGCGATGCTGGCGGCGCCGGTCCTCGCCGGGCTCGTCGTCGGTGCGCGCTCGGAGCGCGGGAGGCTGTGGATCGGTCGTGCCGTCGTGTTCGTCGCTGCGTGCGCGGCGGGGATGGTGCCCGGCCTGACGAAGCCGGGGGACGGCACCGAGCTCTTCGTCCTCCACCGCGACACGCAGGGCATCCTCCAGGTCTGGGAGCCGCCGGAGCGCGACCGCGTCACGCTCCTCCGCCACGAAGCGGAGCGCTACGGCAACCGCGGTCGAGGCCCTTGCCTCTGGTACCGGATCGCCGACTTCGATCGCGTCCTCGGTCAGCCCCTCGTCGCGGCAGCGGACGAGCGGCGTGCGTCGATCGTCCCGCGCGAGCGGTGCCCGCGCGGCCTGTTCTGATGGCTGCGATGGAACGCCTCCGCGCGCTCTCGTTCGCGCTCGCGACTCGGTGGCTGCGCCAGCCGGTCTTCGCGACGGTGTTCGGCGCGTTCGTCCTCGTCGCCGGCTATTTCGGCGTCCGCTATCCGCTCGGGCCGGGGCAGGACGCGCACTATCACTTCTTCAACGCGGTCGTCGTCTCGAAGCTCTGGACCGGCAACGCGTACTACCGGCGGCTCTACGAGATCGTCAATCCGCTCGACTCGAACACGCTCCTCTACACGTTCCTCTTCCCGTTCGAGCTCGTGTTCTCTCCGCTCACGGCGTGGCGGATCGGCTTCACGCTCTACTATCTGATCGGCTACCCGGTCGCGTGCGCGGTGGCGCTGAAGCTCCTCCGGCGTCCGCTCTGGGGAGCCGTCCTCGCGTTTCCGCTCGCGTACGCCGTGAAGACGTTCTCGCAGGGCGGGTACCTGCCGTTCGTCTCGGTCGCGCCGCTGATGGTCCTCGCGATCGCGCTCATGCACCGGATCAACGAGGGGACTGCGACGCGGAAGATGCAGATTGCATGCGCCGTGATCGTGGCGCTCGCGTTCATCGGTCACGCCCATGCGTACGCGTGGATGATGTTCCTCCTCGCGACCGGCACGCTCGTCGCGATCGTGCTCCAGCTCGTGCCCGGGCTCGTCCGCGCTCCGAAGGCGGCGCTCTGGCGCGCCCTCGTGACGGGCCTCCGTGCGCTCCTGATCGTGCTGCCCTCGCTATTCCTCTTCGCGGCGTGGTGGTTCCGCACGCACCACGGGTCGCATGCGTCGAGCGGCTGGTCTCTCCGGCCGACGGAGGCAGCCCTCCAGGCGAAGGTCACGTCGCTGTGGGCGCTGCTCGTGCACGTGCCGGGCGATCGCGAGCTCCAGTTCCTGCTCGGCCTCGGGATCGTCGTCTTCGTGTGTCTCGCGCTCGGGCGGCGTCGCCGCGAGACGGGCGTGCCGACGGCGGAGATGGCGGTCGTGCTCACGTTCGTGTCGTGGTGGCTCCTGCCGGCCGACGTGAGCGGGCAGATGGTCGCCGACCGCCACATGGACTTGATGGTCTGGCTCCTCCCGCTCGCGATCTACGCTGGCGAGCCCGCCGGAGGGCGCCTCCGCCACGTGCTCGCCGTCTCCGTCCTCGTCGTCTACGCGTGGGCTCGGCTCGCCTTCTACGGCGAGAACATGCGGCAGCTCCAGACCGAGTACGCGGGCATGATCGCGCTGACGAAGGACTGCCCGAAGCCGCCGGGCGAGGTCGCCTACGTCACGTCGACGGCGGTGAACGCGCGCTGGTACGGCAAGGGGCTCCACCAGACCCACGAGACGTTCGCCGCGATCTGCGGGCTCGACACGCCGGTCTACGATCGCGTCTACCCGCACAACCTCCTCCCGCTCCGCTATCGGCACGATCTGCCGGTGCCGATCACGATCGTCGTCGGGTCACCCGGGTACTGGTGGGCGAACGCGGCGATGAGCCAGTTCGACTACGTCCTCGTCCAGGGCTGGCAGCCGACCCCGACCGAGCTCGAGAAGGTGCCGCCGGCGTGGCAGCGCGTCGGGCAGAGCGGAGTGTGGTCGGTCTGGCGGCACGCTTCGCCTCACTAGCGAGCGCGACCTTCACGTCTCTCTTCCGACCGTCGTCTACCGTCTACCGTCTACCGTCTACCGTCGGTCGTTCCGAGCCTGCGACGTCGCCGCTCGTCGCGAGGGAAGCAAGGCGTACGGAAGACGGAAGACGGAAGACGGAAGACGAACCGTCACGCGAAGACCCGCAGCCACGCGTCCCGCCCGTACCGCTTCCACCGCGCCCGCACCGCTTCCCACACCAGGAGCAGCATGATGAAGAAGCCGAAGAGCTGGAAGCACGAGTAGTACGTCATGCCGCCGTCCGAGTAGATTGCGAGCGGCGCGATCGAGAGCGGCGTCGAGAAGAGGAGGAGCTTCACTTCCGTCCAGCGGCGCGTGACGAGGAGGAGCAGGAGCAAGGGGACGCACGCGTACCCGACGAGGCCGCCGTTCAGGTAGAAGTTCCGCTCGTTCGTGGCGAAGCCGACCGAGGACGTGCGCTCGAGGATGCGGTCGACGCGCTTCTCGAGGATGTCGAGGTACCACTTCGGATCGCGCTTGATGTCCCCGAGGACCTTCTTCCGGATGATGTCGTGGTACCCGGGCGTCTCGAAGAACATCACCGGGTAGACGCCGGCGGCGTCCCACGTCCGTGGCTGGAAGAGGAACGGGACGAACTTCAGGTCCGGGTGCATCTTCTCGAGCGTCGGCAGCGCGTAACGGAACGCGGTGAGGTCCTGCCACTCGTAGCCGTACTTCGTGTCGAAGTCGCCGAGGCCGCAGAAGACGGGATGCCAGAACTCGTGGTGGTACTCGCGCGGACCGTTGTAGGCCGAGCCGCCGACCTTCGTGACGACGGCGGCGGTCTTCTCGAACTTCTTCTCGAGGAAGCTGACGCTCAGCTTCTGCCCGGCGAAGACGCACGCGAGCATGAGCGCGATCGCGCCGAGGCGGACCTTCCACGGCCGCCACCCCATCGTGAGGAAGATGAGCATGGCGCCGGCGAGCATCACGCTCGGCTCGGACCGGAAGTTCCGCACGATCGCCATCAAGACGCCGGTGAGGACCGCCGCGAGCCACGGGTACCAGGGCGGCACCTTCCCCCGCCGCTCGAAGAGCGGCAGGTGGATCGCCAGGAAGAACGTCATGATCGTGATCGACCACGAGAAGACGTTCTCCTGCACGTACGTGACGTAGAGCTGGAACGGGTTCGAGCCGATCAGGAACACGAGGAGCGCGCCTCGCAGCGTCCAGTGGATCGCCCACGCCGAGACGAAGAGCGCGCAGAGCGCGAGCGTGAACGCGTACCGGTTCGCCGGCTTCACCGACGGCGTGACGGCGTCGTGGCGGAACCACGCGTCGACGAAGTAGAGGAACGTGCGGCCGCGATCGCCGGAGCGGAACGTCGTCCCCTGGTCCTGGAAGAGCGTCTTCGGCTCCTCGACGAGGATGCGCTTCGCCTCCGCCTTCGTGTCGGCGGTGATCGTCGCGCTCGTCGCGACCGGGTAGAGACCGAGGTGATAGAGGAAGAAGAAGAACTTCCGATCCTCGTTGAGGCCGGTCGAGGCGGTCACGCGCTGGGTCGCCTCGATCTTCGCGGTCGGGAGCGTGAAGCCCTTCTGCCACGTCCAGATCGTCCACAGGCCGAACACGAGGACGAGCACGCGTCCCACCATCCGGAGCTTCTTTGCGTCGAGGCGCGAGACCTGCGAGAAGAGACCGAGCATCACTCCTTCCTCAAGATGCTCCGCAGCGTGACGAGCTGCGCGACGTTGGCGCGGATGTTCCGCAGGTTGTTCACCTTCGAGTG
>JBDHVE010000131.1:0-27805 GCA_039809485.1 Polyangiaceae bacterium | reverse complement strand
CCGCGAAGAGCGGTGCGTGGGAGAAGTGGGGCGTCCACGGCGAGCGCATGGACGAGGGCGCGTGGAACGACACGCGAGCCCGCGCGCTCCAGACGATGCACGCGATCCTCGCGAGCTGATCAGCGCGCGCGCACGGTCCAGCCGAGGCCGCCGCCGTCGAGCGGCTCCTGCCGCGTCGTCTCCCCGCGCGTCAGCGCGTACGTGCTCGCGGCGACGCCGGCGACCACGACGCCGGCGGCGGTCCAGAACCACCAGCGTCTGGTGACCGAGACCTCGTCCTTCGCGAGCGACGCGCGGAGGTCGGCCTTCTGCCCCGGCTGCACGGCGACCTGCGCGTCGTACCGCTTGAACCCCGGCTTCCGAACGACGACGTGATACGTGCCGGCCGGACGCGACACGTCGACGGGCGCGACGCCGACGTCGAGGTCGTCGACGCTGACGACCGCCCCCGGCTCCGTCGCCGCGATGTGGAGCGTGGCCGGGAGCCGGTCGAGCTCGAGCCGCAGGTCGACGGTGCCGCCCGGCGCGAGGGTGCGGTTCACGACGGCGTCGGCGAACCCCTGACGCTCGATCGTGAAGACGTGGACGCCCGGATTGAGGAGCACGTCGAACGTCCCCGACGGCGGCGCTTCGCCGGGTCCGGGATCACGCGTCCCGGCGACGAGGAGCATCTCCTGACCCGCGCGCTTCGCGAGCGGGCGCCCGTCGACAGCGACCGCCGCGTTCGGCGGCGAGAGCGTCACGTGGGCCTTGGCGAGGAGCCGGTCGATCTCCGCGAGGAGGGCCTTGTTGTCCGAGGCGAGGGCGGGCGGGAGCTCCGCGCCTCCCGCCGCTTCGTTCTGCTCGAGCGCCCGCGCGAAGCTCTCGCGTGCGAGCGTGTAGCTGCCCATCGCGCGGTGGCAGACGCCGACGTTGTACGTCGTCACGGGATGCGGCCGCAGCTTGGACGAGCGCTCGAACGCGCCGAGCGCCTCCGCCCACTGCGCCTTCTTCGCGAGGTCGGTGCCCTTGACGAACTCCTGGCGCGCTTCCGTCGTCGCCGCCGCGTCCGGCTCGTCGGCGCGCGCGGTCGCCGGCACGCCGAGCACCGCGATCAGCAGGAGCGAGCAGACGCTAGAACGGCGGCTTCTCAACCAGGCCTCCCGGCGCGGTGGTCGGCGCCGGAGCGCCTTGCGCGGTCGTCTCCGTCGCCGCCGGCTTCGCGGTCTCCGCCTTGGGCGTCGCCGCTCCGGCGCGCGGGCGCGCGGTCGGCTGCGGCTTCGGCTTCTCCGACGCGATCGGCGAAGGCGTGTCCGGCTGCGCGGCAGGCTTCTCCGGCTCGCTCGTCGCGGGCGCGGGCGCGGCGGACGGGATGAGCGAGACGGCCGCCGGCGGCGCGCTCGTCGTCTCCGCGCCGCTCGCGCGCGAGCGGCCGATCATCTGCGCGCCGAGCGCGACGATCGCGAGCGCGGAGAGCGCGGCGACAGGGAGCGGCCACTTCGCCTTCGGGCGCGCCGCCGCCGCTTCGTTCTTCTTCGCGCCGCGATCGGAGAGCGTGATGCCGAGCCCGAGCCGACCTTGCGTGTCGACGACCGCGTTCCGTACTTCGATCGTCGGCGCGCCGATCGCGCGCTCCGTCGCGATCGCGTCCTCGGCGAGGAACAGGTCGACGTCCGCCTTCCGCAGCCCACCGCTGCCGTCCGGATCGGCGCCCTGTCGGATCGGCTTCAGCACCGGATCGCCGAACGACGTCGCGAGGACGTCGGTGTGGTGCCGGAGGACGTCGCAGACCTCGCGGAGGGACTTCGGACGTCCTTCCTTCTCGAACGCCAGCATGCGCGAGACGAGCGCGATGATCTCGTCCGGCACGTCGGGCGCGACCTTCTCGAGCGGCGTGATCGCGCGGGTCGCGATCACTTTCACGATGTCCGCGAAGTTGTCGCCGCGCGCCGGACGTCGCCCGGCGAGGCACTCGTAGAGGATGATCCCGAGGGACCAGATGTCACATCGATAGTCGATCGTCTCGTCGGTGAAGAGCTGCTCCGGCGCCATGTAGTACGGCGTGCCGAGCATCGCTCCCGTCCCGGTCAGACCGGCGGTGACGCCGCCTTCCCCTTCGCCCGCGATCTTCGCGATCCCGAAGTCGAGGACCTTCACGACCGTGACGCCCTCGTGCCCCTTCGAGATGAAGATGTTGTCCGGCTTCAAATCGCGATGCACGACGCCGGCGGCATGCGCCGCGCCCACTGCCGTAATCGCGGGCAGGAGCAGCGACGCGGTGTCGGAGAGCGAGAGCGTCCGCTCCCGCCGGAGGCGCTGACCGAGCGACTCGCCTTCGAGGCGCTCCATCACCATCGCCGGCGCACCGTCGTCGAGCTCGAGGACGTCGAGGATCTCGACGACGTTCGGGTGCTGGACGCGGCTCGCCGCGCGCGCTTCGCGGAGGAAGCGCTTGCGGACGGTCGGATCGGCGGCGTCTTCGCCGTGGAGGAGCTTGATCGCGACCTTCCGGCCGGTGACCGTGTTCGTGGCCGCCCAGACGTCCCCCATGCCGCCGCGTCCGAGCCGACGCTCGAGCGCGAAGCGGCCGGCGAGGACGACTCCCTCGTGCGGCTCCATCAGGTCGGATGATAGCCCGCAGCGCGTCGCCCAGTCCTCTTCGACGACGTTCCGCGCCCGGACCACACGCAAGCACGGTGTGGGCGCGTCACTCCAACGGCGCCGACGGTTTCACGCATCGGAACCCGACCTCTGGCGACGCGTAGATCGGCGTCTGCGCCGAGGCACGGTTGGTCCGTTCGAGCTGACCGCCCGTGACGAGCCAGTTGCCTCCGCGCACGGTGCGGCGATCCCCGTCGACGCTGAGCGGCTGCGCGTTGCCGCAGACGGGGTCCTGGTAGACGCCCGGCTTCACCCAGCAGGGCTCGTCCTTCCGGTGCCAGCGGTCGCGCTGGAACTCGGCGACGTTGCCGGCGATGTCCACGATCGTCCCCGTCGGGAGGGCGAGGCGGTCACGTCGCGAGGTGCCGACCTCGACGGGCCCGCCGTACGGCTCGGCGGGACGACAGGTCGTCGTCGAGTTCGCGAAGAGGCCGTAGCCGAGGCGCGAGAAGACCGCGTCCTCGCAGGCGGGGACGTCCTCGCCCCAGGGGAACGCGAGGTTCTGCAGCCCGCCCGCGACATACTCGGTCTGCGCCTCGGTCGGGAGGTCGGCGCCCCTCCGTCGGCAGTACGCCGACGCGCCCGACCACAGGAGGCAGTTCATCGGCATCTCGTCGCGACCGACCAGCGACGGCGCGTACGTGCAGTAGTCGAGGAGTGTCGCCCCCGTGGTTCCTCCGGGGTAGGCGTACGCGGGGATCCCCTTGCCCTGCGCGCGGAACTCCCCCGCGGTCACCTCGTGCGCGTCCATGAAGAACGGCGAGAGCACGACGAGGCGCGGTCGCGTGACGTCGTGGCCCGGCAGCACGGCCCAGGGCTTCCGTCGATCGCCCATCCAGTATGCTCCGCCCGGCACGCAGACCATCCCGGGCGGCGGGTCCTCCGCGCAAGCGACGCGCGCGGCGAGCGGCCAGGTGCCGACCGCGGAAGACGAAGCGGCGCCGAGCGTCGGCTCGATCGGCTCCTCGAGCGAGCCGACCTTCGTGCCGACGTCGTCGGTGTGGAGGACGACGGACGCCTCGATCTTCCCGGTCGCCCCGACGACGGGCAACGCCACCACCGTCTCGAGCACGGCGTCCGGGTCCGGCTCGCCGTCCTCGCCGGTGAGGCGGCGGGAGAACATGCGGACCCGTGCGCGATACCCGCTCGTCTCGGGGAGAGGCGCGATCCCGACCGAGGCTGCTCCGCGCCGGAGGAGGTCTTCGTCGATCGAGAACTCGTTCGTACAGCCCTCGCACGGCACCGTCGCGCCTGGCGCATAGACCTGGATCCGGAGGCGATCGAAGAGCGGCGCGGGGTCGAGCGGACCGGGCGCGCGCGCTCGTGGAAGGGGCGCGTCGGTGTCGACGAGGAGGAGGACGTGGCCCTCCGCGGGCTCCACCTTCACCGCGTCCTCGCACGCGGCGAGGACGACGAGGAACGCGAAGCATGCACCTTGCACTCGTCTCATCGCGCCGCTCCCGCGCCCGGACGCATGCAGCGGAAGCCGCTCCCGGGTGCGCGCGTGAACTCGCGCCGGCGCTCGCCCGGGAGGAGAGCCGCTGCGTTGTCGTGCCACGACCCGCCGCGGAGCGAGTGTCCGATCGTCGACGGGACGTCGCACGCGGGGTCGTGGAGTGGCTGCGAGGCCCAGCACGCGGCGGTCAGCGGCGCGAACGCGTCGCGGACGAGCTCGCCGAGGTTCCCGCCGAGCCCGATGATGCCGAGCCCCGGCGTCACGTCACCGCCCGGCCCGCTCCGCGCGTCGACCGGCATCGGTCCGACCCCTTCGGCGAAGCAGAGCTGCCCGCTGTACTGGCGATCGGCGCGCCCCCAGACCGCGCGCGCGCAGGTCGGGACCTCGTCGTCCGGTCCGCCCCACGGAAAGCGGGTCCGGAACGGACGCGCCGCGGCGACGGCCGCATACTCCCATTGGACCTCGGTCGGGAGGTCTCCGCCGTCGAACGCGCAGAGCGCACGCGCGGTCTCCCACGAGACGCACGAGAGGGGATGCGTCTCGCGCCCGCTCGGCGTCGACGTGTACGTGCACGCGGTGTCCTCGACGCCGGTGATGCCCTTCGAGGGGAACGGCCCGTCGTTGACGACCGGCCCTTCGTCGGGTGGTACGAACCCACGCGCGAGCGCTTCGCGATAGCGCGCGACGGTCACCTCGTAGCGATCGAGGAGGAACGGCGCGACGATCGCGATCCGCTCCGGAAGCGCATCCGCCTCTCCGAAGACGCCGTCGGGCGTGCCGAACCGGAACATCGCGCCCGGGACGCATACCTCCTCGTCGAACAGCGGTGTGCCTTCCGGCGTACGCGAAGGCGGGCGCGGCGCGATCGTGCAGCCGCCGCGCGGATCGAACGAGCCCACGAGCGACGGACGCGGCGTCCGGTCGTCCTCGAGCGCCATTTCGGTCACCGGCACGAGCACGCCTTCCGTGTCCGTACAGGTCCGGCTCGCGGCGAGGTCCGCCATCGTGCCGACGCAAGCACCCCGGAGCACGATCCGCGCCGTCGCGCGCCGTCCGGTCCGGACGCGCACCTTCGCGAGCCGGTCGATCGCGAGGAGCGGCTGCGGCTCGAAGCGAGGCGTCACGTCCTCCCCGCGCTCGTCGACCAGGCGCGGGCGGTCGGTCGGGTTCGGGAGCGGGACGGCGACGAGGGCCTCGGGCCCCGCCGTCGCGGTCGCGCGCGGCTGGAAGCGCTCTCCGCGGTAGTCGCGCGTCGCACGCTCCGGATACGCGCGGAGGCGGAGCACGACGAGCTTCTCCCCCTCCGCCTCGGTCACGTGGATCCCGAAGCTCGCCGGCCAGTCCGAGGGACGACCACGCTCGACGTCACGCGTCGCGTACCAGGTGCCCTTCTCGTCGTAGAGATCGACGTGGAGCCGCGCGACGAACGCGGGCACGGGCATGTCGGTGTCGACCACGACCACGACCTCCCCGACCGAGAGGTCTTCCACCTCGCGCTCCCGGCAGGAGAGCGCGGAGAGGAGAGCGATCGCGAAGGTGGCGGTGCGGGCGCGCGTCACCGTGAGGTCAGCATACCGCGGATCAGACCTTCTCGACGCGGACCGAGCCGAGCAGGCCCGCCGGACGCACGAGCAGCACCACGATGAGCACGACGAACACGAGGACGTCGACGCCGCCGGAGTAGTCCGTCAGCTTCACGAGCTCGCCGATGATCCCGATCAGGAGGCCGCCGAGCATCGCGCCCGTGATGCTGCCGATCCCGCCGAGCACCGCCGCGACGAACGCGCGCGTCCCGATGATGACGCCCATCGTCGGGTAGACCTGGGACTGGTCGAGGCAGTAGAGGACCGCGCCGAGCGCGGCGAGCGAGGAGCCGAGCGCGAACGTCATCGAGATGACCCGCGAGGTGCGGACCCCCATCAAGCGCGCGGCTTCCTCGTTCGAGCTGAGCGCGCGCATCGACTTGCCGAACCAGGTGCGCTTCACGATCAGCTCGAGCGCCACCATGACGAAGACCGCGGCGACGAGGATGACGAGACGCGACGTCCCGACCTCGCCGAGGACGGGCAGGTGCACGGTGCCGGAGAGCAGCTGCGGATACGGGCGCGGCCGCGCGGTGAACAGCAGCTGGGCGAGGTTCTGGAGGAGCACCGACGCGCCGAGCGCCGTCACGAGCGGCGTCACGCGGAGGAGCGCGCTCTTGCCGCCGCGATTCCGGAGCGGGCGATACGCGGCGCGCTCGACGAGCACGCCGAGCACCGCGGCGGCCCCCATCGCGAGGACGGTGCCGACGACGAGCGCGATCATCGGGCTCCCTGTCCCCGCGAGGACCGCGAGGAGGAAGAGGCCGAAGTAGGCGGCCATCATGAACACTTCGCTGTGCGCGAAGTTGATGAGCTTGAGGACGCCGTAGACCATCGTGTAGCCGAGCGCGACGAGAGCGACCATCGCCCCCTGCGCCAGGCCGTTGAACAGCGCCTCGAACAACTTCATCGGCGACTACTCCGCCAGCATCTGCGTGGCGTAGGTGAACTTGCCGCCCTTGATCTGGACGACGACGATCGGCTTGTTCGCGTTGCGGTTCGCGTCCATCGAGAGCGTGCCGGTCGCGCCCGGGAAGTCCTTCGTGACGGCGAGCTCCTTCTTGATCGCTTCCGGCGTCACCTCCGGCGCGCGCTTCATCGCGTCGAAGAGGACCGCGGCCGCGTCGTAGCCCTGCGCCGCGAGGCTCGTCGGCTCGTGCTTGAACTTCGTGCGGTATGCCTCGAGGAACGCCTTCGAGTTCGGCCACGGCACGTCGGGCGCGTAGTGGTTCGTGAAGTACGCCCCTTCGAGCTCCTTGCCGGCGCCCTCGAGGAGGTTCGACGAGTCCCAGCCGTCGCCGCCGACGAACATCGAGCCCGGCAGGCCGGCCTCCTTCGCCTGCCGCGCGATGAGCACCATCTCGTTGTAGTAGTTCGGCACGAAGATGACGTCGGGGCTCGCCGCCTTCAGCTCCGAGAGGTACGTGCGGAAGTTGCTCTCGCCCTTCTGGTAGCCCTTGTCGACGACGATCTCGCCGCCGAGCTTCTTGAACTCCTCGCGGAAGCTCTTGGCGAGGCCGGACGAGTAGGTGTCCTGCGCCGCGAAGAAGACGCCCGCCTTGTTCTTCTTCAGCTCGTTCTTCACGAAGCGCGCGGCGACCTTGCCCTGCTGCTCGTCGGTGAAGCAGACGCGGAACACGTACTCGCGCCCCTGCGTGACCTCGACGGCGGTCGACGACGGCGTCACGAGCGGCACCTTGCTCGTGTTCGCGATGAGCCCGCCGGCGATCGTGCGGCTCGACGCGACCTCGCCGAGGACGGCGACGACCTTGTCGCGATCGATGAGCTGGCGGACCTTCTGCGAGGCCTCCTGCGTCGTCGACTTGTTGTCCTCGTAGAGGACCTTGACCTTGCGACTCTTGATGCCGCCTTCGGCGTTGACCTTCTCGACCGCGAGCTCGATGCCGTCACGGGTGTCGGTGCCGAACGTGGCGTCCGACCCGGAGAGCGAGAGGAACGCCCCGACCGGGATGTCGTTCGACTTGTTCCCGCAGCCGGCGGCCGCGAGAGACGTCAGGCCGAGGGCGACGAGGGCGAGCGTGAAGGAGCGGCGGGTGCGCATGCGGCCCGCGGGCATACCACGGCCGTGCGGGCCGCAACAATGCTCGCCGGGCCGGAACGCCGCTCTACACGGCGCCGATCACTGGCCCGTGCAGCCGTACCCGATGACGCCGTTGTTCTGCTTGCAGGTGGTCTCCGTCAACCCGGTCTTCGGGCACGACGAATCCTGCTTCTGGACGCACGAGCAGAAGGTGGACGGCGAGCACTTCGTCGTGTCGGGCGGCGTGGTGCACTCCGGAGGCGGCGGTACCGCCGAGCAGTCCGACGGGAAACACGTCTCCGGCGGGGCCGGGAGGGTGCAGCCGGTCGGGACCGGCTTGCAGCCCGAAGGCGTCCACGTCCGGTTTCCGTTCGCGTCCTTGCCGGCGGTGAGGAGGCAGTACTCCTTCTTCGTGTCGCAGGTCGCATCCCCACAGTTCGGACCGCTCGACGGCGAGCCGGAGGAGGACGACGTCGAGCTCGTGCTCGATCCGCCGGAGCTGCTCGACGAGCTCGTCGAGGAGCTCGAGTCGTCGCTGCTGCAGGCGGCCAGGGCCGCGACGAGCGCCGCGACGACGCTCGGGATCCGCTTGGTCATCGGCCGAGCTTACACGCTCAGCGGCCAGCGTCCCACAGCGCGTAGACCGAGCCCCACCCCATCGCGAGGAGCGCGACGAAGACCAGGAGGACGACCGGTTCGAGCTTCCCGAGCGCGCGGCGGCTCGCGACGAGGCCCCATCCCATCGAGAACGTCTGGAGCCCGTTCGCGAGGTGGTAGGCGACGCCGAGGACGCCGAGGACGTAGACCACGAGCGTCGGCGTGTGATGGTGCATCTCGTGCGCGATGTCCGCGAACGGCTCGGGACGGCCGTGGAGGAGGCGTGGCTCGAGGAGCGCGAGCCAGATGTGCGCACCGAGGAAGCCGAGGACGCCGATCGCCGAGAGGCGCTGGAGCGCGTACTTCAGGTTCCCGTAGAACGAGTACCGCACGTTGTTCGGGCGCACGCTGAAGATGCGGCCGATCCCCCAGATCGTGTGGAGGACGAGCGGCAGGAGCGCGACGATCGACGACGCGAAGAACGCGATCGGGTGGCCGTACTCGGTCACCTCCGCCTGCCACGCGGCGGCGCCACGGAACGCCGCGAGGTTGTTCCAGAGATGGACGATCGTCCAGACGCCGAGCGGCATCACGGCCAAGAACGACCCGAGACGAGCTCGGAGGAAGCTCGTGTCGGGCTTGGAGGTGACCGAGGCTTCCGCGGTGGACATTCCAGGGGTCCTTTAGGGCGCCCTCGTGGCGTTTGACAAGACTTTCCAGGGCCGGCCAAGCTTCTCGGCATGGCCCGACCGAACGTCCTCGTCGCCATGGCCTCGGTCGCCGCAGCCGTGACGATCGCGCGCTCCGCACGGGCGGACCTCGTGCACGAGACCGTCGAAGGGCAAGCCGTCGAGCACGTCACGGTCCAACCGCCCGGCGGGAACGCCGAGACCGTCGCATGGTCCGATCTCGGCGCCGCACGGACGCCGGGGCTCCACGTCGTCCGGTTCTCCGTCACGGGACGCGCCGTCGTCGTCCCGCACTGCGCGGGGCGCGGGCGCGTGCTCGTCGACGGTGCGGTCAAGGATCCCGGGTCGAAGGGTCCGCGCGTCGTCCGCCTCGACGCGGAGGCCGACGGTGGCGCCTCGACGCACGAGATCCGGATCGAGGTGAACGTGTCGACCTACGAGCGGCGCATCGCGTGCGGCGAGGCTCCCCGGGTCGGCGCGGTCGTTCCGACGCGCACCGGCCTCGCGACGCTCTCCTTCACGAGCCCGCACGCCAAGGCGGGCGGCGGCGAGGTCGTCGTCTTCGTCCCGCGCGGGCACGACCCGAAGAAGCCCGCGGCCCTGCTCGTCGGGCTCCACCCCTGGAACGGCAGCGCGTGGACGTACGCCGCGTACCGCGAGCTGCTCGAGGAAGCGCAGGCCCTCGACGTCGTGCTCGCGATGCCGAGCGGTCTCGGCAACTCGCTCTACACCGAGCGCGCCGAGGACGAGGTGATGCGCGCGATCGACGCGGTGAAAGGCGAGGTCGCGATCGACCCGCTCCGCGTGTCGCTCTGGGGCGCCTCGATGGGCGGCGCCGGCGCGACGACGATCGCGTTCCACCGCCCCGATCGCTTCGCGTTCGTCGCGAGCTACTTCGGCGACAGCAAGTACGACCTCACGACCTACGTGAAGAGCATCCTCGGGGGCGAAGCAGGCGCGAAGAAGGTGAACGCGCTCGACGTCGTCGAGAACGCCCGCCACCTGCCCGTCTGGCTGATCCACGGCGAGGCGGATCGGTCCTCGCCCGTCGCGCAGAGCGCGATGCTCGAGGCGGCGATGAAGAAGCCCGGGTTCACCGTCGACTTCGATCGCGTGCCGAACGCGGGCCACGAGGGGACGCTCGTCGCGCGTTTCCTCCGGAGGGTCGTCGCGCGCGCCGCGACGGCGAAAGCACGCGTGCACCCTGCACGCGTCTCGTTCCGGAGCGTGCGCGGGATCGACACCGAGGCGTACGGCGTGCGGATCGTCCGCGCCGGGGAGCGCGACGCGTTCGTCGACCTCGAGAAGAAGGACGACGGCGTGCACGTCCATCGTGCGTCGGGCGTGACGGAGCTGGTGCTCGCGCCGGGCGCGCTCGACGGCGCGCCCTCCGGCTCGCCCGTCGTCTGGCACGACGTGCCGGAGCCGCGGCCGACCGTGCGCTGGGCCAAGTAGGCCGTTCGGAGGACGCCGGTGTGAATGCCGGCGGAGGTGCCCCGTCTACCACGAGCGCACCGGCGCCCTCGCGGGCTCCGTGATCCGCGCCACTTTCCAACGGAGCTTCTCCCATGCGGCTTTTCCCCCTCGCCGGCGTGTCTGCCTTCCTTTGTCTCGGCGTCGTCGCCTGCTCGTCCGGCACGGACGAACAGGCCGCATCCCAGGACCCGACTGCGCCCTCCCCGACGGAGCAGCCTGCCCCCACCGCGCCTCCAGAGCCTCCGATCGGCGCGCGGCCCGTCTGCGCTGCGGTCGCGGCGGACGCGAAGACCCTCGGCAGGGGCTGCAGCGGCACCGGCTACAACGACAGCGTCTGCGTCGTCTCGGGCGCGTCGAGCTCGTGCGGGACCAACGCGTGCATCTTCGACGGACGCGGCGAGAGCACCTTCAGCCTCACCTGCGCGCCGACGTGCACCGTCGGCTCGGCGGAAGCGTGCCCGCTCGGCTTCGAGTGCGTCGACACGACCGCCGACTGCTCCGGCGCGAAGACCGGCGTCTGCGCGCCGACCGCGACGTGCGCCCCGGGGGTGAAGGCGAGCCAACTCTTCGAGGGTGCGGCCGGCGAGCTCTACGGGCTCGACTTCGACGGCAAGACGGCGA
Source organism: Polyangiaceae bacterium (assembly GCA_039809485.1). GTDB lineage: Bacteria > Myxococcota_A > Polyangia > Polyangiales > Polyangiaceae > Labilithrix. Next base: position 16,702 of record JBDHVE010000131.1, on the reverse strand, counting down.
AGCTCTTCACGAAGAGGAACGGGGTGTTCCCGCCGGTCGTGACGTTCGACACGACGTCCTCCCCTTCGGTCTCCGCGGTCGTGCGGAACGGCACGCGCGTGCTCGTCGTCACGTCGACGCACGAGATCCTCCTCGAGAACGGCAAGGGCGTCGCGACTCCTCGCGCAAAGCCGGCGAACGGCTCCTACGACGGCGCCTTCGGCGTCGCCGCCGACGGCAGGTTCGTGAAGCTCGACCAGCCGAACGACTCCTTCGCCGCGCTCTCGCGCCGGAACGACGACGGCACCTGGACCGAGGTCGGCCCGACCCGGCAGCGCCTGAAGAGCGTGCGCGCGATGGGCAAGGGCTTCCTCGCCCTCTGCCAGGGCCAGCTCTGCGCGAGCACCGACGGCGAGTCGTTCACCCCCGTCGCGCCCCCGCCGGGCGTCACCTTCGACGAGAAGACGACGTGGTCCGCGGCGGGTCTCGCCGCCGACGACTTCTACTTCACGGCCCGCGGCCAGCTTTTCCGGTTCAAGAAGGGCGTCTGGGTCGAGGAAGGACCGCGCGCCCCGGAGCTGCCGGCGACGACGTCGAGCGGCTACGCCGACAAGCTGGTCGTCGGCGCGAACGGAACGGCTGCATTCCACACGTGGAACGGTACGAGCTACACGACGTACGTGTCCGTCGCGGGCTGCTGGCGCGTGACACCGAGCGGCTACGCGAGCAGCGCGATCGTCGGCGACGCGCTCGCCTACACGAACGTGGAGAGCAAGCTGTGCACGGTGCCGATCCGCTGAGGGTCAGTCGCGCTTCGTCGGGACGCCGTTGCGCGGCCCGACCTGGTGCGCGCTGACCCAGTACCCTGCCGCCATCGCGCCGACGACGAGGACGAGCGCGGCGACGATGGCGGCGACGGTCGCGCGCGACGCGGGCGGCGTGGTCGAAGGACGCGGCGGCACCGGCGTGAGGCGCGGCGGGGGCGGCCACTGTCGCGGCCCCGTCTCGCTCAGACGCGACGACGACGGCGCCGTCGGAATCGGCGCCCCCTCCATCCGTGCGGTCTTGTTCGGGAGAGCGACCTGTCGCGGCGACGGCACCGGGTCGGCGACGTGCGCGCGGTTCGACGACGGGAAGCCCTGCTGGCCGCGGTGCGACGCGAGCGCGCTCGCAGGATTCGAGGACGTCGGCGGCGGCACGACCGGCTTCGCACTGCGCGGCGGCGCGTTCGCCGGCGCGACGACCGAGGACTCGTCGAGCACGAGGCTCAGCCGAGGCGCGGTCTTCCGCTCCTCGAGCCACGGGCTCACGCGCATGCGGCCCGACGAGTTCTTGCTCGGCGGCGGCGTCGACATCAACTTCGCCGGCGGCGTCGACATCTTCGGCGGCAAGCGCTCCTTCACCGTCTCGTCGTTCGCGTTCGCCGTGTCGATGTCGTCGCCGCCGTAGAGCTCGAGCAGCCCGGCCGACGAAGGCCCCTCGCGGAAGATGTGCCGATGCACGCGCGCAGCCGCGTCACGCATCTCCTCGGCGCTTGCCCAGCGCTCCTTCGGATCGACGTGCAGCGCCTTGTCGACGAGCTCGACGATGTCCTTCGCGAGGAACGGCGCCGCCTGCGCGAGCGAACGCGGGCGCTCGGTCGCCGTCTTGACGAGGATCTCGTGCGCGGTCGGCGCGTCATGCACCAGCTCGCCGCTCAGCAGCGAGAACAGCGTCGCGCCCATCGCCCAGATGTCGGTCTTCGGACCGACCTCGTTCGACTCGCCGAGCGCCTGCTCCGGGCTCATGAACGCCGGCGTGCCGATCGGCAGGCGGCCCGTCGACTGCGCCGACACGACGTCGAGGACCTTCGCGATGCCGAAGTCGAGGACCTTCAGCGCCCCCCCCTTCGTCACGAAGAGGTTCGCCGGCTTGATGTCGCGGTGAACGATCCCTCGCGCATGTGCGGAGGCGAGGACGTCGAGCGCGTCGTGCGCCACCGTCAGCGCCGACTTGAGCGGGAACGTGCCGCCACGGCGCTGCCAGATCATCTCGCACGACTGTCCGTCGAGCAGCTCCATGACCAGGAAGGTCGAGCCGTCGTCGTCGACGTCGTCGTCGAGGACGAGCACGGCGCCCTTGTGCTTCACGGAGTTGGCCGCATACCCCTCGCGGAGGAAGCGGTCACGGACGCCGTTGACCCGGGCGAGCTTCGGGTGGAGCACCTTGACCGCGAGCTCGGCGCGGTTGCGGTGCGTCGCCCGGAACACGACGGCCATGCCGCCGTAGCCCACGACCTCGTCGAGGCGATACTTGCCTCGGAGAACGCTGCCGATGCGGGCGTTCGCAAACGCCACGAGATCTTCGTCCGGGCTCGACACGTACGGTCCCTGGGGGCGCTCCCAGAGCCACGATACCTTTGGCGAGGCATCGGGTCACGCTTCGTGGAAATGACAGGGCTTCGTACCAGTCCGTGGGCGCTCGTGCGACCATGCTCGAAGCGATCACCATGGAAGACCCGACGGACGAGGAGCTCGGGTTCCCCGAGGAGGCGCGGCCGCCCGGCAGCGCTGGCGGAGCCGACGAGAGCGGCGGCCCGTCCGCCGGAGCGGAGGAGGGATCGGCCAGGCGTCGCTCCCGCTTCCGCACCTTTGCCGCCACGCTCGCGCCGCTCGTCGCCGTCGCCACGCTGATGCTCGGCCTCCGGGTCGGCGCCTCCGATGCGGTGCGGGCGGCCGTGCTCTTCGGAGCGCCCCCTCCCGAGCCGGCCCCCGACGGCAGGACACGGCTCGCCTGGCAGCTGCTCACCCTCGTCGACGATCGTGGGGTCCGCGAGACGGTCGCGATGCACGGCCTGTCGGTCTCGGCGCGGACCCCGGACGGTCGCGAGGCCGCGTGGTCGGGCGACAGCAACGAGGACGGCATCGCGGAAGTGACGCTCGCCTGGGACCGGCTCGACCCCGGGACCCCCCTCGACGTGACCGTGCGTGCTCCGGGCGATCCGAAGCCTCTCGCCGAAGGCCGCGTGCGCTGGGAGGAGACGCTCCCGCGCACGGACCGTGCGACGAAGCCGGTGCGACCCACGAAGCAGACCGGCTCGGTCCGCCTCGACGTGCTCGTCGAAGGCGAGCGACTCGTCACCGCGTTCGACGGTACTGCGTGGATCCGGATGACGCTGCCGGAAGGGATCGCGCCGACGTCGCTCGTCCTCGAGCTCGAGCCGGAGCCCGGGCTCGAGCTCGCGACCGAGCGCCCCGCCATCTGCAAGGGGACGGGCAGGACGCGCTGGGCCCCGGTGAAGATGCGCGCGATGGGTCACATCACCGGCGTCGGGATCAAGGCGATCCTGGACGGTGCGACCGCCGGAGAGTGGTTCGGCGCGCTTCCGGTCGCGGCCGGCGCCTTCCACCCCGTGCTGCCGCGTGCCGTGCCGGCCGGAGAGAAGCAGGAGATCCGGATCGTCGCGCCCAATCCGCGCACCGTCGTATACGCGGAGGTCGACGACGCGCGCGGTCGCGCCGCCGCGTCCGCGCTCGAGGTGAAGGGCGCACCCGACGAAGCGCCGAGCGCCGTCTTCGAGGTCCCGCCGCTCGCACGCGGGCTCCACTGGCTGCTCGTCTCGGGCGAGCCGCGCGGAGGCGAGACACTCGGCGGCGCCGCGATGGGATGGCCGTTCCTCGTCGGAGAGCGGCCGGACGTCGACACGAAGGACCCGTGCAGCATCGGCCCCTGGCTACTCCAGCACGGCGCGACGCCGCTCGCACGCTGGACCGCCCTCGACGGCCTTCCGGCGCGCCATGCGAACAACCGGAAGAGGCACGCCGCCGGGCTCGCGATCGCGCTCGTCGCGCTCGCCACCGCGGTCGTGCTCGAAGTGCTCCTCCTCACCGCGGCTGCGCGTGAAGCGCGCGAGGCGATGGCGGCGGTGACGGCAGCGTCGGCGGAGCAGACCGGCGAGGCGATGACGAAGCGGTCTCCCGGCGGAAGCCTCGCGGTCGCGCTCCTCCTCGTCGTGCTCGGCTTCGCGCTCCTCGCCGTGCTCGTCCTCGCGAAGAGCTGACGGAAGAGGCCCGCGCGCACGGGCGTAGATCCCGACGGGGTCCTTGCGCCTGCGGGGGCCTTCGGAGAGCATCCGCACCCACATGATCTCGCGTCCGCGTCGTACGTCGGCCCTCGTCCTCACGATCCTCGGAGCCGCGCTCCCCCTCGTCGCGTGCGGATCCTCGAGCGGTGCGAACGGCGGTCCCGCCTCGCCGAGCTCGAAGCAGGTGGGCGAGAGCCTCGAGCGCGAGCGCGAAGTGGCTTCGCCTCGGAGCTGCATCGGGAAGCAGCGCCTCCTCGAGGCGCTCGGCACGAAGGAAGCGCCGGCCGATATCAAGCAGAAGCGCGAGAAGTACCGCACCGATCCGCTCGCCGGGTCGCTCTCGCCTTCGGAGGCCTACCGCGTCGCGGCGCCTTCGACCGTGATCATCCGCACGCGCGACGGGCTCGGCTCCGGTGTCGTGGTCGACTCCGCACAGGGCCTCGTCCTCACGAATCACCACGTCGTCGACGACTTTCTCCAGCCCGACCTGACGATGAACGTCTCGCTCGAGATCGCGGAGGTCGAGCCGACGGGTCGCGTCACGCGCAGCGGCAAGACCTACGAGGGCACCGTCGTGAAGGCGGACGCGGTGAAGGACCTCGCGCTCATCCGGATGAAGAGCCCGCCGAAGGGGCTCGCCGCGGTGAAGCTCTCGGCCGCCGATCCGCAGGTCGGCGAGAACGTCGTCTCGATCGGGCACGCCGGAATCGGGCTCCTCTGGGCGGCCAAGGTCTGCAACGTGTCCGGCGTCGGAGACCAGACGCGCGACACGAGCGTTCTCGAGGTCGGCGACTGCAAGCTGAAGGACCTCTCCGACACGGAGAGCGAGTCGAAGCGGCGCGAGGAGCAGTGCGAAGCGCGCAAGCGCCAGATCCGAGAGGAGATCGCGAGCTCGACGCAGGGGCTCGCCGTCCAGACCAGCTGCAACATCACGCACGGCGACAGCGGCGGTCCGCTCCTCAACGCGAAGGGCGAGCTCGTCGGCCTGAACGAGTCGCTCCGGTTCGACGCGGCGACGGTCGCCTTCCACGTCCACGTCGCGGAGGTGCGCGCGTTCCTCCGTGACGTCCCGACCGGACCGGTGCAGGTCGTGCCCGACCCGTGGTGCGAAGGCGGCTCGGAGGCGACGGTCGAGGACCTCGACGGCGACGGTAAGAAGGAGACCGTGAAGCTCGTCGGCAACAGCATCGGCCACGGCTTCGGCTTCGGAGGCACCGAGGCGACGTTCATCGATCTCGATCAGGACGACGACGGCTCGAAGCGCACGAAGGATCGTCCCTTCGACGCGGAGATCGCGACGCTGAGCCACGCCGACGACCTCTTCGTCTTCTACGACACCGACGGCGACGGCCGCTGGGACATCATGATGCGTGACAAGGAGGCCGACGGCGACGTCGACGTCGCCTGGCGCGCGAAGGGCAACCGCTTCGAGGAGGACAAGGCGCTCGAGGGCAAGGACAAGAAGCCGATCGACGTCGCCCTCGTCCAGAAGCCCGAGCACAAGTCACGCCTCGGGGTCGTCGCGCAGGCGCTCGGGTGGACGAAGCTGTCGTCGGAAGCGACGCTCGCCGTCGCCGAGAACGTCACGGTGCCCGATCCGTTCGCCGGGTCCGTGCAGAACGCAAACGCAAGCTCGATGGGAATGAGCAAGCAGGACGAGAAGCCAATCGCGGTGCACGCCTTCGGTCCGTCCGGCGACATGATGTTCATCGACACGCGCAGCGAAGCGCTCGCGGCGCTCAAGAACGGCGACGACGCCCGCACGCTCGTCGAGAAGCGCCAGCTCAGACCCGACTTCGTGTCGGTCGGGCGGCCGAACGGACGCTGGGCGATGTACGACAGCGACGGCGACGGGAAGCTCGATCTCGCGCTGTTCGCGAAGAACCCTTCCGACAAGGACGAGTTCTTCGGTCGGATGGCGCAGTTCGCGACGGATGCGTTCGACTTGAAAGCGGGCGCCGGCAAGCGCCTGCCCGAGCACATCGGGCGCTCGATCCTGCGCCCGTCGCTGCTCAAGAACGACAAGGCGAAGAAGGCCGCGCTGAACATGGGCATGGCCGGCGCCGACGAAGGCCGCGGATCGTTCCCGAAGCCGCTCCAGGCGTTGGTCCGCGCGCCTTGGACGTTCGGCGAGCTCGGAGGCGTCGCGCGGCGCACGCTCGAGCGCCTCGACAAGGGCTCCGCGGTCGCGATGGTCGACCTCGACGGCGACACGAAGGACCTCGCGACGAAGGCCGCCGACGACCTCGTCCGGCAGCAGCAGTACGACTGGGAAGCCGCGTTCTACCGGATGGGCAAGCTCCTCTGGGCGTACTACGACACCGACGCGGACGGCGCCTACGACGTCGTCCTCTTCTCGCGCGACGCGAAGAAGGGGAACGTCGACGCCGCCTTCTCGCTGAGCAAGAGCGGAGACAAGGTCACGCACCTCGACGTGAAGGGCCAGGTCCTCCAACCGGAACGCGTCGCGAAGGATTCGAAGCGCGCCGCCGCGCTGCGCGACGTGTATGCGCGCGTGCTGGCATCGGCAGAGGACGAGGCCGCTCAGGCGCCCGCGAAGGGTGGGCCTCCGAAGCGCAGGTGACGGTCGTCTTCCGTCTTCCGTGAGTCGGTCCGAAGTCAGCGGAGCACGACCGACGCGACGTTCGGGTAGCGGTCGAACGTCCGGCGGAGCGGAACGAAGCCCTGATCGAGGACGCGCTGGAGGCCGTCGAGGACTGCCATCTTCGTGCCGCGATCGGAGGTGGTGATCCGTCCGGCGGCGTGGTCCGCCTCGACCTCGGCGCGGATCTTCGGGATCTCGGGCTGCCACCACGCGATGATCGCGTCGAGCTGCTCGCGGCTCGTCTGCTGGTTCGCCGCCGGCGTGAGGTTGAAGTGCTGCGTGCGGCCGTTGAACGCGCCGTTCGTCGTCGTCCCGAGGTTGAAGCCTGCCCGCAGGATCGCGCTCACGCGGTGCTGCGAGACGCCGTTGCTGCCGGGCGACACGAAATACGTGATGTTCACGAGCCGCGTCAGCGCGGTCGTGAAGCTGCGCCCGATCGGGGTCTGGTTCGCGGCGAGCGTCGGCTCGTCGAGCTTCTGGTCCACGACGACCGGCTCGCCGACCTTCGCGTCGACGAACGCGAACGGCGCGGACGAGGCCTGCGTCCCGCACTCCTGCGCGATCGCGGGAAAGAGCTGGCGCGGCGTGTGTCCGGCTGCGGTGAGCCACACGCCGCCGCTCGAGATGCAGCCGCCGTGCGAGTCCACGAGCTCGAGCCGGAGCGCATCGCCGGCGGAGGCCGGGATCGTGAAGGCGGGCCGCGAACCGGTGCGCGCCACTTCGGCGCCGTTCACCTTCACGACGAGGTCGTCGTCGACGGCGATCGGCTGCGTGCCCGAGGCGTCTCCCGCGAGTGTGAACGAAGCTGCCGGCCCCTGCTTGCTTCCGACGCGCGCGACGACGTTCGTGAGGTTCGCGAGCCCGCCGTAGTCGAGCGCGCTGACGCGGACGCGGAAGGCGCGGTCCTTCGGGAGGAGCGCGCCGATGTCGATCGCGCGGGCGGCATGCTGGAAGGCGTTGTCGCCGAGACGCGCGACCGGAACGCCGTCGAGGAGGACCGCATCGGAGCCGGTGTAGCCGGTGAACGCCGCCGCGATCCGCTGCGAGGTCGAGGCATCGAGGACCTCGAAGAGGAGCACGTTGTCGACGACGATCGGATCGTTCTCGCCGGCGCCGGTGAGGGCGACCGAGAGATCCGCCTTCGCCGTCAGGCGGCCGCTCGTCCACTGGCGGAACGACCAGGGCTGGGTCGTGCCGATCAGCATGTCGCGACGCACGCGGGAGCGAGGCGGGTTCGACCCGAAGTCGACGGCGTCGAGCACGTGGATGCTGCTCGCGCACGTCGCGCCGAGCTCGCAGTTCGAGGCGCGGAGCTCGTCCTCGGACGAGGCCTCGTCGTCGGACGAACCCTCCTGCGGAGCGGCGCACGCACCGGCGAGAGCGAGGAAGGCGATCGTCGAGAAGCAGAAGAGGGAGGTTCGCATGACGTCACGGTGTACGACGTGGTGCGCAGAACCTTCCTCCGCGTCGGCGGTGCGGACGCTAGTCGGCGGGGGCGAAGCTCCGCGCCCACGCCCTCGCCCACGCGTCGAGCGGCAAGAGCGCCTCGAGGAGCGTCGTCCCGCGCGCGGTGAGGCCGTAGCCCTCGCCGGAGAGCTCGACGATCCCGACCTCGCGGAGCTCGCCGAGCCGCTGGTTCAGCACCGTGGGGGAGACGTCGTCGCAGCGCTCGCGGAGCTCGCGGAAGGTCGCCGGCGCGTCCCTCAGCTCCCAGAGCACGCGCAGCGTCCAGCGCCGCCCGAGCAAGTCGAGCAGCGCCATGATCGGGCGGCCCGTCCGCGAACCACGGACCGGCTGCCTCGGCTTCGGGGCCTTGGATGCCATGCTACGAAAAACGTAGCACATGGCCTTGTCGAACGGACACCATTGCTACACATTCCGTAGCAACGAAGGAGAAGCTGCCATGCGTACCGCCCGGATCCCGCCGCTCGAGCCTCCGTACGACCCGGAGACGCAGTCCGTCCTCGCGAAGTGGATGCCGCCGGGGAGCGCCGTACCGCCGCTCGCGCTCTTCCGAACGCTCGCGCGGCACCCGATGCTCCGGGATCGGATGCGGCCGCTCGGCGCCGGCCTCCTCGCGCACGGCACCCTCCCGCCGCGCGTCCGCGAGCTGCTCGTCCTGCGGACGTCCGCGCGGTGCGGTGCGCGGTACGAATGGGGCGTCCACGCGACGGCGTTCGCGGGTGTCGTCGGGCTCGACGCAAAGGCCGTCCGACGGACGACGGCGGAGCCACGCGAGCTCGACGCAGCCGACGACGAGGACGCGCTCGTCCTCCGGATCGCCGACGAGCTCCACGACGGCTCGACGTTGTCGGAAGCCCTCTTCGACGCGGCGCGCGCGCGTTGGGGCGAAGACGGTGTGCTGGAGGTGGCGGCCGTCGTCGGCTTCTACCACCTCGTCGCGTACCTGCTCGGGGTCGCGCGCGTGGAGGAAGAGCCCTGGGCGGAGCGCTTCCCCGTCGACGCGATCACCGACGGCTGACCGGTCACGCCATCAGGATGCGCGCGTCGGCGTCGAGGGCGTCGTCGACGATGAGGTCGATCCCGGTCCGCGCGAAACGACGCGCGGCCGCCGCCGGCTTCGCGTGGTCGTTCTCCGCCTTGGCGCGCGTCGTTTCGCGGACGAGGAGCGCGGCCTGGAGCGCCCGGCCCACCGTCATCGCAAGCCGACGAGCGCCGGCCTCGACCGCGCCGAGCCCGCCCGCCTCGAGCGTGCGCCCGAGCCAGATCTGCGCGTGCTCGACCGCGCGCGTCGCCTGCTCCGCGACGTGCGCGACGGACGGGTCGCAACCTTCGACCGCGGTCCGCACTTCGCGGACGATCGGATCGAGCCCCCCGGTCTTCGAGAGCGCGCGGAGGAGGTCGAGCGAGAGGACGTTCGTCGTGCCCTCCCAGATCGGGAGCACCTGCGCGTCGCGGAGGAGGCGCGGGAGCCCGGTGTCCTCGATGTATCCGGCGCCGCCGAACGCCTCGAGCGCCTCGCTCGCGACCGCGACCGCCTGCTTGCCCGTCACGAGCTTCACGATCGGCGTGAGGAGGCGGAGGAGCGCCGCCTCGTGCTCGGAGAGCTCGCCGCACTCCTCCTTCCCGAGGAGCTCGACGGCGCGGAACGTCATCAGGAACGCCCCTTCGAACTCGGCCTCGAGCGCCGCGATCGTGTCGACGTGGAGCGGCTTCTCCGCGAGCGGCGCGCCGAAGGCGACCCGCTTCCTCGCGTAGTCCTTCACGAGCGCGAGCGCGTGGCGCATGCCGCCGACGGAGCAGACCGCGTTCCAGGTCCGCGTGATCGTCAGCATCGGCGTGATGTTCTTGATCCCGTCCTTCAGCCCCATCACGGGGACCGCACGCGCGCCGTCGAGCGTGAGCTCCGCGGTCGGGACCATCCGCGTGCCGAGCTTCTCCTTCAGGCGGTTGATCGCGATGCCGTTCATCGACCCGTCGGGGTTCCGCACCTCGAGGTAGAAGAGCGCGAGGCCGCTACCGCCCGCCGGGTTGCCTTCGGGTCGACCGAGCGTGAGCGCCATCTGCGACGTCGTCGCGGAGCTGAACCACTTCGTGCCGTGGAGACGGAACGCGTCGCCGTCGGGGCGGGCGACCGTCTCCGAGATCGCGACGTCGGAGCCGCCCGTGCGTTCGGTCATCCACTGCCCGCTCGTCCACGCCTGGGCCGGGTCGCGGCTCGTGAGGTGCGGGAGCGCGCGCTCGATGAGCGCCTGGTTCTTCGAGACGAGGAGCGTCTTCGCCGCGCCGTCCGTCATCGCGAGCGGGCACGAGTAGACGTGCCACGCCCGGTCGATCACGTAGAGGAGCGCGAACTGGTGCACGCGGGAGAGCGCGCCGCTCTTCTTCTCGTAGGCGGTGCCGATGATGCCCTTCTCCGCCGTGATCCGTGCGGCCCGCTTCCAGAGCGGCGTGAGCTCGATGTGCTCGATCCGCTTGCCCCAAGGGTCGTAGGGGATGTGCTTCGGCTCGTCGTTCCGCTCCGCGAGCGACTGGCGCCAGAGATCGCCGCCTGCGAGCTCGCCGAGCTCGAGGAGCTCGGGCTCCACGCGCCGGAGCACGTCGGGCGGAAGCGTGTGCCGCAGGTAGCGCCGGAGCACGTCGTCGGCCACGTATTGGTTCCCGAGCTCAGGAGGGGTCTGGTAGAACGCCATGGCCCGCCTAGCGTAGTCCCACGCCACGCGCGAGGCGAGGAGGTCTCGCATGACAAATGTCAACCGGGCTCGCGCGTGGGCGGTCGGCGAAATCGGCTTCGGGGCGGACGCCGATCTCGAGACGGTCAGCGAGGTCGTCTCCACCTTCGTCCGTGCGTTCGTCCCGCCGGAGGGGCTCCGGGTCCGCGCCGCGCGCGGCGCACGGTCGGAGGTCCTCCCCGGACGCTTCTCCGCGACGTCCTCGATCTCGGCGAAGCAGCTGGCGCGCGGCGGGAGCGTGGAGCTCACCGCCGGCGATTTCCAGAAGGGCGCCCCCGAGAAGCCGCTCTTCTGGGTCGACAGCCGCCCGGGCGCGGAGGTCGTGGACGAGCTCCCGGTCCGGATCGGCTTCTGCATGCCGCGGCCGGCGAGCGCGCGCGGCGAAGAGGCGGTCGCGACCGCGATGAACGCCGTCGCGGAGGCCGCAGCCGACGTGCCCGGCTGCATCTCGATCTTCGTCACCGCCCAGGAGCGCGCGCTCTCGCTCGCGACGGCGGCGACGGAGCCGAGCGAGCCGGCGGCGGCGTGGCGCCTGCTCGTCCCGAAGGGCCGCGTCCGCGGTCTCTCGCGGCCGCCGCCGGACGGCCTCACGCTGAAGCCGGTCGCGAGCGGGCTCCTCGTCTGCGTCGACGCGAAGACGCCGTTCGTGATGGGCGACCTCGCGACGCTCGAGCGCTGGCTGACCGCGAAGAAGAAGACGACGTCGAAGGCCTGAGCGCTACTCGAGGACGAGCGTGCCGAACGCCTCCGGCACGTGGAAGTCCGGCCGATTCGTGCGGGTCGGGCTCCAGGCGAGGTACTGGCGCTTGCCCGCGCCCTCCATCCGATAGAGGCCGAGCGGCAGGCGCGCACCCTTCTGGAGCGCGGACGTGATCTCGGGGGCGCGGAGGGCGACCTCGATCGTCGCCTTCCGCGCGGCGCGGTCGACCGTCGTCTTGATCGTGGGGCGGCTCGACCACGCGGTGTCGCTCTTCACCGGCTTCTGCCGACGGTCGATCGCGATGTCGAAGAAGTGCCCGAGCGGCCCGACCTCCACCTCGAGGTACCGCGCCCGCTCGCCGGGATCGGGGGCGAGGAACAGCTCGACGCAATCTTCTTCGTAGAGCTTCCCGCGCTCGGTCTCGACGGGCCGCGTCGTGTCGACGGTGAGGCCGGCGCCTTCGAGCTCCCAGAGCATGTACAGTACACGCTCCGACCAGAGGAAGCGGACGTGGGATGCAGTCGTCGTCGGGTTGCCGGACCAGTCGGTGGCGAAGCTCGTGGCCGGCGCGGCATCCCACGCCCCTTCGCGCGTGCCGTCGACCGCGATCGCTCCTTCGGCGACGTGGACCGCGCGCGCGACCCTGCCGTCCGGCGCGCCTCCGTCGCTCGGCAGGGCGTTCGACGCGCGCTGCCCGTGGATCGCGAACCCGGACATCGAGACGAAGTGCACCGGGCGCGGCCCCTCGAGGAGCGCCTTTCCGTCACCCTCGACCGCGGGGCTCTCGAGCGCCACCCCGAACCGCTTCGCCGCGGTCGTGATCAGCGGCGACGTGTCGTGCCCACCGAGCTCGCGCGCGAGGTCCTCGTTCTTCCAGAGGCCGAGGAGCGCGGCGGCGACGCGGTCGACGAGGATCGGATTGGTGCCGCCGACCGCGACGCTCTCCTCCGAGGGCCAGCGCTTGCCGAAGCCGTCGCCGCCCATCATCGGCGCCCCTTCGGCGAGGACGACGTCGGGGGCGTTGATCTCGAGGACGTCGGTCATCCGCTCGGCGAAGACGTCGAGCGCGTCGAGGTATGCCTTCTGGCCGGCGACCTTGTCCTTCGGCAGGAGCGCGAGGGCGGGGCCGAGCTCCTTGTGCATCCGCCACTTCTGGCGGAACGCGGGCGACGCGTCCGAGAGCATGACGGTGCCCTGCCCGCCCTTGATCGCGATCGAGACGACACCGAAGCGATGCGCCTTGATCTTGGGCGCGGAGATGAAGAGCCCGTGGTCGAGGTGCTCGGCGAGGATCTTCGGGACGAGCAGCGTCGGCGCGTGCGTCTTCTCCATCCCGCGGACGCGGAGGGGTTTGCCGGGCTGATCGCCTTCGACGTCGAAGACGCCGTCGTCGTCCATCGCGACGAGAGGCACGTTCTCCTCGCGCGTCATCGCCTCGTAGCCGGACACCTTCGCGAGCCGCTCCCAGTCGGCGTGGGTGGCGCCCCACCCCTCGGCGACGGTGACCTTCGTGTGGCCGCGCGCGGCGAGGCAGCGGAGGATGCCACGGACGAACTCGGGGTCGGTGATCCGGCCGCGCACGCCGTCGTCACCGCCCGACTTGGCCGGGTCCTTGAACCACTCGAAGCCGCCGAGGTTCGGCTTGATCAGGATCGGCGTCTCCTTCGGGCGCTTCGGGACCTTTGCCTCGCAGAGGCGCTGGCCGAGCTCGAGCGCAGTGCCGGAGCGGAGCACCGCGACGGCGCTCGCGTCCTTCGCGAGACGCGCGCGGTGCCGCGCGCGGAGCGCGCTGCCGTCGACCTCGCCGGCGGGGACGACGGAGGGCCCGGCGTCCCACGCGGTCGATGCGTTCGTCGCGACGTCGACGGCGACGGGGACCTCGGTCACGGTCGCGGAGGAGGAAGCCGACGCCGACGCGGCGACCGCCCCCGCCTCTCCGGCGTCGACCGCGCTCGTCGCCTTCGGGCGGCAACCGAGGAGGAGCACGCATCCGACGACAGCCGCGAGCCGCATGCGCGAGCGAGCTACCACGCGCGCGCACGGGCCGGTACCCTCGGCTCCGTGCATCTCGCGCGTGTCTCCGTCGTCCTCGCCGCGCTCGCGGCGTGCGCGCGACCGCAGCCCGGCGACACGCCGGCGCGCGTCGACGTCACGCGCCTCGGTCCGGACGCGAGCACGGCCCTCGCGACCTACCCGTCCGACGCCGGCGTCGCGTCCGGCTCGTGCGTCCTCGAAGGAGACGGCGAGCCCGGCGACGACGTCCTCTTCCACGAGATGCCCGACCTCGATCTCGCGCCCGCGCGCGGCGCCGCTCCCCTCGTCCGCGTGTGGGGTCGGGCGCGCCTCTACAGCCCAGGCCGCTGGAGCGAGCTGCCGGACGAAGCGGGCGACGGCCGAGCGCGTGTCGACCTCCGCCTCGAGAAGCGCGCCGTCCAGGTATTCGGCTACGCGCCGCTCGCGATGACGCGCTTCCATGCGAGGACCGACATCCCGGTCGTCGAGAGCCACGTGTGGATCCTCGAGCACGCGCTCGTGCGCGTGCTCGGCATCCGAGGGAAGAAGCTCGCGATCGGGGCCGACGTTCCCTTCGACGCGCCGAAGGAGCTCCGCGCCGTCGCCGATTGCGAGGCCCTCGACTGGGAGCCCGTCCGGGCGAGCCGCGCGAAGGCGATGACGAAGTGGAACGGGCACGTCCTCCGCGTCGAGCTCCACGACGCACCGCACGGGCCCGTCGTGTTCGAGGCGAGCACCGGCCTCCTCTTCGTCGAGGCCGGCGAGCCCTTCGACGGATTCGTCCACGTCACCGGCGCGCGCTGGGGCGTGCGCATCGACGGCTTCGTGCCAGCGTCCGACGTCGATCGCAGACCGACCGGCGCCGGCGACGGCGCGGGTCATGTCCACTACCGGAAGGGGCCCGTCGTCCGGAGCCGCGTCGGCCGGACGACGCGGCGGGCGGCGCTCTTCGCGCGGAGGATCGACACGGGCGAGCGCGTCGCGATTGGGCGAATCGAGCCCGATCACGACGTGAACGTCCTCCGCGACGACGGCCCGTGGACGACGGTGAGCCTCCTCGAGGGAGAGCTGACCGCACTCCCCGGCGCCGAGCTCGTCGTCGCGCGCGCTGACGTTCTCTTCTAGTCAGCGCGTCCTGCGCGCCTTCCGACGCGCACGCACGCCGGAGACGATCCCGAGCGCGCCGACGAGGCCGAGCGCGCCGGCGAGACCGTTGTTCGATCCCGGCGCCGCCGCGCAGCCGCCTGCCTTCACCGACGCGTTGCCCTCCGCGCTGCAGTCGTTCCCGGTGCAGTTCGAGGAGCCCGACGCCTGCGCGGAGATGTCGACGTTGATCTTCAGCTTCGTGCCGAGATACGCGATGCACTGCTGCACGTCGGTCGCGTTCACGAACTGGCCGTTGCAGAAGATGCCGCCGGTCGGCTTCGTGCACTGCGCCTTGCAGTTCACTTCGACGTCGGCCATGCACTTGAAGTCGCAATCGAAGTTCACCTGCGTATCGCACGACCCGGTGCAGCACTTCGTGCAGTGCTCCTGGCAGTTCGTGTCGGGGACCTTGCAGTTGTTCTTGCAGTGGATGTCACACTGGGCCTTGCCCTGGGTGACACAGTCCTCGCCCGGCTGCTTCTGCTTGCAGAGATCGATCGTGGGCTGGTCGCACTCGGCGTGACACCCCGAGAAGCAGTCGAGGAGCTCCGGGTTGCACTGCTGGATGCAGGTCGTCCCGCACGTGTCGGTACACGTCTGGGTCGACGTCGCGGTGCACTTGCCACCGCAGGCGACGGTGAGCTTCGGAGCATCGCAGCTCGCGGTGCACCCGCCGGACACCTCGATCTTGCAGGAGACGTTGCCGGAGAAGTCGAAGTTCCCGCAGGGGCCGTGGTCCTCCGCGCGGGCCGTCCCGACGGAGAGGAGGGGAACGGCAGCGACTGCAGCAACAAGGAACGCGCGCGCGCGGACGAGGGACATGCAAAGCCTCCTTCTACGTCAGACGAAGCCGAGCTTCTCTTCATCGCATGTTCCACGCCATGGAGTGAATTCCGTGGAGTGTCGGGCGAGTCGAGGGCCCACGCGATTGGCGGTGTGGCCGGCGAGATACGGCAGCCCGATCAGACCCCTGTCTCCCGGAGGCCACACAGGATCTCCGGATGCCCTGTATGCTTCGAGGCTGTGCCTCAGACCCAACGCGTCGGGCAGCTGCTCGCGGACAAGTACCGGCTCGAGGCGCTCCTCGGCGCCGGCGGGATGGGGTACGTCTTCCGCGCGGTGAACGTCCAGGTCGGACGCCCGGTTGCGATCAAGCTCCTTCGCGAGGAGTACGCGAAGAACGAGGAGGTCGTGGACCGCTTCCTCCGCGAAGCGCGCACGGCGAACCTCGTTCGCCATCCGAACGTCGTCGACGTCCTCGATCTCGGCAAGGACGAAGGCGGGGTGCCGTTCATCGTCCAGGAGCTCCTCGACGGCGAGGACCTCGCGAAGTTCGTCGCGGCGCGCGGCGGGTCGCTCGGCCTCGAGGAGGTCGAGACGCTCCTCCTGCCGATCATCGACGCGGTCGCCGAAGCGCACGCACGCGGGGTCGTCCATCGCGACATCAAGCCGGACAACGTCTTCGTCGCGAAGGCCGGCGCGAAGAAGGTGCCGAAGCTCCTCGACTTCGGGATCTCGAAGGTGAGCACGGCGGACGTGCGCGCGACCGACGTCGGCGTGATGATGGGCACGCCGGCGTACATGCCGCCGGAGCAGGTGAAGGGGGCGCGCGACGCCGACGCCCGCAGCGACGTCTGGGCCCTCGGGGTCATGCTCTTCGAGGTGCTCTCCGGGCGGTTGCCGTTCGAGCACACGGAGGCACCGGCGCTCTTCGTCGCCATCGTGACGGAGGACGCTCCGCTCCTCGCCGACGTCGCGCCGAGCATCGCGCCGTCCCTCGCGCGCGTCGTCGAGCGCTGCCTCCGCAAGAAGCCCGACGAACGCTATCCGTCCGCCGCCGAGCTCGCGCGCGATCTCCGTCATGCGCTCCAAGGCGTCGAGCTCGAGCCGACGCAGCGTCGGTCGCTCCCGCCTTCGCTCTCGGCGATGGTGCCGGACCTCGACATCCCCCGGGCACCGGCGCTGCCGTCGACGCCGCGCGTGGAGAGCGCCCGCGCGAGCGA
>JBDHVE010000130.1:0-27960 GCA_039809485.1 Polyangiaceae bacterium | reverse complement strand
CCTGCGGCCTCGGACGCGCGGCGATCGCGTTCGCGGCGTTCGCGGTGCTCGCCGTCGTCGCGGCGACCGGGCTGGCCGACGGGTCCGGCTCGATCACGATGACCGACGCGGCGGGCGAAGGCGTGAGCGACGGGATGACGGCGACGCTCGCCGTGGTCGAAGCGCTCGGCACAGTCGCCGTCGTCGTCCGCGGCGGCTCCTCCGCCCGCGATCGTCCGAGGAACGCGTTCGCGGCGAGACCGGCGACGAGGAGACCACCGACGACGGACGCGAGCGCCAACGTCGCGCGGCCCGCCGAAGAGGACGCCCCCGCGGTCGTCCCCGGCGTGACCGGCACCGGCGCGTTCGAAGGCGTCATGCCCATCGCGCGCGGCGGCGCCGACGGCACTTCACCGGCCGGCGGCCGCGACGGCACCGGCATCCGGCCGGCCCGCGCGGCGACGCGCTGGATCCGGTCGATCGACACGTAGGCCGACGGCGGCGCGATCGGCGCGAGCGACCGCGCGAGGTCCGCGACCGACGCGAGCCGCGCGTCACGCACTTTCACGAGCGCGCGGAGGACCGTGTCCTCGAGCACCTCGGGCACGTCCGGCGCGACCGCTCGGATCGGCGGCGCGGGCGCCGACGTGATCAGCGCGCAGAGCCCCTGGACCGTGTCCGCCGACCACACGGGTCGCCCGGTGACGAGCTCGAAGAGGATGACGCCGAGCGCCCAGACGTCGGTGCGCGCATCGACGTCCTTCGCGCTCATCATCTGCTCCGGCGACATGTACCGGGGCGACCCCATGAGCATCGACGTGCTCGTGAGCTGGGCGCGCGAGCCGCCGTCGACCTTCGAGATGCCGAAGTCGAGCACCTTCACGAGCGGCGAGCCGTCGGCGCGCGACGTCAGGAACAGGTTCGCGGGCTTCAGATCGCGGTGCACGATCCCGAGCTCGTGCGCTTCCGCGATCGCCTCGCACGCCTGGAGCACGTACTCGACCGCCTCGGGCCACGGCACGCGCTTCCGCTCGGCGATGACCGCGCCGAGGTCCTTTCCCTCGAGGTACTCCATCACGAGGTACGGCGCGCCGTTGTCGAGGACGCCGGTGTCGACGACCCGCGCGACGTGCTCGCTCGAGATCCGCGCCGACGCCTTGCCCTCCTGGAGGAAGCGCGCGACGGCGCCGGGCACCTCGCACGCCTGCGGGAGGAGGAACTTCAGCGCGACGCGCTGATCGAGCTGCTTGTGCCGGGCGGCGACGACGACGCCCATCCCGCCCGCGCCGAGGAGGCGCTCGACGACGAACTTCCCGCCGAGGACGTCCCCGGGCTGCACCGGCGACGACACGGGCGGCGGCCGATCGGACGTGGCGCGCGGGCCCGGCGCGTCGGAGAGCGGACGCACCGGCGTCGTCGGCGCCATCACGTCGAGGCGGCCTCCGCCCTGCCCGCCGACGCGGACGATCGGCTGGGGCGCGGCTCCCAATCCGACCCCTCGGGTCGCGTCGGGGTCGCCCTCGCGGTTCGGCGGGCCGTGGAGGATGCTCGCCGGCAGCCGCTGCTCGGTCGATCCGAGGAACGGCGTCGCGGCGCTCGGGCGCGCCGCCATCCCGCCCTGCGGCACGGCGATGGACGACCGCGCCACGGCGGATACGAGCACGCGGCACTCGTCGCACCCGGCGAGGTGCTCCTCGGCGCGGGTGCGGGCCGCTCCGGAGAGCGTCCCCGCGCAGAAGGCGAGCACCGAGTCTTCGTCCAGGCACGTCATGACGAGAGCGGCGTGCTCGAGGCTCGGCCGGCCGCAGGATCAAGGGTATAGTGGTCCCGTGGGCGACGCGCGACCTCTTTCCGACGCTTTCCTCGCCGCAGGAGGGGGCGGCGGGATCGGCGACGACGTTCCCGACCTCGAGGCGGCCCTCACCGATGCGTACGCGCGTGCGCGGGCGGCGTGGCCCGACATCTCCTCCGTCGACGGAGCGCGGTTTTCCGCGTGGCTCGGGGAGCACATCGCCGCCGAGGACATCGCCAAGGCGAAGGTCGAGGACCTCCTCGCCGCCTGCGCGTGCGTGAACGGCGACACGCGTGCGATCGCGGCGGTCGAGGCGAAGACGTTCCACGACGTCGAAGCGGCGCTCGGGAAGATGGGGCTCTCGGCCGACCGCATCTCCGAGGTGAAGCAGGGCCTCCGGAAGCTCGTCTTCGTCGGTGACGGCGAGGACGGGCACGGCCCCCGGATTGCCGAGTACCGCGGCACGGGCGACCTCCGCGCGTGGCTCCGCGTCACCGCGATGCGCGCCGCGCTCAAGCTGATCCGCAAGGAGAGCCGTGAGCAGCCGAGCGACGACGCGGTGCTCGAAGCGCGCGCCGGCGCGGACGACCCCGAGCTCGCGTACATGAAGGCGGCCTACCGCGCCGCGTTCCGCGAGGCGTTCCAGGACGCGCTCGACTCGCTCCACGCGAAGGAACGCCTGCTCCTGAAGCAGCAGATCGTCGACGGCCTCGGGATCGACGAGCTCGGCGCACTCTACCAGGTGCACCGCGCGACGGCGGCGCGCTGGGTCGCGAGCGCGCGCGAGAAGCTCCTCGGCCGCACGCGCCGCACGTTCATGCTCCGCGCCCGCATCACGAGCGACGAGTGCGAGAGCATCATGCGGATGGTGCGGAGCCAGCTCGACGTGAGCCTGCACCGCCGCCTCGCGCAAGCGGAGTAGCGTTTTCGTGTGGTAGACAGGCGGCCATGAGAAGGCCGCTCCCGATCCTCGCCTTCGTCCTCGCCTCGCTCGGCGCGAGCGCCGGTGCGGAGCCGGCGAAGCCCACGTCGACGCAGCTCCACTTCGACGTGAAGCGGACGAAGCTCGACAACGGGCTCCGCGTCGTGATGCTCGTCGATCACACGAGCCCCACCGTCGCGGTCGACGTCGTCTACGACGTCGGCGGCCGGAACGAGGAGCGTGGTCGCTCGGGCTTCGCGCACTTGTTCGAGCACATGATGTTCCAGGGCTCGGCGAACGTGCCGCGCGGAGAGCACTTCAAGCTCGTGACGAGCCACGGCGGCACGCTCAACGGCACGACGAGCGAGGACCGGACGAACTACTTCGAGATGCTCCCCTCGAGTGAGCTCGGTCTCGCGCTCTTCCTCGAAGCCGACCGGATGAAGTCGCTCGACGTCTCGCAGAAGAACTTCGAGAACCAACGCGCGGTCGTGAAGGAGGAGTACCGGATGCGGGTCGAGAACGCGGCCTACGTCCCGGCCGAGATCCGCCTCCAGGAGCTCGTCTACCAGGGCTACTGGCCGTACGAGCACTCCGCGATCGGGACGATGCGCGATCTCGATAGAGCGGAGCTCGACTGGGTCCGTGCGTTCCACGCCTCCTACTACGCGCCGAACAACGCCGTCCTCTCGATCGCCGGCGACTTCGACGAGGGCGAGGCGATGGCGCTCGTGCGCCGCTACTTCGGCGACGCGAAGCCGGTCACCGTCCCGAAGCTCGAGCTGCCGCCGCTCCCGGAGCAGACCGCGCCGCGGAGCGCGATCGTCGAGGACACGCACGCGAAGCTCCCCGCCGTCTTCGCGGGGTGGGTGATCCCCCCGAGCCACGAGCCCGATCACTACGCGCTCTCGCTCGCGGCGATGCTGCTCGGCGACGGCGAGAGCTCGCGCCTCCATCGCGCGATGGTCCGCGAGCGGAGCCTCGCGATCGAGGTCGATGCCTCGCCGAACGGCCTCCGCGGTCCGGACATGTTCGAAGTCGTCGTGAAGCTCGCGAGCGGCGGCAAGACGTCCGACGTGACGAAGCTCCTCGAGACGCAGATCGGCGACGTCGCCCGCCTCGGCCCGAGCGAGGCCGAGATGCAGAAGCTCCGCAATCGGATGCGCGCGCGCTTCCTCCTCGGTCTCCAGTCGAACTTCGCGCGCGCGCAGCGCCTCGCCGAGCTCGAGGTCTATCGCGGTGACGCCTCGCTCCTGAACGGCGAGCTCGATCGCTACCTCGCCGTGACCGCGGACGACATCAAGCGCGTGACCGGCAAGTACCTCACCGTCGCGCGGCGCACCCTCGTCGAGGTGAAGCCCGGGCTCCGCGAGAGCGCGCCGAAGGGAGAGAAGAAGTGAAGCGCCTCCTCGTCCTGTCGTTCGCGCTCGCGGCTTGCGGGGGAACGCCCGCGAAGCCTTCGTTCGGTCCCGAGAAGGTCGAGTTGCCGGTCACCGACGGCGTCCCGCGCGGCCGGAAGCCGGCGGAGGCCGCCCGTCCGACGCCGCCGCCCTCGGGTGTCGCGAAGGAGGCGCCCTTCCCGCACGTCGCGCGCGCGAAGCTCGGGAACGGGATGGGCGTGGACGTCGTCACGTCGAAGGCGCTGCCGATCGTGCAGGTGCGCGTCCTCGTCCGCGCCGGGTTCGGCTCGGGCGGGGTCCCCGGCGTCGGCAATCTCACCGCGGAGATGCTGAAGGACGGCGGCACGCGCACGATGACGAGCGCCGAGGTCCTCCGTCGAGTGGAGACGATGGGGGCGGACCTCTCGATCGGCGTCGACGCCGATCGGACCGTCGTCGGCCTCGCCGTGACGAAGGATCAGCTCGCGGAGGCGCTCTCGCTCCTCGGGCAGATCGTGCGCGAGCCCCGCTTCGACGAGGGCGAGCTCCGGAAGTTGAAGGCCCGCACGAGCGACGCCGCGGAGGATGCGGCCCGCTCGAGCGGCGCGTGGACCGCGAGCTGGCTCGTGTTCCGCGAGCTCTGGCCGGCGAGCCACCCGTACGGGACCTACGGCTTCCTGCCGTCGATGGTCACGAAGATCGACGGCGCGCAGATCCGGGACTTCCACCGGCGTTTCTACGTGCCGCGCGCGACCACGCTCGTCGTCGCCGGCGACGTCGACGACGCGACCGCGAAGCAGCTCGCGGAGAAGACCTTCGGGTCCTGGCAGGGCGGCGACCCGCCGAAGGTCGAGATCGGCGCGCCGAAGCCGCTCGCGCGGAAGGTGATCGTCGCGCACCGGCCGAAGAGCGTGCAGTCCGACGTGTTCGTCGCGATGCTCGCGCCGCCGCGGAACAGCGAAAACTGGCCGAGCATCCGCGTCGCGAACCAGGTGCTCGGCGGCGGCGTCGCGAGCCGGCTCTTCACCGACGTGCGCGAGCAGCGCTCGCTCGCGTATCGGACCAACGCGCAGATCCTCGAGCTCGCGCACGGCCCGCAGCCGCTCGTGCTCTACGCCGGGACCGAGACGAGCAAGACCGATCGCGCCGTCGCCGGCCTCCTCGAGAACGCGGCGAAGATGACGAGCGCGCCTCCGAGCACGTCCGAGACCGAGACCGCGCGCCGCTACCTGAGCGACGTGCTCGCGGTCCGGATGGAGACGATCGGCGCGATCGCGGACATGGTCGTGACCCAGGAGGCGTTCGGTCTTCCCGACGGGTACTGGGACACCTATCGGAAGCAGCTCCGCGCGACGACGCCGGAGGAGGCCGCCAAGGCCGCGGCCGTGCTCTACGGCGACAAGAACGCGTTCGTCGTCGTCGCCGGCGATGCCGATGCGATCGCCGCACCGCTGGCTGCGTTCGGGGACGTGACCGTGGTAGACCCCGAGAAGGAATTCAAGGTGCTGCGAACCCTCCCGAAGGTGCCCCGATGAGCGCGTTCCGTACGAGCAGTGACAAACCGCGCGGCCGTTCGCGCCCGACCGCGGGCGCGGCGGCGAAGAAGAAGAAGCGCCGGACCGGCGGCGGGAGCCTCCGCGTCACGAAGAAGACCGGCGACGTCCGGAGCAAGCCCGACCGCGGCCGCGAGGGCGGCGCGAAGGGGCCGCTCACCGGCAAGGCGATCCGCTACCTGCGCGGCCTCGGCCATCACCTCGATCCGGTCGTCCAGATCGGCAAGGAAGGCATCACCGAGGCGCTCGTCGCGGCGACCCGCGAGGCGCTCGCCGCCCACGAGCTCGTGAAGGTGCGCGTGGGGGCGGAGGCGCCGATCGACCGCAAGGAGGCAGGTGTGGAGCTCGCCGAGGCGACCGGGTCGGAGCTGGCCCAGACCCTCGGCCGGACGCTGCTCCTCTACCTGCGCCACCCGCGGAAGCCGAAGATCGTGCTTCCGGCCTGACGCGCCGCTCCCGGTCGACCGGACCTCGTCCGGGAAAGTCGTGCTCGCGCTCCTCCTCGGGTACGATCCCGGACCATGGTCCAGGCAGCGCGCTGCCGCCACTGCGGTCAGGCACATGCGAGCAGCATCGCGCGGTGCCCCGTCACCGGTGCGCGTCTGGGAGACGGCTACACGCACGTGAACGAGGACGAGGTCCTCGTCGGAAGCGTCGTCGCCGACCGCTACCACGTGCGTGAGGTCCTCGGGCAGGGCACGAACGGGACGGTGTTCGCCGTCGAGCACGTCGTCACGGGGCGACCGGCGGCGATGAAGGTGCTCCGCCCGCGCTACGTCGCGGGCGACGTCCTCCTCCGCGTCTTCCACGGCGAAGCACGCGCGGCGTGGTCTCTCCCCCACCCCGTGCTCTGCGAGGTCTTCGACGCGGGACAGCTCCCCGACGGCTCGCCGTTCTTCACGATGGAGCGCCTCGTGGGCGAGACGCTCGCGACACGCCTCCAGCGCGAACGCATGTCGCTCGGCTCCGGCGTCGACATGATGATGCAGCTCCTGTCGGCGCTCGACGCGATCCACAAGCGCGATCTCGTCGTCCGGGATCTGCGCCCGCAGAACATCTTCCTCTCCTTCCGGCGCGGATGCCGGCCGGTGGCGAAGATCCTCGACTTCGGCCTCGCGCGGCTCGTGCCGCTCGATCGCGTGCAGGAGGACTGGGACGCGCTCCGCTCCGTGATCGGCGGGAGCGATGCGTCCGGCTCGCTCGCGCTGCCGTACTACCTCTCGCCGGAACGCACGCGGAGCGAGCATGGCGTCGGCCCCGCGAGCGATCTGTTCGTCGCAGGCGCGATCTTCTACGAAGCGCTGACGGGGCAGAAGCCGTTCGTCTCGACGTCGTTCAACGGGCTCCTGCTCCAGATCGCGCAGGCGCGGCCGGCGCCGATGACGGACTTCCGGACCGACATCCCGGAAGGCCTCGATGCGCTCGTGCAGAGGACGCTCTCGCAGCAGCCGCAGCACCGGCCGCAGAGCGCGGCCGAGCTCCAGGACGAGCTGCGTGCCGTCTTCGAGCGCGGTCGCCGGGGTCCGGCCTCGCGAACGGCGATCGCCGCCGCGCCGCCGGTCTCGGGCGCGACGAGCGCGGCGTTCGCGCCTCCGTCCGTGGTCGGACCGGTGACGCCCAACGCGCCGATGGCCCCGCTCACGCCGCCCGGCGCGCCCTCCGCGCGCGTCGCAGCGCAGCCGCCGGCGTCGGCGGCGGCCGGGCCGACGACGAGCCGGAGCGAGACGCGCGAGTCGTCGCCGTCGTACTCGTCGATCCCGGTGTCCTCGAGCATTCCCGTCGACGGTTTCCTGGGGGCGTCGGCGCTCCGGATCCCGGCCGCGGCCCCGGTGCCGGCCGATCCGTTCGAGGAGGAGACGCGCACGGATCGGAACGTCTCGGACCTCCTCGGCCCCGAGGTGAACGCCGTCCTCTCCGGACGCGAGACCGACGAGGCGTCCGCCGAGAGCCCGCTCCGCACGGTGCCGCCGCCTGCGCACGACGAGATCGAGGTCGACGTCGACGTCGACGCGGGCGAGGAGACGACGAAGACGAAGAAGCCGATCCGTGACTCGGCCGGCCGCGTGAAGGCGGCCGACGACGACGACGAGACGGCGACGATGGAGCTCACGCCCGAGGTCCGCGCGAAGATCGACGCGATGACGAAGGCCGCGCGGGCGGCCGGTCGCCTCGACGCGCCGCTCGAAGGACCCGACGGCGCGCCCCAGACGCGCCGGATGAAGTAGCCCTGACGCTCTCGGCTTGTGGTTCGAATCGGCCGGTCACCACCACCGGTAGGGGTGGATCATGCGGTCGAAACGGTGGGGCAGTTGTGGAAAACCCCTGAACACCTTGGGGCTGTCCTCCTGAGTACCTGTCGCTCAGGACTGAACGGACTACCGGGTTTCCGTGTGTTTAGGCCCGAGTAGGGTTGTGGGGTCCATGGAGGGCGTCCGTCGTCCATGTCGTACCACATGGAGTAGGCTCAATTCTCTGGACACCACAACATGTTGAGGTTAGATCCGTTCCCTGCCCGTCGGATCCACGTCCGGCAGGGCTTGCTCTTCGCTCTCGTACGCGCACACTTGTTCAGCTGAAGAGCCTCGATGTCGAATCGGGCTGTTCAGCTGAACGGCGGAAGCGGACGGGATCCCCGGCAGGTCGGAAGCTCTGGTGTCCCCAGGGCGGAAGGTAGGTCGGAGAGCCGCAGCAGGAGGTCGATGCGGCGCGCGAGGGTTCGGGTGGAAGAGGGGTCGACTGCTCTGGAGGGGAGACCCGCGCCTCGTGGTCCGAATGGACCACGCGGAACGGGCGCTCCTGCACCGGCGGCGGAAGGCCGATCGACGAGCTCGTCCGGTCCATCCCTGCTGACGGGGGTGGAGGGGGAGGCGTCGTGAGGTGCTCCGGCCGCGAGGGGGTTCGTCTGCGCGCTGTTGCGGAGACGCACGCCCTCGAGGCTGGAGCGGAAACCGGAGATCGATGCCATGGTCCGAGGGGGGCGGTGCCCCACGGCCATGTTTTCGCATCTCGCATCGCTCGAGCGAGCCGGACTCGCTTGCGCGCAGGAATCGGAGGCAGAAGATGGCTACGTCTTTCGGTGTGGGCCCCCACGGGCGCGTGGGGAACGGACAGGGTCCCGGCGTGAGCAACGACAAGAACCTTCGAAACACGAAGAGCGCGACCAAGGGTCACGGCCCCGCGTCCACGCCTTCGAAGGACGCCAAGAAGAACGGCGCCCACGGCAAGCCCAACCAGAAGACGAGCGCGCCGCAGCAGGCCGCGGCGCCCAAGAAGATGGTCGCGAAGGGCTCGCGCGGCGTCACCGTCGCGCGCGTCTACACGCGCCCCGGCACGGACCCGCTCGAGAGCGGCTCGGCCGGCTGGATGACGGTCACCGGTGACAAGACCGAGCTCGTCTACGAGCGCCGCTCGAGCGTCATCACGAACCCGGACGGCTCGATCGTCTTCAAGATGGAAGGCGCCGAGATCCCGTCGACGTGGTCGCAGCTCGCGACCGACATCGTCATCTCGAAGTACTTCCGCAAGGCCGGCCTCCACGGCGACGCGAAGCAGGGCGAGAAGAGCGTCCGCCAGGTCGTCTACCGCATCGCGCACACGATCCGTGACGCGGGCGAGAAGTTCGGCGGCTACTTCGCGTCGAAGGCCGACGCGGATGCGTTCGAGGCCGAGCTCTCGTTCCTCATGGTGCACCAGGTCGGCGCGTTCAACTCGCCGGTGTGGTTCAACTGCGGTCTCTGGGCCGAGTACGGCATCACGGGCTCGGGCGGCAACTGGGCCTGGGACTGGACGAACCCGAAGGCCTCGAACGTCGTCGAGACGAAGAACGCCTACGAGCGCCCGCAGTGCTCGGCGTGCTTCATCCAGTCGGCGGCGGACGACCTCATGAGCATCTACGAGCTCGTGAAGAACGAGGCGCGCCTCTTCAAGTACGGCTCGGGCACGGGCTCGAACTTCAGCCAGATCCGTGGTCGCCAGGAGAAGCTCTCCGGCGGCGGCACCTCGAGCGGCCTCATGAGCTTCCTCGAGGTGTTCGACCGCGCCGCGGGCGCGACCAAGTCGGGCGGCACCACGCGCCGCGCGGCGAAGATGGTCTGCCTCGACATGGACCACCCCGAGATCGTCGACTTCATCAACTGGAAGGTCCGCGAGGAGAAGAAGGCGCACGCCCTCATCGCCGCGGGCTACTCGAGCGACTTCAACGGCGACGCCTACCACACCATCAGCGGCCAGAACTCGAACAACTCGGTGCGCGTCACCGACGAGTTCATGAAGGCGGTCGAGGCGGGCGGGAAGTGGCAGACGATCATGCGCACGACCGGCGCCGTCTGCGACACCTACGAGGCGAAGGACCTCTGGAACCAGATCGCCCAGGCGGCCTGGGGCTGCGCCGACCCCGGCGTGCAGTACGACTCGACGATCAACCGGTGGCACACGTGCCCGAACTCCGGGAAGATCAATGCGTCGAACCCGTGCTCCGAGTACATGTTCCTCGACGACACGGCGTGCAACCTCGCGTCGATCAACCTCACCAAGTTCCTGCGTGAGGACGGCGACGGAAGGCAGTCGTTCGACGTCGACGGCTTCCGCCACGCGTGCCGCGTCTTCTTCATGGCGCAGGAGATCCTCGTCGATCTCTCGAGCTACCCGACGGGCCAGATCGCGAAGAACAGCCACGACTACCGCCCGCTCGGCCTCGGCTACGCGAACCTCGGTTCGATGCTGATGCAGATGGGCGTCCCGTACGACTCGGACGAGGGTCGTGCGATCGCGGCGGCGATCACGTCGATCATGTGCGGTCACGCGTACAAGACGAGCGCCGAGATGGCGTCGTCGAAGGGCGCGTTCAACGGCTTCGCGAAGAACCGCGAGCCGATGATCCGCGTCATGAACATGCACCGCGACGCGGCCTACCAGATCGACCGCGACCTCTGCCCGACCGATCTCTACCGCGCCGCGTGCGAGGACTGGGACCAGGCCGTCCGCCTCGGCGAGCAGCACGGTTACCGCAACGCGCAGGCGACGGTGCTCGCGCCGACCGGCACGATCGGCCTCCTCATGGACTGCGACACGACCGGTGTCGAGCCCGACTTCGCGCTCGTGAAGTACAAGAAGCTCGCCGGTGGCGGCTACTTCAAGATCGTGAACCAGTCGGTGCCCGCCGCGCTCAAGAAGCTCGGCTACAGCGCGACGGAGATCCAGGAGATCGTCGCGTTCGTCACCGGCACGAACACGCTGCTCGCCGCGCCGAACGTGAACCGCCGCTCGCTCAAGGAGCGCGGCCTCACCGACGCGGATCTGCAGAAGGCCGAGGCCGCCCTCTCCGGCGTCTTCGAGCTCGATCAGGCGTTCGCGTCGTGGGTCCTCGGCGAGGAAGCCTACGAGCGCCTCGGGATCTCGAAGGAGACGCGCTCGGCGCGCGGCTTCAGCTTCCTCCAGCACCTCGGCTTCACGAAGGGCGAGATCGAGGAGGCGGGTGACCACATCATCGGTCGCATGACGATCGAGGGCGCGCCCTACCTCAAGCCGTCGCACTACCCGGTGTTCGACTGCGCGAACCGTTGCGGCAAGACCGGCCAGCGCTTCCTCCCGGCGATGAGCCACGTGAAGATGATGGCGGCCGTGCAGCCCTTCCTCTCGGGCGCCATCTCGAAGACCGTGAACCTCCCGAACGACGCGACGGTCGAAGAAGTCGCCGAGGTCTACGAGGAGGGCTGGCGTCTCGGGCTCAAGGCCGTCGCGCTCTACCGCGACGGATGCAAGGCCTCGCAGCCGCTGTCGACCACCTCGAAGGAGAAGGACGAGGACAAGAAGGCGGAGAAGGAAGAGGCCGTGAAGGCCGACGCCTACGGCCGCAAGATCACGCCGGAGCTCGAGGCGAAGCTCTCCGAGACGATCGTCCCGGGCCTCGCCCCGATCCCGCAGACGAGCGCGCCGCAGGACGTGACCCAGCTCACGCTCGGTCTCACGCCGAGCGGCTCGCGTCCGAAGGGGCTCCGCGTCCGCCTCCCGAAGAAGCGCGTCGGCTTCACGCAGGAAGCGCGCGTCGGCGGCCACAAGATCTTCCTCCGCACCGGCCAGTACGAGGACGGCACGCTCGGCGAGATCTTCATCGACATGCACAAGGAGGGCGCCGCCTTCCGCTCGCTCATGAACTGCTTCGCGATGAGCGTGTCGATCGGCCTCCAGTACGGCGTTCCGCTCCAGACGTACGTGGACCAGTTCACGTTCACGCGGTTCGAGCCGCAGGGCGTGGTCGAAGGTCACCCGTACGTGAAGTTCTCGACGTCGATCGTCGACTACCTCTTCCGCGTCCTCGGCTGCGAGTACCTCGGTCGCTACGACCTGGCGCACGTGAAGCCGGAAGCGGAAGTGAACACACAGCAGCATGCCGGCTTCGTCGGCGGCGGCCGCAGCGAGGACCGCGCGAGCCAGTCGGAGATCCCGGTCTCCCTCGCCTACACGCCGGAGGCGCTCGCCCGGAGCGCGTCCGACGCGGAGACGCTGGAGCAGAAGGCGGGGATCAAGGCCCCCGGCCATGATGCGGCGCACGAGCACGCGGCGGCGGCGAGCCCGCTCGACGCGCAGCTCGACGCGATGATGGGCGACGCGCCCGTCTGCGACGTCTGCGGTCACATCACGGTCCGCAACGGCGCTTGCTACAAGTGCCTCAACTGCGGCAACAGCATGGGCTGCAGCTGACCTGCTCTTGATCGAGCAGTGACCCTCGCGTCCCTCGGATGCCTCGCGCATCCGGGGGACGCGTCGTTTGTGGGCCGGGGCGCCGCAGCGAGGCCGCGACAACGTGCCCGGATTTGGCAAGGATACCGACTCCGCGGTACGCGTTCAGAGTGGACCCGAGTACCCCCGACGCGACGCGGCTCCTCGCCTTCGCGCGGGAGCTCCAACGAGCAGCCACATTCGACGAGCTGCTCGACGTGACGCGCGCGGAGACCTCGCGCGTCCTCGGCTATCCCCACGCCTGGCTCTTCATCATGGAGAACGAGGGCGACGACACGGTCCGCATGCTCCAGTTCAGCGGCGAGCAGCACGGTCGCGCCTGGGAAGTCGCCCCCGTCCTGCCGGTCCGTGGGGACGCGATGATCGAGGAGATCTTCGCGAGCGACGCCCCGGTCGTCGTCGAGGACGCGCGCACCGATCCGCGCACGAACAAGGCGATCGTCGAGCAGCTCGGCAATCGCACGATCGTCAACGTCCCGCTCCGCCTCCTCGACAAGCCCCTCGGCGCGCTCGGGACCGGCACGTTCGGCGACGAAGAGGGATGCCGGCCTCCGACGGCGGCGCAGCTCGCGTATCTCGTCGGGATGGCGGCGCAGGTCTCGGTCGCCGCCGGCCGGATCCGGTTCCTCGAAGAGCGACGGCAGGCGCACGTCGCGCTCGAGCGCGCGGCGCGCGCGCGCGACGACTTCCTCACCTCGGCATCGCACGAGCTGAAGACGCCGCTCACCGCGCTCAGCCTCCAGCTCGAGAGCGCGCGGCACATCCTGGCCGAAGCGGGCGGGCCGACCGTTCCCGTCCCGCCGCTAGAGAAGAAGCTCGCGTCGGTGTCACGCCACGTCGAGCGGCTGACGTCGCTCATCAACGGGCTCCTCGAAGTGACGCGCGTCGCGTCGGGCGCCCTCGAGCTCACGCGCGAGACGATCGACCTCCGCGCGCCGGTGAAGGCGGCGATCGCGTCGGCGGAGGACGCCGCCGCGCGCGCGGGCGGGGCGATCCGGCTCGAAGCGCCGAGCGCCGTCGTCGGCTTCTGGGATCGCAAGGCGATCGAGTCCGTCGCGTACGCCCTCTTGTCGAACGCGATCAAGTACGGCGCGGGCAAGCCGATCGCGGTCCGGATCTCGGGCGTCGGCCGGCGCGCGCGGCTCGTCGTCGAGGACCACGGCATCGGGATCGACGCGAGCGAGCACGACCGCATCTTCCGGCGCTTCGAGCGCGCCGTCGCGCCGTCGCAGCCGACCGGCTTCGGTCTCGGGCTCTGGGTCACGCGCCACGTCGTCGAGGCACACGGCGGTACGATCTCGGTCGTGAGCGCACCGGGCGAAGGCGCCACCTTCACCGTCGATCTCCCGACGACGGACGACGGATGATGGCGGAGCCCATGTCGATTCTCGTGATCGACGACGACGTCGACATCCGCGAGGTCCTCTCCGAGGTCCTCGGCGAACGAGGCTACGACGTGACGGTGGCGAAGGACGGCGCCTCCGCGCTCGACGCGCTCCGCACGCTGAAACCGTCGCTCATCCTCCTCGACCTCAACATGCCGGTGATGGACGGTGTCGAGTTCCGACGGTGCCAGCAGAAGGACCCTGCCCTCGCCGGGATCCCCACGATCGTGATGAGCGCGGTCGACCAGATGGAGACGCGGACCAAGGACCTCGATCTCGCCGCGGCGCTGGCGAAGCCGATCGACCTCCGGCACCTGCTGGCGATGATCGAGACGTATCGGAAGAAAACGACGACCGACGGCGCCTGACGCCTCACAAGCACTGGACGGGCGGCAGACAGCAGTTGTCGCTCACGTAGCAACGACGCGCGCCGTCGCACGCGAACACGACGCACGGGTGGGCATCGATGCACACGTAGCCGAGCTCGGGCGCGACTTCGGTGAAGTTCGCGCACGTCCCCTTCCCGTAGCAGAGGTGATTGTCGTCGCACGGGCCGAGGACGTGGCTCGGATCGATGCCGCGACGCCAGTACGCATCCGTCGTTTTCACCACCGAAGCGCTCGGCGCGGCGTCGGGAGCATCGGTGCGGCTCCCGCCATCGGTCGACGCGTGCTCGGACGGGCCCCCATCGTCCTCCGTCGCCACGCGGCCCGAGCACGCGGTGACGGCAAGGATCGCTGACGTCATGAGCAAGAGTGGCATCGTCATGCGCTTCTCTCCCTTGTTATCACCTCGCCTGCGACCCACCGCATCGACGGCGCCTGATCCTGTACGACGTACGTGGTTTCCACGATGCCGAGGAACGCGCGCCTCCGCTGCCGCGCTTCGTCTATCCTCGGACAAACTCCACATGAACGTCGTCGTCATCGGGGGCGGGCTCGCGGGGATGACCGCCGCGAGGCAGATCGCGCTTCGTGGTCATCGCGTGACGATCCTCGAGCGCAGCGAGCGCCTCGGTGGGAAAGCCGGCTCGGACTTCCGGGACGGCAAGCGCTGGGAGCACGGCTACCACGTCTTCCCGAAGTGGTACCCGAACGTCCGCGCCATCCTCGATCAGATCCACGTCACGCTCGTCGACTTCGATCGCTACCACTACCTCGTCCCCGGCAAGTTCCCGTCGTTCGTCACCGTGCGCGGTCCGAGCGGCGTGCCCGCGCTGATCCACAACGCGCGCCACGGGATCCTCCCCTGGTACCAGACCGTCCTCTTCCTCGGCTCGACGGTCGATCTCCTGAGCCGCTCCTTCTCCGAGAAGCGCCTCCTCGATCGGATCAGCCAGATCGGCGTGATGCGCGAGGCCTGGTTCATGACCGAGGAGGTCGCCGAGCTGAACCAGGAGAACATGCTCAAGGCGTCGGCGATCCCCGCCTACGACATGAGCGCGATGACGGCGAAGAAGATCGGGGGCTACTGGGCGCGCCAGGCTTCGCCCTTCCTCTCCGTCCTGCCGGGCGATCTGCAGGAGACCTTCATCGAGCCCTACCGCGCGCTCGTCGAGCAGGCCGGGGTGGAGGTCCGCTTCCGGACCGAAGTGACCCGGCTCCAGGTCGGAAGCCGCCGGATCGAGGCGGCGGTCACGCCGGACGGGCCGGTCACCGCGGACGCCTTCGTGCTCGCGACGCCGTTCGAGGTCGCGCGCAAGCTCGTCGACGGACCGGTCTTCGACCTCGATCCGTCGCTCGGGAACATGCACTGGCTCGAGGCGCAGCCGATGGCCGCGCTCCACGTGCGCCTCCGGCGGAAGCTCGCCGGCATCCCGAAGGAGCACGTCTTCTTCCACGGCGGGAACTTCGGCCTCTCGTTCATCGACGTCGCGCAGATCTGGCGGAACCATCCCGCGCCCACCGAGCTGTCCTTCATCGCGAGCAACTTCGCGCCGCTCCGATCGCTCTCGGAGGCGGACGCGACCGCGCAGCTCCTCGGCGAGATCGCGCAGTACATGCCGCTCGATCCGGCGGACATCGAGACGACGGTCCTCCACCCGAACACCGAGGTCCCGCTCTTCATCAACACGATCGGAGCTTGGCCGAATCGACCCTCGCCGCGCTCGCAGATCCCCAACCTCTACCTCGCGGGCGATCACGTGAAGAACGCGATCGACCTCGCCTGCATGGAAGGCGCCGTGAGCTCTGCGCTCGAGGCCGCGCGCTGCCTCCTCGAGGACCACGGCAGTCGCGATCTGCCCGACGTGAAGGTGCCCCCCACCTACCCGCGATCGCTCCTCGTCCTCGCGAAGCTCGCGATGACGCCCGCGCTCGCCGGCGCGAACGTGATCGCGCGCGTGCACGAGTGGCTGGGGAGTCGCGCTTGACCGAAGCCGAGGACGTCAGCGCCAGGATCCTGCTCGCGCTCCGCGACTATGCCGCGACGAAGGTGCCGCGCGAGGAAGCCGAACGCCTGCTCGCCGCGAGCCTCGGGCGCGACGAGACCGCGGGCGGCGCGCTCGACCCGCGCGCCTGGGTCTCGGTCGCGACGTTCGAGCGCGTCGCGAGCGAGCTCGAGACGCGGATCGGTCCGTCGTTCGTGACGGACGCCGTCACGTGGATCATCCCGATCCGCCGTGACCTCTCGGCGATGAGCCTCTCGGCCCTCGTCACGCCCGACCTCTTCTACAAGCACCTCGATCGCGCGCGGAGCTTCTTCGCGCGCCATCTCCGGTTCGAGGTGTATCCCGCCGGCGCCGGCGCGATCCGCGTGCAGCTCCACTACCGTCCCGACGCCCCGCGGTCGCGCTGCTCGTGCGCCGTCGGACGCGGCGTCCTCCACGCGATCCCCCTCCTCTTCGATCTGCCGCCCGCGGAGGTCGTCGAGAGCCACTGCTGGGCGGACGGCGCCCCGTGCTGCAGCTACGACGTGCGCTTCCGCACCGAGCCGCCGTTCGCGTGGATCGCGTTCGTCGTCGGCTCGATCGTCGGCATCCTCGGCGCCCTCGTCGCGCCGACGCCGTGGTGGGTGCTCGCGCCGGTCGCCGGCTGGGTCGGGGGGCGCGAGGTCTACTCGATGCGCGTCCGGCGGCTCATGACGCGCGTGAGCGAGGAGCACCGCCGCGTGCTCGCCGAGAACGAGCGCGAGTTCGAGCGGCGCTACCGCGAGATGGAGATCCTCAACTCCTCGCTCGAGGCCCGCGTCGAGCTGCGGACGTCCGACCTCCAGCGCGCGATGCGCGAGCTACGCGAGCGGAACGCCGCGCTCCGCGCCGCGATGGAGGAGATGAAGAAGCTCCACGGCGACCTCCTCGAGGCCGGAACCGAGCGCGCGCTCGACCACGCCCTCCGGGAGCTCGAGCACGAGATCAACAACCCGGTCGCCTACGTCCTCGCCAACCTGGATCACCTCACGACCGAGGAGGAGCAGACCGGGGATCTCGGCGAGCTCGCCGCCGCAGTCGAGGACATCCGACTCGGGATCGACCGCATCCGAGGCGTCGTCGACTGGTTCATCGAGCTGCATCGGAACGCGCCGGGGCCGATCACGCGCTTCGACGTCGGCGAAGAGATCCGCGCGACCGTGAAGCACCTCGAACGGCGCTTCCGCGGCCGCGTGAACGTGGAGCTCGCGCTGACCGAGTGCTACGTCCCGGGTCGTGGCCGTCAGCTCACGCAGGTGTTCGTGAACATCCTGAAGAACGCCGGCGAGGCGGCCTCCCGCGGCACCGTCCGCGTCAGCGCGCGGACCGTCGGCCCCCGCGTGCTCGTCGCGTTCGAGGACGACGGGCCGGGCATCGCCCCGGAGGTCCTGCCCCACATCTTCGAGCGCGGCTTCTCGACGAAGTCCGCGGAGGGCATGGGCCTCGGTCTCCACATCTCGAAGCAGATCGTCGAGCGGCACGAAGGGCGGATCTCGGTGCGCTCCGAGCCGGGCCGCGGTGCCCGTTTCGAGATCGACCTTCCGGCGTGGACGCCGGAGTCGTGACCCGGCGCCTTCGTCGCACGGCGATCCTCTTCGGCGTGCTCGTCGTCCTCTGCGTGCTCGCGTGGCGCCTCCATGGGCGCGAGCTCCGGAGGACGCTCCGCACCGCGACGCGGGTCCCCTACGCCCCGCACTGGGCGGCGCGGGACGGCGTGCGCGCGCCGGGGTGCACGCACGGCTCTCCCATTCCGCACGACGAGACCTTCGAGCTGCCGGACGAGCGCCGCTTCCACGTCTTCGGGCCTCGCAGCGGGTCGGCCGAACCGACCCCCGCCCCCCTCCTCCTCGTCTTCCACGGGATCGGCGACGACGGCAAGCACTTCGCCGACTGGTTCGAGATGCACACGCAGGTCGGCGAGGCAGCCTTCACCGTCTACCCGGACGCGGACGGCGCCTGGGATCTCCACGGCGAGAAGGAGCCCGCGTTCGTCGAGCAGATCGTGAGCGTGATGGGCGAACGCCACTGCATCGACCCGAGCCGCATCTTCGCGTTCGGGTTCAGCTGGGGCGGCAAGCTCGTGAGCCACCTCGCCTGCCGGCGCGACACGCCGCTGCGTGCCGCAGGGATCGGCGACGCGAGCTATCACCCGTACGGGCCCGGCTCGTGCGCACCGATGGACGTGTTCGTGACCGTGCGGACGCACGACGACGACGAGAAGCCCGAATGGGGCAAGGACGCCGCGAAGCGCTGGGCCGAGAACGGCCGCTGCGCGGCGGAGCCCGTCGCCGTCCCGAACGAACGCGGCTGCACGACGTGGCCGGGCTGCGAGGGCGGACATCGCGTCGTGCTCTGCGAGGATTCCTTCTTCGACCCTTCGTGGCCCAAGGAGTGGAACCACACCGTTCGCAAGGAGAGCCTCGCGCTCGCGTGGAGGTTCTTCACGCGAACGCTTCCGTGACCGCTCGAGGTCACGTCTGGCGCGCCGTCTGCATCGCGCCGGCGCATGGTACGCGGCGTCCTTTCCAGCTTGCTGTGCGGCGGCCTGCTCGCATCCGCCTGCGCGCACAGCGGAGACGAGACCGGCATCACGACCATTCGCAGCGGTGTGCCGGCGGGGCCGCGCGTGACGAACGTGTCACCCGACGATCGAGCCACACGCCTCGCCCTCGAGCTCTGTCGCAGGGCAGAGTCGTGCGGGCGGGTCGGCGGGCGCGACCAGCGCTGGCCGACCGAGAGCGCGTGCATCGCCGACGTCGAGACGGACATGCCCGCGCGGATCGGCCGCTGGACGTGCCCCGCCGACGCGAGCCGCGCGCGCTTCGAGAACTGCCTCGCCGCGATTCGCTCGTCGACGTGCGAGACGCAACTCGACAGCCGACTCGACGGGCTCACGGCGTGCCGCGCAGAGGTCGTCTGCGGGCAGCCGTGAGCGAACCGCCTGCGCGTCAACGAACCACGTGCACCGTGCTCGCCTGGGGGCCCTTGTCGCCGTCTTCCTCGGCGTAGCGGACCTTCGCACCCGGCCTGAGGTCGGTGAACCGCCCGTCGACGACGCTGTTCTGGTGGAAGTACACCTCCGTCCCGTCCGGCGTCTCGAGGAAGCCGTAGCCACGGTCGTGGAACACGCGCGCGACCACCGCGTGGGGCGGCCTCACGTGGTGCTTCGTATCGGGCTTGTGCATGCGCGAGTGCTCTTCGAGCATCCGCTGCGCGTCGTCGAAGCACGCCTCGACGAGCGCGTAGAGGTCCTCGCGATCATCTTCGGAGGCCTTCGTGACGACGAGCTCCTTCTGGGGCACGACGATGTCGATGCGGACTCCGAACTGCTTGCCGTGACGGTGGTGCCGATGCGGCTGTTCGAGGACGACGTGACAACGGATGATGCGGTCGTGGAAGGTCTCGAGCTTCGCGGCGCGCCGCTCCACGAGCGCGGCGACCGAATCGGAATGGGGAAAGTCCCGGAACGTGATCTGGACCGGCAAAGCCATCCTGAGGCTCCTTTTTCCCCGAGGAGGTTCAACCTTCGTGCCGACCGCGGTCCGGCTGCGAAATCGCGAGCTCTTCGAGAAAGACGGGCTCCGACGACGTGGCCGGGGTGACCAGGAATCGCGCCCCCGCGCAGAATACGCGCTCCGCGAAGGAAAGCGCGGAGCTCGACCCCGCGCGCGCGGTCGCGAGCAGCGCGACGAGCTCGGGCGCGGCCAGATCGCGCGGGACCGCGACCAGCGGCGGGATGCCTCGCGTCAGGATGCGAGCGTGCCGGACGAGCACGTCGAGCGGCGGGGCGGCTCCGTCCACGGGCCGGAAGCGCACCACATCGCCCAGCACGGCCGCGCCCACACGCGCGAGGACGCCCCCGGGCTGGTCACCTCGCCACAGCTCCACGACGACGAACGCGCCGGTGTGCCCCGTGAGCGGCCCGCGCACGGGCACGGCCGTCTCCGCGACCTCCATGAGCCCGGATGCCACGGGCTCATCGTACACGCGCTATCTTTGCAGGCATGCTCGCCCGCCACGGTGCGCCCCGGCGTCTGGCCGTCCTGGCCTTCGCGCTCGCGCTCGTGGCGCCGGAGGTCGCGTATGCGTCGAGCGCGCTCGAGCTCGTCCGCATGGCCCACGCCCACGAGAGCGCGAACGAGGAGGAGGTCGCGGTCCGCCGCTACATGGAGGCGCTCGCGCTCGACGGGACGTGCGAGGAGGCCTACCTCGGCCTCGGCGCGCTCCGCGCACGGCGAGGCGACCTCCGTGAGGCCGAGCGCGTCTACTCCGTCGCGCTCGAGCACATGCCGCGGCTCCGGCCGGCGCTCGCGGCGCGGGCACGCGTGCGGCGCGCGATGGGGCTCCGCCGGGAGGCCGTCGCCGACCTCTTCGCGAGCGCCGAGGACGAAGCGGCCGCGCTGAAGACGCTCGCGACGTGGCACGGGGAAGACGGTCAGCTCCCGGCGCAGCTCGCGGTCTGGCGTCGTCTCGCCCTCCTCGCCGAGACGGCAGGGGACCCCGCTCTCGCGCGTGAAGCGCGCACGATGGTCCGCGCGCTCGTCCTCCTCGTCGGACCTGCCGATCCCGCGGCGGCGCCGCCGGGTCCGCCCGCGCGGGTCGACGTGCGCGACGCGATCGCGCACGTCGCGCGTCGCGGCGGCTGAGATCCGCGTCAGACCACGAACGCAGAGTGGAGCGCGCGCTGCGCCTCGGCGAGGTGCGTCTCCGAGATCGTCACGCTGATGCGGAGCGGCCCGGCGGTGAGCGCGACGGGGACGATCCGGCGCTCGGCGAGGACGGCGACCGCCCGCGCGAGCGCGCCGCTCGCACCGGTCAGCCCGTATCCGACCACGCTCACGACGCCGTGGGGACCGAGGACCCCGAGCGACGCGCCGAGCGCGCCCTGGAGGGTGCGGAGGCAGCGCTGCCAGTCGGGGACGTTCAAGAGCGGCACGTGGGCGAGGACGCCGCGCGGCGACGCGACGACGTCGCCGAGCGCGACCTCGAGCGAGGACGCGGTCGCGAGGAGGCCCGCGAGCTCGCCGGGCGGTGCGTCGAGCACCATCACGTTGCCCGCGCCGACGACGGCCCGCACCGGGCGGTTCTCGTCATCCATCGCGCGCGCGACGTCGTCGTCGTCCTCGCGCGGCCGCGCCACCGTCTCGCGTCCGCCGGTGAGAGGGTCGCTCGTCTTCCGCGCATGGATCGCGATCTTGCTGCGACGCGCCCATTCGACCGCCTGCGCGTTCAAGACCTTCGCGCCGGCCTCCGCCATCTCGGCGAGCGTCGCGAGATCGAGCAGCGGCAGATGCCGGGGCTCCTCGACGACGCGCGGGTCGGCGGAGTAGACGCCGTCGACGTCGCTGTAGATCTCGCAGCGCTCGGCGCCGAGCGCGGCAGCGAGAGCCACGGCGGTCGTGTCACTGCCGCCCCGCCCCAGCGTGGTGATCTCGCGCCGGTAGCTCATGCCCTGGTAGCCGGCGACGATGACGATCCGGCCTCGCGCGAGCTCGTCCTGGATCCGATGCGGGCGCACTTCGATGATCCGCGCGTCGAAGTGGCGATCGTTCGTGAGGATGCCGGACTGGCTGCCGGTGAAGCTGATCGCGTCGCACCCGCGGGCGTGGATCGCGATCGACAAGAGCGCCATCGTCACGCGCTCGCCGGTCGACACGAGCATGTCGAGCTCGCGCCGCGGCGGCTCGGCTCCGGTGCCGGCCGTCTCTGCCGTCCGCCGGGCGAGGCCGATCAGCTCGTCGGTGGTCTTGCCCATCGCGCTGACGACGACGACGACGTCGTTGCCTTCGCGCTTCGCGGCGACGACGCGATCGGCGACCTGCGCGAGCTTCTGGACGTCCGCGACCGACGAGCCCCCGTACTTCTGGACGATGACCGGCATGGATGCGCCGAGCATCGTACCGCGGCGCCCGCCTCCCGTGGGGTGCTCAGGCGGGTCGGAACGCGTGGGGCTCGAAGTTGCCGGTCGCGACGAGCACGCCCCGCTCGGCGTCCCAGCGGAGCCCGCGGACCTCGCACGCGTCGTCGTCCTCCGGCGACTTCGGCTCGACCTCGCCGATGATGCGCGCATCGCCTTCAGGCGGGATCCGCACGAGGCGAGCCCGGACGCCGTCCGGAGACGGCAGCGCGACGACGACGCTCCCGCCCGGCAGGAACGCCGCCGCGGTCAGGCGGGTCGCCTCCTCGAGCGCACGCCAGCGCGCGTCGCGCGCCGCGAGCGCGGGATCCATCCCCGGGACGGGCAAGGCCCCGCTGTCGTCGGCGTCTTCGTCGCCCCCTTCGGGCACCGGTGCGCGGACCCACGCGCGATCGTCCCAGAGCAGCTCCTCGAGACCACCGATCGCGCCGGCCTCGAAGAGCGCACCGTCCTCGACGTCGCCTTCGTCGTCGGCGTCGAGCATCGGGAGGTCCTCCTCCCGGAGCTCCTCGTCGTCGGCGAGCGGGCCTTCCTCGCCGCCGTCGCCCACGCTCGTCGCCTCGTCGGTGTCGAGGTCCGGATCGTCCTCCACGACGCCGTGCGGCTCGTCGTCCCCGAACGTCTCGCTCTCGTCGCCGACGTCGAGATCCACGCCTCCGATCTCGAGCCCCGCCGCGTCCTCCGCGTCGAGGAGCCATCCGGACTCGATCCCGCCTGCCTCGACGAGGTCCTCGAGCGATCCGCCGAGCGTCGCGTCGTCGAATGCGTCGCCCTCGACCTCGAGCACGAGGTCGTCTTCGAGATCGTTCGCCTCCTCCGTCGTCTCGAGGTCGCCCGCGTCGTCGAGCGGCGGCAGATCGAGCGCGTCGTCGTCCGTGTTCTCGCGCGACGGAGTGGGCCGAGTCGGCATGACGAGGGGAACGTACCAGCCACCCCGCGCCCGTAAAGTCTCCGCGCAGCCCTCGCACGCGGAGCACGAGCGCGCGGGCACGAGAGATGCACCTCGAGCATCGCGTCGTCGCCATGTCCTCGAGAGCCCACGCCCAGGTCCGTATCGTCGCCCTCGCGCTGCTCCTCGCAGCCGCGCTCTGGCCACGCGGAGGGCGGGACGCGCGAGCGCCCCACGGTCACCGGATGACGAACACGCCCGTGTCGACGAGCGCCACAATGGCTTGGAATCGCTGAAGAATCCAAGATTTTGACGGAGCCCCATTGTGTGCGGGGAAGAAGTGTCCTCAGCTGCGCTTCGCCCGCTCGATGCGTCTGCTCGTCCTCTCCCGGAACGCGAACCTCTACTCGACGAGCCGCCTCGTGCTCGCGGCCCGTGCGCGTGGCCACGAGGTCACCGTGGCAGACCCGCTCGACTTCCAGATCGTCATCTCGCGCGGTCGGCCGGCGATGTTCCTCCGCGACGCGCTCCTGCCGCCCGTCGACCTCGTCCTTCCGCGCATCGGCGCGTCGATCACGAACTACGGCCTCGCCGTCGTGCGGCAGTTCGACATGATGGGGATCCCCGTCCTCAACAACGCGATCGCGATCGCCCGCTCGCGCGACAAGCTCCGCGCGATGCAGCTGCTCACGAAGAAGGACATCGACGTGCCGAAGACCGTCTGCGCCCGCGCGCCGGACGGCGTCGACGCCGCGCTCGAGTTCATCGGCGGAACGCCTGCCATCGTGAAGCTCCACCAGGGCACGCAGGGGATCGGCACGATGATCGCCGACACGCCGCAGGCGGTGACGTCCCTCCTCGAGACGCTCTGGGCGATGGGTCAGGACATCATCCTCCAGGAGTACATCGCCGAGTCGAAGGGCAAGGACTACCGAGCGATCGTCGTCGGCGGCCGCGTCGTCGCGGCGATGCGCCGGCAGGCGAAGAAGGGCGAGTTCCGCTCGAACCTCCACCGGGGCGGCGCGGGCGCGCGCGTCGAGCTCCCGAAGCGTTACCGGCTCGCGGCGACCGCGGCCGCGAAGGTGATGGGGCTCGAGGTCGCCGGCGTCGACATGCTCGAGGGCCGCGACGGTCCGAAGATCCTCGAGATCAACAGCTCGCCCGGCCTCGAGGGCATCGAGCGCACGAGCGGGGTCGACGTCGCCGGCGCGATCGTCGAGCACGCGGAGAAGTTCCTCGCGCGCCGCCGCGGCCGCGGCGCGAGCCGTGACGCCGTCGTCGACGCCGAACGGCGGAACCGCCGGGTCCGGCACGGCGAGGGGCCGCGCAAGGCACGCAGGTCGGGGTCCTGATCCATGCTCCGCGTCGAGCGTCAGGCGAACATCGTCCTCTGGACCGTCGACCGGCCCGCGACGAAGAACGCGCTCGATCACGCGACGATGCTCGAGCTCGCGGACGCGATCGAGGAAGCCAACCGCGACGGCTCCGTTCGCGCCGCGGTCCTCACCGGCGCCGGCCACGTCTTCGTGTCGGGCGGCGATCTGCGCGAGCTGCGCGACAAGAACACGCCCCAGGACGCCGAGCGCCTCAGCGACGTCGGCTTCCATCTCTGCCGTGCCCTCGGCGAGCTCCCCTTCCCCGTCATCGCCGCCCTCCCAGGTCCCGCGGTCGGCGGCGGGGCGGAGCTCGCGCTCGCGTGCGACCTCCGCGTCGCCGACATGCGGGCGAAGCTCCAGCTCAAACAGGTGCGCATGGGCGTCACGACGTCGTGGGGGACGGTCCCTCGCCTCGTCGCGCTCGCAGGGGCCGGCGTCGCGGCGCGGCTCCTCTACGCCGGGCACGACATCGAGGCGACGCAGGCGAAGCTCCTCGGGCTCGTCGACGAGGTCACCGAGAACGGCCTCGCGCGCACGACGGCGCTCGCCTGGGCCGCCGACATCGCGCAGGGGTCGCCGGCCGCGGTCGCGGCGATGAAGCGGCTCGTCCGCGAGGCGACCGCGCCGGGCCCGAACGCGCGCGCGCTCGAGCGCCAGCTCTTCGTCGACACCTGGAGCGGGCCGGACCACCACGAGGCGGTCGAGGCCTACTTCGCGCGCCGGCCGCCGAGCTTCCACGACCGCTGACTCGGCCGTGACAGGGACTTTGCAAGTCCACCCGAGTCCGGCAAAGTGCGATGCCGTGACAACCCGCCACCGCCTCTTCCTCGCGCTGCCGCTCGTGCTCGCCTCGGCGTGTCGCTCGCAGCCGCCGGATCCGACGGCCGGCCCGCAGGCGCAGCCGCCTTCGGCGACGGTGCCACCGCACGCCAGCGTGACGGTCCCGAGCGATGCGGCCGATGCCAGCGCGAAGACGGCCGGCGCCGACGCAGGTGCCGTCGCGCCGGAGCCGAAGAGCCTCTACTCGATGGACGACGTCCTCGAGGGCACCTCGTTCACGAAGCAGGTACAGGCTGCTTTCCGCGTCGCGGCCTGCGGCGGCGACGACGCGTGGATCCCCGCGAACGTCGACAAGAAGGTCGTCGACAAGCACTGCACCGCGCTGAAGGCGAACTACGCCGAGTACAAGAAGGAGTGGCTCGACGTCGCGATGCCGTTCATCGCGAAGCTCCGTCCGAAGGACGTGCCCGAGCGGCTCGTGTACCCGTTCGGCGGCGGAGACCTCGTCCACGCGCTCGCGACCTACCCCGACGCGCAGGAGATCACGACGATCTCGCTCGAGATCGCGGGCGACGCGCGCGGCGTCGACAAGGCGGACACGAAGCGCCTCGACAAGGAGCTCGCCACGCTCCGGAGCCACCTCGGCAAGTTGTTCCTCAAGGCGCACAGCCGCACCGAGAACCTCGACATCGAGACCCGCGGCGTCATCCCGGGCGAAGTCGCCTTCACGATGGCCGCGCTCGCCCTCCACGGGTTCGAGCCCGTCGCCCTCCGGTACTTCACGTTCGAGAACGACGGCTCGCTCCACTTCCTGACCGACAAGGAGATCGAGAAGAACGAGAAGGTGCAGGGGCGGGCCGGTCCGTTCGCGAACGCCGAGATCCGCTTCCGCCGTCCCGGCGAGAAGCAGGTGCGCGTGCTGCGCCACGTCGCGTACGACCTCTCCGACGAGTCGCTCAAGAAGTCGCCCCAGCTCCTCGCGCACCTCGATCAGAAGAAGAAGGTCGCGACGATGACGAAGGCAGCGAGCCACCTGCTCTGGGACGACAAGAACTTCGGGAC
The DNA here is from genome assembly GCA_039809485.1 of Polyangiaceae bacterium. Taxonomy (GTDB): domain Bacteria; phylum Myxococcota_A; class Polyangia; order Polyangiales; family Polyangiaceae; genus Labilithrix. The sequence goes on along the minus strand of JBDHVE010000130.1, from coordinate 1,781 downwards.
GATCCGCGACTGGCTGATGACCCACACCGACTGGATGATCTCCGACACGACGGGTGTGCCGCCGCGCATCGCGAAGAAGTACGGCTTCGTCCAGGACCTCTTCGGCCTCTACGAATGGCCCGAGCCCTTCGGGACGGTGAACAACACCGACGCGAAGGCGTTCAAGGACCTGTTCAAGTCGAGCAGCAACGGTCCCATCTCGTTCCGGTACGGCTACCCGGACAACAAGAGCCACGGCCACATCGTCGTCACGCGGAAGCCGGACGTCGGCGGCGGAAAGCCTTAGCGCCGAAGACCTCGGAGGCCGCGGGGTGTCGGCCTCAGCTCGCGCTCGCGACGTGCGCGCGCGCTGTGGCGCTCCTGCCCGTCGGGATGCGGCACGCAGCGACGCATCCGCGGCCGCACGCGCGAAAGCGATGCCGGTGACCCCGGCTGCGCGTGGCCCCGTGGCGCATCGCTCGTGGCTCGCCTCTCGCATTCGGAGTGCGCCGAAGGCAGGCGCATGTCCGGACCGCTCCAAATCGACGAGACGTCTGTGCTCACGCCGGGTGAGCTCGTCGGAGGGCGCTACGAGATCCTGGAGCTCCTCGGCGGCGGCGGCATGGCGGTCGTGTACCGCGCGCGCCACGTCGGCCTCGAGCACGAGGTCGCGATCAAGGTCGTGCTCCCGGCCGTCCGCAGCCTCCCCGGCGTGGCCGAGCGCTTCCTCCGCGAAGCGCGAGCGGCGACACGCCTGAAGAGCGATCACGTCGCACGCGTCTTCGACGTCGGGACGCTCGACGACGGCGCGCCCTACTTCGTGATGGAGCTGCTCGAGGGGCGCGACCTCGGGAGCCTCGTCGCGGAGCGCGGTCCACTCGCGCCCCGCGAGGCGGTCGGGTACGTGCTCCAGGCCTGCGAAGCGCTCGCCGAGGTGCACGGGATCGGGATCATCCACCGCGACCTGAAGCCCGCGAACCTGTTCCTCACCCGCGGCGCCGACGGGCTCCCGCACGTGAAGCTCATCGACTTCGGGATCTCGCGCCTCGATCTGCCGCTCTCGTCGTCCGACCGCGGCTCGCTCACGCAGCCCGCGGTGATGATGGGCTCGCCGCGGTACATGGCGCCCGAGCAGATGGAAGACGCCGCACGAAGCGACGTGCGCTCCGACATCTGGGGTCTCGGCGCCGTTCTCTACGAGCTCCTCACCGGCGATCCGCCATACGACGGCGCGTCGTTCCTCGACATCTACGCCGCCGCCCTCCGCGGCCCGCCGGCGGCGCCGAGCACGATGCGCGGGAGCGTTCCGCACGATCTCGACGCCGTCGTGCTCCGGTGCCTCGCGGCCGATCCTGCGAAGCGCTTCGCCGACGTCGCGGAGCTCGCGAACGCGCTCGTGCCGTTCGGCCCCGTGGGCTCCGAGACGCTCGCGCAGTCGACCGAGCGCGTCCTACTCTCGGCCCGCGCGCGCGTCGGCGGACCGCCGGTCCTGCCCGAGCGGCTCGCGACGCAGCTCGAGGATCGTTCGCGGCGCTCCCGGCGGCCGAACGGCGGGCGGCGGAGACGCGGCGCGCTCTGGCTCGGGCTCGCGCTCGTCGGTGCGCTCGTCGCCGGCGGCGTGCGCGCGTGGTCCGGTCGTCCGACGCGCGAGAGCGGCGCGACGCGATCCGGGACCGGCGCGCCGGCGCCGAAGGAGACGACGCAGCCCGCGCCGACGACGCTCGCGAAGCCGGCGCCTGCACCGGCGCCTTCGCCCGCCGCCCCCCCGCCTCCGACGACGGTGGCCACGCCGGAGCCGGCGC
>JBDHVE010000129.1:0-28009 GCA_039809485.1 Polyangiaceae bacterium | reverse complement strand
CTACGCCGCGAGAGCACCCGCCGGCGCGCTGACCGGCGGGAGCTTCGCAGCGAACAGATTCGCGACGCGGATGTCGTCGACGTAGAAGGTCCGGACGTTTCCGGAGCGCATCGTGAGGAGGACGCGCGCCGAGCCCTTCGGCGCGGGCTCGACCTTGATCGCGTCGAACCTCACCGCGCGGCCGTCGACGAAGAGCGCGTCGCCGTCCGTCGCGAGCTTCGCCTGCCGGGTGGAGAACACGGCCGGGATCGCGAACGAGGGCGCGAGCCCCACCGCGACGAGGAGACCGGCGACGCCGACGTCCGCCGTCGGATCGAGGACGTGCGCGCGGACGCATCCCGCGCACGCGAGCAGGTAGAGCGCCGGTGCGACGAGGGCGAGGAGCGGGGGCCGGGCTTCGCGGGCGTCGAGCGAGAGGGACATCGGCCGCGGGATCTGCAAGGAGCGCACCTCGACCCACATCGGCGCCGTCGCGCCGAAGCACCTGGAATCGCGCTGCTTCCCGCGATGATGCCCAGACGCCGACGGCGCACGCGGATCGCCGTCGCGGATCCTCGCCGATCCACGTCAGAGGACGCGGCGTCGCTGCGCGACGAGGCCGAGCGCGCGCGTGAGCTCGCCCGGATCGAACCACGTCCCGTGCCGTGCGCAGACGTCGACGATGACGCCCGTCTTCGCGAACCCGGTCCGGTTCATCCGCGCGTGGCACATCGGACAAGGAACGTAGTGCGCTTCGTTCGCGACCGGCACCTTCCCTCCGCGCGTCAGGGGAAGGCGCCCGTTCTCGGCCTCGACGAGGATGCGCGGGAGCACGCTGATGGAGGCGAAGATGCCGCCGCAGCGCGGGCACTCGTGGACCGGATCGGCTTCGCCGCGTGCGGTCTCGAGCGGCGTCGCGCAACGCGGGCACGGCGCGTCGTTCGGATCGAAGAGGACGTCACGCGGAAGCGCGGCGCCACAGCCGCTGCACGTGTACGCGCCGGGCGCGCCGAGCGCGAAGCACCTCCGGCACCGCGCGCTCTCGAGGCGCACGTCGCACGTCGGGCACACGCGGGCGAGCGCCGGGCTCTCGTGTCCGCAGAACGGGCACGCGGCGAGCGGCTCGGCGGCGACGACGGCGGACGCCGCTCGGTACGGCGTCGACGCGCGCTCCGCGGCCGGATCCGGGCCGGGGATGTCGACGGCCGCTCCGCACGCGCACGTCACGCGGGCGCCCGGGAACGAGGGCGGCAGGACGTTCCCGCACGTGCAGCGCAGATCGCTCAACGCCGGCGTCGACGGAGATTCGCGAGCAGCGGACGCGCACCGCCGACCGTCGCGGCTGCCGCGAGGCTCACGAAGAGGAGAAGCAGATCCCACCAGCCGCTCACGAGCGAGCGTGAGCTGCGGAGGAGCACGGTCGAACCGATCCGGAGCACGACGGAGAGCGCGCCGTAGGTGACGAGCACCGCGATCACGGTGCGCTTGAGATCCGTCGCGAGCTGCACCGCACGCGCCGTGTTCGGCCAGATGAACTTCTTCACGTGCGTGACGTAGAGCCACGCCGGCGTCCCCGCCGCGAACAAGCAGCCGAAGACGAGGAGCGCGCACTCGGTGCCGGTGATCTCGCCGTCGTGGAGGATCCGCACGAGGCCGGCGAGCGCCGCGGTCGACCCGCCGACGAGCCAGACGGCGAGCACGCTGCTCATCACGAGGATCATCGGACGCGCCGCGCGCGCCAGCGAGCCGCTCTGGGCCGGAGGAGGCGTCGATTGTGCGCCGAGGATGACCTTCGCGACGTCGAGCGCGTTCGCGGCCCCCGGCGAGAGGGCGAGGTCGGCGGACGGCGGGCTCGAGCGGACCGCGCCGGTCGGCAGCCGTACGCTCTCCTCGAACGACGCCAGCGCGTTCTCGAGGTCCACCATCGTCGCATAGCGATCGCGGAGGTCCTTCGACATCGCGCGCTGGACGACGAGCTCGAGCGCCTCCGGGATCCGCGGATCGAGCTCGCGCAGACGGACCGGCTCCTGCGTGAGCACCATCGAGAGGGTGGCGGTCGGGTCCTCGTTGTCGAACGGCTTGTGACCGGTGAGCACGTAGTAGAGGACCGCGCCGACGGCATAGACGTCGGCGCGATGGTCGACGTCGTGCCCCCTCGCCTGCTCCGGCGCCATGTAGCTCGGCGTCCCCATGATCATGCCGGTGCGCGTCATCTTCGTGCGCTCGCCGCCGGCCTTGCTGATCCCGAAGTCGAGGACCTTCACCGAGAGCGTCGCCGACGTGCCGGCCTCGAGCGCTTCGAGCGACGCGCGCTCGACGAAGACGTTCTCCGGCTTCATGTCGCGATGCACGATGCCGCGCGCGTGCGCGGCGCCGAGCGCGCTCGAGACCTGCTTCGCGACCGACACGGCGATCCGTGGGTCGAGCGCCCCGCGCCGCTTCACGAGGTCCGCGAGCTCCTCGCCGTCGAGGAACTCACCGACCATGTACGGGGTGCCGTCGGCGAGATGGTGGACGTCGAACACGTCGACGACGTTCGGATGGTGGATCGAGCTCGCGCTCTCCGCTTCGCGGAGGAAGCGCGCTGCCATCTCGGGATGACGCGCGAGGTCCGGATGGAGGACCTTCACCGCGAACCGTCGCTCCTTCAGCCGGAGGTGACGCGCCTCGTAGACGCGACCCATCCCGCCTTCGCCGACGATCCGGACGATCTGGTACGTGTCGCCGAGCAGCTTCCCGAGGAGCGGGTCGTCGTAGCCCTGCACCTCGTCGGTGAGCGGCGTCGCGTCGCGCGGGCAGATGACGAAGTCGGCCGGATACCGCTCTCCACACGCGGTGCAGCGGCGCGTGATCGGCGCGGACCCCACCGACGTCGACTCGCTCTCCTGCGTCTCCGCCGGGGCGCCGAAGAGGAGCGTGCCGGCGGATTTCGCGCGGCCGCTCGGCGGGCGGGTAACCGCCGGCTCGGGCGGCGGCGGGAGCGGCGCCGGCGGCGCGCCGACGATCGTGCCCTCACGCGGCGGGAGATCGGCGAGATGGGGGACCTGCGGGACGGGGACGCGCGCGCTCGAAGGCACACGCTCCGGCGGCTTCGGCATCGGCGGCGCTGCGGCGGCGAGCCGGCCGCTCGGGGGCACCGTCACCCGCGGGCTCGAAGGCGGGGGCGCCGCGCGGAGGCCCGGAGCGGACGGCGGGGGCGGCGCGAAGCCCGGACGCGAGGCCGGGCGGTCCCCCCCGGAGTCGATCGCGAGGGCCGGCCCGAGGCCGGCCGGCGTCCCGAGCGCGGTACGGTCGTCGAAGCTCGGCTCCGAGGCGGGCCGGTCGGTGTCGGCGCTGCCGGACGCGGCGGCGGCGCCGTCGACCCGTCCGAGCGGATTTCCAACCGGGGCCTCTGCCATGGAGCACCCACGAGGCTAGCCGGAAAACGCGTGGTTGACGCAGGAAATCCCGCGCCTATACTGCGCCGGCTCCGGAGGTCTGGAATCCTCTTTCCTCCGGCGTTTTCCCGCATCGCGGGGGCCGTTCCGGTCCCCCGGAAAGCTCTCACTGGGCGTACCCAGCACGAGCACCGGGCTCTGGAAGAACCCCTTCATACCTGGAGTATCAGGCACATGCCGCTTCACACCGAAACGAAGGCGGACCTCATCGGTAAGTTCCGCACGCACGAGTCCGACACGGGCTCGCCCGAGGTCCAGATCGCCCTCCTCACGGAGCGCATCAGCTACCTCACCGAGCACTTCAAGACGCACTCGAAGGACCACCACTCGCGTCGTGGCCTCCTCAAGATGGTCTCGAAGCGGCGCCGGCTCCTCAACTACCTGAAGAAGACGAGCCTCGACCGCTACCGCAAGACGGTCTCCGCTCTGAACCTTCGTAAGTGACCCGGTGAAGGGGACGGCGGCTTCGTCGTCCCCTTCCTTCTTTCGAGGGGGCTGCGCCCCCTCGAGCTCCCCACCTTGTTTCGAGGGAGCTTCGCCCCCTCGAGCTCCCCTTCCTAGCGTCCGAATTTTCGGGGGCTCTACCCCCTCCCTCGCACCGGGACCCCGCCCCGCCTTGCTCTTCGATTCATGCGTCCGAGCCCCGCTCGGGTTCATGAACCGAGGAACGAAGGCCCGACGAGGTGCCCGGCCGAACCCGCCGCCCCGCCTACGAGAGAGGCTCGGGCTGCATCGCGCCAAGGAGCGCCACCGACATGTCCTTTGTTCGTGAATCCGTGATGGTCAACGGCCGCCCGCTCACCCTCGAGACGGGCCGCCTCGCCAAGCAGGCACACGGCTCCGTGCTCATCACCTACGGTGAGAGCGTCGTCCTCGTCACCGCCGTCAGCGGCGACGAGCGCCCGGGCCTCGACTTCTTCCCCCTCACCTGCGAGTACGTCGAGAAGACGTTTGCCGCGGGCAAGATCCCCGGCGGCTTCTTCAAGCGCGAAGGCCGCCTCCGCGACGAGGAAGTGCTCACGAGCCGCCTCATCGACCGCCCGTGCCGTCCGCTCTTCCCCGAGGGCTTCAAGGGCGACACGCAGATCATCGCGACCGTCCTCTCGAGCGACAAGCAGAACCCGACCGACATCCTCGCGCTGACGGGCGCGAGCGCGGCGCTCCACCTCTCGGACATCCCGTGGGCGGGCCCGATCTGCGGTGTGCGCGTCGTCCGCCTCAACGGCGAGTTCGTCGCGTTCCCGACCTTCGAGCAGCAGGTCGACGCCGACATCGACATGGTCGTCGCGTGCAGCAAGGACGCGATCGTGATGGTCGAGGGCGGCGCGGCCGAGGCCGCCGAGAACGACGTCGTCGACGCGCTGATGTTCGCGCACAAGGCGGCGCAGCCCGTCCTCGAGCTCATCGAGAAGATGCGCGCGGCCGTCGGCAAGCCGAAGAAGCCCTTCGAGCCGAAGAAGCTCCCCGAGGAGATCGCCGCGAAGATTCCGGCGCTCGTCGACTCGAAGATCATCGAGTCCTCGCTCATCAAGGACAAGAAGAAGCGCTACGAGGGCTACAAGGCCGCGAAGGACGCGATGATCGCGGCCCTCACCGCCGACCTCGGCGCCGAGAAGTTCGCCGAGCACGAGAAGCTCATCAAGGCGGAGTTCGAGGAGCGCAAGTACGTCGTCGTCCGCGAGTACGTTCTTCGCGAGAAGAAGCGCATCGACGGCCGCGACGGGAAGACGATCCGCCCGATCGCGATCGAGGCGGGTCTCCTCCCCCGCGTCCACGGCTCGGCGCTCTTCCAGCGCGGCGAGACGCAGGCGCTCGTCGCCGCCACGCTCGGCACGAGCGCGGACGAGCAGAAGATCGACGCCCTCACCGGCGAGCGCTGGAAGCGCTTCCTCCTCCACTACAATTTCCCGCCCTTCTCGACCGGCGAGACGAAGCCCCTCCGCGGCCCCGGCCGTCGTGAGGTCGGTCACGGCGCGCTCGCCGAGCGCGCTCTCTCGCGCATGATCCCGGACGCGGAGAAGTTCCCGTACACGATCCGCATCGTGTCCGAGACGCTCGAGTCGAACGGCTCGTCCTCGATGGCCGCGGTCTGCGGCGGCACGCTCTCGCTCATGGACGCGGGCGTTCCGATCAAGGCGCCGGTCGCGGGCATCGCGATGGGGCTCATCACCGACGGCCCGGTCGACCAGGCGTCGACGCGCTTCGCGATCCTGAGCGACATCCTCGGCGACGAGGACCATCTCGGCGACATGGACTTCAAGGTCTGTGGCACCGCGAAGGGCATCACCGCCATCCAGATGGACATCAAGATCGCGGGTCTCACGCGGCAGGTGCTCCAGCAGGCGCTCGATCAGGCGCGTGAAGGCCGGATCCACATCCTCGGCAAGATGAACGAGGTCCTCGCGCAGCCCCGCACGGAGCTGTCGAAGTGGGCGCCGCGCATCACGACGATCAAGGTCAAGCCCGACCAGATCCGCCTCGTCATCGGCCCCGGTGGCAAGACGATCAAGGGCATCATCGACCAGACCGGCGTCGCGATCGACGTCGAGGACGACGGCACCGTCAACGTCGCCTCGAGCGATCCGGACGCGGTGAAGAAGGCCCTCGACATCATCAAGGGTCTCACCGCGGAGCCCGAGGTCGGCGCGATCTACAAGGGCACCGTCCAGCGCATCACGGACTTCGGCGCCTTCATCGAGATCCTCCCGGGCACCGACGGCCTCCTCCACGTCTCCGAGATGGCGCACACGCGCGTCGACAAGGTCACCGACGTGATGAAGGAAGGCGACACCGTCGAGGTGAAGGTCCTCGAGGTCGGCCGTGACGGCAAGATCCGCCTCACGCGCCGCGAGCTCCTCCCCCTCCCCGAGGGCGAGGAGGGCGAGCGCGCGAAGGCCCGCATGATGGCGGCGCGCGAAGCCGGCGGCGGCCCGCCGTCGCGTGGTGATCGTGGCGACCGCGGCCCGCGTGGCGGCGGCGATCGCGATCGCGGCGGCCGCGATCGCGGCCCGCGCGGCCCGCGCAGCTGACCCGCACCCGCCGAGAATCAGGGATCAGGTCGCACGACCTGATCCCTGTTTCCTTTTTGTGCTCCGCCGTCCGTCGCGCGCATCGCGTCCTCGCTCGCTTGCCACAAGCGGATCGCCTCCGGCATCGAGGGCGAAGGGAGGCCGGGATGCCCGGCCGCGGCGAGGAGCTCGGCGACCGGAACGTTGCCGCGCGGACCGCGGAACACGCCCTTCAAGTAGGCCGTCATCGCGACGTCGCCCTTCGCCTCGAAGCGCTGCTCCATGTACCAGTACTTCGCGTCGAAAGCGGCGAGCTGCGTGACGAGCTCGTAGCGCTCGCCGAGCCGGAGCGACCGCCGGTAGCGCGCCGACACCGACGACACGAGCGGGAACCAGCGGTTCTCGAGCAGCGGGCGGAGGAGGCCGCAGCGGAACGTGAGGTCGAGGCGGCCGAGGTCCATCAACGTGAAGTAGCGGCCGTTGTTCATCCGCGTCACCTCCACGTCGGCGGGCATCACGCGCATCGGCAGCCGGAGCGTGTCGAGGGGGTGCACGCGCGCGGCGCGGAACGACGACGCCACGACACCGGCGAGACGGAGATAGGGATGCATGACGGCCGCATCCTACACGCCGGCCCGAGGCGCGCCGGTTTGTCGTCGCCGACGAGCCAATCGTCTAGAACCTGGGGTCGATGGCGACGCTCCGGAAGCGAACGGTCAGCACGGTCCCCTCGCGCAAGAGCACGCCGCCCGCGTCGGGCGTCGTGAAGACGGGAGGTCGCGCCCACGTGCTCGACGTCCCCTTCGCGATGCGCGGCGTCGCGACGGCGAACGGCGCGCGCTGGGAAGCAGACCACCAGGTCTTCGTGTGGCGCGGCGATGTGCTTCCGCGCGGGCTCGTGCCCTTCCGCCCGGCGGCGTACTCGTGGGAGGCCCACGTCCAGCACGAGCTCGACGACGAGGCGGGGATCCGCCTGCCGCCGGAGAAGCGCGACGACGCGAAGACGATCACGCCGCGCCCGCACCAGCGCGAGGCGATCGAGGCGGTGCTCCGGGCGCACGCGACGGGACGGCCGGGGTTCCTCCTCGCCGACGACGTCGGCCTCGGCAAGACCGTGACGGCATGGGAGGCGATCCGCCGTCTGCCCGCCGCGAAGAGCGTCCTCGTCGTCTGTCCGCTCGCCGTCGTCGCGCACTGGCGCCGGACGATCGAGGCGATGGGCGACATGGGCAAGTCGATCGTGCTCATGAACTACGACCGCCTCGGCAAGCTCTTCGAGGTGAGCGCCGAGGCGCGGAAGAAGATCCGCTCGAAGAAGGGCCTCGCGCGTGCCGGCACCGCGCCCGACTTCGACGTGATCGTCTGGGACGAGAGCCACCGGTGCAAGAACCCCACCGCGGCGCGCTCGAAGCTCGCGGCGAAGCTCACCGCGAACGCCGGCTTCTGCCTCTGGCTCTCGGCGACGGCCGGCCAGAGCCCGCTCGAGCTCTCGTATCTCGCACCGCTCCTCGCCGCGGTGACCGGCTCGAGCGCGAAGGACCTGAAGGACTTCGAGGCGTGGTGTCAGGAGCAGGGCCTCGGCCTCACGCGCGGCGCGTACGGCAAGTGGGAGTGGCGCGGCGACGCGAAGGACTGCGCGCAGATGCGGGAGCTGCTCTTCGCGCCGCGTGGGAAGCAGCCCGCCGCCGGGATGCGGCGGCGGCCAGAGGAGATCGCCGGCTGGCCGGCGATCAACCGGATCCTGACGCCGATCGGCCTCGATGGCGAGGCACGTGTACTCTACAAGGAGGCGTGGACCGAGTTCCGCCGCGCGATGGATCTCTCACCGCGCGGCAGCGATCCGAAGTCGGCGCTCGCCGCCACGCTCCGTCTCCGCCAGAAAGGCTCGCTCGTCCGCGCTGCGGGAACGACCGAGCTCGCGCTGGAGCTCCTCGAGAGCGGACACCAGGTCGCGATCTCGGTCGCGTTCGCCGAGACGCTGGAGGCGCTCCGCGCTTCGCTCGAAGCGGAGAAGCACCGGTGTGCCGTCATCCACGGCCGGATCCCGGCGGCCGAGCGAGAGCAGGAGCGGCTGGCCTTCCAGCGCGGCGACAAGCGCGTCTGCCTCTTCACGGTGGAAGAAGGCATCTCGCTCCACCAGGGCGAGCACAACGACGCGCCGCGCTCCGAGATCATCCACGACCTCCGCTGGTCGGCGATCCAGATGGCGCAGATCGAAGGCCGCTGCCACCGCGACGGCAAGTTCGCGCAGGTCTACTGGGTCTATGCCGACGACACGATCGAGGAGCGCATCGCGCGTGTCGTCGCGCGCCGGCTCCAGTCGATGAAGGAGATGATCGGCGACGACGTCGAGACGCTGCGCGAGATCGAACGCCTCCTCGACACCGCAGGGGACGACGAAGGCTGAAGGGCCGCGCCGGCGGTCAGCGCTTCTTCTTGTCGCGCTTCGCGTGCTTGGCCGGCGGCGGGCTCGCCGGCCGCGCCTTCGGCGACGGCTTGCCATGCTTCCCGCCAGAGGGACGCGCTTGCTTCGGCGTCGCCGGCTCTCCGGCTGCCTTGCCCTGGCTTCCGACGCCGGGCTTCTCCTCGTCGTGCCCGGGCGGATCGGACGACGCGAGCGGCTCGGGTGCCGGCCGCGGCGCGACGGCGACCAGCTCCTCCTTCGGCGCCGGGCGCGTGCGCGCCTTCGCATCGCCGTGGAACTGCACGTACTGCGCGTGGTCGCGCTTCACGATCGCCACGGGGGCCGGCCGGTCTGCCCTCTCCCAGGCTCCGTCGTGCGTGCGCGAGTGCCACCACGCGCCGTCGCGGAACACCCAGTACTCGCCGCCGACGTTGTAGATCGCCTGGCTCGAGTCGCGCAGGACCCAGACACCGACGTCGATCTCGACGAGCGTCGGTTGCGCGACCTCCGCAACCTTTGCCTCGGGTTGCGTCGCGCGCGTCGCTTGACTGCTCCCCCCGCAGCCGACGGTGAACGCGATCGTCGCGCTCCATGTCGCGACGAAGAGCAACGCCGTGCTGTTCATACCTCTCCTCCTCGCGTGCCAGCCCGCACTCGGATCCTATCGTGCGCACCGGCCAGCCGCTCCTCCGGCGCGCAAATCACGGAGGCGATGTGCCGTGACGGGGGCATTCGGTGCGTGCCCGCCCACACACGAGCTAGGATGGCGCCATGCGACGGCTCGTCCCCGGTCTCCTCGCCTTCGTGCTCGGCTGCGGAGGCGCCCCGGTACGACCGCCGCCCGTCGCGGCACCGGCGCCGGCGACCTACCGCGTGATCGACGCGACCGGGCCTTTCTGGTCGTTCTGGGAGCGCGCGAAGGCGCTGCCGGTCGCCGAGCAGCGCACGATCTTCCGCGAGACGGTGATCGCGCCGAACCCGTCCCTCTTCGCGGAGAGCGTCCTCGGGGAGCCGACGCCGGCAGCCCTCGACGAGCAGATCGACCGCTGGCTGCCGACGCTGCCCGCACGCATCGACGCGATGCGCGCGATCACGCGAACCGTCCGCGAGGACCTCGCGCGCCACGACACCTCGTTCCGTCGCGCCTTCCCCGACATGCGATGGTCCGGCCGCGTCTACTTCACGGTGTCGATCGACGCGTTCGACGGCGCGGTCCGGAAGGTGGACGGCACGCCGGCTCTCACGTTCGGGATCGACAAGATCGCGAAGCTCTACGGCCCGGATGCGAAGCTCGAAGCCCTCTTCCACCACGAGCTGTTCCACATCTACCACGACCAGGTCGCGCTCGAGGCGGAGCTCCACGGTCGGGATCCGCACGGCTTCCTCTACCCGCTGTGGGCCGAAGGGCTTGCGGTGGTCGCGGCGAAGGCCCTGAACCCGGGTGCCGACGCGAAGGCGCTTCTCCTCTCCCCCGAGATGATCCGCGATACGAAACCAAAGCTCGCGCTCCTCGCGAAGGAGCTCCTCGCCGGGCTCGACGACACGACGGAGGAGAGCTACCGCGACTTCTTCCTCGGTCGCGGTACGCGCCCCGACGTCCCGCGGCGGTGCGGGTACCTCGTCGGCTACGTGGTCGCGATGCGGATCGTGGGGCGGCACGGGTCGATCGCCGAAGCCGCGAGGCTCCGCTCGCCGCAGCTCCGCGTCGAGGTCGCGGCCGCCCTCGGTGAGCTCGCGAACGGAGGCGCCGCGACGGAGCTCGACGCGCTCTGACGGCCCAAGGCGCGCGCCCGGGCGCGCGTCTCACCCTTCGATGCGCGGACGGGCTCTCGCCCTCGTCCTCACCTCGGCGTGCGTGACGAGGTCCGTGCCGCCGCCGGCGACGCCGGAGGAGGACGTCCTCGCCCACGCCGAGGCGGCCCCGCTCACCGATGACGAACGCCGCGCGTACGACCGGGCACGCGACGCCGTGTGTCCGCATCGGACCGCGGGCGCGACTTCGGACGTCGCGCCCTTCGTTCGCGTCGACCCGCCGCGCGGTCACTGGCGGACACCTGCCTCGCTCCAGGTCCGCAGCCACGAGGAGCTCGTCGAGACGACACCGCGCGAGAGCCCCGATCGCGTCCCGCTCCTCGTCGCGACGATCGACACCCTCGCGCGCGCCGAGTGGGAGCTCGTCACGCGGTGCGTGCTCGGCTTGCCCGAGGCGTCCGACCCCGAAGCCGTTCGATCCGAGACGCGCGCGCTCGCCGACACGGCGAAGGTCCTCCCGTGGCTCCGAGGGCGCGCCGAGACGCACTGCCGTGCTCTCGCCGATGCCGCGCCCGACGCGGCGCGCCGTACGCGCTGCGACGTGCTGGTCGACCGCCGCTGATCTCGGCCCGTTCCTACGGTACGCTCGGGGCGTGACGATGCGCAGACGCCACGGGTCGTTCGTCCTCGGTCTCGTCGGCCTCGCCGTCCTCGCCGCGTGCAGCGCCTTCGACGGCTCGGACGAGACCAGCAGCTCCGCGGAGGCGGACGCCGCGAGCGACAGCTCGTCGTCCGGTGGGGCCGACGCGGCGCCGTCGCCCGCGTTCGACGCGGCGCCGGCGCCGGCTCCGCCGGGCAACGTCGGCACGTGGACGTTCGCCACGGCCGAGGCGTGCACGAAGTGGGCGACCCGTCATGCCTCGATCACGTGGGTCGAAGGAGGTCGCAACGGGACGGGCGCCTGCCGCCTCTGCCCCACCCCGACCAATCCGGGGCCGCCGTCGGCGGAGGTGACGATGCCCGCCGTCCGGACGTCCACGCAGTACAGGATCAGCGGCTACGTCCGCGCCGTGGACGGCGCGCCGGCGACGGGGCAGATCGGGGTCCAGGCCCGAGACCCTTCGAACGTCGCGGTGACGAGCAGCTTCGGTGACGTCACGCCGAGCGCCTCCTGGGCGCCGAGCAACGAGAAGAGCATCCGGATCGGCCCCGATGCAGGGGTCGCGTACGTCTACGCCCAGCTCGCGATCTTGTCGGGCAGCACGAGCTGCATCGACTTCGACGACGTGACGGTCACGCTCGATCCGCCGCCGTGAGCGGATCGAACGATCAGGGCGAGGGCTTCAGCCGGTACCAGAGCGTGACGGCGACGCCGCGGGTCGGGCCCGGACCGCAGGTGAAGCTCTGGAGCGAGCCGTCGAAGAGGCTCGTCGTGATCGGCAGCTTGCACCCGCCGATGTAGTCGTCGGGATCGATCGTGTCTGAGTCCCAGACCTCGAACGTGAGGTTCTCGAGGAGCGTGCTCGCCTTCACCTTCGTGAGCGGCGTCTCCTGCCAGAACGGGTAGAGCGAGTCGGCCGGCGCGCTCGTCTTCCCGGAGACGGTGGTCGTGCCCTCGCTCGCGAACGCGAGGAGGTAGACGTCCGGGAGGCCACCGAGCGCATCCCACGGGTTGCCCGAGCGGCTCTTGTCCGGGATCTCGGCGAACGACACGTAGAAGTCCCACAGCGACGTGCGGTCGAGCACGCACGCCCCGGCGGAGCAGGCCCTCCCTGCGCCGCAGTCGACGCAGGCCTCACCGCCCGAGCCGCACGCGTTCTTCGCGGTGCCGGGCTGACAGCCCGTCGTCGAGCAGCAGCCGTTGGTGCACGTCGCGCGGCACGAGCCGTCGATGCACTTGCCCTTCGAGCAGACGAACGACCCCGCGCACGCGGTGCAGGCGGCGCCCTGCTCACCGCACTTCGCGGTCGCCTTCCCGTCGACGCACGTGTCGCCGTCGCAGCAGCCCGCGCAGTTGTCGGGGCTGCACGGCTCCTTGCACTGGCCGTCCTTGCACGCGGCGATGCCGGAGCACGTCTCGCACGCGACGCCCTTCGCACCGCACGCGCTCGTCCCCTTGCCGTCCTCGCAGCGGTCGTCGCGACAGCAGCCGGCGCAGTTCTCGGGCGTGCACTTCGCGACCTGGACGGTGCCGCCGGGGCCGGTGCCGCCGGTGTCGTCGCTCTGGAAGGCCTGAGTGACGCAGTCGGAGATCGAGGAGTCGACGACGCCTGCGACCGCGCCCGCGATCGTCTCGCTCGCGCATCCGACGAACTTCGAGCGGCACCCGGACGCGCCGGTGCACGCCGCCTCGACCGCCTGCACGACCTCGTCGGCGTAGGGCAGGACGAGGAGGCCCGGGAGCTTGCCGCTCCGCGCATAGAACTGCGTCTCGCAGTCGGCGACGTCCGCCGCACAGCTCGCGCAGAAGCTCTGCGCGAGCGAGCGGTGCGCGGCGGTCGGTTTCGCGTTCTTCTGCGCGCGCGTGAGACAGGCGGTGGCGCCGCAGACACCCGACTCGAGGCAGTCGCCGGCGCTCGTCAGCGCGGAGGCGGACAGCACCTTGTCGAGCGACGCGCACGAGGCGGTGAGCGTCTCGTCGCACGCCGAGCCGGTCTGGGACGTCGTCCCGTCGCTCGCAGGCGCGCTGCACGTCTTCAGCGCGGCGCGCGCCTGGCCACAGAACGATTCGTCCTTCGCCGGCGGAGGATCCGACGAGCACCCCGAGATCACGAAGAAGGCGGCGACACCGAGGGTGGCGGCGGCGCGTGCCAAGCGCACGAAGCTCACCCTCGGAAACCTAGCACGCCGCTCGCGACGCTACTTCTTCGAACTCCCGCCGCTCTTCGAGGGGAAACCGCTGCCGGCGGATTCCTTGCCCCCGCCGCCGGATCCGCTGCCCGAGCCGATCGACGGATCCCAATCGTTCCCGAACGAGTCGCTCGTGATCGACTTGGCGGACGGCTTCCCCGACGGCTTCGCCGGCGCCGGCACCGGCGCGGGCGTCGTGCCGACGGGCTTCGTCGGCGCGACGTCTTTCGTCAGGGGAGCGGGCGACTTCGTCGCCTTCTTCAGGTCCCACGACGGCGAGGCCGACGACGGCGGCGCCGCGGTCGGCTCCGCCGTCGGCGGCGGCGGCGCGAGCTGCGAGTCGGGCGGGGGTACCTCCGGCGCAGGAGGCGGCAGCGTCGTCGGCGACGGCGCGAGCGCCTTCTCCGCGCCCTCGCGGGCATGCTGCACCTCGGGCCGCGAATCGCCGGCCGGGTCGAGCCGCTTCGCCTCGTCGAGCTTCTCGAGGCAGGCGCGCCAGTCGGAGCGCGCGCAGCGTTCGAGGCCCTCGCGACGGAGCGCCTCGGGTCCGGTGAGCGGCAGCCCGTGCGGGTCGACCTGGATCTCCTCGCCCTTCGGCCGGCGGAGGAGCAGGACGAGCGCGCCGATGACGACGCCGACCGCGGCGAGCAGCGCGACCTCGCGCTGCCAGTTCGTCTTGAGGTGACGCCGGAGCCGGCTCACGCGCTGGCGGACGCGCGGGGCGGGGAGCTTCTCGCTCGCGGCGATCGACTCGAGCTTCTCGCCCTCGCCTTCGCGGAGCATCCAATCGAGCGTCGCGCGCGATTCCTCGTTGTCGGGGAGGTTCTTCTCCGCCCAGCGGAGGAGGTCGGCCTCGACGTGCGGCGCCGGACCGTGCGTCAGCTCCGGCACCTCGAAGGTCTCGCGTCCACGTCGCCGATGGAAGTCGACCACCTTGTGCTTCGCGACGCCGAACAACCACCGACGCAGCTGCTCGGGCTCGGCCGGCGCGTTCGGCGACTCGATCGCCTCCGTGAGCGTGGCCTGCACGATGTCCTCGACGTCGCTCTCGGGAACGCGCTTGCGCACCATCGCGACGAGGTCACGGCGGAGATCGGGGCCGATCGGGGCCCGCGGCGGTCGGGGGGTCGTGGTCATGGGGGCGTGCACGAAGGGACGTCGCGCGGCCTCGACAGAGTGTGACACGAGCCGGCCGGAATCGTCTCGGCCCCGCGAAAACCCGCCCGATCCCGCGGTCCTTGGGTCCCCTCCCCGCGCGGCGCCCCGGCGCCGAAAGCGGCGCTCGCACCTCGGGGGATCCGGTAGCATCCGAGGCCGACAGCATGGTGAAGAAGAAGGTCTCGCTCGGCTCGAGCCCCGATGTGGGCGAGGCCGCAGCGCACGAAGGGACGCGCGCCCCGGCGCTCGACATCCTCGAGCTGTTCTTCAACACGGGGATCGTGTTCCACGAGGTGCCGCTGCCGCGCGGCCTGCCCGATGTCGTGTCGAGCTTCGTCCTGATGAAGCCGCCCGGCACCGCGCCCGCTGCGCCGCGTCCCGGCGCGCAGACGAAGCCTCAGGCGCCCGGCGTCCTCGGAGCTCCGCCGGCTCCTCCTCCGCCGCCGGCTCCCGCGATGCCGGCGGGGATCCCGCCGACGCTCTCCGTGCGGCGCGCGGGTCCCGGCGAAGAGCCGGACGTCGAGATCTCCGCCGTCGATCATCTCTCCGAGCTGTCGAACCGGTGGTTCCCCGTCCCCTACCAGCTCTCGTGCCCGTTCGCGGTGCAGGTCTTCCTCGGCAACACCGGCGGAGGCCTCCGTGCGGTGCTCGCGATCGACACGCTCGAGCAGCACGGATCGCAGGGCCGCCATCTCGACGCGAGCTTCGACGAGGGCCGGCCGTTCCGTCCGCTCGACAAGAACGAGCTCGGGTCGTTCTTCGACCACCCCGACACGCGCGAGCTCGTTCGACGGCTCGAGCGCGGCGGCGTCGACAAAGCGCTCTTCAAGCTCGCCGCGCTCCTCGAAGCGCTCGGCCCGCAGCTGCCGAAGCTGCGGTTCTCGCGGGTCGAGTCGCACCAGCCGATCCCCGTCTCGCTCGTCCTCGACCTCGGCAACTCGCGCACGACCGCGCTCCTCGTCGAAGGGCGTGATGCGCGCGTCTTCGGCGTGCCGCTCGAGGTGCGGAACCTCGGCAACCCGCTCGAGACGCGCGCGGACGCGATCGACTCGCGGCTCACGTTCTTGCCCGGCCCCTGGGACAAGGCGACGTCGCCCGTCGCGGTCGGCGATTCGTTCCAGTGGCCGAGCGTCGCGCGAATGGGGCTCGAGGCGCTCGACCGCGCCCTCGAGACGCCGCACCGCTACCAGTGCACGCTCTCCGGGCCGAAGCGTTACTTGTGGGACGATCGCCAGACCGACGAGCGCTGGCACTTCGCGCAGAAGATCGGCAGCGTGGGCGCCCCCGGCGACGGCAGCGGAGAGTACCGTCCCGTCTTCGGCCGCATCCTGAAGTACGTGCCGGAGGACTCGGGCGGCATCTACCTCCGCGAGGACGGGCCGCAGACGCCGGCCGATCCGCGGTACGCGCCCCGCGCGATGATGCTCTTCGCGATCGTCGAGATCCTCTGCCAGGCGTACGCGCAGATCAACGGCGCGGTCTACCGCACGTTCCAGGGCAAGGAAGCGAGCCCGCGCGTGCTCCGGCACCTCGTGCTCACGTACCCGAGCGCAATGCGGGAAGAGGAGCGCCGCATCTACGAAGCGCTCGTCCGGAACGCCGTCATCCTCGCGTGCCACGTGCTCGGGATCCGCCCCGACCTGCGCCCGAACTGGGACGCGCAAGCGGGAAGCTTCGAGCCCTTCCTCCTCGCCGACGAGGCGCTCGCGGCGCAGATGGTGTTCGTCTACGAGGAGGTCCAGGGCACCTTCTCCGGCAGCATGGAGGAGCTCGTCTCCGTCTACGGGCACGAAGGCGGCTCGGGACAGAAGACGCTGCGGGTCGCGTCGATCGACATCGGCGGCGGCACGAGCGACGTCATGATCGCGGAGTACGAGGACAAGATGCCGGGCACCGGCACCGCGCTCTCGATCCGGAAGCTGTTCCAGGACGGCGTGTCGATCGCCGGCGACGAAGTGTGTCGCGCGATCGTCGAGGACGTCGTCTTCTCGCAGATCCTCCAGCAGCTGCCGACCGCGCAGGACAAGAGCCGTCTCCGGCACCTCTTCGGCGAAGGCGACGCCGGTCACGGCTCGACGTGGCGGACGCTCCGCGCGCGACTCGTCCCGTACTTCTGGATGCCGCTCGCACGTTGCTTCTGGGCCGTCGCGGAAGGGTTCGCCATCCCGGATCACACCGACGGCAAGCTCTACACGGTCCCTGATCTGCAGCGCGTCTTCTCGCTCCCCACCGTGTCGCCGGTCGTGCTGCTCGAGGCGGATCGCTTCCTCGGCGAGCAGGTGCCGGGCTTCCCGGGGATCGAGAACCTGCTCTTCAAGCTCGACGGCCTCGAGGTCGAGCGCGCGATCGAACGCGTGCTCCGCGAGCCGCTCCGCCGCTACGCCGACATCCTCGCGCAGTTCGACGTCGACCTCCTCGTCCTCGCCGGGCGCACGGCTTCCCTGCCCTGCGTGCGCGCGATCTTCACGAAGGAGATGCCTGTCCCGCCGCCGCGGATCAAGCCGATGGCGCGCTACCGCGTCGGCGAGTGGTACCCGTCGAAGTGGAAGGACGAGGGCTACATCCGCGACGCGAAGTCGACCGTCACCGCAGGCGCGGCCGTCCTCCACCTCGCGAGCAAGAACCGCTTGCCGGGCTTCCTCGTCGACAGCATCGGCGAAGTCGACCAGCGCCCGATCTACGGCCTCTACCAGGACACCGAGCCTCACATCGCGCGCGCCAACGAGCTCTTCCCCGCGAACGCGGCGAGCCCGAGGGAGACGGCGACGAGCGCGCCGTTCGTTTATACGCACGGCCTCCGGATCGGCTTCCGCAACGTCGACTCGCAGGAGATGGAAGGCTCGCCGCTGTTCGAGGTGCGCCCCGCGAACCGCGACGTCGAGCAGGCGCTCCTCGACGACCGCGTCGCGCTGCAGTTCGGGCGCACGCGCGAAGGGCACATCACCGTCGCGAAGGTGACGAGCCAGCGTGGACAGTACTCGTTCGAGCCGACCGACTTCGTCCTCGCCTTGAAAACGGCGACGTACGACCGATATTGGCTCGATACGGGCGTCTTCGACGTGGAACGCGGCGGAACATGAACGCGGGGAGGCTGAAGCGAGCCGTGCTCGCGACACTCGAGCAGGAGCTCGACGCGGAGCGTCTGGCACGCGCGTTGACGGAGGTGTTGCCGGCGGAGACGGCCACCGCGCCGGCCGTCCACGATGCGCCTTCGCCGGGGACGCGGAAGCTCCTCGCGAAGATCGTCCTGTCCGACATCCTCGACGACACGATCCTCTCCGCGCGTCCGTCCGATCGCACGTTCCCGCTCCGCCTCTTCTTCGCCGAGCTCGGACGCCTCCTCGCGACCGACGAGGAGGAAGGGCCGGCCGCAACGCTCGCGGATCAAGCGTTCTCGCTCGCGAGCGGCCTGAATTTCTTCTTCCGCGCGCGGATGGACGCGGAATCCAAGATGCGGGTCGGGCTCGAGACGAGCCGTGCGCTCTATACGCTCGCGCACGCGGCGCCGCTCGATCCGGAGCTCGTGGCAAGAGCCGCGCCACTGCTCGCGGCGCTGATGTCGAGCGAGCTCGAGAAAGTGCGGCTCGAAGCCGTGGATCACGCGAAAGTCTTCGACTCGCAAGCACACGAACGCGTGGAAGGCGCAGATCCGACGTCGTCCAGGATCGTCAGACCGGTGACGTTCCTCTGCAGGGTCGCCGCGAACAACGCGGTGAAGGCGAAAGCGCAGGTTCTCACGTGACCGAATCGACTGCTACGTGGCTCCCGAACCTGGTCGGGGGCGTCTCCATCTGGAAGCTCGCCGTCGACCTGAACGAGCCGAAGTTCTTCGACGGAAGGCTGCTCGTCCCCGAGACCGAGGGCTCCGAGAGCTTGCCGGTGACGGTGCGCTGGGACCTCTCCGGGCTCGTCCCGCTCGCGGAGGCACGCGCGTCGGATCCGGCCGGGACGAGCGCGGCGATCGCCGACTTCCAGGCGTGCCTCGAGCGCACGGCGAAGGTCTTCTCCACGCCGAACAGCGGCTACGACAAGTACAAGCAGGCCTTCACCGTCCCGTCCCTCGATGCCGACGGTGGGTCGAACTACTTCTACTCGCCGGAGCAGAAGAAGCTCTTCGTCGTGAACTGGGGTGCGTCCCCGCGCTCGATGGGCGGACGCTCCGAGTACGTCTTCGGCTGGCAGGACTGGGGCAAGGTCTTCGCGGGCGGCGCTGCGGTGGCAGCCGGAGCCGCCGCGATGGCGGCGACGACCGAAGCCGCGCCCACAGCCGCGGAAGCCGCGGCGGAGCCCGCGAAGGACGAAGCCAAGAAGAAGCCGGAGGAGAAGAAGCGCGCGTGGTGGCTCTGGCCGCTCTTCGCGCTCGTCGCGCTCGCGGCGATCCTGATCGCCGCTGCGCTCCTCAAGCACTGCGAGGACGAGAAGATCGCCGGCGCGACCGACGCGGCGGTGGCCGCGACCGCGCTCGCCGACGCGACCGCGGATGCGAGCGCGATCGCGGACGCGAGCGCGCAGGACAGCGGGCCCGACGCCGCGGGCGCGGCCCTCGCGGATGCGGGCCGCGACGCCGGCGGTGACGCCGGCGTCCTCGGTGACGCCGGCCGGGACGGCGGGCGCGACGGCGGTCTCGCGTTCGAGGACGACGAGGAGGACGACGAGCCCGGGATGGCCGGCGGTGGCGGTGGGTCGAGCGGCGGCGGCGGTGGTCCGGTCGTCGTGCAGATCGGCCCCGCGGGCGGTCCGACCGGCGCGAAGACGGGTCCGCATCGGCGGCACTACCAGGCCGAAGCGGTCGCGTGGCGCGTCGCCGCCGGCAAGGACCGCGTCTCGCGGACCGAGCAGCGCGGCCGGCGCTTCGACGTGTGGCTCGGCGCGGGACGGACGTTCGACGGCGTCCGCGTGGAGTGGCAGGACAGCGCCGGCAAGTGGCACGTGCACTGAAGCTCGCGAGATAGCATCGAGGGAAAGATGGACAGCGGAATCCAGACGCTCGAGAGCGCGATCACCGACGCGCAGACGGCGATCGCCGGCAACGCCGAGGCCGAGCCGCAGGCGCTCGTGCTCCGCGATCTCGCGCTCCGAACGCGGAAGCTGAAGCGGGCGTGGTCGCGGAAGCAGAGCCTCGGCCTCTTCGGTCCTTCGCAGGCGGGAAAATCGTTCCTCGTCGGCGCGCTCCTCTCCCACGAGCTCGGCTCGCTCGAAGTGCTCTCGAAGGACCGGACGCTCGACTTCCTCCGCGACATCAACCCGGCGAAGGGCGTCGAATCGACCGGCGTCGTGACGCGCTTCACGACGTCGCCGTCCTCGAAGCTCACGCGAGGCGACTTCATCTGCGAGCTGCTCTCGCTCGAGTCGACCCTGGAGTCGATGGCGACCGGCTTCCTCGTCGAGTGCACGGCGCCGCCCGTGGACGTCGAGCGCGTCGAGCGCTGCCTCCGCGAAGCGCGGCTCGCCGGCGGTCCCCCTGCCCCGCCCGTCTTCGCGCGCGCCTGGGAGACGGTCTGGCACGATCTGACGAAGAAGTACCAGGACCGGCATCCGTACCTGAACGAGCTCCGTCGTCATCCGACGCTCCGCCAGGGCATCGGCGCCGAGATCCAGAGCGTGGGCGGTTGGGTCCTCGTCTACTCGCTCCTCTGGGGCGGCCCGGGCTACGCGAAGGACCTCGATCAGCTGATGCGCGTCCTCGTCGAAGGCGTCCTCGCGCTCGGCCACGCCGAGACCGTGGAGGTCGCGCTCGAGCACGTGCGCGCGTCGAGCGACGCGCCGAGCATCCTCGACGCGTCGTGTCTCAACGCGCTGGGGCAGACGAGGCGGACGGTGCAGACCTTCACCGATGCCGGCCGGGAAGTGACGCTCGACCCGGGCGTCCTCGCCGCGCTGATCGCGGAGATCCGGCTGCCGCTCCGGCCCGTGCCGGGGACGCTCCTCGACAAGGCGGACATCCTCGACTTCCCCGGCGGGCGCGCGCTGAAGGGGATCAACGGCTTCGGCCCGCAGGAGCTCAACACCGGCCGGCTCGAGAACGCGATCGAGGTCTACAAGCGCGGCAAGCTCACGTTCCTCTTCGAGCAGTACTCGCTCGATCGCGAGATCACCGCGCTCCTCCTCTGCTCGCCGGGACCGACGAAGCCGGAAGCGATCCAGCTCCAGTCGCAGGTCGAGAGCTGGCTGACGATCCGCCACGGCGCGCCCACGCCGCGCGACGCGAAGGAGATCGAGCAGCCGAGCCTCTTCCTCGCGCTCACGAAGTTCGACATGAGCCTCGGCGCGCTCCGCGCCGACAACGCGAAGGACCGGTGGGACTCGCGCGTCGACGAAGCGTGCGTCGACTTCTGGGCGCGCGGCCACGGCTCGTGGATCCTGAACTGGGGGGGGAAGAACAAGCCGTTCACGAACCTCTTCTGGATCCGCAATCCGTACGCCGACCAGATGCAGTCGCTGAAACCCGGCGACGCCGACTACGCCCGCGTGAAGGAGGGCTACTTCGCCTCGCGCGCCGTCGCGACGTTCATCGCGAACCCCGAGGAGAAGTGGATGGCGGTCGAGGGACACGAGCCCTCGGGCCTTCCGAAGAGCGGCGTGCCGCTCCTCGCCTCGCAGATGCGAATGAAGCTCGCGGAGGACATCAAGCGCCGGGAGCTCGTCACGGAGGCGCGCGCGATCCGCGCCGAGCTCGTCAGCGTGCTGTCCGCACTCACGCCTTCGCGCGACGAGGCGGAGGAGCGCGCGCGCCGGATGGAAGACGCGAAGCAGCTCGTCTCCGCGATCCAGGCGGAGATGTCGCGACGATGCACGGGCGCGGTGTTCGGCGAGCTCGTCGACCTCGTCGTGCCGCCGGAGGCGGACGTCGAGGGCGAGGTCCGGAAGGTCCTCGACGTCGTCATGCCGATGAGCATCAAGGCCAGCGACAAGGTGAAGAAGGTGCTCGTCCACGTCCTCAAGTGGTGGTCACGCACCGCCGCGGAGCGCCTCCGTTCGGGCGACCTCGTCCTGCCGCAGGCGCAGACCGAGGCCTTCGTCCGCGAAGTCTGTACTTCGAAGCTGCTCCTGCCCGTGCTCGGCCAGGCGATCTTCCCGTACTTCGCGCGGACGAACGTCGACGTCGGCCTCGTCGCGACCATCCTCCGCGTGAAGATCTGCGACGCCATGCTCGGCCTGATGGTCCCGCGTCCGCGCCGGACGCCGCCGCCGCCCGTCCGCCTCAGCTACTCGGAGGACGCGGCGGAGACCGCGGCGGCGGTCGACTGGACGGCGGTCGACTTCGACGACGAGCCGACCTCGCGCCCGGCGAGCGGCGTGTCGATCGTGTTCGCCGGCAATCGCTACTTCGAGACCTGGTCGACCCACCTCGGCGAGTTCTTCGTGAAGAGCGGCGGATCGCGCGCGAGCACGATCGAGGATGCGCGCGTCGCGAAGCTCCTCGATGTGCAGAAACGCGTCGAGAGCACGGATGTCGCCTGATCCGAAGGCGCAGGGCGCGCCGGAGGAAGAGGAAGGACTGCCGGGCGACCTCGAGGAGCTGAAGGCCGCCGGCGACGTCGAAGGCCTCCTCGCGCTCGCGCGCGCCTACCGGAGCGGAACCGCGCCCGGCGGGCGCGACATGACGAAGTGCTTCGAGGCCTACCGCGCCGCCGCCGACCTCGGAAGCGCGGACGGCGAGTACGCCGCGGCCCTCTTCCTGATGAACGGCGGCGCCGTCGCGCAGGACTGGAAGGAGGGCACGACGCGCCTCCGGTCGGCGGCGGAGCGCGGAAGCGTGCCCGCGAAGGTGTTCCTCGGGAACCTCTACGAGCTCGGGCTCCACTACAAGGCCGACCCGGAGAAGGCCGACGTCTGGTACCGGAACGCCGCGCGCTCCGCCGGCGCCTCCGCGCAGCCGGGCACCGACGCGCACACGCGCGAGCTCGCGGAGCTCGGATGCGTGCGGTACGTGCTCGCCGTCGTCGAGCGCGGAGGCGCGGACGAGCCGACGAAGGCGCGCCTCCTCGCGAAGGCACGCGCGCAGGGCTACGGCCTGAAGGTGCGGACGAGCGCGACCGACACGAACCCGGGCGACCGTCCGACGATCGAAGGCGCACTGGCAGCCGCGGACGCGAGCGCAAGCGCCAACGCCAACGCCGACGCCAACGCCGACGCCAACGCGAAGCCGAAGCGAAGCCCGGCGCCAGGAGCATCCGCGTCCGACGCCCTCGCCGCCTTCGGCTACGCGCTCCTCTTCGTCCTCGCCGGGCTCGGCGCGGCGTACGTCGCATGGCTCGGCGCGCGCGAGCTCCTCGCGCACGGCACGAAGCTGCCCGTGTTCGGCACGCGGACCGATGCCGTCTTCGGTACCGTGCTCGCGCTCGTGGGGGTGTGGCCCACGCTCCTCGTCTACCGAGCGAGCGAGGTGGCGAAGGCGCTGGTCGCGGGCCTCGTGATGGCCGGCATCGGCTGGATTTCGTGGGGGACCGGCCAGGCGGTCGTTCACGGAGCCCGCATCGTGCAAGCCCTCGTCTTTGCACTCCCTGGCTTCGTCGCGGCGCTCCTCGTGCTCGGGTTCGTGTCGGGGACGAAGCTCGGAGCGAAGCGGAGGCCGCGCACTTAGCCGCTGAAAACGCGAGCAGAGCGCGAATCGTGGAATCCATGGTCACTGTCGCGGTCACCCGAGTTGGGGATGGCGCGATCGGCCAAAGCGGCTAACGTGAGCCTGCATGCGTCGCGGATCGCGCGGCGTGCAGGTCTCCGTGATGGCTTCACCGAACAAGCGACGTGACGCGCGTGCCCCCGCGAACATCCCGGTGGTCCTCTTCAAGGGCCGGACGGAGCTGCGCCTCACGACGTCCGACGTGAGCTACCGCGGCATCTTCGTCGAGACTGCGAGCGCGCCCTCGATTCGCTCGCTCGTGAAGCTCCGCGTCGAGATCCCGACCGGCGGCTTCGATGCCCACGCGATGGTCGTCCACGTCGCCGAAGCGGGTCGCGTCGGCATGGGCCTCCAGTTCTGGGCGCTCTCCGGCACCGAGCGCAAGGTCTGGGAGGAGTTCGTCCGTGGGATCCTCGCCGCTCGCGCGCCGGTGAAGGTCACCGCGCCGAACGTGCCGTTCGTGGGCAGCCCGGATGCGCCCTCGTCGGGGATCCGCTCGGTCGCGGGCGTTGCAGCCGCCGCGCCGAGCACGCCTGCCCCGCCGGCGGTCGTCGGTCAGCGCGGCACGCGCCGGTAGATCGCGTAGGTCGCGCCGGTCGCGCCGAGCGGCAAGGTCGCGGAGCGGGTGAAGATCTCCGCGAAGCGCGGGGCCTCGACGATCCGTCGCTCGACGACACGTGGCGGCTCGTACACGACGACGCAGTCGACGCCGCGCGCCTCGAGCATCGAGAGGTCGACGCGCTTCGACGTGTGACCTCCACCGAGCACCGCGATCTCCGGATCGGTGAGCCCTGCGAGATCGACGATTCGCGCCGTCGTCGCGGCCGAGACCCAGCCGACGTCGAGCGCCGCGACGACGTTCGCCTCCGCAAGGACGGGCCGCGCGGCGAGGACGAGCACCGTGCGGTCACTCATCACGGAACGCCCAGCCGGCGCAGCACGGAGCGCGAGGAGGGCTCCGAGGACCGTCGCCGCGACGGCACGGACGCCGAACGCGACGCGCGCGGCCCGCCCCTCGAGCGCGAGGTCGGCGACGACGAGCACGAGCGCGGGAACGACCGGCACGAGGAGCCGCGCGTACGGCATCCAGTCGCCACCCGCGAGCGCGACGGCGACGGCGTGGACGAGGAACGCGACCGCGATCGCGCGCGCGCGGGGCGTGCCCCGCGCGATCGACACGGGCGCGGTCGCGAGGAGCGGCACGAGGAGGACGAGCGATGCCGCGAGCGCGTACGTCGCGCCGTGGTCGAGATCGCTCGGCTTCGCGAGGACGGCGAGCGGCGTCGGTCGCCCGAAGACGGCGACGCGCACGACCGCGCAGAGCGCGAAGGGCGCTGACGCGACGGCCGCCGCGACGACGGCGACGCGCGCGCTCGTGGAGAGCCCCGCGCCCGCGGAGATCGCGACCGCCCACGGCGCCATCTCCGGGCGGAACGCGGTCGCGAGGCCGGCCACCACGGCGACCGCGAACGGGCGCGGGAACGCGCAGGCGGCGGCGGTCGCGAGCGCGGTCGCGATGCCGGTCTCCATCCCGCTCGCTGCCCATGCCGAGACGGGAAACGCGACGGCGAGCAGCGCGAGCGCCACGGCGGCGGGGAGCCGCCGCCCGCGTCCTGCCTCGACCGCGAGCCACATCGCGCTCGCGGTCCAGGCGACGAGGCCGAGGACTTTCGCGCGGCCGAGGAGGTCGAGCGCGTCCGGGGCGCGGGACGGGATCCAGGCGAGCGCAGCGAGGATCGGCGCCCACGGCAGCGGCGTCACGCCGTCGGTCGCCGGCCCGGCCGGTTCGAACCGGTACCCGGCGCCCGCCGCGAGGCTCTCGCCGTAGCGGACGGCGATGAGCGCGTCGTCGACCGTGAAGCCCCACATGAGCGCGCCGGGGACGAGGGCGACCGCCACGCCGATCGCGAGCCAGGTGGTGCGCTCGGCCCGGGTCACGCCGGCGCGCGTACCGCAGGCTCCATCCGCTTGTCCACTCTCCTGCAGGCACCGCCGAAAACTACGTGTGACGACGCTCCGCTTCCTAGGATTCGACTCGTCCGCACGAGCCGTCGAAGCGCGCGGCCCCCTCCCCCACACGAAGACAGAACAGGCAGACCTCCGCGCCAATGCGTAGCTTCGAGATCTTCGTCGAGCCCGAGCCCCGCGTTGCTCCCGCACACCTCGCTCCGCACGGCGCTGCGCCTGCGCCGCGTTCTGGTGTGCGGCCGAGCCCGAGCGAGGTCCTCGACCTGTTCGTCCACGGCGCCAACGTCACGGCGCGCGTCCCCGAGCGTCACGCGAGCTGCGTGCTCCGCGACCTCGCGTGGGCGCTCTCCGAGCTCGTCCGCGCACCGCGCGGAAAGCAGATCGTCCGCTTCTACGAGGACGCGTGGGAGCTCTGCGTCGAACGCCTGGGCGCACACGCGACGCTGAGCGTCTATCGCGGTGGCCCCGATCCGAACGTCGTCGTCTACGATCGCCTCGTCGACTTCGGTGAGATGCTCGAGAGCTGCATCGACGCGATCGACACGCGCCTCGCGCGACGGGAGGACGGCGCGGTCGCGCTCGATCTCGCCGAAGCACGGAAGGTGCTCGCGAGCGCACGCGCGCAGGCGCCGGCGTTCGACTTCGAGGTCCCCGAGCTCCAGACCGTCGCCGTCGAGATGGACCGCGACGCGCCGATCGCCTTCTCGGCGGAGTTCGCGATGCGCCCCGGCCCGGTGCGTGGCGACGCGCAGGACGACGACGACATCCTCTCCTCCGAGCCGAAGGTCGAGCGCGCCGACCTCCATGCGCTCCTCGTACGCGGACGGATGCGGGCGGAGATCCGCGGGCGCTCGGTCGACCTCGGGCACGCCTATCCGTTCCTCTTCGCCGAGCGCATGCTGGAGCTCGTCCGCGCGGCGCTCGACTCGTGGGAGCGCGCGCAGCCGTCGTTCGCGCGGCGCGAGGCGGGCGGGGTCATGGTCGGTCTCCGCGTCGCGGCGACCGACGCGGCGCCCGCCGCGCTCACGATCGCCCCCGGCGGAGACGGCCTCGCGAAGGGTCGCGACCGCATGGTCTCGACGTTCCCGGAGCTCCCGCTCTTCGACGTCGTCGAAGCGACGCTCTCGTTCGGGCGCGCGTTCGTCCGCGCGCTCGTCCGGCGCGACCGCACCCAGGCGGGGAACCTCCGGCTCGCGGCGTTCCGCCGGGACCTGCGCGCGCTCGGCGACGCGCTCCGCGAGGTCCGCCGGAACGACGCGCGGATCAACCACGCGCCGGAGTCGTACCGGGCGTTCGCGCAGCAGGTCCGGAAGACCTCGGACGACGGCCTCGCGAGCACGCGCCTCCGCTACGCGCAGCGCTGGCGCGCGATGGTGCCGGGGATCGACCTCCGCTCGACGTTCCTCTGCGGCGACAAGATCGTCATCGGCGGCGTCAGCGAGCTCTTCTGCCTCGATCGTTCGAGCGGTGAGCTCGTCTGGCAGAAGCGGACGCCGCGCGGGGCGAGCGTCGTCACCCCGTCCGGGATCGCCCGGATCGCGCCGGACGGCTCGATCGCGCTCCACGACCTCGCGAGCGGCGACGTCGGGCTCCGCACCTGGATCGCGCCTCGCGTCTCCGGCCCGTGTGCCGGCGCGGTCGTCAACACCGCCGGCCTCCCTCGCCTGCTCGTGCTCACCGAAGGCGAGCGCCACATCGTCGCGGTCGACCTGACGAGCGGCGAAGCGCGCTGGCGGTACGCGTGGGGCCGCGGCGGCGCGCTCCGTCTGAAGCGCGTCGGCAAGCTCCTCTACGTCGCGTCCGGCGACAGCGCGCTCACGGCGGTCGACGTCCAGACCGGCGCCGTCGTGTGGAGAATCCGTGATCGGCTCCGCTTCCGCGCCTCGCCGACCGTCGACCACGACGCGCTCTTCGCGATCGCCGGCGGCGTCGGGAGCGCCGCCGCGATCCACGCGGTCGACCCGTACTCGGGGCGCGTCGCGTGGTCGGCGAAGATCCCCTCCTCGCCCTGCACGGTCGAGGGCGCGCCGCTCTGCACCGCGACGACGGTCGCGGTCGCGGTCCGCGATCGGCGCGGCCTCTGCCTCGCTGCGTTCGATCGCACGAGCGGTGCGCTCCGCTTCACGACCGACGCGCCGGTCGCGCCGGTCGGCACGTCCTGGCTCGCGGTCGACGACCTCCTCGTCGGCAACACGCCGACCGGCGAGGTCGTCGGGATCGACGTCGAGAGCGGCCGGATCCGCTGGCGCCACGTCCTCGGTCGCGCGGCCGAGTCGGACATCCCGCGCCGTCTCGAGCCCGTGCTCCGCTCGGGCGCGCTCTTCGTCCCGCACGTCGACGTGCACGTCTTCCGTCCTCGCGACGGCGCGCACCTCGCGACGATCGGACCGTGCGACGCGATCCCGGATCTGCTCCGCGTCGACGAGCGCTGCGACGTCTACGTCGCGGAAGAGAGCGGGCACATGGTGGCGTTCGGCGCCGGCCCGCGGCTCTCTCTGGTACGCTGACACGCGAGATGACCTCGCGATCGGTACTCGGCGCCGCCCTCGCGGTGCTCGCGCTCGTCGCGTGCGAGCACGACGCTTCGCGTCCGAGCGCGCCCGGCCCGCAGAACGACTACAACGCGTACGGACGCTACCCGCCGCCGCCCGATGCGCCGCCCGCTTCGTGGCCGGCGCAGCAGGTGGCCGCACAGCCTCCCTCGGCGGGCTGCGGGAAGGCTCCTCCCCGCATCGGCGTCATGCCGGGGCAGAAGGTCCGCGTCGCCGGCCGCGACCGCTCGTACATCGCGAGCGTGCCCGACACGTACAACCCTGGGACGGCCTACCCG
>JBDHVE010000128.1:0-28316 GCA_039809485.1 Polyangiaceae bacterium | reverse complement strand
ACGATCGTCGCCGCCTGGATCACCATGATCGCGCCGGTGAAGAGCGCGGTGACGACGACGATGGGGAGCGATTTGACGCCCATCTTGTAGAGGTTCTTCCAGAGCTCGCGTCCGTCGAGGCGCGGCGGCACGAGGCGCACGAGGATGCGCGCGAGGAGGATCGTCATCCCGCCTGCGGTCGCGGCGATCCCGAGGAACGCGCGGCCCATCGCGGCGAGGAACTCGGTCCGCGAGCTCGGCTCGTTGTCGGCGCTCGTCTGGGCAGCCATGGGCTCCGGCACTATAGCGGCACGCCGAGCGCCCATGCGAGCCCGCTGATCACGAGCTCGCTGACGACGAGGGCGGCGGCGGCGAGGGCGAGCCCCATCGCGAAGCCGCCGAGACGCCGCGCGACCCCGCGGAGGCTCCGGAACGATCCGCGCGTCCGCGCGAAGTGGAAGATCACGGCGAGCGGCCCGAACATCAGGACGGCGAGCGTGCGGCTCGCCGGCGGCCACGCGGTGGCGAGGCGCTCGGCGTCCATCCCACGCTCGTCGAAGACGATGACGCCGAAGCAGAGGACGGCCGGCAGCGCCCACGAGACGAGCAGGAGCGCGAGCTCACGCGCGTCGTCGTACATCGCGCTCTAGAGCGGCCCTTCGGTGAGGCCGTGCACGAACTGCCTCACGTAGGGCTCAGTGCTGGCCTTCGCCTCCGCGGTCGTGCCGTCGAAGATGAGGCGGCCGCGGTACATCATCCCGACGCGATCCGTCACCGTGAGGAGCCGGTCGAGATCGCTCGACACCATGACGACGGTGGCGCCGATCGCGCGCTGCTCGTCGCGGAGCGTCTCGAAGATCTTCTGCGAGGTGATCGGATCGAGACCGGCGGCGGGCTCGTCGTAGAGGACGAGCGGCGCCTGCGTGATCGTCGCGCGCGCGACGCCGACGCGCTTCTTCTGACCGCCGGAGAGCCCCGCCGGCATGCGGTCGCCGAAGCCGGGGAGGTTCACCGCCGAGAGTCGCTCCTCGACGCGCCGCTGGATCTCGTTCTCGGGCAGGTTCGTGAGGCGACGCAGCGGGAACGCGATGTTGTCGCGCACGGTCAGGTGGTCGAAGAGGGCGTTGTTCTGGAACAGCATCCCGAACCGCAAACGCATCTGCTGCAGCTCGAGGTCGGACGCGGCCGTCACGTCGCGGCCTTCGACGAGGACGCGCCCCGCGTCGGGCTTCACGAGACCGACGATCATCTTGAGCAGCACGCTCTTGCCCGCCGCGCCGGGACCGATCAGCCCGTAGACGCAGTTGGGCGGCACCCGCAGGTTCACGTTGCGGAGCACCTGGTTCGGCGAGCCGCCGCCTGCGGGGCGGAAGGACTTCGAGATGTTCTCGAGGACGATCATCCGGCGCGTGCTGGTCGGGTCACGATCAAGGACCGTAGCCCGGCGGACGGGCGCTCGCCGGTCCCGGCGCGCGCATCGAGGCCGCGGGCGCCCCGGCCGGAGCGGGACGGGCGGAGCCGGCCTCGCCCTCGCGCGGAGCCCGCGAGAGGCGCGCCCAGAGCGCGAGCGTGGTCGCCGCGAGAGCGAGCACGACGAGGACGAGACCGCCGAGCGCCACCTTGAGCGTCGTGAGCGACGCGCGCGCGACCGTGATCGGCCCGACGTGCGCGAGCTCCGATCGCGCCGCCTGCGCCCGCGCAGGGTGGGGGACGAACACGACCGCGACGTCGGCGGGCGCCAGCGCGGGCGCACCTCCGGCGACGAGTCGCTGGATGGCCTCGAGCGCGATCGGAGGCGTCGCGCCCCGGTGCTCGAGCAGGACGCTCGCGGACGACTTGGGCGGAGGCCCGTCACGGAGCGCATCGCGCACCGGCAGGTTCAGGTGGACGCGCGCGGAGAGAACGCCTTCGACGTTCGCGAGCGATCGCTCGAGCTCGCCCGCGAGCCCGGCCACGATCGCCGCGTGTTCGGCCGCCTGGCTCGGGACGAGGGCGCCCTTGTCGGTCGCCTCGAGAACGCCACGCGAACGGACGCGGGGGAGCTGCTCGTCCGCCATCGTCGCGAGCGCGCGAGAGGCGTCGTCCCGCGGCACGGTGACACGGAACTTCCCCTCCGTCGTCGGGTCGGCCTCCTTCACGGCATCGACGCCGGCCTGATCGAGGGCGACCACGACCTTGTTGGCTTCGGGCTCGTCGAGCCCCGCCGCCACGGGCACCGCGCACGCTCCGAGGAGGAGCGCGAGAGGCGCGGCCACGAGCACGGGCGTTCGCATCGCGGCGACATATACCACGGTCGACCTCGGCGGCGTCCCCGCGGAGAACCGGAGCCCGCCTCCGTTGGCGCGACTCTTGTTGCCCTCACGATAGACCGGTGCTAAGCGGCCTTTCGCCGCGTGAAGGGCGCGAGCCGTGCTCACCCCCTTCGTTCGCGTGCGCGAGACCCCCTCCTGCTTCTCGGGAGGCGGTCACCAGAGAGACGAAGCCGGAAAGGCGCGACCTGTCGGTTGTCCCCGCAGGCGCGAAACGCGCTCGATTGTCGACTCCGTTCACGGAAGCGCTGAGCCAGCTCACCGACAGCGCCCTGCGCAGGCTGCTCGGTCAGCGGGCATTCAATCGCGGTTATGACTACGTGCGCCGGGGAGCCGTCGCGGACGTGGAGATGGAGGAGCTCGCCGCTCGCGGACACGTCCGTGGGACCGAGCCCGATCCCTACGACGTCCGCGTCCAGGTGACCCCGAACGGCTTCTCGAGCGAGTGCACCTGCCCGGTCTTCAGCAAGATCAAGGGTGGGCACTGCAAGCACGTCGCCGCCCTCCTCATCGCCGCGCGCGACAAGGTCCGGCCCCGCCTCCCGCGCCCCGATCGGCCTTCGGTCCCGCGTCACGAGAACGGTGCGCCGCCTCCGCTGCCGTCGGTCCACGCCCACGAGGGGCTCGACGCGTCCCTCGGCGGCGGCTCGAGCCGCCGTGCTCGCCGCCGTGCGCGGAAGCTCGCGGCCCAGCGGGGCGGCGGCGGCGGGCCGGGGATGGGGCCTTCGCTCCGCTCGCCGGGGTACGATCGGATCGGACCCGCGACGGGCGTCGATGCCTGGGTCTCGGAGCCGATGCCTCCGGCGCCGAAGACGATCGAGTACCGCATGCAAGTGCGGCCGAACGCGCTCTCCGTGTCGCTCCTCGATCCGGACGCCCGCATGCCCCTCTCGGCGAGCGCGCTCCTCGGGTTCCAGGCGCAGAGGCCGACCGCCGACCGCGATGCGCTCCGCCTCCTCGCGCGTCTCGAGTCCGAGGGCGCGCGCCGGGTCGGGATCGACGTGCGCGCGGAGGACGCGGCCGATCTCCTCCCGCTCCTCAAGGGCCGTCGCGTCATCCTCGAGCCGCAGATGATGGAGCTCCGGTTCGGTGACGAGCCGGTGCGTCCGCGCTTCGATCTCGAGCTCTCGCACGACGGCCAGCAGGTCGTCGTGAAGTCCTCGTTCCAGAGGGCAGGGGACCCGCGGAAGTTCTCGACGCAGCACGGGGGCTGGTTCGAAGGCAGCCCGGGTTGGCACATCGACACGCAGGAAGGGTGGGCACGTCCGATCGATCGGCGCGTCTCGCCCGCGAGTGTGCGGCGCCTGATGCGGACGCCGACGATCAGCGAGTCGATCGACAACCTCCCCGTCCTCATCGCGCAAGGGCTCCCGAAGGTCGCGCTCGAGGTCGGCGCCGAGCTCCCCGAGCTCTCGCAGGTCGCCGACGTCATCGACATCGCGCCGACCTTCCGGCTCCGCGCCGGCGGCTCGCTGACCGAAGCGCACGTGTCGCTCCGCGCGGCCTACGAGGACGTCGAGATCGACGTCCGCGCCGACGGCATGACGCCGCCCGTGATCGTGAAGCCGCCGAAGGCGAGCGAGGCCGGCGACGACGAGGGGTACACCGGCGGCGGCCCGCGTCGCGTCCCCGCGTCGAAGCGCGCGACCGTCATCCGTTGTGACATCGCCGCGCAGCAGCAGGCGACGAGCGCGCTCCGTTCGCTCGGCCTCGTGCCGGACGAGGAGGGCACCGGCTTCGTCGCGCGCGGTGACGACGCGATCCAGTTCTGGACCGAAGCCGTCGGCTCGCTGCCGGAGGACTGGGACCTCTTCATCCCGGACGACCTCGTCGACGTGCAGGTGCGCTCGCACTCGCTCGCGGCGAACGCACGCGTCTCGAGCGGCGTCGACTGGCTCTCGCTCCGGCTGTCGTTCGAATCGGAGGGCGTGCCCGTCACGCAGGACGAGCTCGCGCGCTGCCTCGCGGAGGGCCGCCGCTACGTCCGCCTCGCCGACGGCTCCTTCGCGAAGCTGGACGTCGAGAAGGTCCGCTCCGTCCTCGCGCGGCAGGCCGAGATCCTCGCGACCAGCGGGGCGCAGGGCGGCAAGCTCCCGCTCTCGCAGGCCGGACGCATCCAGGAGCTCCTCGAGCAGGTCGGCAAGGCGCACGTCTCCGACGGCGCGAAGGACCTCTTCCAGAAGCTCCAGCACGTCGACGAGATCAAGGTCGTCAAGAAGCCGCGGAACCTGAAGGCGCAGCTCCGCCCCTATCAGGAGCAGGGCTTCCAGTGGCTCTGGTTCCTCCACGAGATCGGCTCGGGCGGCATCCTCGCCGACGACATGGGTCTCGGTAAGACGGTGCAGACCATCGCGCTGCTCCTCGCCGTGAAGAGCGCGGTCGAGAAGGACGCGAAGGCGGACGGCACGAAGAAGTTCAAGGCGCTCATCGTCGCTCCGACGAGCGTCGTCACGAACTGGGAGCGCGAGCTCGACAAGTTCGCGCCGTCGATGAGCCACATCGTCTGGCACGGCAGCGAGCGCAAGGAGCGGACCGACGAGCTCGAGGACGCCGACGTCGTCATCACGAGCTACGCGCTCCTCCGTCGCGACGAGGAGCTGCTCGCGAAGCTCGATCTCCGCTACGCGATCCTCGACGAGGCGCAGAACATCAAGAATCCCCTCTCCGCGACGGCGCGCGCCGCGAAGCGCTTGCGGGCCGATCGCCGGCTCGCCCTCTCGGGTACGCCGATCGAGAACCGCCTCAGCGAGATCTGGTCGATCTTCGACTTCGTCAGCCCCGGCCTCCTCGGCCCGCTCGACAAGTTCGAGGAGCGTTACGCGCGTCCGATCGACAACGGCGACCAGAAGGTCGCCGCGCGCCTCCGCTCGACGATCCACCCGTTCATCCTCCGCCGTACGAAGAGCGAGGTCGCGAAGGATCTCCCCGAGAAGATCGAGACCGACCAGATCTGCGAGCTCACCGGCGAGCAGGCTGCGCTCTACGGCGCGGTCCTCAAGGAAGTGCGCGCGCAGGTCATGGGTGAGGTCGAGCGTCAGGGTCTGGCGAAGAGCCAGATCCAGATCCTCGCCGGCCTCACGCGCCTCCGTCAGGCGGCGTGCGATCCGCGCCTCCTCGGCCTCCCGCGCGAGTTCGGCGACGAAGACTCCGGCAAGCTCGTCGCGCTCCGCGAGCTCATCCGCACGGCCGTCGACGGCGGGCACCGCGTGCTCGTCTTCAGCCAGTTCGTCTCGATGCTCACCCTCATCCGTCGCGCGATGGAGGAGGACGGCGTCGGCTACGAGTACCTCGACGGCTCGACGAAGGACCGGCAGGCGCGCGTCCAGAACTTCCAGCGCGAGGACGGCCCTCCGGTCTTCCTCATCTCGCTCAAGGCCGGCGGCGCCGGCTTGAACCTCACCGCGGCCGACACGGTCATCCACTTCGACCCGTGGTGGAACCCCGCGGTCGAGGACCAGGCGACCGACCGCGCTCACCGCATCGGCCAGACGAAGGTCGTCACGACCTACCGCCTCGTCGCGAAGGGCACGATCGAGGAGAAGATCCTCGAGCTCGGCGGCAAGAAGCGGGAGCTCGTCGGCGCGGTCCTCAGTGAGGACATGGGCGGCGCGAAGAAGCTCACGAAGGGCGATCTCGAAGAGCTTTTCCGGTTCGACTGACGCCCGGAGACTCGCGCCGCGGCTCCGTGTAGCCTCGACGCATGATCTGGCTCTCGAGCTCCACCCTCTCTCGTCTACGCGATCAGCTCCAGGCCCGCGGGCAGCGCCCGTCCGTCGTCGCTCCGGCGCCCGGGACGTCGCCCGAGACGATCGAGATGATGACCGTCAGCGCCGAGTACGGCCCGCTCTGCGAGGCGATGTACTTGATGATGAGCGCGGACGGGAAGATCTCGAACGACGAGCGCGAAGTGCTGAAGGGGGCGCTCCGCAACCTCTCCGGCGACGGTATTCGTGGCCAGCAGATCGAGTCGCTCCTCGACACGGCCGGCAAGAACGTCGCCGACGAGGGGCGCGAGAAGCGCATGGCGGCGGTCGTCGACGCGCTCCACGAAGACCGCGCGCGGGCCGAGGTCGCCTTCGTCCTCGCCGCTGCCATCGCCTTCGCGGACAACGCGATCGCCGACGAGGAGAACGAGACCCTCAACGCGTTCGCGGAAGGGCTCGGGATCGACGAGGCCCGCGCGAACGAGCTCCTCGACGACGTCGAGAAGGACATGGGGGCGAAGGGCTGAGCCTCGCACGCGCCCCGTGATCGGACGGGAGACCGTCATGCACTGGCGTTTTCCTCTCTGAGTCCGGTACGATCGGCTCGCCGCAGCGGCGTCTGCGGTACGGGAGCCGCGTGGTCAGGTCGAATGCGGGCGAGCGAATCGGCGGGTATCGAGTCGTTCGCCGACTGGCGATCGGCGGGACGAGCGACGTCCTGCTCGCAAAGGCGGAAGGCCCCCACGGCTTCGAGCGCACCGTCGTCCTGAAGCTGCTGCTCGCGCAGTACCAGGACGACGCCGAGGCGATGGCGATGTTCGCGCGCGAGGCCTCCGCCTACGCGCGCCTCTCGCACTCGTCGATCGTCCAGCTCTACGATTTCTTTGCGCTCGACGGACAGCTCGTCATGGTCCTCGAGTACGTCGACGGGCCGGCGCTCCACCGCCTCCGCGGCATGCTGCGCACGGTGGGGCAGCACATCGAGGACCGCGCCGCGCTCCACGTCGCGTCGCGGGTCTTCTCCGCGCTCGCCGCTGCGCACGCCGCGCGCGACGAGCAAGGCAAGCCGGCGCCGGTCATCCACCGCGACGTGAATCCCTCGAACGTCCTCCTCCCGTGGGACGGGCAGGTGAAGCTCGCCGACTTCGGCGTCGCGAAGGTGAGCGGCGCCTCTCATCAGAGCAGTGTCGGCGTCCTCAAGGGCACGTACGGCTACATGGCGCCCGAGCAGATCACGGGCGACCCCGTCACGCCGGCCACCGACGTCTACGCCGGCGCGATCGTGCTGTGGGAGCTTCTCACGCGTCGCCGCGCGTTCCAGCGCGGCGCGCTCCCGGAGGTCGAGGCGCTCCGGCAGATGTCCGAGCCTCGGATCCCGCCGCTCGACGGCCTTCGCGGCGATCTCCCGAAGGGCCTCCGCGACTTCGTGCGGCGCGCGCTCGAGCCGGACGTCCGCGCGCGCGACGTGACGGCCGAAGAGGCCGTCGCCGTGCTGCGGTCGCTCGTGTCTCCGGACGAGGGAAGAGAGAGCCTCGCCGCGTCGCTGGCCGCGGTCCGTCACGAGCCGCGGCCGGCGTTCACGAGCGCGCCTCCGCCCGCCGAGGACGAGACGCAGAAGGTCCCGACGAAGAGCCCCGGACCGCCGCGTGTGGCACCGCCGGTGCTCGCTCCGAAGAGCGCGCCGAAGGCCCCGCCCCCGAAGCCGCCGCCGGCGCCGTCGCGTCCGGTGTCGACGGGGAGCGGTGTCGTCACGAGCGCGCCTGCGCTCGCGCGCGCGGCGCCGGCGAAGACGTTCGCGTCGCCAGCCCCGGCTCCGGTCGCGTCGCGGACACCTCCGCCGCCGAGACCAGGACCGCGCAAGCCTTCGGTTCCGCCGCCGGGCGAGGTCGTCGCAGCGAGCCACGCGAACCCGCCGGTGCCGAGCGCGATGGTCCCGACGCAGTCCGCGCCGGACATCGGCCGCGCGTCGGACCCGCTCTCGCTCCAGAACGCGATCGACGAGATCCTGCGCGACGTCCCGAGCACGATCCCGCCGGACGTGTTCTCGGTGCAGGGGGCCGCGCTGCCGAAGACCGACGCCTCGCCCGCGATCGGCGAGCTGCCCGCCGCCGCTCCACCCCTCATCTCGAGCCGGTCGCCGTCGCAGCCGCTGTCGTTCCCGTCGCTCGACGAGACGCTGACGATGGACGCGCGCCCCCGTGCGCCGGAGTCGCCGCGCGCTCCCGCGACCGGCGCCTCGGCGCTGCCGTCCGTCATCGTCGCGCAATCCTCCGCTCCGCCTCCGGCACCGTCGGCGCTCGAGCCGCCGGTCGCGACGCTGCCGCTTCCGCCGGTCGGACCGGCGTACGGCGCGTACGGCCCACCGGGCTCGGCGCCGCCGAACGCGACGCCGACCGCGCCGCCTGCGTACGGGCCTCCGATGGCCGCGACGCTGGTGAGCCCGGGCACGGTCCCTCCGGCGGCCTCGATCACGTCGAGCGCGGCCGTCGCCGCCCCGCACGGCGCGGACCGCAGCAGCGCCGCCGCGCCCGTCGCGCCGTCGCGTCGTCGGTGGAAGACGGCGGTGCTCGCGCTGCTGGTGCTGGGGGCGTCGGGAGGCGTCACGTGGAAGGAGCGCGGCTATCTCGCCGCCCGCGTGATGGCCGCGCGTACGGCGCATCTCCAGCCGTCCGCGTCCGCGTCCGCGTCGGCGTCCGCGTCGGCGTCCGCGTCCGCGTCCGCGTCCGCGTCCGCGTCCGCGTCCGCGCCCGCGTCGGCGTCGGCGTCCGCGCCCGCGCTCGCGTCGGCGTCGGCGTCCGCCGAACCCGCACCCGCACCCGCACCCGCACCCGCCGCACCCGATCCGGCTCCGACTCCTGCTCCTGCTCCTGCTCCTGCTCCTGCTCCTGCTCCTGCTCCCGCCGCCAACGCCTCCAACGCCTCCACGGGTCGCATCAAGACCGCCGGCTCGACCCCGCATCGTCGCATCTTCGTCGACGGCTCCACCGTCGCGCAGACGCCCGACACCGTGACCGTGAAGTGCGGTCCCCACACCGTGAAGATCGGCAGCAGCGGTCGCTCTCAGCGCATCGACGTCCCCTGCGGGGGCGAAGTGACGCTCACCGATCACTGACGCGCAGGGGTCGTCCGCGCGTTCCGGAAGAACGTCCAGAAGTGCGCGGCCCAATCGGCGCCGCCGCGTCCGCTCGGGTGAACACCGTCGGACTGCCGCTTCAGGTCGAGCTTGCTGCTGTCGAAGAGCCGGCACGGCACGACGTTCTCGCGCAGCACGCCGACGAAACCGTTCGTGTCCGGCTTCCAGAGCGGCGGACCGATCCAGTAGCACTCGCGCGTCCCGACGCGCTTCGCGATGCTCCGGAGGTTCGTGGCGAAGGCGCGAGGGTGGGGGACGAGCGCGTCGTTCGTCCCCAGCGTGATGATGACGATGTCCGGCTCGTGCTTCGCGAGCAGCTCCTCGAGGCGCGTAGACTTGTCGAAGCTGACGATCGACTCGCTGACCTTGTGGTCGTGGATCATCGTCGCGCCCTCGGCGGCGAAGCGCGCTTCCAGCGCCTTCGTGAGACCGCCCTGACCGCCGACCATCGAGTCGCCGACGTGGAGGACGGTCTTGCCGGCGAGGCTCGGCCGCGCGCCTGCGTCGGCGAGGGTGCTCTCGGAGACGGCGGTGGCGACGACGACCGGCGCTTCCTTCGCGACCGGCGGCGGGAGGTCGCCGGAGGGCCCCGAGCCTTCCGGCGTGCGCGTGCACGCAGTGCCGGCGAGGATGAGCAAGAGCAGACGGACGCGCATCGCGCGCCCGTCATGTCACAGGCGGCGGCGCGGGTCGAGGCGCGCTCGAGCGCGGCCCGCCGTCGCCGTCAGGTCACTGGCCGACGTCGGCGCAGCAGCGGAAGCCGGTCGAGTAGTCGTGGTACCAGGCTTCGTGCGCGTCGGTGCGGTAGCCGCATCCGTCGCCGTTCTGCGTCACGTCGAGGTAGTAGCCGCCCTGGAACGTGCCGTCCGGGTCGTCGACCCACTCGTGGAGGTTGCCGACCATGTCGTGGACGCCGTACCCGTTCGTGCAATCCTCGTGCGAGCCGGTCTCGGCGAGCGTGCCCTCGAGCTGGTTCAGGCGCGGGTCGTTCATCTTGTCGAAGACGAAGATGTTCCCCTTCGCGGCCTCGGACGAGAAGAGCGCGCCCATGCCGCTCCGGCCGTGGTCGTTGCAGACGCCCTTCTTCTGCTCGTTGGCGTAACCGAACTGCTTGCTGTCCGGCCCCTTGCACGCCTTCTTCCACTCCGACGGCTTGCAGAGGCGCTTGCCCGAGCGACCGCAGGCTTCCTTCGCCTGCTTCTCGCTGATGTAGCCCTGGGGGTAGACGCCCTTCTCGCTGACGGCGCGGACGACGTGCCCCTCGACGGGCAAGTAGTACGGCCACGCGCGCTCCTCGCCGCTCGGGAGCACTTCGAGGAGCGACGCTTCGTACTTGTCGACGCAGAAGCGGTCGTCGACGCTCGCCATGTCCGGCGGGCAGAGACCGTTCATCGCCAGCGGTCGGTCGCCTTCCTTGAGGATCGCTTCGACCGGCGTCTCCGACGCGGCGAAGTTCAGGCGCGGGAGCGCCGCCGAGCTCAAGTGGACCGCGTCCGTCGACACCGAGGCCGTGCCGGCCTTGTGGAGGACGCGCGACGCGTGCGGGACGATTTCGCCGCCGAGGCGGGCGCAGCCGGCGACAAGCGCGAGGGTCGCTGCCAGGCCCGTAAGGGTGCTCTTTCCGATAAGCCAAGCCGGGCGGGGGTTCTTCGTCACTTCGCACCTCTCCGGCGTGTGGCCCCGGGGAA
This sequence comes from Polyangiaceae bacterium, assembly GCA_039809485.1. Lineage (GTDB taxonomy): Bacteria > Myxococcota_A > Polyangia > Polyangiales > Polyangiaceae > Labilithrix. The sequence goes on along the minus strand of JBDHVE010000128.1, from coordinate 17,503 downwards.
CCCCGCGGGACCGCGTAGTCGCCTACGCGTCACTGGGCATACGCTGCACCAGGGGGGCCGGGGAACCCCAAATCGACCGTAGACCCGAAAAAAGGTGGGACCTCGACCGCACGGAAGATCGCGATGCGATTAGTATTTATTGTTTGATCTCCAAGCTTTGTGGTCCAGCTATGGTGCCGCACCTCAGGAATGCGGGCGGCGGTGAGTGCGGTCCGAGAGCGCACAGCCGTGTGACGACTTGCCGCGAACGATCCAGCGACCAGAGGTCGGAGAGCCGCGACGAGCCCTCGTCGATCCGGGGCGCATGCGCGGACATGAGCGACATGCCGTGCGGGGAATCTCGTCACGCCCGGCGGCGCGGATTCTGGTAACCGAGCAAACGTGCCTCGCGTGCACCACGTCTACCTCGCGCCCGGCATGTTCGGGTTCGGCAAGCTCGCCTCCTACGACTACTTCGCGCACGTCGAGCGCGCGCTCGCCGCGCGGTTCGAGGCCGCCGGTGAGCAGCTCGCCACGCACGTCGTCGACGTCGCGCCGACGGCATCGATCCGGCGAAGGGCGGCGCGTCTCGCCGAGCTCGTGGCGCGGACGAGCGGCGACGACCCGGTCCACTTGGTCGGTCACTCGACCGGCGGGCTCGACGCGCGCCTCGTCGCGTCGCCGTCCGCCCGCCTGCCGATCGCACCCGAGGCGCTCGCGTGGCTCCCGCGCCTCCGCAGCGTGACGACGATGAGCACGCCGCACTTCGGCACGCCGCTCGCGAGCTTCTTCGCGACGGTGAGCGGCCAGCGGATGCTCTACGCCGTCAGCGCCCTCACGTTCATCGGGCTCTCGCTCGGCGCGCCGCCGCTCGCCGCTGCGAGCGCGCTCGTCGTCTCGCTCCTGAGCCTCGATCGCGCGATCGGCGTCGAGCTGCGCGTCCTCGACCGGACGACGGAGGCGCTCATGGCGGCGCTCGAACCGGCGACGAGCCACGAGCTCCGCGCCTACCTCGAGGCGATCCGCGCCGACCAGGGCGCCGTCATCCAGCTCACGCCGGAGGCGATGGACCTCTTCCAGGCCGGCGTCGAGGATCGCGCGGGCGTCGTCTACCAGTGCACGTGCGCGGCCGCGCCGCCGCCGACGGCGCGCGGGCTGGCCCGCTCGCTCGGGAGCCCGTGGCGTGCCCTCTCCTCCGCGCTCTTCACGACGCTCTACGGCATCACGTCGCGGAGCGACGATCGCTACCCGTGCGGCCCGCCGAAGCTCGATCCGAACGCCGAGCGAAGGCTCGTCGACGCGTTCGGCGCGGTCCCCGGCCTCCGCGCCAACGACGGCGTCGTCCCGACGCTCTCACAGGTGTGGGGCCGCGTCGCGTGGGCGGGCCGCGCCGACCACCTCGACGTGCTCGGACACTTCCCGGCCGCGAGCACGGACGCGGCCGCCGGAGAGCGCGGCCTCGCGCGTGGCCTCCTCCGGCGGGCGCGCGGGCTCGTCCCGGACGTGCTCGGTGGCCGCGGGCGTCCGACGGCACCTTCTCCGACGGGGGCGTCGAGCGCGCGCGATCAGGCGGTCGCCGAAGCGGCGGCGATGGGCGGCGGCGTCGCGCCGGCACCGGCGGCCGACGCCGTCCACGTCGACTGGCTCCGTAGCGGGGCCGGCTTCGACGAGCGCGCGTTCGAAGGGCTCGTGGGCGCGGTCGCGAGCGGCATGCTGGGCGCCTGAGGGTCGGCCTTTTTCCGGACGGAGCGCCGGAGTATCATGGGGCTTCGCACGCGCGTGTCCGCGCCGCGTTCCTCGGGAGGAACTCATGAAAGCTCGTCTTGCCTTGCTGCTTGCGTTGCCCTTGGCCTTCTATGCGTACGCGTGCTCGAGCGACGACGCGGAGGAGACGCCGAGCACCGAGGACGGCGGCATCGACGGCGGCGGGACGGGAACCGACGGGAGCACCGAGACGCCCGACGGCAGCTCGTCGAAGCCCGACGGCAGCACCCCGCCGCCCGCGGACGCCGGCGACGCCGGCCCCCCGCCGTACACCTGCCCCGGCAACCCGTTCCTTGCCGACGGCGGCGTCGCGACGCCCGACGGCGGCTACAGCGTCGACGGCGGCGCCGCGACCGTGCTGACATCGATCGACGGCTTCCTCGACGGCCCGCAGTGGATCGACGACCTCGGCGGTCGTCTCGTGTTCTCGGACTACTTCACGCCCGACCTCCGCGCCGTCGCCGCCACGCCGGGGCAGTCGACGCAGATTCGCAACAACTCGTCGAGCATCGGGAACGCGTACGCCGGCGGACTGATCTACTCCGCGGTCGCCGTCGCGGGAGGCGCGTCGTCGATCGCGAGGACGTGGCCCGACGGGGGTGCGCTCCCGTCGATTCCGCTCCCCCAGGTCGGCGCTGCGAACGACCTCGTCATCAACGGGCAGCGAATCTACTTCACGGATCCCTGCTACCAGAACTGCAACGGCGCCAACGAGCGCGGCGTGTACACGATGCTCCTCGACGGCGGCGGTCTCACCGCGGCGGACGCCGGGACGCCGAGCGGCCGCTATACGAACGGCAGCCCCAACGGGATCGCGCTGTCGCCGGACGGGACGAAGCTGTACGTCTCGTTCACGGGCGAGGACGGTTTCGACCCGCCGCGCGTCGACGTCTTCACGGTCGGGCCGAACGGCAACGCCCGTTCTCCGGTTCCGTTCATCACGACCGCCAAGCTCGGTGACCTGCCGGACGGGCTCGCCGTCGACGCGGTCGGCAACGTCTACGTCGCCGAGGCTGCCGCGAACGGTGGCACGGGCGGGCGAGTCGAAGTGTTCAGCCCGACGGGGCAGAAGTGGGGCGCTCTCGTGTTCCCGAACCGCCGCGTGACGGGCGTCGCGTTCGGCGGCGCGGACAACACGTCGCTCTTCATCACGACCGAGAAGGACGTACTCGTCTTCAAGAACCGCTGCGCCGGTCTGCGCTGACCCGGAGGACCTCCGCGTACACGCGCGCGTAGCCGTCGCGCATCGCGCGGAGGTCGTACCCCTCGAGCACGAGCGCGCGGGCGCGGGCGCCGCGCGCGGCGACGGCGCCGCGATCGCGCGCGGCCTCCGCGAGCGCTCGCGCGAGCGCGGAGGCGGTCCCGCCGAAGGCGAGCCAGCCCGTCTCGCCGTCCTTCACGATCTCGGGCACGCCGCCGGTCGGGAGCGCGACGACGGCACGGCTGGTCGCCATCCCCTCGAGGAGCGCGATCCCGAGGCCTTCGGCACGCGCGCTCGAGAGCAGCACGTGCGCGCGCGCGATCGCGGGCCGGACGTCGGCCGCGTAGCCGGCGAACGTGACACGCCCGGCGAGGCCGAGGCGTGCGACCTGCGCGCGGAGCGCGGTCTCCTCGGAGCCCTCGCCGACGATCTCGAGCACCACGTCCGGCACCTGGGCGAGCGCCTCCAGCGCGATGTCGAGGCCCTTCCGCCGATCGAGCCGTCCGAGCGCGAGGACGCGGAGCGGCCCCTCGAGGGGAGGAAGCGGCACGGCGGCGAACCGCGCGACGTCGACGCCGTTCGGCACGACGTGGAGCTTCGAGGCCGCCCACGGCGCCTTCACGAGCGCGCGCCGCCGGACGTGCTCGCTGATCGCGACGGATGCATCACAGCGCTCGAGCGACCAGCGCGAGAAGGGCCAGCAGCTCGGATCGTCGAACACGCGCGTCGAGTGCTCGGTGCGTACGATCCTCGCGCCGGTGCGGAGCGCCGCGCGCGTGCCGACGACCTGCGAGCCGAACGTGTGGAGGTGCACGATGTCGGCGCCGCGCGCGCGGAGGACCTCGGCGAGCCACGCGACGTCGCGCGGTCCGAGCGAGCGCGCGAGGTAGGTCAGCGGACCTTCGTGCGCTTCGCCGCGGTCGTCGATCGGCAGCCCCGCGGTGGCGAGGAGCGTCCGGAGCCGCGCGCTCGGCGTGACGAGCGCGACGACGTGCGAGACGCCCCCCTCGTGGCCGCCACCGGCGAGATCGACGAGCATCCGCTCCGCGCCGCCGACCTCGCCCGCGACGACGACGTGCACGATGGTCGTCACGCGCCCGCCTCGGCGCGGAGCGCCCTGAGCCGCGACTCGAAGCGGAACCAGAACACGAGGGCGACCGCGGCCTGCACGCACGAGGTGGCGAGCGCGAGCCCCTCGAGGCCGAGGAAGCGGACGAGGATCAGGTTGAAGACGACATTGCACGACGCGTTGAGGACGCCCATGCCGATCATGATGTGGCTGTTCTTCAGCGCGACGTGGGCGCGCGAGAGCACGAGGAGCGCCCCGAACGGCGCGAGGCCGACGAGGTGGTACGGCATGAGGCGCGCCATCCGCTGCACGCCTTCGAGGTCCATCTGTCCGCGCAGGAACACGAGCCGGAGGAGCGGCTCGCGGATGACGAAGAGGATCGCGCCCGCTCCGAGCAGGATCGCGAAGACGGCCGCGAGGGCGCGCACGACCGTCGCGCGCACCTTCACGAGATCCCGCGCGGCGAAATCGTCGGAGAGGTGGGAGAGGAGGACCGGCAGGAGCGTCGCCTGGAGGAGCGACGTCGGGAGCATCGCGACGTCTCCGGACAGCCAGAGGAGCGTGCCGCCGCCCAGCACGCCCGAGAGGCCGGCCATCAGCTGATCGACGACGGGATTCACGCGCGTGACCGCACCACCGCCCACTTCCGCGAACGCGAGCTTCCCGAACGCGACGAGCGCGGGTGGGCGCCCGAGGTTCAGTCGCATCCGGATCCGCATCGCGCGGAGCGAGAACCAGGCGAGGACGGCGATCGCGACGAGCTCGCCCGCGAGCGCGGCGACCGGCACGACCGCGACGCCCATTGCGCCGTGGAGGACGGCGAGGACGACGATGTTCGTGACGATCGAGACGAAGCTCGCGACCGGCTGCACGTAGTACGAGTGCTCGGCGGCGAGGACCGCGCCGAAGAAGCTGCGCGTGCTCGTCGCGACGAGCGCCGCGCAGAACGGCACGACCATCCGGAGCGACAGCCATAGGTCGTCGCCGGTGTAGCGGATCGCGAACCACGTCGACGCGATCGCGCCGACGAGGACGGCGAGCACGCCGCCGATGACCCAGGTGTGGCCGAGCAGCGACCCGAGGAGATCGGGGAGCTCCTTCCTGCGGGCGAGCCGCTCCTCGGCGAGGATCGGGACGAGGGGCGAGTCGTTGAAGGCGCTGAAGACGAGCGACCCAGCGAGGGCGAACACCATCCGCGCGAAGACGTAGACGTCCATCGCCTGGCTGCGGCCGAACCAGTCGGCGAGCAGGAGCGGCAGGATCGGCTCGAAGCCGCGCAGCACGATCTGCATCGGCAGGAGCACGAGCGCCGTGCGGACGATGCCCGGCTTCTTCGCGGCCGGCTCGGCGTTCACCGCGCGAGGATCTCCGGGACGTCTCCGAGGCCGACGACGGGGATGTCCTCGCGCCGTGCGAACGCGAGGAGCGCGCCGAGGCGCGCGAGGATCGCGTGGGCCTCGGCCTCGTTCGACGCGTACGGGCTCGCGCCCGGCAGCACCTCGACGTTGTGGAACATCGCGTTCAGCACGACGGGTCGGCCGGGCGACCGGCGGCGCGCGTCGGCGATCTCGTCTTCGGCCACCGCCACGAGCCCTTCGGCCGTCCCGCGCGTCGGACGGAGCCACCGCGGCTCGAGGTGCCGCCCGACGAAGGGGATCGCGTTGCACAGCCGGCGCCGGATCGTGATCGGGATCTCGAGGAGGCGCGCGTCGCCGGGACGGCCCGGGTCGCGCGGATCGGGCCGATAGGGCTGGGTGGGGGCATCCTCGAACGCGAGCCCCGGCGCGCCGGCCGACGTCCAGTCCATCGACGGCGTCACGCTCGACTCGACGGCGTAGCCGAGGTCCTCGAGGATCCCGATCGACGCCGAACCGATCCCGAAGCGACCCGCGCGGAACGACTGCGGCTGGTGGTCGAAGGCGCGGATGAAGAGGTCGGTGAGGTACGTGAGCTTCGCGCGCTCGATCTCTTCGGGGTAGTCGCGCTGGAACACCGACGTGACGTCGGGCTCGAACGCGTCGGGCTCCGCCAGCTCGCCGTGGAGGTGCGTCCCGAGCTCGGCACCCGTCGCGAGACCTCGGAACAGCTCGACCGACGCCTCGTCGCGCATCACCTCGGGCGAGAGGAGGTAGGTCGGCTTCGCGCGGTAGTGCGCGAAGAGCGGCTGCAGCCTTCGTCCCACACCCTCGTGGATCCCGTCGAAGGCGAGGGGACGGCGCACCTTCCAGGCCGCACCCTTGTCGCACTCCGTGTCCACAGTGACGCAGAGATACGAGCGGCTCATCGGCAGGGTCCTTAGCGAACCAGACGGGCGGCGAGAAGCCCGCCTGCTAAGTGTGCGAAATCTCGTCTGAGGGCGGAGCGCCTCGGGGCATCGCCCACCAAAGCTCGCTCGTGCGCGTATCCTACACTGGCGGCCCCGGCAAAGTCGCGCCATAAGGCGGGAACCCCTCATGACGACGCACGTCACCGAACCGGCAGCGACCGACGCCCTCGCGGGCCCGTCGTCGGTGCCGGACAGCGCGGTGAGGCCGGAGGTCCGCGGCGCCTCCCGAGCGGCGTGGCTCGGCCTCGGTGGGGTCACGATCCTCGCGGTCCTCGTCTTCTGGGTGTTCGAGGCGCTGCCGTTCCAGGATCTCCCGGCCCACGCCGGCCTCATCGCGATGAGGCACCGCTTCGCCTCCTCTCCGTTCGAGCAGCGCTACTTCGTCCTCGCTCCGCACATCGGGCCGTACTCGGTCTTCCGCTTCCTCGGCGAGGGGTTCACCCGCGTCGTCGGGCCCGTCGGCGCGGTTCGCGCGCTCGCGACGCTGCCGGTGATCGCGACGCCGCTCGCGCTCCTCTTCGCGCGGCGGAAGCTGTTCGGTGACCGCTCGCCGACGTACGGCTTCCTCGGCATCGCGCTGTCGTTCGGCTTCATGACGCTCCTCGGCTTCGCGAGCTACCTGCTCGGCGTCGCGGTCATGCTCGTCGGCCTCACGCTGTGGCTCGACCTGATGGTCGCGGTCGACGACCGCGCGCCGGACCTCCGCCGGCGCGAGCTGCGGATGGCGCTCTTCGCGCCGCTGATGTTCGTCGCGCACGGCCACGCGTTCGTCCTGTTCCTCCTCTGCGCGGGCATCTCGACGCTCGTGGCGGGGGCGCGATTCCGCCGGATGCTGCGCGTCACCGCCCTCCTGCCGGCGCTCTCCCTCGCGGGCTGGGTCGCGTGGCTCGAGCGCGGGAGCGCGACGCCTGCGGGCTCGGTGCCGGTCGTGCCGCCGCTCGTCCCGGTGTTCCAGGAGTTCTCGGCGAAGGTCGACCTCCTCGTCACGCCGACGCTCCTCACGCAGAGCGGGATCGACGTTCTCCTCGCAATCGCGATCTGGGCGTTCGCGATCGCGTGCACGGTCGCGACCGTCCGCTCCCTCACGCGCGAGGAGGCGACCCGCGCGGATGCCGATGCGCGTCACAGCCGCGCGCTCTACTCGGCCGCTCTCGCGGTGACGGTGCTCTTCCTCGCGCTGCCGCACGCGGTGGGCTGGTTCGGGTTCGTCGACGGCCGCCTCGTCCCCGTCGTGCTCTTCCTCGCGTTCCTCGGCGTGCGCCGCCCGGTCCTGCCGCGTCGTCTCGCGCAGGCGCTCGACCTCGGCGCGCCGATGGCGGCGGCCACGATCACGACGCTCGCGCTCGTCGCGTCCTACGCCTTCCAGCGCGAAGCGAGCGGCTTTCGCGAGGTCCTCGCGAAGATCCCGGCGAGCTCCTCGCTGCTCAACCTGCCGCTCGATCCGAACAGCGACATCTTCACGGCGCACCCGTTCATCCACTACGACAAGCTCGTTCTCGCGGACCGTCCGGTGGTCGTGAGTGACGTCTGGTTCCACCAGGGCTCGGCGCTCTATCCGACGCCCGAGAATCCTGCCCTGCGCCTTCCGCCGTCCTACAGCGAGAGCGACCTCAAGGTCATCGACTGGCCGGCGTACAAGCTGGAGGACTGGGACTATGTCCTCATCCGGACGCGTCCGAACGCGGAGAAGCCGTACACGCCGGACAGCCTCGTGCTCGAGGAGCACCGCGGCGGCTGGTGGCTCCTCAAGCGGAAGCCGAACAGCTAGGGCTTCGCCTTCTTCCTCCAGAAGAGGAAGGTGTGGCGCTTCTCGCGGAAGGGGAGCGCCACGTCGACGCGCGTGCCGAGCGTCCCGAAGGACGCCGGCTCGAACGCCTCGCTCGCCTTCGTCGTCGACGGATCGACGTGCGTCGGCTTCAGCTCGTTCACCCCGAGCACGAGCCAGCCGCCCGGCCGGAGCTTCGCGGCGCACGCCTGGAGGGCGCGCTCGACGCCGTCCCGCTCGTTCAGCCCGAAGCCGATGACGCCGCTCATGACGATCGCGTCGAAGGGCTCACCCTTGAAGTGCTCCTCGAGGTCCTGGACGAACCCGACGACGTGCGGCTCGCCGCCGAAGCGGGCGAGCTTCGCCTCGGGGTCGATCGTCGCGAAGACCTTCCCGCCGAGGGCGGCGGCGTAGTCCTTCGTGTACCACTGCACCCCGACGAACAGGACCCGCTTCACGTCGGGGTCGCGGGCGAGAGCGCCGAGGATGTCCCGGACGAGGACCCGCCGATCCGGCGGCTGGTACCAGCCGCGCTTCCATGCGGTGTGCAGGACTTCGGCCCGGGCCCAGGCGAGCGGGTTCATCTTCGCGGTCGGGCTTACCCCGGGGGCGGCCACGAGCGCAAGGACGGTCCCCGAGAACCGCTTCTCGCGCGGGCCGGGCTGGTGTACGAGGCGCCCGATGGTGGCGCATCGTGCCGAGGAGCCGAGCGCGGTCACGCGCATGATGGCCCAGAACCCCGAGCCCCTGAAGGCGCGCCGCAAGGTGCGCGTGCTCTTCATCAACGACACCGCCCGCAACGGCGGCCCAGGACGGAGCCTCTTCTACATCCTCCGGTTCCTCGATCCGGCGGTCGTGCACCGTGCCGTCGTGCTGCCGCGGCCCGGCGTGATCAGCGAGCTCTACGAAGAGCGCGGCGTGACCGAGGAGCTCTTCTTCGAGCGGGACCTCGTCGAGAACCCGATCGAGCCGTGGAGCCGGCCGATGTCGCGTGACGACTTCGAGGCGCCGCTCCCGCAGAAGGCCGTCCGCGCTGCGGGAAACGTGGTGCGCGCGACGCGTGCGCTCGCCCGCCTGTCGAGCCTCGTCCAGCGCGGCGGCTTCGACCTCATCTACTGCAACGGCACGAACGCGGACTACGCGGGCGGCGCCGTCGCGAAGCTCTCGGGCGCCCCCGCGCTCTGGCACGTCCGCTACACGTCGCTCCCGCCCGCGGTGCGGGGCGTCCACGATCGGCTCGCGGCGAGCCGCGGCGTGCGCCGGATCATCTGCGTCTCCAACGCGGCCGCCTCGCTCTTCCCGCACTGCCCCGAGAAGGTGCGCGTCATCCACAACGCGCTCGACGTCGAGGAGTTCGCGATGCAGGGCGTCGTCCCGTGCCTCAAGCAAGAGCTCGGCCTCGCGAAGGACACCGTCGTGTTCGGATCGCAGGGGCGCATCCTCCCGCGCAAGGGCTACGTCGAGATGGTCCGCGCCGCGAAGAAGGCGCTCGACGCGATGACGCCTGCGGAGCGGGCGAAGGTCCACTTCGCCGTCCTCGGCGACACGCCCGAGGACATCCGGCCCGATCACCTCGCCGAGTGCCGTGCGCTCGTCCGTGAGCTCGGGATCGAGGACAAGTTCACGTTCCTCGGCTTCAAGACGGACGTGAAGCCGTACGTCGCCGACTTCGACGTCGCCGTCGTGCCGAGCGTCTATCCGGACCCGCTGCCGCGGGCAGTCATCGAGTCGATGGCGCTCGGCAAGCCGGTCATCGCCTTCGACGTGGGCGGTGTCGCCGAGATGCTCGCCGACGGGACGACCGGTACGCTCGTCCGTGGCGTGCCTCCCGACGTCGACGGGCTCGCTGCACAGTACACGCGTTACCTCCGCGACCCGGCGCTCCGGGAGGCGCACGGCCGGGCGGGCCGCGCGCGCGTCGAGCGCGACTTCGACGGCGCGACCCAGGCGCGGCGGATCCAGAACGAGATCGTCCAGGCCGCGGGCCTCGCGGAGGACGCCGCTCGATGAGCGGGCCGGAGGAGGCGACGCTCGCGCAGGGACCGCACGGCGTCGTCAGGCGGACGGTCGAAGCGATCGTCGCGTTCTCGATCCGGTCCCCCTGGACCGTCGTCCTCGTCGCGCTGGTGCTGCTCGGCGCCGCGAAGCTCTACACGACGCGGCTCGAGCTCCGGAGCGACTTCCGCGAGCTGCTTCCGCGCGACAGCCCGGGGTTCCTCACCTACGAGAAGCAGCTCGGGCGCGTCGGCGGCGGCGCTTCGCTGATCGTCGTCGCCGAATCGCCGGATCGTGCGCAGAACGAGCGGTTCGCCGACGCGATCGCGGCGAAGGTCGAGGCGCTCGCCGACGAGCGGAACGCATGCGTGAAGGAGCGCTGCGGCGGCGATCCGAAGGTGAAGACGTGCGCGTCGGCCTGCGGCCCCGAGCTCGTCTCCTTCGTCGAGCAGGGGACGAAGGAGGTCCGGAAGTTCTTCGAGGAGAACAAGTGGCTCTACGCCGACCTCTCCGATCTCGAGGAGGCGGACGAGACGCTCGAGCGCCAGATCGCGATCCAGAGCGGAATGGTCGACGACCTCTCCGACGAGGGGACGAAGCCGAAGGCGACCGAGAAGGGCGCTGCCGCCGAGGAGAAGAAGCCGGCGCTCGGGATGGCCGACTTCCGGGCGCGGTGGAAGGCGCGTGCGGAGAAGAAGGACGACTTCCCGACCGGCTACTTCGAGACGGAGGACGGACGGATGGTAGGCATCCGGATCGTGTCGCCGACGACGGGGACCGGCGACCAGGCCGGCGACATCCTCTACGACAAGGTCGGGAAGGTGATCGAGGAGCTGAATCCTCGCTCGTTCCACCCCGAGATGCGCGTCGGCCTCGCCGGCGACATCCCGAATGCGAAGGAGGAGAAGGAGTCGATCGTCAGCGAGGCCGCGACGGCCACCGCGATCGCCACGTTCCTCATCCTCTTCGGCGTCTTCGCCTATTTCCGCTCGTTCTCGGCCGTCCTCGTGATGCTCCTGCCGACCGGCGTCGGGATCGCGTGCGCCTACTCGTTCGCGACGGCGACGTTCGGGTACGTGAACACGTCGGGCGCGTTCCTCGGCGCGATCATCCTCGGCAACGGCATCAACTATCCGCTCGTCCTCCTCGCGCGCTACAACGAGTTCGTCGCGCGCGGCATGTCCCGCGAGGAAGCGAAGCAGGCGGCGGTCTGGAATGCGTTCCGCGCGGAGCTCGTCGGCGCTTCGGTCGCGGGCATCGCGTACGGGTCGCTCGTCATCACGCGCTTCCGCGGCTTCAGCCAGTTCGGGACGATCGGCTTCGTCGGCATGCTCCTCGTGTGGGCGTCGATCATCCCGCTCGTCCCCGCCATCGTGACGCTCCTCGAGCGCGCGCGGCAGCGTCCCGGCGTCGCGAAGCTCGTCGCCGTGCGCGACCGGCTCCTCTTCGACACGGCGGTCGGCAGGGTCCTCTTCCCGAAGGTCGACGACACCGGTACGCGCGGCCCGATCGTAAAGGCGGTCGCCTGGGCCACCGACCGGTACCGCTGGGTGTTCCTCGGCCTCGCCGTCGTCGTCACCGGCGTCGCCGCCTACCACCTCCCGCCGTTCCTCCACGACCCGTGGGAGTACAACTTCGCGCGCCTCGGCTCGCGAGGGTCGAAGAAGGGCGGCGCCGGGGAGTGGTCCCAGAAGTCCGAAGAGGTCTTCCACGGCAAGATGAACGTGGCGGGGGCGATGATGCTCGCCGACACGCCGGAGCAGGTCCCGGCGGTGAAAGCGCAGATCCTCGCGAACGACGCGAAGGATCCGCAGGGGAAGGTCATCGCCGAGATCGCGACGGTCTACGACCTCCTGCCGGGGACGAAGGCCGAGCAGGAGCAGAAGCTCGCCGTCCTCGAGCGGATCCGCGAGCGGATCACGCCGCGCGTGCTCGACAGCTTGAAGCCCGAGGACCGGAAGACGCTCGAGGAGCTCCGTCCGCCCGAGACGCTCCGCGTCCTCGTCCCGAAGGACCTGCCCGACCTCATGCGGCGCCGGTTCGAGGAGAAGGACGGGACCGTCGGCGCGGTCTTCTACGTGAAGACGGGCAACGACATCTCGCTCTCCGACGGGCACAACCTGCTCCGGATCGCGAAGACGCTCGCGAAGGTCGATCTCCCCGACGGAACCACGGTGCGCACCGCGAGCCGATCGACGATCTTCGCCGAGATGATCCAGTCCATGGAGCGCGACGGCCCGCTCGCGAGCTTCGTCTCGCTCGCGGCGGTGACCGTCGTCGTGATCCTCGCGACGTCGTCGTTCCGAGGAGCTCTGACCGTGCTCCTCTCGCTCGTCGTCGGCGTCGTCTGGATGGTCGGCTTCGCGGCGTGGAGCGACATGAAGCTCAACTTCCTGAACTTCATCGCGCTGCCGATCACCTTCGGGATCGGGTGCGAGTACCCGTTCAACATCTTCGACCGCTCCCGGCTGCTCCACGACGACGTGAGCATGGCCGTCCGGCGGAGCGGCGGCGCCGTCGCGCTGTGCAGCTACACGACGATCGTCGGCTACGGATCGCTCGTCTTCGCCGACAACCAGGCGCTCCAGTCGTTCGGCCACCTCGCGGCGCTCGGCGAGATCACGACCCTCGCCGCGGCGATGCTCTTCCTGCCCTCACTCCTCCACGTCTGGCGCGCAAAGAAGAGCTGAGCACCCGGCCGCCCGTCGGCGGACGGCCGGGCCGTAGCCGTCAGTCGCCGACGGCTTCGGGGTACTGCGACACGGACTTGCCGGTCGCGTCTTCGATCGCTTCGGCGCGGCGCGGGCGCTTGTTGCAGGAGAGGATCTGCTTGCGGACGCGAACCGCGTCCGGCGTGACCTCGACGAGCTCGTCGGCGTCGATCCACTCCATCGCCGTCTCGATCGTGAGCGTCTTCGGCACGGCGAGGGCGACGTTCTCGTCCTTGCCGTGGTTGCGCACGTTCGTCTGCTTCTTCTCCTTCACGAAGTTCACGTCGGCGTCGCTCGGGCGATTGTGCTCGCCGACGATCATGCCTTCGTAGACCTCCGCGCCCGGCGAGATGAAGAACACACCGCGGGCCTGGAGATGGTTCATCGCGTACGGCGTCGCGACGCCGGCGCGGTCGGAGACGATCGCGCCGAGCTGGCGCTTCGGCATCACGCCGCCCCACGGCTCCCAGCCGTCCAGGAGGGTCGTGAGGAGGCCGGTCCCGCGCGTCGCGGTGAGGAACTCGCCGCGGAAGCCGATGAGGCCGCGGCTCGGGATCCGGAACTCGAGGCGGGCGCGGCCGTGGCCGTGGTTCGACATCTTCGTCATGCGGCCGCGGCGCGAGCCGAGGCGCTCCGTGACGGTGCCGATGAACTGGTCGGGCACGTCGATGACGGCGAGCTCGTACGGCTCGTGCGAGACGCCGTCGATCTCTTTCGTGATGACCTCGGGATTGCCGAGCTGCATCTCGTAGCCTTCGCGGCGCATCGTCTCGACGAGGATCGCGAGCTGGAGCTCGCCACGACCGAGCACGGTGAACGTGTCGGGCGAGTCGGTGTCCTCGAACTTGAGGGCGAGGTTCTTGCGGACCTCACGCTGGAGGCGCTCGCGGAGCTGGCGGCTCGTCAGGTACTTCGACGCCTTGCACTTGCCGGCGAAGGGCGACGTGTTGACGCCGATCCGCATCTTGATCGTCGGCTGCTCGACGACGATGCGCGGCAGCGCGCGGTTCTCCCAGCCCTCCTCGAGACCCACGATGGTGTCGCCCACGAAGACGTCCTCGATGCCGGCGATCGCGATGATCTCGCCCGCCTGCGCTTCCGGCGCGGGCGTCCGCTTGAGGCCTTCGAACGTCGAGAGGACCTTGATCGCCCCCTTCGTCTTCGCGCCGTCCTTGAGGATGCCGACCTGCTGGTTCGCCTTGAGCGTCCCCTGGGAGATGCGCCCGATCGCGAGACGACCGACGTAGTCGTCGTGATCGAGGTTGTTGATCAGGATCTGGACCGGCGCGTTCGGGTCGCCCTTCGGCGGCGGCACCTTCTCGAGGATCGTCTCGAACAGCGGCGCGAGGTCCGTGTTCGGGTCCTCGAGCGAGCGCTTCGCGACGCCGTCGCGGCCGATCGCGTAGATGACGGGGAAGTCCATCTGCGCGTCCGCGGCGTCGAGGTCGATGAAGAGGTCGAAGACCTCGTTCAGGACGTCGTTCGGGCGCGCGTCGCCACGGTCGATCTTGTTGATGACGACGATGACGGGGAAGCCGAGGTCGAGGCACTTCTTGAGGACGAAGCGCGTCTGGGGAAGGGGCCCCTCGGCAGCGTCGACGAGCAGGATGGCGCCGTCCGCCATCATCAGCGTGCGTTCGACCTCGCCGCCGAAGTCGGCGTGGCCTGGCGTGTCGACGACGTTGATCTTCGTGATCGTGCCGTCCTTCGACTTCCAGCGAACGCTGGTGTTCTTCGCGAGGATCGTGATCCCGCGCTCGCGCTCGAGATCATTGGAGTCCATCACGCGATCGGCGACGGCTTCGTTCTCGCGGAACGTACCGGCCTGCTTGAGCATGTGGTCGACGAGCGTGGTCTTGCCGTGGTCGACGTGAGCGACGATCGCCACGTTGCGCAGATTCATGGGGGTGCGGCTGTTTAGTCGCGACCCGGGCACAGGGCAAGCCGTTCCTCACCTTCCGTTCGGCAGTCGGCCGCGCTTGGACGGCGGAAAAGATTCGAGTTACCGACGATTGCCTGCGCGCTTCGAAGGCAACGCAGCGCGTTGGCTCAGCCGATGCGCAGGCGCGCTCGCGCTTCGGAGTATTGGTCGGTCACGCTGAACGTCATGAGGTCGCGGGCGTCGGCGGTGCGCGCGATCCACGAGCCTCGCTCCTCCGAGCCCTTCGGCGCGCCCTTCTCGCCGCGCGACCAGGCCATCGCCTCGAGCGCGGCATTCGGGTCGCCGACGGCGAGGAGACCGACGCGGTTGGCCCAGGCCGTCGCCGCCGGTCCGATCGCGGCCGACTGCGCGCCGAGCATGCCCGCGGCCTCGAGCGCGATGACGCCGACGGTCGGGTCCAGCTTGCGTGGAAGCACTTGCTGGATCCGCGCGGCGAGGTGGGCGACCTTCGCCTTCTCGACCCCTTGCGGTGTGTACGTCGGGTTGAACGCGGTGAAGAGCGCGTTGACGAGGATCGCGACGTCCTCGGGCTTGCCGCGGAGGAGTGCAGAGCTGCGCGCGAGGATCATCTTCAGCGCGCGCACGATGAGGAACGTGCGCGCGCGCTCGTCGCCGGGCTCCGCGAGCGCTTCGCCGACGAGGAGCGCCGCCGGATTCGACGAGAGCGGGATCGCGGCGCGGCCGAGGGTCGGCGACACGTAGATCTGGAGCATCCCGAGCCCCACGACCGTCGCGACGCCGCCGACGACGGTGGCGAGCGGCGCGCCGGGGACGAGCGGCGCCGCGCGGACCGCACGGAGATCGACCGGCGCCACGACGTCGAGCGCGTCGCCCGCGTGCGCGAGGAGGAGGCGCAGCGACGGGCTCATCAGCTCGGGCGCGAGGAGCTCGTCGAGCTGTGGGTCGATCGCGCGCGCCTCCGCGCCGGCGAGCTTCGCAGGCTGGCCTTCGAACGCGGCGACCGTCGCCGCGACGACCTTCGCCGCGTCCTTCTTGCCGCGCAAGTCGTAGGCAGCGTGGAGGACCTCGAAGAGGGACGGGACGAAACGTCCTGCCGCGAACGAGCGTCGCGCGTCGCTCGCCGCGCGATCGAGGAGGATCTGCATCGCCGGCATCTGCCGCTGTCGTCCGTAGAACTCGGCGAGCGCACGGAGCGCGACGACGGACGTCGGGAACTCCTTCCGCGCGGCCTCGAGCGTCTGCTCGGCCTTGCGGAGGTCGCGGCCCGCCGTCTCGTGGATGCCGGCGAGCTCGATCTGCCGCCGGAGGCGGTCGGCCGAGTCGACCGACTCCGCGACGAGCTGCTGCTGCGTCTCGATCGCGAGCGGGATGTCTCCGCGGCGCTTGTAGACGTCGACGAGCTTCTCGAGCGTCTTCGTGTCGTTCGGCGCGCGCTTGAGGACTTCTTTGAGGGCCACTTCCGCGCGCGAGAGGTTCGGCGCGTGGACGGCGTAGATCTCGCCGAGCTTCTCGTAGATCGCTTTCTGATCGGCGGGATCCGGCGAGACGCGGGCGAGGCGGACGTAGGCCTGCTCCGCGCCGGTCCAGTCGCCTTCCTTCGCGCAGACCTCCGCGAGGGCGGCGAGCGCCGTCGTGTGATCGGGTTGGTTCTCGAGGGCGCGTTCGAGCGACGCCTTCGCGCGACCGAGCTCGCCCATCTCCGCGAGCGCACGCGCGAGCTCGACCTCGAGCACGACGCGTTCGTTGTCGTCGAGAGCGCTCTCGAGCCGCTTCTCGAGCAAGCGTGCGAGCTCCGCGTCGAGCTGGCGCTCCGCGTACATCGCGGAGAGACGCGTGAAGACGTCGGCGTACCCGACGTCGATCTCGGCGGCTTGCTCGAGCGCGCTCATCGCGTGCTCGATGTCCTTGACCTCCTCGGCCCAGATCCGCGACGCGTCGTACCACGCGAGGAGCTGGTGCTCGGGGACGGCGCTCGTTCGGGCGAGGCTCTCGCACGCTTCGGCCGCGCCCCGATGGTCTCCCGATCGCGCGCGCACTTCGGCGAGGAAGCCCCAGGTGACGACGTCGCCGGGGTCCTCCGTCGCGGCCTGCTCGAGGTACTGCCGCGCGTCCTCGACGCGCTCGAGCCGAGCGCACGCCTCGCTCGCGCGCAGGAGGAGGGCGGCGCGTTCGGACGTGCGCTGGGTGCGCTCGAGGAGCGTCAACGTCGTGCTGAGCTCGCTCGGATCGTCTTTCTGCAGCCGCGCATGCGCGTTCAGCGCGCGGACGCTCCAGAGCGAGGGCTCCGGCTGCGTTGCAGCGAGCCTCGCCATGCTGGCCGTGCGCTCCCAACCGTCCTTCCGGGCCCGGATGCGGGCCGCGAGCTGCGCGTGGCCAGTGACCTCTCCACCGGTCGTCGCGTCGAGCGCGACGGCGATCTGCTCGGCGACGCGGCCGAGCTCCTCGTCCCGTCCCGTCGACACGAGCTCGTGCTCGACGAAGCGGAGGCTCGGCAGGTACTGCGGCTCCTCCTCGAGGACGGCGCGGTGCCAGGTGAGCGCCGCCTCGATGTCCTTCTTGCCCACGACCTCGAGCTCCGCCAGGCGCTCGCGTGCTTCGCGGCGTGCGCGTGCGTCGGCCGCTTCGTCGGCGGCGACGGCTCGGAGCTCCTCGGCCACGCGCGTCATCTGTCCGAGATCGAGCTCGGCGCGCTCCGCGACGAGCTTCGCGAGCCCGACGTCGCCCGAGTCGATCGCGCTCCTCGCTGCGCGGAGGGCGGCTTCGGCATCACCGCTCCGCTCGTGCTCGAGC
>JBDHVE010000127.1:0-28405 GCA_039809485.1 Polyangiaceae bacterium | reverse complement strand
CCAGACCGCCGGGCACGGGCACGGGCACGGGCACGGGCGAGAAGGAGCGGAGCCCTGGATTCAGGGACACACCCTAGAGCCGGAGCTCCGCGATCGCGCCGCTCGCGAACCGGCCGAGGCGACGACGAACGGCGTCGTGCCCGCCCTCACGCGCGAGCCGCCGGAGCGCGCGCTCGTCGGCGGGCAGGAGGATGTCGTGCCGTGCGACGAGGACGCGGACGAGATCGGTCGGCGTCGGAGTGATGCGCATCGGGAGGAGGCGCTCGGTCTCGCCGGGCGGCACGAGATGGAGGACGCGCGTTCCTTCTTCCCCGAACCAGTCGGTCTTCCAGGTCGCTATCATCGCCTTCGCCTCGTCCGCGAAGAGGCCGCGCGCGACGAGCATCTCCTCCACTGCGGCCTCGAGCGCGGCGGTGCCCGTCGCCTCCGTGTCGACGTGCACGGCGCCGGGAAGTGTGATCTCCCGAGGCGCGTGTGCCGCGAGCGCTCCGGTGCGCACGAATCGCACCGCGTTGCCGTGGACCGTGACGACGAGCGCGCTCTCGACACGTTCGGAGGTGCGGTTCTCGACGATCAGAGACGCCCCCGCATCATTCGCCTGGACGTGGAGCGGAGGCGCGAAGTCGCCGACGCCTCGATAGAAGAGGAATTTCTCCGTCTCGGTCCCGACGAGGACCGGCGACGCGCTGGTCGCGCGCGCCTCGTAGTACCGCTGCGGTCCCGGGACCGTCGGCGGCGCTCCCGCATCCTCTCGTGCGAGGACGCGCACGTGCGGCCAGTCGAGGACGCCACCGGACACGGTCGCCCGCGGGTAGATGTCCGTCATTTTCCCGTGCGGGAGCTCGACGTGGAGCGCGACGTCGAGCGGCGCAGCGGCGTGGAAGTACACGACCGGCGTTTCCATGCTCACCGTGATGCGGCCGTGGTCGAGTGGCGTCCCCTTCGGACCGTTCCGTTCGTGTACGAAGCTCGGAAGGTCGTTGCCCGGCGGCTCGAGGACGAGGTTCTCGCCGCGCGCCGCGGAGAACGTCGTGAACGTCCCCCACTCGTGGACGACGAGGCGAGGCTCGACGAGCCGCGACGTCGTCGACGTTGCCGCTGTCGTCGGGGTGTCGTCACGCCGGCACGCAGACACGAAGACGAGCGCCGCGAGGAGAATCGAAACGGGTCGCATGCCGGAGAGACGCGCGACGGAACGGGATCGCTATCACCAGTGCGCGACGAGATCGTCGAGGTAGCGCGGATCGGAGGTCGTCACCCCCGCGCGCGGGGGCGCGAGCGCGACGAGACGCGCTTCGACGCGGCCGCGGAGCGCTTCCGGGACGCGCCTCGCGAGATGCCAGAGCGTGAGCGTGTCGCGCGGGCGTGCGAGCGCGACGACGCGGTCGAGCGCCTCGTCGCTGCCGTCCTCGTAGGCGCGCAGCGCGCGGACCAGCTCGGGATCGGCGTCCTCGAACCACGGCGTGCCGCGTCGTGCGTCGACCGGCGTCTCGCAGACCGCTCCGGCGGGCACCCACGACGAAGCCTCTTCGCCGCCGAGCTCCACCGCGCCCGACCTGACGCGGAGCTGCGACCGTCCTTCGCCGACGACCTCCAGGCTGTAGGCGCAGCCGAGATCGACCGCGGTGCCGCCCGGCGCACCGACGACGAAGAGGCGCGGCGGCGCGATGACGACGGCGTCGAGCCGGCCGCGCTCGAGCTCGAGCCGCTGCGTGTCGTGACCGACCGCGCTGACGGAGACGCGCGACGAGGGCGCGACGACGACCCTTCCCCTCACCTGTCCGAGCTCCGCGAGCGCGATCTCGGCGCGCGATGACGCGTCCGTCTCGAGCCACGCACCGGGCGGCATCGCCGACCGTCCGCCGACGACGCGGCCCCGGAGGCGAGGCGCGCCGGCGAGCGCCCTCACCGAGATCGCCGACGCGGGCGGCGCCGGGGCGACGGGCGGCGCCTCGCGTCCAACCCCGACCAGGGCGGCGGCGGCGAGCGAGAGAGCCGCGACGACGGCGCCGGTGACCGCGACGATCCGCGCCGGCCTCCGCGCCGACGGCGTCGGTCGCGGCGTGGCGCGCCGTCGGTAGCGCATCGGCGCGAGCGCGCGCTCGAGGCTCGCGACGTCCTCGTCGACGTCGCCCTTCTTGTCGAAGAGGTAGTCGCTCATCTCTCGTCTCCGATCCCGAGTCGCTCCTTCAGGAGCTTCATCCCGCGGTGCAGGTTCACGCGCACCGATCCCGGCTCGAGCCCGACCTGCTCCGCGATCTGCGGACCACTCATCCCTTCGACGAGCCGGAGCACGAGCGTCTCCCGATACGCTTCGGGGAGCTCGCGGATCGTGGCGAGGATCCGGTTCGCTTCGACGCGCTGACTCGGGGTGCAGCTCTCCTCCGCCATCTGCTCGTCGACGGGCTCCGTCCGCTTCGTCCGCCGCCGCGCATCGATGGCCCGGCGTCGCGCGATCTGCGCGAGCCATCCTCCGATCGCGGCCGGCTCGCGGAGCGTCGCGAGCTCGGTGAGCGCGGTCTCGAAGACGTCCTGCACGAGATCGTCGGCATCGCCCGCCGGCGCGCGCGCGAGCAGGATCCCGTGCACCATCGGCGCGTAGCGCTCGAAGAGGGGGCCGAATGCGCGCCGGTCCCCCGCGAGGACACGCGCCACGACGTCACGCTCCAGGTCTCCTCCGTCGCGCAGTGGCACGGCTTCGGAAGACGAAGGCACCTCGACCGCGCGCTCGCGAGCGACCTCGGCCACGGGGCGCAGCTGCACCTGGGTATCGTCCGTCACGAGCACGTCCGAGGAAAGACGCGTGAACGGACCGAAGTGTTAGCAGCCGAGCTGAGTAGGCGAGATCGCACGCGTTTCGGGGCCGCTGCGGCACGCCGTTTGCGACGTCCTGCCCAGGAGGTAAACGTCATGTCGAACCAGGCGAATCGCGGCGAAGGTGTAGCGGAGCAGATCGGCGGCAAGATCAAGGCGGGCATCGGCAAGGTCACCGGTGACGAGCGGATGGAGGCCGAGGGCCGCGCGAAGGAGGCCAAGGGCGTCGCGCGCGAAGAGAGCGCGAAGGCCGGCGAGCGCACGAAGGGCGCCGTCCAGGAGGCCGTCGGCGCGGTGAAGAACCGCGTGGGTGCCGTCATCGACGACGAGAAGATGCAGGCCGAGGGCAAGGCCAAGGAGCTCGAGGGCGAGCACCGCCAGAAGGCGAACCGCTGATCGCGCTCGGGGGAACGGCCGCCGCCGAGCTCCTTCGGCGGGGCCTTCCCTGGATCACCCGAGACCCTCGCGACGCGCCCTTCGCAGCTCCGCTTCGAAGACGGGCCGATCGGTGTGAGCGACGAACGGGAGCCCGGCGAGCGTCGTCAGCACGTTCGCCGCCGACACCCCCATCGCGACGAGCTTCGACGACACGAGGAAGTCGGCGGACGCGACACTCTTCGCGTTCGCGAGCAACCAGGTCGTGAGCGCACGCCGCGCGGCCGAGTCGTAGGACGTGAGCTCCTGCCAGTCGTGGAACGTCCGGAAGACCGTGCTTTTCCGGAAGTGCGGATCGATGACCTCGATCCAGCGCCGCGCCATCAGGAGCGAGAGGTGCCCGCGCGCGACCGTCACGCAGAGGTCCTTCGGCGGAAGGAAGATCTCGAGCGAGCCGCGCTCGTCTTTCTCCTCGAGGACTCGGTACCGCGAGAGCATCCGCTCGATCCCATCCTAACGTGAAGGCTCAGAGGCGCGCGTGGATCTCGCTCGCCATCCGCTCGAGCGGGATCCGCGCGTCGGCGAGCCCCGCGTCGGCGACCGCACGCGGCATCCCGTAGACCACGCACGAGGAGGCATCCTCGACGATGACGCGGCCGCCCGCGCTCTTCATCGCGCGAGCACCGGCGAGGCCGTCGTCGCCCATCCCGGTGAGCACGACGCCGAGCGCCGAGCGGCCGAACGCCTTCGCTGCGCTCGCGAAGAGCACGTCGACCGACGGCCGGTGGAGCGCCGTCGTCGGCTGGATGTCGAGCGACATACCGACCGACCCGCCGGCCTCGCTCACGCGGAGATGCATCCCGGCGCGCGCGACGACGACCTGCCCCGGTCCGAGCAGCATCCCGAGACGCGCTTCGTCGACGCGGACGGCGCATTCGGTGTCGAGGCGTTGCGCGAACGCTTCCGTGTATCCCGGCGGCATGTGCACGACGACCGCGATCGGGACCGGGAAGGTCGCCGGAAGCTCGCGGAGCAGCAGCGCGAGCGCGCGCGGACCGCCGGTCGACGCCCCGATGACGACGATGCGTGTTCGCACCGGTGCGACACCGCGTTCGTGCCTCTCGGAGGCCGACGCAGGCGGCGGTGGCGCCACCGCCGGCGGCACCGGCGTCCTCTCCATCTGCTTCCGAGCCGTCGCGGCGAGGACGACCTTCGCCGCGACGTCCTTCCCGATCTCGTAGAGCCGATCGGTCGCGAGCGCGGTCGGCTTCTCGATCAAGTCGAATGCGCCCGCCGTGAGCGCGGCGGCGCCGAGCGGGCTCTCCGCGTGGCTCGTGCTGACGACGATGACGGCAGGAGCTCCCGGACGTCCGCGGAGCGCGTCCAGCACGCCGACCCCGTCGAGCTCCGGCATGACGAGATCGAGCGTGACGACGTCGGGGCGCAGCTCCTCGATCTTCTCGAGTGCATCGATCCCGTCACGGGCGTGCCCGACGACCTCGACCCGGCCGTCGGCGACGAGCACATCGCGCATCACGCGACGCGCGAAGGCGGAGTCGTCGACGACGAGGACCCTCGTCCTCTTCACGGCCGCGCCTTCCGGTAGAGGAAGACGCCGCCACGCTCCTCGCATTCGAGCGGCGTCGCGAAACGCATGAGGGACTCCGAAGCGCCGGCGAGGAGGCGACCGTCGGGCTCGAGTGCGCCCGCGAGCGAGTCCACGACCGCCCGCACCGTCTCGTCCGCGAAGTAGATGAGCACGTTGCGACACACGACGAGGTCGAAGCTCCCCAGCGACGAGACCGCCTTCGGGTCGAGCAAGTTCAGCTTCCGATACGTGACCGCGTCGACGAGCGATCGATCCGCGTGGAAGCCGTCCGCACGCTCGACGAAGTGGCGGTTCGCGAGCATGCGGAGCTTCGGAACGAGGGGCCCCGACATCGGCGAGCCCTCCGCGACGACGCGCATGGATCGCGGCCCGTAGACGGCCTTGCGAGCGCGCGCGATCGCCCGCGAGCTCACGTCGGTCGCGACGATCGAGACGGAGCCGAGGAGCCCGGCATCCTCGAGGAGCATCGCGATCGTGAGCGGCTCCTCGCCGCTCGAGCACGCGGCCGACCAGATCCGCGCCGCGCCGCGCGCCTCGACCGCCCGCTTCACCACCTGCTCGAGCGCCGCGACCAGCGACTCGACTTCACGGAAGAAGTACGTCTCACCGACGACGAGCGCGTCGACGAGCGTATCGAAGTGCGCGCCGGCGGGGTCGTCGTAGCGGAGGGCGTAGTAGTAGTCGAGCGGCGACGCGAACCCGGCCTCCGTCATCCGGGCGACCACCTTGTCCGAGAAGAGACTCGCGTCGTCGGTGCCGAACGACAGCCCGATCCGCTCCTCGACGAGCGAGCTCAGGATCGCGAACACCTGGGGAGACAGCGTGACCGTCACGGTCACCTCCGGGCGGCGGCAGCCGCGATCCGACGCACATCCGGATCTGGATCCATCGCGGACCGCGCGAGCGCGTCCTTCGCCTCTTGCGTTCCGAGCGCGCCGAGCGCCGCCGCGGCCGCCCTTCGCGCATGCACGTTGTCCATGTTCAACGCGGTGCCGATCGCGGCCTGGCTGCTCGGCCTCCGCATGCGCGCGAGCGCCGCGACGAGGTTCGGGGCCGTGTCGGCGTCGGCGGTCTCGAGCATCGCGAGGACGACGTCGATCCGCTCGTCGGCCGCGACGGAGAGCGCCGCGAGGACGCGATCGCGGACCTCCGGACGAGAGAGATTGCGGAGGAGGGCGTGCGTCGCGTCGGCGCTCGGCCGCGTCGACAGGTAGCCGATCGCTGCATTCCGCACGCCTTCGTCCGGATCCCCGGTCGCATGGGCGAGCGTCGGCACGACCTCCGGCGAGTCGAGCTCCGCGAGGGCGCCGATCGCGACGAGCCGCGTCGCGGCCTCCGGAGCCGACGCGGCTTCGCGGAGGACGGGGATCGCCTCGCCACGCTTCGCGATGCCGAGCCCCAGGAGCGCGGCGCGGCGCATGTCCGGATCGGCCGAACGGGCGGCCTTCGCGAGGGCTTCGTGGGCGGCGAGGTCGCGCAAGTGTGCGAGCGACTCGACCGCCGCGACCCTCACCTGACCGCTCTCGTCGTGGAGGGCAGCGATGATCTCGGGCGTGGCGGCGTCGACCGCGAGCCGGCCGAGCGCCTGACACGCGTAGTAGCGAACCCACGCGTCGCTGTCGCGGAGCCCTGCGCGGAGGGCGGCGACGACCTCCGGAGCGGCTTCGGTCTGCCCGAGCGCACGCATGACCGCCGCGCGCGTGCGCGCGACGGGATGGCCGATGTGCGCGAGAAGCGCCGCCGTCGCCTTCGGGTCGTCGATCAGCGCGATGCCGTAGATCGCCGCCTCGCGGATCTTCTCGTCCTCCTCGCCGATCGCGGCGACGAGGACGTCGAGCCCTTCGGGGTAACCGAAGTACGAGATGATCCGGATCGCGGCCCGACGCGTGCGCGGGTCGGGCGAGCGGGCCTGCTCCAGCGAGAGCCGCTTGCTCTCCAGGCTGCCGAGCGACTGGATCGCGGCCGACGCAGCATGCGAGACGCGACCGTCTCGATCGCCGAGGAGCGTGAACAGCGGCCCGACAGCGGCCGGATTGCCGAGCCGCGCGAGCGCCTCGCAGGCGGCCACCCGGACGCCCGGATCGTCGTCGGAGAGACAGAGCACGAGGTCATCGAGGCTCCCGGCCGCGTAGCCGACGATCGGAAGGAGCCCGAGCCGGCGTGCACTGTCACCCTCGCGGATCGCCGCGAGGAGCGCTTCGGTCGCGCGAGGTCCGAGGCGCCGGAGCGCATCGCTCGCCGCCGAGCCGACCGGCTCCGCCATCGTCGCGAGGTCGACGAGCCTCCCGATCGCGAGATCGTCGCCGAGCCAACCGAGCACGCGCGCAGCGGCGACGAGCTCGGTCGCCGACACCCCCGCGAGCGCGTCCACGAGGCGCGCGGAGGCGTCCGGCGCCGGGACCGCCTGCGCGAGGGCGCGGGTCATCGTCTCGCTCTCGCCGAAGCGCGCTTCGTAGCGCTCGCGAAGCTCGGCGAGCGCGGCGGCGGCGGTGCGGACGATGACGTCGGTGCGGTCGAGGAGGAGCTTCGCGAGAGGCGCGACGGCGCTCTCCTGCCCCGTCCGCCCGAGCGCGCGCGCGGCCTCCGCCATGTAGAGCGGATCGGAGAGGAGGCCCTCGAGCGGCGCGACCGCCCGCGCATCGCCCGTCCGGCCGAGCGCGTCGATCGCGGGGAACGTCCGGAAGAAGTGGCGGAGCTCGACGGCGGAGATGAGCGCGTCGACCGTCTCGACCCCGCCGATCCGGCCGAGCGCTTCGATCGCCGCCACCGCGACGTTGTCGTCCGCATGCGTCGCGAAGCTCGCGACGACCGGCACCGCGTCGCGATAGCGGCGGCGACCGAGGACCTGGAGCGCGTCGCAGATCACGGCCGGGTCGGCCATCTTCGCGAGGTCGACCATGCGCGCATCGAGCGGCGCGCGCGAAGCCGCGAGCGCGTCGACGGTCGCGGCGACGCGTGCCTCGCGATCACGACGCGTCACGAGGGTCTGGACGAGCGGCTGTACCGCCGGCTCGCCCACCGTCGCGAGCGCGGAGACCACCGCGCGCCGCACGACCCAGCTCGGGTCGTCGAGCTGCGCGACGAGCTCTTCCACGTTCTGCGCGCCGGCACGCGCGAGGTGCTCGATGTGCTCGACCCGCGCGCGATCCTCGGCCGACAGGGAGACGGTGACCGCTCGACTCACGCGCGGTCCTCCGGGACGTCGTGACTCTCGAGGAGGCGCTCCGAGACGGCCTCGCGTATCTGCGCGAGCGCCTCGCTCACCGTCTGCACGCCGGCAGCGACCTGGCCGTCCGACCGCGCACGCAGCTGCGACGCATGCTCCAGGTCGCGCCCCCGCACGCGGAGGTCTTCCGCCGACCGTCCGATCGCCTCGACGTGCTTGCCCTGCTCGGCCGTGGCGCGGAGCACGCGCGTCGCGAGCTCCACGAAGCGATCCGCGCCGGCGCCCGCGAGCGCGATCGCCTGGCCCTGCTCTTCGAGCGCACGCGCGGCCTGCCGCCCGATCCGCCTCGCCTCGTCCCCGCGCTGACCGAGGTGCGTGACGGCACGGACCTGCTCCTCGGAGCCGGCACGCAGCTCGGCGGCCGCCTTCGCGACCTGCCGCGCGGCGACCTCGAGCTGCTTCGTGGCGTTCGACTGCTCGCCGAGCGCCTTCGCGGTCATGAGCGCCTGCTTGCGCACGTCGTCGAGCGCGCGCGCGATCTCGGCCGCACCCTTGGCCTGCTCGGAGAGCCCGTTCAGGGTGCGCTTCGTCGACGTCTGCGCGTCCTCGGCGGCTTTCCGCATGCTCGACGTCGTCCGGGTCTGCTCGACGAGCGCCGCGGTCGTGCCCTGCACCGACGCGTTCATGCGCGAGACCGTCTTCTCGAGCTGCGTCGCGGCGCTCGCCTGCTCGAGCGCGGCACGGGCGACCTGCTCGACGCTGGACGCGATCGTGGTGTTCGCGCGGACGATCTCGCGCATCGCACGCGCCTGTTCGGTCGACGCCTGGGTCGTCTGCCGCGCCATCGCCCGGAGCTGCCCCGCGCCCTGCGCGAGCGAATGCGTCGCGGTGGTCTGCTCGGCCGCCGCCGTCGTCACCGCCCGGCTCTGCTCGGAGACGGACGAGATGCTGTCCGCGAGCGTCTGGGCGGAGTGGACCTGCGCGGCCATCGCGCTCGAGACGTGACGGACGTTCGTGCTGATGCCGTCGATCCCGGAGAGGATCGAGGCGAGCGCGCGCTCGGCCTCACCCGCGAGCTGCACGCCTTCGTCGGCCACGCGCGTGCCCTCGGTCGTCGCCGTGACCGCCTCGCGGGCGGTCGACTGCAGCCCGCGCACGATCTTCGCGATGTCGGTGCTCGCGGCCGCCGCCCGGTCCGACAGCGCGCGGATCTCCTCCGCGACCACACCGAAGCCGCGCCCGTGCTCGCCGGCGCGCGCCGCTTCGATGCTCGCGTTGAGCGAGAGGAGGTTCGTCCGGTCGGCGATCATGTTGATCGTCGCGACGATGTCGCCGATCTCCTCGGCGCGCCGGCCCATCTCACGCATCACCTGCGCGGAGTCGACGATCGACTGCCGGATCTTTCCGAAGCCGGCGATCGACTTCTCCACGGTCGTCCCGCCCTCACGCGCGGCGACCGTGACCTCGTCGACCTGGGTCCGCGCCTTCTCCGCGAGGGCGGCGACGTTCTTCGTCGACGTCTCGAGCTCGACGGCGGCGGCGGCGCTCTTGCTTGCGAGCTGACCGATGTGCTCCGCGCTCTTCGTCGTCGCCGTCGCGGCGCGCGCGATCTCCTCGATGCTCGTCGCCGCGCCGTCGACGATCGCGGCGTTCTTCTCGGCGTTCACCGCGACCTGCTCGACGGCGGCGGCGACGCTCGACACGTTCGCCGCCGCCTGCTGGACCGTGGCCTCGAGCTGCTTCGTCTGCTCTGCGACGACGCGGTTGCTCCGCGCGAGCTGCTCGACCGTCGAGGCGGTCTGCTCGACGCTCTGCGAGACCTCCGAGCCGGATGCCGCGAGCTGGGTCATCGCCTGCTCGGTCGCGACGACGGACGCGGCGAGGCCGTCCATCCGCTCGCCGACGCCCTGCGCGTCGTTCGAGAGACGGACGATGCCCTTCGCCATCTCCTCGATCGTCGCGCCGACCTCTTCGATCGACGTCGCGTTCGACTGCCCGCGCGCGGTCATGTCGGCGACCGAGGCGTTCATCTCCGCGGCGGTCGCGAGGAGCTCGTCGCTCGAGGCCGCGAGGTCCTCGGCGTTGAGGACGACGGCCTTCGCGGATCGCGTCAGCTGCTCGAGCGTCGCCGCCGTCGCCTCCGTCGATTCGGCGAGCTGCGCGCCGAGCTCGCGAGACTGACTGAGGGACGCCGTGAGGCCGGCGAACGACTGCGCGCTGGTGCTCGCGCCGCGTTCGAGCTCCGACGCGGCGGTCTCGGCTTCACGCTGCGTGCGCGCGAGCGCGAGGAGGCTCGCGGCAGCCTGCTCGAGCGCCGTCGCGAGCGCGCGCGTGTCCGCCGCGCCGTCACCGGCCCGGGAACGGCCGTCCAGCTCGGCCGCCATCCGCTCGGCCGCGGACTCGACGCCGTGGACGAGACGGAGCTGCTGCTTCAGCCATCGGCGCATCGGCTCGCCGCGCCCGCCTTCGCCGCGCGCGCCGCCGTTTCGATCCCCATTCACGTCAGACATCGAGCGGCTCCTCTCCGATGACCTTTCCGAAGTCGAGCACCAGCGCTGCGCGCGGCCCGAGGTGCGCGATCGCGCGCACGAATCCTTGCGCGCCGTCCGACGCGATACGCGGCGGCGGCTCGAGCTGCGAAGGTGCAATCCGCACGACCTCGCGCGCCGTGTCGACGACGAGCGCGACCGCGCGGCCTTCGCGTTCTCCGACCACGACGCGCGTGTCCATCGTCGGAGGGCTCGCGGGGAGCCCGAAGCGCACGCGTAGGTCGACGACCGGGACGACGCGCCCGCGGAGCTGCATGATCCCCGCGACCCACGGCGGCGCGCCGGGCACCGCGGTCGCGCCGGTGAAGGACTCCATCTGGATCACGTCGCTCACAGCGAGCGCCATGACGCTCTCTCCGACGCGGAAGAGGATGTAGAGCTCCGTCGCCTCGCCCGTGGCTCCGAGGACGGCGCCCGAGGGCGCGGCGAGGGTCATGCTGCCTCCGATCGTGCGACGAGGGCCGCGGAGAGACCGAGGAGGTCGACGACGAGCGTCGCGATCCCGTCGCCGAGATCCGTCGAGCCCGTCAGGCCGGTGACGGCCACCAGCGGATCGGCGAGCGGCCGGACGACGACCTCCTGCTGGCCGAGGACGCGGTCGACCGCGAACGCGACCGGCTCGCGACGCCCCCGGCGGACGACGAACGCGTGCTTCGGCTGCGAGGCTCCGGAGACGCCGAGGACGTGCGCGAGATCGACGACGGGTACGGACTCGCCGCGTCGCAGCATGAAGCGCGAGACGCCGGCACGTCCGCCCGGGCCCGTCAGCATCCGGCTCTCGTCGACTTCCACGATCTCCTCCACCACGCCGACCGGGACGGCGAAGCGCTCGCTCCCGCATCGCACGGTGAACGCGTCGACGATCGAGATCGTGAGCGGTACGCGTAGCAGGAACGTCGTCCCTTCGCCCGGGTCGGTCTCGAGCGAGAGCTCACCGCCGAGCTGATCGACGACGACGCGCCGGACCACATCCATGCCGACACCGCGGCCGCTCGTCTCGTCGGCCTTGGCGCGGGTCGAGAACCCGGGACGGCAGATGAGGTCGAGGAGCGTCGCGCCGTCCGCCGCGCGTCCCGCGGGAAGGCCCGCGCGACGCAGCACTTGCTCGGCGTCGATGCCGCGGCCGTCGTCGCGCACGCGGATCTCGACGCTCCGATTCGCTTCGCTCGTGCACGAGACCGCGATCGTCGCGACCGGCGGCTTGCCGGCGGCGACGCGCTCCGCGCTCGGCTCGATCCCGTGGTCGACCGCGTTGCGGAGGAGATGCACGAGGGTCGGGAAGATCCGCTCCGCGACGCTCTTGTCGAGCTCCGCGGCGCCGCCGTAGACCTCGAGCGCCACATCCTTCCCGGTCGTGCGCGCCAGGCTCCGGACGAGGAGAGGCAAGCGGTCGAGCACGGCCGAGAGCGGCACCATCCGCACGCGCAGGATCGAGGCGCGGAGGTCACGGATCTGGCGCGCGTGGTCGACGAGGATCGCCTCGAGCTCGCGCGTCGGCGCCCCGGATGCGGAGAGCGCCGCAACGGCGCGCGCGAGACGCGAGCGCGTGACGACGAGGGCGGAGAGCTTCTCGATCGCGTCGTCGACACGCGAGACCTCGACGCGGAGGCTGCCGGAGGCGCGTTCGTCCTCGTCGAGCGGCTCCGCCTCGAGCGTCGCGCTCTCGAGGTGCGGTTCCAGGACCGCGGGGACGGCGCTGGCGAGCACGTGGACGGACGCGAGATCGGCGGCGGCGGCTTCGGCGATCTCGGCGTCGGAGAGCGACGTGAGGAGCACGAGCGCGAAGACGAGACCGCCCGGGGTGATGCCGGCGCTCGTGCGGAGCGGCACGATCTTGACGATCTCGGCGACCGCGGAGACGCGCTCGCGCACGGTCGCGATCGAGATCCCGGCCTCCGACTTCTCCTTCGAAGGGACGAAGTCGACGCGCACCGCGCGACGGCCGCCACGGACGCCTTCGTCGAGCTGCGCGCGCTCGGACGCGTCGAGGCGGGAGGCGATCTCGTCGTCGAGCACCGCCTCGAGCTCCACCGGCGCGCCGGCCGCGACCGCCTCGAGCTCGTCGAGCTCGGTCAGGAGGCCGCGCGGCGCCTCGGGCACCGGCTCGCCGTCGGCGACGGAGCGCACGCGCGCCGCGATCGCGCTCGTTCCCTGGACGAGCGCCTCGAGGCTCCGGGCGTCGAGCTTCGCGCCGCGACGCCGTTCGACGTCGCGGAGGAGCGACTCCATCCGGTGCGCGATCGTCACGATCGGCTCGATCCCGACCATCGCGGAGAGTCCCTTGATCGTGTGGACGAGCCGGAGCGCGTCACGCAGCTCACGGCCGCAGGGCCGCGACGCGCGGACCGCTTCGTCCGCCGTGACGAGCCGTGCACGGACGTCCGCGAGATGCTCTTCGACCTCGGCGAGGTACGCGGATCGGAACTCCGCGAGGTCGACCTTCACGCACCACCGCCCGCCAACATCGCGGTGGCCTCCGAGAGGATCGCCTCGGGCGTGAAAGGCTTCGTCATGAAGCGCGACGCGCCCGCGCTCATCACGGCGTCGCGGGAGGCCTCGTCACCACGCGTCGTGACGATCAGGATCGGCAGCGCGCGGAGCGCGTCCTGTCCGCGGACGAACTCGACGACCTCGAGGCCGCCGATGTCGGGCATGTTCAAGTCGAGGACGAGCAGATCGAACCGCTTGAGCGACAGGCGCTCGATCGCCTCGAGCCCGCTCGCAGCATGCGTCACCACGATGGAAGGGTCCGGACGGAGGCACGCCGTGATCATGTCGCGCATGACCTTGCTGTCGTCGACGACCAGGACTTCGGGCACGCAGATCCTCTCCTGTGGAACACATCCCGTTACTACGGGACGACGCCGCACGCGAAAGGGACCTGCGCACTGTGGCAACACTCCACGATCGTTCGACAGCCGACGCGACCGCCGATCGCACTCGCGCGAGAATGCAGCTCTGCAGCCCCTTCGCCTGCGCGATCGCCGCCGCCTCCACGCGGAGGGTCGCGATCGAAATCACCGGCCGCACCAGCCTGGCGGGTTGGCGTTCCACCTTGCGCGAAGTATGGACACCGGCTGCCGATGAAGACGGAGAGCGAACGCGGGTGCGTCTGGGTCCTCGAGGACAGTGCCCTCGAGGCCGAGATGGCGCGGCGCTCCCTCACACCTTCTCACGACGTCGAGCTCTTCGCGGACGGCGCCGCGCTCCTCGAGCGCCTCGAGCACGAGCGCAAGCTGCCCGACGTCGTCGTCGTCGACTGGCAGCTCCCCGGCGTGAGCGGCGTCGAGCTCTGCCGATCCGTCCGCCTCGCCTACGACTCGATGACGCTCCCGCTCCTCATGCTCACCGTACAGGGCAGGAAGGAAGACGTCGTCGAGGGCCTCGCCTCCGGCGCGAACGACTACGTGACGAAGCCGTACGACGTCTCCGAGCTCGTCGCGCGCGTCGGCACGCTCGTCCGTGCGAGCCATCTCCACCGCCTCCAGCGTGAGCGCTCGCGCGAGCTCGCGCTCGCCGCCGAGCTCGGGACGGCGCTCGCGCGGGCGGACACGCCGCGCGAGACCGCGCGCCGATGCGCCGAAGCGCTCGCTCGCCACGTGGACGCGACGACGGTCGAGATCTGGTCCTCCGTCGGCCCGACGGGCGGCCTCACGCGGCTCGCGACCATCGGCAGCGACGCGCACCCGGTGCCGGACACGCTGATCGAGCACGTCGCGCGAAGCGGTCAGCCGGTCGTCACCGACGGACGCGTCGAGGCCGAGGAGTCGATCGCGTCGCTCCCGCTCGTGTCCGCCGGAGAGGTCGTCGGCGTCGTCGCGCTCGCCGCGCGCCATCCCCTCGTCCACAGCTCCCGCAGCCTCGCGACCGCCGCCGACCTCCTCGCCGCCGGCATCGCCCGCGTGCGCCTCGAGGACGAGCGCAAGCAGAGCCTCCTCCGCGAGCGCAACGCGCGCGCAGAAGCCGAAGCGGCGAACCGCAGCAAGGACGAGTTCCTCGCGATGGTCTCGCACGAGCTCCGCACGCCGCTCAACGCGATCTCCGGCTGGACGACCCTCCTCCTCGAGGGCGGCATCTCGGCCGACCGTGCGAAGCGCGCGCTCGAAGTGATCCACCGGAACGCGCGCGCGCAGGCGCAGCTCATCGATGACCTCCTCGACATCTCGCGCATCACGTCGGGCCGGCTGCGCCTCGAGGTGTCGCCCGTCGACGTCCCCGCGATCGCGATCACCGCGCTCGAGACCGTGCGCCTCGCGAGCGAGTCGAAGGGCGTCCACCTCGAGATCGACGTCGATCCCACCGCCGGGCGCGTGCAAGGCGATCCCGCGCGCGTGCAGCAGGTGATCTGGAACCTGCTCTCGAACGCGATGAAGTTCACGCCCGCCGGCGGCACCGTCACCTTGCACGTCCGGCGCACGGAGGACTCTATCGAGGTCTCCGTCGAGGACACCGGCCAAGGGATCAGCCCCGAGTTCCTCCCCTACGTCTTCGATCGCTTCAAGCAGGCCGACTCCTCCGCGACCCGGAACAAGGGCGGCCTCGGCCTCGGCCTCGCGATCGTCCGCCACCTCGTCGAGCTCCACGGGGGCACCGCGGAGGCGACGAGCGCCGGCGTCGGCAAGGGCGCGACCTTCACCGTGCGCTTCCCTTACGGTCCACGCGCGCGTGACCTCGCCGACGTGCCCCTGCGCGGCGTCGCGAGCGGCGTGCGCGCGGCGCTCCAGGGCGTGCGCGTCCTCGTCGTCGACGACGAGAAGGACTCGCGCGAGCTGCTCCAGACGATGCTCGAATCGTGCGAGGCCGACGTCACCGTGACCGCGAGCGCCGCGGAGGCGTACGAGGCCGTGCAGCGCCTCGAGCCCGACGTGCTCGTCTCCGACCTCGCGATGCCGGGCGAGGACGGCGTCTCGCTCATCCGCCGCGTGCGCGCCCTGCCGGCGCCGGAGAGCAGCCGCGTCCGCGCCGTCGCGGTGAGCGCCTACGCGCGGCTCGAGGATCGCGAGCGCGCGCTCAGCGCGGGCTTCGATGCGCACGTGGCGAAGCCGGTCGATCCCGACAACCTCCTGTCCGTCGTCGGCGATCTCGTCGCGACGCGCTAGTCAGGTCTCGACGAGCTCGACGCGACAGTCGACCTCGAGCCGGAAGTGACCGCGTCCCGTCCGCGTGAGCCGGACGTCAGGGCACTTCTGTTCGAGACGCTTCCGCAAGAGGATGAGGCGGCTCTCGAGGTTGTCCTTCAGCGCCGGGAGACCGAGGCTCGGGTCGAGCCGGAGCTCGCGATTCGTGAAGTCGGCGCGCTTCTCCGTCGCGTGGCTCTTCAGCACCTTCCAGAGGATCTTCCCCGGGACGTTGCGGATCAGGTACTCGCCGTCGACGAAGACGCAGTCGTCCTGCTTGTAGAGGCGGAACGTGCGCGTCCGGATCTCGCACGCGAAGACCGGCGCCGTCGTCGAAGGTGCCGGCTCGTCGACGTCCGGTTCGCTCGTCATGCGGTCGATCGCGGCGGCGACCTGGTTCCCGATGACGCCGAGGAACGCCTCGTGCCACTCCTCGAAACCGAGCGCGCTCCGGCTCTCGACCGCGAGGACACCGACGAGGCGATCGCGGACGAGGAGCGGAATCGCGAGATGGCTCTGCGCGTCGGGCAGACCGGGGAGCGGGATCTCCGGCGCGAGCGCCCGGCCGAGGACGGTGCCCTCGGTCTCGCCGCGGATCGCGCGACCGTAGCGGACGTCCTGCGCGAGCGCGCTCATCCGGAGCAGACGCTTCTCCTCCGCGACGAGCCCGATGAGACCCTTTCCGACGGCGACCTCCGCGCCGACACCGCTCTCGCCGTAGCCGCGGCTCGCGACGGTGAAGAGCGTCGTGCCCGACTCGTCGGGCAGGAGCACCATCGCGTGCTCGAACCCCATCTCCTCCTCGAGCGCGGCGAGCATGCAGGCGAGGAGCTCGTCGAGGTCGCCGGCCCGGTTCAAGCGGTCGGAGACGACCTGGAGCGCGCGGAGCTCGGACCGGAGGCCTTTGGCCGGAAGCGGCTTCGGCACGTCGGGCACCGCTCCGACGAGGCCTTCGACGCGCTCGACGGCGAGCACTTCGTAGACGTCGGCGGAGACGAGCTTGAAGACGCCCGACATGCCGTCAACGACGCGATCGCGTCGATCCGGAGGCGCATCGAGTCGAAGAGCGGGCCGTCCGTCTCCGCGCGGAGGAAGCGGAGGTCGAGGCGGTAGAGCTGGAAGGTGAGCGGGTCGTGGAGCACGACGCTCGCGTACGGGTGCTCGGTGACGTTCTTCTTCGTCTTGTTGAAGAACTGACACGAGAGCGCGAC
This sequence comes from Polyangiaceae bacterium, assembly GCA_039809485.1. Classification (GTDB taxonomy): domain Bacteria; phylum Myxococcota_A; class Polyangia; order Polyangiales; family Polyangiaceae; genus Labilithrix. The sequence continues at coordinate 11,564 of JBDHVE010000127.1, read as the reverse complement.
GTGCCCGCGGTCGAGGTAGAAGACCTGGGAGAGGTAGGCGACGTTCGGCTCGCCGTCCTTCGACGCGGTCGCGATCGCAGCGGGGATCACGCCCTGGAAGCAGGCCGGATCGAGATCGTCGACCGTGAGCGGCGCGCTCATCGCATCCCTCCGCGGAGCGCGACGCCCGCGTTCGGGCCGGGGGTCTGGTCGAAGATCTCGTCGACCGCGACCTCGATCACGCGCGCAGGCCAGGCCCGGAGCTGGTGCGAGGCATCCCGACCACCTCGACGAGGCCGCTGAACCGCGCGACGTAGTCGTCGCAGATCGACTGCTCCTCCGGTCGTCCTTCGCGCACGGCCCTCACCGCCCCCTTGAGCTGGAACGTACGGTGATCGGTCTGACGCGAAGCGGTCACTGCGATCCGGGGGAAGGCCGTGACGTCGCGTACCGTCCGCTCCGCCGCCTCACGCGCGAGGAAGAGCGCGAAGCCGCGACGATCGGGGTCGATCTTGATGCCGGTCGCGCGGATCGCGGTCGGACGGATTGTTCTCGTCACGGGTCCCGACGAGGAGCGAAATCCCGCTCTCGAGGAACGCGACGCCGTCCTCCGGGATCACGTCGAGCCTGCGCATCGCTCGGAATCCTAGGACGAGCAGGTACGCGATGGCGAGCCCTCGCCGCGGCATTCGCGTCGTTCCCGCGCGCCGCTCGCTCCGGCCATGGCCTTTTGCTCGGAACGGATCCAGCTTGCCGGGCATGTCCCGTGTCGCGCTCGGCTCCGGTCTCGTCCTGCTCCTGCTCGCTTCGGTGCCGGGCTTGCTCGCGTGCAGCAAGAAGCCCACCGGTCTCGGGCAGCGCGTACCAGGAAGTCCCGTCGAGACGCTCCCGCCGAACGGCGAAGGGCAGAAGCCGGCGTCCGCCGGTCAGACGCGAGCCCCCTACGCGCCGAGCCATGTCGCGCTCTCGGTCCGGACGGTCGCGCGCGGGCTCGAGCACCCGTGGTCGCTCGCGTTCCTCCCCGACGGACGCTTTCTCGTCACCGAGCGGCCCGGCCGGATGCGTGTCGTCACGGCGGACGGCAAGCTCGGCGAGCCGATCGCGGGCCTGCCGAAGATCGACGCCCGCGATCAAGGCGGGCTGATGGACGTCGTGCTCGCGCCGACGTTCGCGTCGAGCGGCCTCGTCTTCTTCACCTTCAGCGAGCCGCGCCCGGACGGCAACGGGACCGCGCTCGCGCGCGCGCGCCTCGTGCTCGACCCGCAGCCGCGGCTCGAGGACGTCCGCGTCGTCTGGCACCAGCGGCCGAGCATCGCCTCGACGAAGCACTTCGGGAGCCGGATCGTCTTCGCGCCGGACGGCAGCCTCTTCGTGACGCTCGGAGAGCGCTACGACCCGGCCACGCGCAAGCAAGCGCAGCGGACCGACAGCGCGCTCGGCAAGGTGGTGCACCTCACGCAGGAAGGCGCCGCCGCCCCCGGCAACCCGTTCGCGGGGAAGGAAGGCGCGCTCCCCGAGATCTGGTCGATGGGCCACCGCAACATCCAGGCCGCCGCGCTGCACCCGCGGACGAAGGAGCTGTGGATCGTCGAGCACGGCGCGCGCGGCGGCGACGAGGTCAACGTCGCACGCGCCGGTCGCGACTACGGCTGGCCGACGATCACCTACGGCATCGACTATTCGGGCAAGCCGATCGGTGAAGGCATCACGCACGCGGAGGGGATGGAGCAGCCCGTCTATTACTGGGATCCCTCGATCGCGCCCTCCGGGATGGCGTTCTACGAGGCGGAGCTCTTCCCTTCCTGGAAGGGGAGCCTCTTCGTCGGCGCGCTCGCCGGCAAGCACGTCACCCGCCTCGTCCTCGACGGCGAGAAGATCGTGGGCGAGGAGCGGCTCGTCACCGATCACGGCCGCGTGCGCGACGTCCGCGTCGGCCCGACCGGCGCTCTCTTCGTGCTCACCGACGAGAGCGACGGCGAGCTGCTCGAAGTGACGCCCGCGAAGTGATCAGCGGAACACGACGCCGCCGCCGAGGAGCCCGAGGACGAAGAGGAGCGCGCCGCACGCGACGAGGAGAGCACGCGAGAGCGCGGCGCGGACACGCGGCGCGGGCTTGCGCGTCATCACGAGCGTCTGCGGTGCGTCCACGGGGAGCGCTCGCGCGGCGGCAGCGAGGACAGCCGGATCGAGGACGAGCGTGCGCGACGGCACGAGCTGCGTGACGCGGCTCTCTTCGACGGAATCGAAGATCGTCGGCGGCGGACGGCCTGCGCTCGAGACGACGTCGTTCTCGGCGGCGCCTTCGAACGGGTCCAGGATCGTCCGCGTCGACGCCGCGCGTCTCCCGGCGAGCCACGCGCGGAGCGCGTCGCGCATCGCGGCGGCGGACGCCCACCGGAGGCCGAGGTCCTTCGCGAGCGCGCGATCGATGATGGCTGCGAGATCGTCGTCGACGTCGGGTCGCACAGAACGGACCGGCGGCGTCGGATCGTCCGACACCGCGAACGCGACGCGCTCGGCATTCGCAGCCTGGTGGGGACGCAGCGCGGTGAGCGCGAAGAACAGCGTCGCGCCAGCGGCGTAGACGTCGGCGCGACCGTCGAGGACGTCGCCGCGGACCTGCTCGGGCGCGACGTACTGCCAGGTGCCGAGCACGACGTTCGACGCGGTGAGACGGACGACGTCGTCGGGAGCAGGCACGCTCGTCTTCACCGCGCCGAAATCGAGCACCTTCACGCGCGGGGCCTGTCCGAGCTCCTCGATGACGATCGTGTTGTCGGGTTTCACGTCGCGATGCACGAGACCGTGCCCGTGCGCGGCATCGAGCGCGTCGAGGAGCTGGCTGCCCACGACCGCCACGAGCTCGGGCGAGAACGGCCCGTCCTCTGCGACGATCTCGCGGACGGTGCGTCCTTCGAGGAGCTCCATCACGAGGAAGGTCGCGTCCCCTGCCCCGATCACGAGGTCGAGCACCTCGACGACGTTCTCGTGACGGAGCGCGACGGCCGCCCGCGCCTCACGGCGGAGGCGGTCGACGTCGCGCGACGAGCCCTTCACGCCGGGACGCAGGACCTTGACCGCGACGGCGCGACCGAGGAGCTCGTCTCGCGCCTCGTACACCTGCCCTGCCCCGCCGCGCGCGATCTTGCGGACGAGACGATATCGGCTCGCGAGGAAGGTGCCGGCGTCGAGATCGGACGCGACGTCATCGTGCTGCAAGCTTCACCTTCCTGATCGTCAGAGGGCACGGCGCCTTCGGCTGCGGCTTCGCGAGGACGGACTCGGGCTTCGAGCGCACGACGATGGGACGCTCCTTCGGCGGCGTCCAGACGAGGCGCTCCGCGAGCGCGCTCGGCTCGATCTCGAGCGGCGCACGCTCGGTGGTCGGGAGCTCGAAGGCGGCCGGCGCGATCGGCGCGACGGCTTCGGCCGAGGGCGCCGCGTCGGAGGCGGGGAACGCCAGCCGCGCCCGCGCACCGGAAGCGCCGACGCCGAGCATCACGAGCAGCATCGCCGTGGCGGCCCAGCTCCGCGACGGGAGCGTGATGCCGGCGAGCCGCGCGCGGAGCGTGAGCTGCGTCGACGGGGGCGGCTGCGTGAACACGACCGGCGTCTCCGACGTGCGCTCGAAGGGCTGGGTCACGAGCTCGCCCCGGTACGGCTCGACCCCGCCCGTGCGCGGCACGGCCTGGAGGATGCGCACGATCTCCGCGACGCTCCCGATCCGGGCGTCGACGTCCTTCTCGAGGCAGCGCGCGACGAGGTCCTCGAGCTCCGGCGGCACCTCCGGACGCAGCGCCGAGAGCGGACGCGGCAGCTCGGTCAGCACCGACGCGATCACGGTCGAGAGGTTCGGACCGACGAACGGCGGCTCGCCGGCGACGAGCTGGTGGAGGAGGACGCCGATCGACCAGACGTCCGCGCGCGCATCGACCGCCGAAGAGCTCCTCAGCTGCTCGGGCGACATGTACTGCGGCGTCCCGAAGACGAGATGCGAGCTCGTCCTCGACGAGACGGCGCCCTCGGCGACCTTGGCGAGACCGAAGTCGAGGACCTTCACGAACGGCTGGCCGTTCGACGACGTCGTCACGAACACGTTTGCGGGCTTCAGGTCACGATGCACGATCCCGCGCGCGTGGGCCTCCGCCATCGCCTCGCAGACCTGGAGGACGAGGAACACGGCCTCGTCGACCCCGAGCGCGCCGCGGCGCTCGAGCGTCGTGTGGAGGTCCTCCCCTTCGAGGCGCTCCATCACGAGGAAGGGTCGGCCGTTGCTCGTCCCGAAATCGATCACCTTCGCGACGTGAGGGCTCTTCAGGCTCGCGGCGGCGCGCGCTTCGCGGAGGAAGCGCGCGGCCCGCTGGGTGTCGTTCGTCGCATCGTCACTGAGGAACTTCACGGCGACACGATGTCCGAGCGTCGTGTGCTCGGCCTCGTGCACGACGCCCATCCCCCCGCGCGCGATCTCCCGTCCGAGCCGATATCGATCTCCAAGGAGGTCGCCGGCGACCTTCGCACTCCCAGAGACTGCAGGACCGAGTGCCATCGACTCCCTCCACTGCACGTCCATGACCAACCTCGGAGGCACGAGGACGATCCTCCCGATCGTGCGGCCGCCGAGCGGCGATGCCGCCGGCAGGTTCCCGAGAGATGGTCGATGGAAAGCGTCTGGACCGCGTCTCCGGACGGCGCCCCGGAGGGGGGTGAGGGCGTGTTCGTGATCTGGATCGAGCCCGCGTGCGAGTGTTCCTCGCGCGTGTCGCTCGGCACGATCGCTTCGACGCGAGGCATACATGGCCGCACCCAGGCCCGAAATCGGGCTTCCGGCGGCCTACGCCGACGAGCAGGCCGGATCCTCCTCGTCCCGGACGTGTGCATCACGAACGCGTCTCACGGCGCGAGGTTTGCTCTCCAGGAACGGCGGAGGACACCGTCATGCGCTCGATCGCTCCTGCCCGCCGTTACACCGCCCCGACCTCTCGCGAGCGCGAGCTCCGCGAGGACGAAGAGACGGCCGAGACGGTGCAGCCCGCAGCGGCTCTCCTCCGGATGGCCCGGCGCGAGCAGTACGACGACGACGAGGTCACCGTGATGGCCTACGTCGACGCGAGCGACGACGGCGTCCTCGTCCCTTGCATCCATGCCTCGCCCGCGCCGGGGACGATGCCGGTCCTGCCGCGGGAGCTCGTCGACGAGGTCGAGCGGCACGCGAGGCAGGTCCTGACCCAGGCATGGACGGCGGCGAACCAGCCCGCGTTCTATCCGCAGCAGGGGTACCACGTGTCGTCCGGGATGGTGCCGGCGGCGGCGTGGCACCAGACGCCGGCGTCCGGGGCGCACGCGGTGATGCCCTCGCACGCGGGCGTGTCTTCCGCTTGGCGGGCGGCCTACGAGCAGCCGTCGCACGTGGGGATGACGAACGCGGGCGTCTCGGGGATGACGGGCGTGACGAGCGTGACGGGGTCGGGCGTGAGGCCTGCCGTCCGGCGGAGCGAGGGCGACTTCGTCCGGAACCTGGCCGCGGTCTGCATCGGTCTCGTCGGCGCGCTGGCGATCGGAACCGGGGCCATCGTGCTCCATGCACGTCATCGGCCGGAGACACCGGTCGCGCCCGCGGCGGTGACCGCGCCGGGGACGGTCCAGATGGTGCCGGTCCGGATGCATCCGCAGGCGCCGGTGCAGGCGCCGGCCGTGGCCGTGACGAGCCCGGTCCCGGCGCCGGGAACGACCGCGGCGCCGAGCTTCGACCGGCAGGCGTACGCGCCGCCGGCCGGGCGCGCGGTGGCACCGGCCCCGGGGGGCGTCGGCTACGGCCCGTCGGGGCATGCGGTGGCCCCCGGCGCCGCGTATGCCGCGCCGCCGGTCACGGATCCCCGCGACGTGCATCGCGTCGAGCGCGCACCGGCTCCTCCGCGCCCGAGCGCGCCGCCGCCCGCGACGGGGGAGGCCGACGAGCGCTCGCTCGCCCTCGAAGCGCTCCGCGCGGCGGGCGAGCATCCGACGTTGTGAACGGAGGCGCTCGCCTTCAGCGCGGCGCCTCGCCGGCGTTCTCGCTCCGTCCGCCCGAAGCCGCTGCGCGCGGCGCGGACGGGCGTGGGAAGAGCACGCGGCCGAGGTTCCGCGGCGCCATCAGCGACGAAGGCTCTCGGACGAGGTTCACGACGTCTAGCACCGCGAGCGCGAGCTCCTCGTCGTGCGCGGCGCGTTCGTAGACGCGATCGATGTAGGCATGGAGCGTCGAGGCGAGCGGCGGCCGCTTCGCGACGACCTCCGGGAAGCGCAGGTCGTTCAGGACGACGGAGCCCCACGGGACGTCGACGATCCGGGCGACCTCGCGGAAGAAGCGCCCCGCGAGCCCGTCCGTGCCGCTCGCGAGGCAACGCCCGAGCGCGAGCGCCTCGAGCGCGACGACGCTCATCCCCTGGCCGTAAATGGGATTGAAGCTCGCGAACGCGTCGCCGAAGACGAGGAGGCCGTCGGGAAAGCGCGCGACCTTCTCGTAGCGCCGGCGGCGGCTTGCCGGAAACGACGCCGTCATCGCGTCTCCGACCGGCTCGGCGGTCTCGACGTAGTCGCCGATGTCCGGTGCCGGGAGCGCGCGCGCGTACGCACGGAAACCTCCGAGGTCCGTCGGCGCACGGTCGCCGAGGTACCCCGCGAGCGTCACGATGAAGCGATCGCCCTCCTGCGCGAGCGCGACGCCGACGCCGCGGCAGGGCGGGACGGCGCCGACGATGACGAAGTGGTCGCCGCCGAAGTCCTCCGTGCGGCGCGCGAAGATGCGCGTCGTGTAGTGGACATCGACTTTCACGTCTTCGACCTCGGGGGGCGCGTAGCCGAGCGCTTCGAGCCACTTCGGTGTCGGGCTCCCGCGGCCGAGCGCGTCGACGACGAGATCGGCGGAGACCACCTCGTCCCGCCCCGACGCGCGATCGCGGAGGCGGACGCCCTGCACGCGTGCACGCTCTGCATCCGCGACGACCTCGACCGCGTCCGTCTCGCGGCGGAGCACGACGTTCGGCAGCCGTGCGAGCTGCTCGACGAGCGTGCTCTCGACGAGCGGCCGCGAGGCGAGGATCCCGTCCGAGCGCGACGGCACCCTCGCCATCGTGTGCCCGCCGTGGATCCAGCGGCCGCCCGACCCGGGGTTGCCGAAGACCGCACCACGCGCCGCCATCTCCGCGCTCCATCCCGGGAAGAGCTCCTCGAGCGCCTCGCGTCCGCGCGCGAGCAGCCCGTGGGCATGACAGCCGTGCGGTACGCCCTTGCGTGACGCGTCCCGTGGGGTCGTCGCGTCTCGCTCGACGACGAGCACGCGCTCGGCATGGTCTGCGACGACGCGCGCCGCGACGATGCCGCCGATGCTCGCTCCGAGGACGACACACTGACCGAGGGCTCGAGCCATTCCTCGGTTCTAGAGCAACCTTGGCTCGCGTCGTCCGTCCTCCGTCGCGGAAGGCACCTTCCGCCCGGTCAGGTTGCCCTCACAGCTCCTTCTCGAACCACACGTCCACGAGCGGAACCACCGCGCCGTCGTCGCGCACGACGCCACCACGCTGCCTGATCGCGCCCTGCTTCTGTCCGCCTGCCGAGAGCTCGTGGCGCACCTGGACGTAGCCGAGGCCAATCGCGCGGATGCCTCGCGACTCCAGGCTCTCGAGCTCGCCCGGGTCCGTTCGGCCGTCGTGGTTGCGATCGAACCACAGACGAAGGGTCGACCAGACCCGGTCGTGTGCGTCGATCACGCCGTCGGCCGAGCCGCCGAGCTCGCCGCGATCCCACCACGCGAGCGCTTCGAAGCCGTCGCTGCTCGGACGCGCACCGCCCGCGAGCGCAGGACGCGTCCGGTTGCCGAACATCTCGTCGATCCCGTCGACGACCCCGTTCCCGTCGCCGTCGCGCACCAGATACGGCGTCTCGTCCGAGGTGACCCACGCGATCTCGTCGCGCCGGCCGTCGCCGTCGATGTCGAACCGATCCGCGACCGGCGCGCCGAGCGTGATCCCGCGGCCGCCGAGGTCGAGGACGAGCGGCGAGCTGTGGACGTCACAGCCGGGGTAGTAGTTCCCCTTCGGGAAACCTGCACGCCCTTCGTCGTCCGCGCTCAGGAGGAACTGCGACGTCGCCTTCGCGACGACCTCGTTCTTGGCCGCGTCGAAGTGCGCTTGCACGAAGCCGACGATCCCGCACCCCTCCGGGAACAGCTTCACGCGGCGCTCTTCGCTGTCGCTCGGCGCGAGGTGGTAGCCGCACTTCGCCGGGCTCCCGAAGCGGCCGTCGCCTTCCATGATCAGCGCGAGCTCGGTCGGCGTCGTCGGCAGCTTCGTCGGGTCGACGGCCATCTCGAACATCCCGCCCTCGGCCGACGTCATCGACTTCTTCAACGCCGCGAGCGCTTCGCCCTCGAGCCGCGCGAGCACCTTCCGGCCGTCGGCGACCGGCACGAGGACGAGCGCGGTCCCGTCCACGAAGGTCGCGCGCGACTGATCTGCGCCGGCGTCGCTGCAGAGGCGGCCGATCTGCGTGTCGCCGATCTTCTGCTGGTCCGCCCCGCGGAAGCTCGCACGTAGCAGCGGCGTCGCCGGCGTCTGCGGCGTCACGTTCCCCTCCGGCACGTTCGCGGCAGGCTTCGCCTGCGGCTCGTCCTCGTCGACGTCCTCCTCCGCTTCGTCGTCCGCCTTCGCGGTCGCCTTCGCCTTCGTCTTCGAGAAGCTGCCGAGTGGCGGCGTGGGGGCGGTGCACGCGGAAGCGACCACGAGGAGGAGGAGCGCGGGAAGACGCGATCGGAGCATGCCTCTCCTCACGCACGCGGCGTGCCGCGCCCCGCACAAGTCCTTCTCGACACTTGCATGGTCGCTCGCCGTTTCGTTCCGGTGACGCTCCCGCGCACCGGCGATCCACGACGACGTGTGAAACGCAGATGAATCCCGCGGCCGCCCCCTGGTTGCGCCGCCAGGCGCTCCTTACGCTCGTCGCCATGCCCGCTCTCCCCCTCGCCGCGGTCGCTCTCGGCGGCTCGCTCGCGTACGCCCACGTCCGGGCCGGTCGGCGCGCCGGACTCGCGCTCACCCACCACCGCGTGCCCTGGTCGATCGAGCGCCGCGTGCGCATCGTCCACCTCACCGACGTGCACGTCGGTCCGACGACGCCGCGCCGTCATCTGCGGCGGGTCGCCGAAGTCGTCCGCGGCCTCGGTTGTGACGTCGTCGTGATGACCGGCGACTACGTGAACGCGTCCGCGTACCACGAAAGCCGCATCACGGAGCTGATCCGCGACCTACCCGCCCCGTGCATCGCCGTCCTCGGCAACCACGATCACTGGACCGACCCCGTCCGCATCACGCGCGCGCTCGAAGCCGGAGGTGCACGCGTCCTCCGGAACGACTCCCTCGTCGTCCGCGGCGCGGGCTTCGCGCTGCCGATCGTCGGCGTCGACGACGGGCGCTCACGCAACGCCGACGTCGCCCGCGCGTTCTCCTCCGTCCCCGAGCCGCATCGCGCGCTCGTCCTCACCCACGATCCGAAGACGGCCGAAGCGATCGCGCCCACGGGAGCGCCGCTCGTCCTCGCCGGCCACACGCATGCCGGGCAGGCGCTGCCGCGCGCGCTCTCGTTCGTGACGAAGACGATCGGGATGCCGTACCTCCGCGGCTTCCACCGGATCGGACGGACCGACCTCTACGTGAGCGCCGGGATCGGCCACTCGCTGTACGGGCTCCGCGCCGCGAGCACGGCGCCCGAGATCGCGATCTTCGACCTCGACCCGGACGCGCGCACGCGGACCTCGCTCACGTCGCGGACCGCGCTCACGGCGTGACGTCCTCGGTCATGTCGTGGATCGGATCGTCGGTCGTCGCCGGCGCGGAGGCGGACGGAGCCGCTCTCGAGACGACCGACGCATCCCCCGGCTCCTCGCGCTGGGGTGCACCCGCATCGCGCTCGACAGCCGGCATCCGCGGCGTGTGACCGGCGACCCGCGCCGTCGCCGCCGCGATCCCCTCGCTCGTGACGCGCGTGAAGAAGCCGAGCGCGTTGCCGACGTCCGAGTCCGTCAGCGCATGCCCACCCTCGCGCGCGACGCTCGCATGCGGCCACTTCTCGCGCGAGAGCGCCACGTCGAGGCGCATCATCTCCGGGAGCGCCGCGTCCTCGTCGGCCATGAGGAGGAGGGCGGGAGGCTTCGCGCCTCGCGCCTGGACGGGCTCGACCGGACCGCCGTGCGCGATCGTGATCGCTTCGAAGGGCACGAGCGCTCGCGTCATGACGAGCGCCGCGAAGTAGCCGCCGTTCGAGAAGCCGAGGAGGTAGCGAGGCCCCGCCGCGCCGCGCTCGCGCGCGGCGCGGAGCGCGGGCTCCCACGACGCGACGACACCGGGTCCCCGCTCGGCCGTGCGCTCGTTGCTCGGCCAGCAGTACATCTCGGGGTAGCGATCGCAGCCGCCGATCGCGCCGCGCAGCGCGAGGACGTCGAAGCCGCGCTCCGTCGCCTGACGCGCGACGCGCGCCTGGCGATCGAGCTCCTCGCGCATCGTCGCGTCGGTGTGGAGCCCGTGGAGGTAGACCACGAGCGGCCGCGGCGCTGGTCGATTCGCCTGCGCGAAGCACCCGTTGCCGGGGACGTGCTCGAGGCCCGCCGCGCAGTACGGCGCGGGCGGCAGCTTCCCGGCGTCGTCCGGCCGCTCTGCCGCCGACGAGGGAGAGCTCTCACGGCGCATCAACGCGACCGCGACGAGCATGGTCGTCACGGCAAGCGCGAACGCGGCACCTCGGGTCTGGTCACGCACGCGTGCACGACGTTAGCTCTCCTGTGCGCGGGGCGGAACGCCTCCGCTCGTCGTGGGCACGTTCGGCGCTAGGATCTCTCGCGTCAGGGGGTGCGAGGCCATGACGAACGCAACGACGAGCCCGACCAGCACCACACGCACGACGCGCGAGTCGGGTTGGGAGCTCTGGCACGACTGGCACGCGGCCGTCATGGCGCCGCTCACCTCGTGGTTCTGCGATGCGATCGCAGCCCGCCCCGGGATGACCGTGCTCGACGCGGCGTGCGGCACGGGGATCCCTTCGCTCGCGATCGCGGCCCGTGTCTCTCCGGGCGGGGGTGTCCTTGCGGTGGACGTGTCGCCGATCATGGTCGAGGCCGCACGACGCAAGGCGAAGCAGGCGGGCCTCTCGAACCTCGACGTCCGCACGATGAGCGTCTCGGCGCTCGAGGTGGAGAGCGGCTCGTTCGACGCGGTCACGTGCAAGGACGGGCTCGCGTACGCCGAGCCGCTCCACGGCGCGCGCGAGCTCCATCGCGTCCTCCGCGCCGGCGGTCGCGTCGCGGTCTCGACGTGGGACGAGCCGGTACGGTGCCCGTACTTCCGTACCCTGTTCGAGACGCTCGCCCGCTTCGGCGCACCGCCGCGACCGCCCCACGGCCCCGGCCCCTTCCGCCTCTCGTCCCCCGGCGCGCTCGAGCGCGTCCTCACCGAGGCCGGTTTCCGCAACCTCGTGCTCGAGCGACGCGAGGTCGTCTTCTCGTTCGCCTCGCTCGCGCAGCACTGGGACATCATTCGCGCGCTCTCGACGACGGCCGCCGC
>JBDHVE010000126.1:0-28463 GCA_039809485.1 Polyangiaceae bacterium | reverse complement strand
GAGCGGGTCCTCGGGTGTGAAGCTCGAGAGCTCGGGCGGGAGGTTCTCGGTCGCGGTGTGGCCGCACACGACGCGCTTGCCGCGATAGCCCTGGAAGAAGCGCATCGTGCGGACCCAGAGGAGCTGGGTCTGGTTCTCGGTCTCGTTCGGATGGAGCCAGCGGCCGTCCTTCTCGACGAGTCCGGCGTGCACGTAGATCGCGTGCTCGTCCTCGTACCAGTAGGGGAGCGCGTTCATCCAATCGAGCACCTCGGCCGGGATGAACTCGCCGAGCTGCATCGTGACGAGGTCCTCGCGCGAAGGGATCTCGTCCTCCTTCACCGCGCGGTTCTGGTAGGAGCGCAGCATCGCGAGGCAGCCGTTCGGCACCGGGATGACGAACTCCGGCCAGCCGCCGGAGGCGACGCGGAGCCAGCCGTCCTCGTGGTTGCCGCGGAGGACGACGAGCTTGCCGGGGAAGCGCTTCGGCAGCTCGTTGCGGACGAAGTCGATGACCTGGGCGCTCTTCGGTCCGCGATCGACGTAGTCGCCGAGCAGCACGAGCGTGTCCTCCGCGTCGAGCGGCGGGAGGAGCGCGTAGGCGCGCTCGAGAGCTTCGAGATCGCCGTGGATGTCGCCGATCGCGAACGTGCGCTTGGCCATGGGCGGGCTAGGATACCCTCCTCCGTGGACGTCCTCCAACGCGACAAATCGAGCCCGTCCTTGAAGGAGTGGCTCGCGGACGGTGACTTCGCCCTCGCGATGTCGAGCGGGTTCTTTTCGTTCTTCGCGCACACCGGGATGTTGACGGTGCTGGAGGACGAAGGGCTCCTGCCCACGCGTGTGTCGGGCTCGAGCGCGGGCGCGCTCGTGAGCGGCGCGTGGGCGGGTGGAGTCGACGCGCCGGTGCTCGCGGCCGAGCTCGATCGCCTCGAGCGCGCCCACTTCTGGGATCCCGCGCCGGGGCCCGGGCTGCTCCGCGGCCGGCGGTTCCGCGAGAAGCTCGAGCGGATGCTCGGCGACGCGACGTTCGAGCGGACGCGTGTACCGGCGGCGGTGAGCGCGTTCGACGTGCGGACGCGGAGCACGCACGTGCTGAGCCATGGCGCGCTCGCGCCGGCGATCCAGGCGTCGTGCGCGGTGCCCCTCCTCTTCCAGCCCGTCGCGATCGGCGGACGGAAGTACCTCGACGGCGGGATCCTCGATCGGCCGGGACTGCTCGGCGTGCCGGCTGGGGCGCGGCGCGTGCTCTTCCATCACATCGCGTCGAAGTCGCCGTGGCGGAGCACGCTCGAGATGCCGCGTCGCGAGGGGATGGTGACGCTCGTGATCGAGGGGCTGCCGCGGTCGGGGCCGTTCGCGCTCGAGGAAGGACGCCGCGCGTTCGCGGCCGCGCGGGCGGCGATGAAGCGCGCGCTCGCGCAGGGGATCGAAGGCGATCGCGTCGTGGTCTCGGTGTGAGCTTCGTGCTGCTCGACGGGCCGATGGGGACCGAGCTCGCGCGACGCGGCCTGGCGCTGCCGGAGGGCTGCTGGAGCGCGGCGGCGCTCGAGAGCGAGGCGGGGATCGCCGCGGTTCGCGAGGTGCACGCGTCGTACGTCGCGGCGGGGGCACGGATCGCGCGGGCAAACACGTTCCGGACGCAGCCGCGCTTCTATCCGGAGACGTATCGTGAGCTCTGCGTGCGTGCGGTCGCGCTCGCGAGGGAGGCGGGCGCGGAGAAGGTGCTCGGGTCGATGGCGCCGATCGAGGACTGCTATCGCCCGGACCTCGCGCCGGCGGATGCGGAAGCGCGACGACTGCATCGTGCGATGGCGTCGGCGCTGGTCGACGCTGGCGTGGACGGGATCGTGTGCGAGACGTTCCCGAGCGCCCGCGAGGTGCGCATCGCGGTGGAGGAGGCGGCGAGGACGGGGCTTCCGGTGTGGGCCGCGCTGACGGCGGGCCCGGACGGCTCGCTGATGACGCCGGAGGCGATCGAGGCCGCCGCGCGTGACGCGGTCGCGGCGGGCGCGGCGGCGGTGCTCGTGTGCTGCACGGCGGCGGACCGGACGCTGCCGTACGTGGAGAGGCTCGGGCGTGTGGGCGTGGCCTTCGGCGCGTACGCCAATGCAGGGGAGATCGGCGCGGGGCTCGGGTGGGGAGCGCCGGAGGCGGCGGCGGCGCGGCGCTACGTGGAGCTCGCGCGGACGTGGGTGGAGGCAGGGGCGACGATCGTGGGCGCGTGCTGCGGGACGGGACCGGAGCATGTGAGGCGGCTGGCGAACGGGTAGCGTCACGATGGAGCGAACCAGCCGTGGAGCGGAGGCCGCAGCTGCGGGAGCAACACGCAAACGCCGTCGAACAGCCCTCGCCGACGGACGGTCTGCGTCTTGCTGGAGGGAGCGCATGCGTTCTTCGAAGCGACTCTCGTGGATCGGCTCGGCCCTCGCGCTCATCACGCTTGCTGCGTGCACCGCCGCTCCGGAAGACGGCGATCAAGAGAGCACCGCAGCCGCGCAGACAGCCGGCGCGAAGACCGTCGCCCGCGGCCTCGCCTTCCCGAGCCACCTCATCGCGACGCGCGGCGGCTTCCTCTGGACGGAGAGCCGCGTCAGGCCGACCGAACCGGGACAGGCCTTCACGTTCGCGAGCCGCGTCGTCACCCTGGCGTCGTCGAGCTCGTCGCCGACGACGGTCGAGGAGCTCGCGACCGAGATCGAGGACATCCTCGTCGACGGCGACGACGTCTTCGTCGTCCAGGCGGGCAAGATCGAGAAGACCACGCTCGCCGGCCTCGCCGGCGGCGATGCACGGACGAAGATCTACGACGACCGAGCGCACTTCGACCCCACCGCCCAGCCCGTGCAGGGAATGCCCGACGGCGTCGCCTCTGCCGTCGTGTCCGGCGGCCGCGTGTACATGCTGCGGACGACGGGCGAGCTCGTCAGCGTCGCCGCGGACGGACGCGACTACACCCTCCACGCGAGAGGCGAAGGCGCCGCCTTCGGGCTCGTGGTGAAGGACGGCATCGCCGCGTTCACGACGGGGCGGATGGGCAACACCATGTCCCGGCAGGTGAGCCGCCTCGATGTCCGGCGGCCCGGCGCGCCGATCGAGGTCGTGGCGGAGGAGAGCTACGCCTACGAGTGGCGCGGCGCGGCGCTCGTCCTCGACGGCGACGACGTCGTCTACGGGACGCGAACGGGCGTGAAGCGCTTCTCGCTCGCGAGCGGCACCGCGAGCGCGATCGTCACGGGCTTCAGCTCCGTGCGGAATGCACGCTTCGACGGCGACACGCTCCTCGTCCTCGGCAAGAAGGGCGACAGCGAGGGCCTCTTCAGCGTCCCGCGTTCGGCCGTCGGCGAGAACGCCCCGGTGCGCCAGGTGATGCCGCTCGCCGACGGCGGCATCCTCCACGCGCTGCCCGACGGCGTCTACGTCACGACGAACGGCGTCCGGATGGCCGACGCGCGCGCCGGTACGATCGCGGAGTACCTCGGCACGATCCTCCGTCTCGACCGCTCCGCGCTCCGCTGACGGTCAATCCTCGAAGTCGTGGTCGCCGATCCCTTCGTCGCCCACGTGCCCGCTCCCGCAGCCGGCGGACGTGCAGGGGACGTACTCCCCGGACGCCTCGCGCCACCGCAGACGGAACGAGCAGAGGTAGGTCGCGTCGTCGTCGACGACGAACCGGAGGACGAACGAGCGACTCCGGTTCGCGTCGTCCACCGACAGCAACGTCTCGAGCTCGCGGCCGTCGGCGGACACCTTCCCGACGTCGACGCCGCCGTCGCCCGCATCGGCATCGCTGCCGACGCCGACCGCCGCGACGAACTGGACCTTCGCCCCGCTCTCGCTCACGACGCGCCACGTGATGCCCGTCCGCGCCTCCGTCACGCTGCCGCGTCCCTCCACGCGGACCCGGCCGGCGCCGAACGCCGCGACGTAGTCGACCGCCTTCCGCCCGCCGCACTCCTCGAACGGCTCGTAGTGGACGCCGAACCCGCTCGCGGGCGCGTCGATCGCGAGCGACGGCACGGCCGCCACGACGCCGCCGCGACCGACACGACAGTCGCCGCTCGACACGACGGCGAGCGCCGCCGCGTCCGGCTGGCGAGGTCTCACCGGCTCGGGCGAGCCGCACGCGAGGACGATCCCGGCGAGAGCCACGCACGCCGTCCCGCGCGGGATCACGTCGGCCTCACGCCGCGCCACACGAGCGCGCGCCACACCCCGCGCGCGAACACCTCCGGGCGCGCGCCGCCGAGCGCGGGCGCGTACGTCGCCACGATCTCCGGCACGTCCGTCGCGACGAGCCCGGACAGGACGAGCATCCCGCCTCCCTCGACCCGCGCCACGATCTCGCTCGCGAGCGCGACGAGCACCTCGCGGAGGATGTTCGCGACGACGACGTCGAAGCGCCCGTCCGGCCACGCCGTCCCGAACCGCACCCGCGAGGCGACGCCGCTCCGGCGTGCGTTGTCCTCCGCGACCGCGTTCGCATCGGGGTCGATCTCCACGCCGACCGCCTCGCCGCCGAGCTTCGCCGCCGCGACCGACAGGATCCCCGAGCCGCTCCCCACGTCGAGCACGCGGAACGCTCCTCGCGGCGCGAACGCGGCGAGCGCCTGGAGGCACATCCGCGTCGACTCGTGCCGTCCGTCACCGAAGGCGCGGCTCGCGCCGAGCACGATTGTGCGCTCGTCCGGAGCGCCTTCGCCGAGGACGACCCGCCAGCGCGGAGGGACGAGGACGACCTCCATGGCTCAGATCACGCCGGCTGCGGCCTTGTCGAGCCACTCGTCGAGCGCGCGGAGGATGTCCGCGTTCCCGTTCTGCGCGTAGCTCGCGAGCTTCGCCTCGCAGCTCGGGACCGCCTCGAGGAACGCGTGGATCTGGGCCGGATCCTCGAGCGTCGTCGCATGGCGCCCGAACCCCTCGTGCTGGAGGTAGCGCGCATTCAGCACCTGTTCGAACTGGCGCGCGAGAGGCACGGCGAGCATCGGCTTGTGCAGGTAGACCGCCTCGCCCATCAGGGTGAAGCCGCCGCCCGCGATCACGGCGCGGCACGAGGCGAGGTCGTCGATGAACTTGCCCTCGCTGAACGGCTGGAAGCGGAGGTTGCCCTCGACCTGCTCCTCCGTCAGCCCACGACGCATGCCGTAGATTCGACACTCGAGCCCGGTCTTCGCGAGCGTGTCCGCGAGCGTGCCTTCGCCCTCGCCGGTCGTGTAGACGAGGAGGTGCTCTCCCTTGCGGCGGTTCGCGTCCAGGATCTCCGGGCGGAGGATCGGCGGGAACAGACGCGTGCGCTCCTTCCGCACCGGCGGGCGGAAGAACGTCGTGATGAAGTACTCGTCACAGAAGGGGAGCTTGCTCTTGATGAAGGCCTTCGTGAGCTGGAACTCGGTCTCGTGCCCTTCGATGATCTCCTTCGGCAGCGTGCAGCGGTTGATGATCTGCATGTTGTCGATCGAGAGGATCGGGAGGCGGTGCGTCTTCGCGTAGAGGTACGCCCACGACTCGAAGTCGCTGATCACCGCGTCGGGTCGGAAGCTCGTGATCAGGTCGAAGTAGGCCGCGATGTTCTTCGGGACGCCGACCGCGCCCGTCACGACGTTCGACACGAGGGTCTTCACCGGCCGGACCCGGTTCTCCTCGTAGATCATGTGCAGGCCGTGGATCTTGTTCACGCCGTCGAACCGCTTCGCGAGAAAATCGACAGCTCGGCCGGAGGCCATGATCTCGACGTCGTGCTCGTGCTCCACGAGATGCTCGAGGATCACGCGCGACCTCATCGCGTGCCCCATGCCCTCGCCCACCACTCCGTAGAGGATCTTCATCGGCTTCGCTCCCGTCCGGAGTGTATCGTTTCGGGGCGCCCGCGGTATGGCTCACGAACGCACCCTCCGCATCTACAGCGAGACCCTCCCGCTCGAACGTGTCGCCCGGAAGGACACCGTCTCGTTGCTCGCTCGTCACGGCTTGTCGCTCGTGCTCGCGGTCCGGCCGTGGCAGGTGCCCGAGCTGCCGGACGTCGCACGCGCGCTCCGTGACGGCGGCGTCCCGCTCGCCGTGTGGCCGATGCTCGCGGACGAGGAGGGGCGCTGGGCGAACGCGAAGAACGCCGCGTCGTTCGCCGACCTCGTGCGTCGCGCGGTGACGACGCTCGAGGACGAGCGCACCCCGGCCGCCGAGATCCTGCTCGACCTCGAGCCGCCGTTCTCGGATGCGAAGGCCCTCTCGCACGGCGCGCGCGGCCTCCTCCGGATCGCGTCGGCCGCGAAGCGCGCGCTTGCGGAGCGCGCCGCCTTCGAGGCGTCGGCAGGGGAGCTCGGCGCGCTCGTGAAGGAGCTCCACGATCGCGGCCTCGCGACGTCGTCGGCGGTCTGGCCGCTCGTCGCGCTCGATCCGCCCGGCACCGCGCTCTGGCAGTCGCTCCTCGGCACGCCCACCGATCGCCTCGCGACGACGCGCGTGAGCGTCATGCTCTACACGTCGATCCTCGAGGGGTGGTCACGCGGCGTCTTCGCGCGCGATCACGCCGCCGAGCTCCTCGCCGCCGGCACGCTCCGCGCGCTCCGGCGCTGGGGACCGCTCGCGGGCGTCTCGGTCGGGTGCGTCGGAACGGGAGCGTTCGAGGACGAGCCCGTCTACCGGACGCCCCTCGAGCTCGCAGAAGACGCGGCGCTCGCCTACGAAGCGGGATGCCGGGACGTCTCCTTGTTCGACCTCGGCGGTGTGCTCGCGCGACCGCCGGCCGAAGCGTGGCTCGAGGCGTTCGCCCATCCCGCGTCCGTCCTCTCCTCGTCGGCGCAGGCGTCGATCACGGAGCTCCTCGGGCCGGACGGCAGGAGCCGGCGCGTCCTCGCCACCCGTCGCTTCGCCCGCCTCGCGACGTGGGCGATAGGTCGCGGACGACCCTGATCCACCGCCGCAGCGGCTGCGCTCGAACAGTACAACGGGAAAGATGCGGTTCGCCCGTGTCAACCGGCGCCGTCACCCACACCTGCGCACATATCAGACGCGTCTCCGCTCGGGTTTCGCGTTGTTCACGAAGCCGAACCGGCCCAAGGTGCGCTCCGCCGTACGGGCCCGTCCCCACCGTTTCCCCACCTGAAAAGCGAGCCGAATGAAGCACTCCCGCGCGCTCCTCGGAGCCTCCCTCCTCGCCGCCTCTCTCGTCACCGCCTGCTCCGACGCAGGCACGAGCACGGAGGCCAGCACGATCGGTAGGGCTCAGAGCGCCGTCATCAAGGGAAAGCCGTCGACCTCCGCGCAGGACGCGGTCGTCCTCCTCGTCCACTACGAGAGCAGCGATCCGTACGGCGTCGGCGCGTGCACGGGCACGCTCCTCTCGGACAAGATCGTGCTGACGGCGCGCCACTGCGTCGCGCAGACCGACGAGGCCGCGGCGTGCGACGAGAACGGCAAGCCGATCCAGGGCGGGAACGTCCAGAGCAACCACAAGGCGAGCTCGCTCTACGTCTTCACCGGCAAGACCCGGCCGGACTTCTACGCCGGTGAGGTGAAGCCCGCCGCGCGCGGCGCGAAGATCCTCGACACCGGCAGCAAGACGCTCTGCAACTCGGACATCGCCGTCGTCATCCTCGACCAGGCGATCCCGAACGCGATGATCGCGCCGATCCGCCTCGACGCAGACGTCACGAAGGGCGAGACGCTCACCGCCGTCGGCTGGGGCGTGACCGACAGCACCCCGCAGCCCGAGGTCCGCCAGCAGCGCGCGGGGATCAAGATCACGAGCGTGGGTCCCGACAAGGACGCGCTTCCCGCCGTCGCGTCGAACGAGTTCCAGGTCGGCGAGTCGATCTGCTCCGGCGACAGCGGCGGTCCTGCGCTCGCCGAGACTGGCGCGGTCATCGGCGTCGTCTCGCGCGGCGGCAACGGCCGCGCCGGCTCGCAGCAGGACCCCTCCGCCGCGTGCATCAACGCGGAGAACATCTACACGAAGGTCGAGCCCTTCAAGGACCTGATCGAGAAGGCGTTCGCCGAGACCGAGCAGGAGCCGTGGCTCGAGGGCAGCTACGACCCGCGCCTCGCCATCGCCGGGACGGCGTGCGAAGACGCCGCCGAGTGCCGCTCGAACCTCTGCCTCGCCGATCCTTCGCAGGCGAACGCGACGACGTGCGCGACCGACTGCTCCGCCTCCGACTGCCCCGAGGGCACCGTCTGCACGACGGAAGGCGACGCGAAGGTGTGCCGCTCCCCGGAGGTCGCGAACAAGGCGACCACGACGAAGACCACGACCGGCTGCGCCGCCGCGCCGGGCGGTGGGTCGAACGCCGGCCTCGCGCTCGCGCTCGCCGCGCTCGGCGTCGTCGTCGGTCGCCGTCGGCGTCGCTAGCGCGTCCCGCGCAACCGGCGGCGCACGACGAGCGCCGCCGTCACGACCACCACGAACGCCGCGAGCACGATGACGAGTGCCGCGGCGTTCTCGCGTGAGCTCTCGCGCGCCTTCTCGAGCAGGCGCGGGGGCGGTCTGGGCGCGCGCGTGAAGGCGACGATCGGCTTCTCGCCCGAGGGCTCCTGCATCGTGAGGACGAAGAGCTTGCCGTCGGAACGGCCGCGCAGCGTGAGCTTCTCGATGCTGCAGCTGCCCTCGCACGTGAAGGGCGCGCCGATCTCCGGGACGCCGCGCGCGTCGAGGTCTCCGACCCGGACGTCGTCGAGCTCGCTCGGGCTGCTCTGACACGCGCTGCCGCCGGCGGTGCACACCGTCGATCGGGCCTCGACCCAGACGTGCAGCGCGACCTGCGCCTTCATCGTGACCCGCGCGGTGAAGAGGAGATCGGTGCGGTCCGAGGCGACCGCGCGGCTCTGATCGAAGTGGCCGACGACGGGCAGCGCGCTCCAGTCCGGAGGCAGCACGCACGGCTCGTCGATCCACGGCGACGTCGCCATCACGCCTTCGGCTCGCCGTCCGCCGGCAGCACGCCCTTCTCCGCCGCGAGGGGCGGCTCCTCGGGGAGGAGCCTTCGGATCGTGAGCGCGAGGGTCTCGGCGGCGCCACGCAGGATCGCGAGGAGGCGCGGCGAGAGCGGCCGCTCCGTGTCGCCTTCGAGATCGACGTCGTAGGCGATCATCCCCGCGTCCGATCCCTTCGCGTGGGCACGTGCGCCGGCGCTGTCGAGGATGGCACGCATCGTCGCATTGTCCTGGAGGACCTCCGCCCGGAGACGCTTGATCCCGCGGACCACCGCCGCGCGTTCGAGCTCGCGGACGAGCAGAGTGCCGACGCCGCGTCTCTGCATCGCGTCGACGACGGTGACCGCCGCCTCGGCGACCTCCGGCTCGCCCTTCACGCGGATGAAACGAGCGACGCCGACGCCCTGCTCCGTCTTGAGGTCGTCCGACACGCACGTCGCGACGATCGCGACGTGGTCCTTCTGATCGACGTTCGTGAGGTAGGTGAGCATCCGCTCCGAGAGCTCGCCCATCACCCCGAGGAACCGCAGGTACCTCGTCTGCGGAGAGGTCTCGTCGCGGAACGCCCGGCGCAGCTCGTCGCGGTCTTCCGGGAAGATGGGCCGGAGAACGACGTGCGTCCCGTCTGCGAGGACGTAGCTCGCCCTCCAGGCAGGGTCGCCCGTGAACGGCGGTCCGTGGAGCGGACCGAGCTCGGGGCGGTGTGTCGCGGGCAGGGTCTCCATCACGGCGCCACTATCCTAGCAGGCGAGCGCTTGGCTATCCTCGCACGCGGAGGAGCTCCAAATGACGTCCGCCGCATACGACCTCTGCGTCCTCGGTGCAGGTCCGGCTGGGTTCGCAGCTGCGATGCGCGCGCATGACCTCGGAAAGCGCGTCGCGCTCGTGGAGCCGAGCCGCGTCGGCGGGGCGGGCATCCACGCGGGCGCGCTGTCGTCGAAGACGATGTGGCACCTCTCGAACGACTTCGCGATCGCACGGAGGACCGACCGCGGCTATCGCGCACGCGACGTCGAGGTCTCCTATCCGAACGTCATCGAGTCGATCCGGAACGCGGTCGCGGAGCGTCGGACGACGCTCGAGAAGCAGCTCGAGCGGCTCGCGACGCCCTCGGCGCGCGGCGGCGTCGTCGAGCTCGTCCGCGGCTCGGCGCGCTTCGTCTCGCCGCATGCCGTCGAGGTCCAGCGCGGAGACGGATCGGCGTTCACGATCGAGGCGACCAACTTCCTCGTCGCGACCGGTTCGAAGCCGCGGATGCCGGACGGGATCCCCGTCGACGGCGAGCGCGTCGTCACGAGCGATCAGATCGAGGCCTTCCCGAGCTTCCCCGCGAGCATGGTGATCGTCGGCGCCGGCGTCATCGGCTGCGAGTACGCGACGTGCTTCGCGAACTTCGCGCACACGAAGATCAACATCATCGACCGTCAGCCCCGGATCCTCCCGTTCGAGGACGCCGACGTCGCCGAGGTCGTCGCGCGGAACTTCGAGTCGATGGGCGTCACGATCCATCGCGCCTCGAAGCTCGAGAGCCTCGCGGTGAAAGACGGGATGGTCGAGTACGTCATCAGCGACGCCGAAGGCCGCGCGCAGACGATCCGCGTCGAGCGCGCGCTCGTCTCGGTCGGCCGCGTCCCTAACACGGGCGCGCTCGGTCTCGACGTCGCCGGCGTGAAGGTCGACAAGGGCGGGAGCATCGTCGTAGAGGACACGCAGTCGTCGGTCCCGCACATCTGGGCGGCGGGGGACGTCACGATGGACATCGCGCTCGTGAACGTCGCCGAGCTCGAAGGGCGCTACGCGGTCGAGAAGATGTTCGGCCTCGCGCCGCGCCCGATCCAATACGAGGCGCTGTCGGCGATCATGTTCCTCCGTCCCGAGGTGGCGAGCGTCGGCCTCAACGAGCTCAAGGCGAAGGAGAAGGGGATCCCGTACCGCGTCGGCGTCCTCGACAACCGTCTCGTGAACCGCAACATCGCGATGCGGAACACGACCGGCTTCGTGAAGCTCCTCGCCGCGAAGGACTCCGACAAAATCCTCGGGCTCCGCGTCGTCGGCCCGCAGGCCTCGAGCACGATCCAGGGCATCGCGTTCCTCATCCACATGGGCGCGGGCCTCGAGGACATCGACCACTGCGTGCACCCGCACCCCGCGATCCCGGAGGGCGTCCAGGAATGCGCGCGCGCGATCCTCGGGCGCTCCGTGCTCAAATGCGAGGTCTTCCGCGAGGAGGGGCTCCTCCGCCGCGGCGAGGGCTGAGCGCCTACTTCGACCCGAGCGCGGACAGGCGCGCGACGGACGCTTCGACGAGGCGATCGCCCGTGTCCGCTCCGAAGAACGTCGCGGCGGCCTCGTAGCCGCCGGCCTCGTACTCGTCCTTGTCCGTGACATAGGACATGTGCCCGTTCGCGAGCCCGAAGACGAGCACGCGTCCGAACCCGAGCGCCGTCCCCGCGCTCTTGATCCGGAGGCCGAGCGTGTGGATCGGCTCGCCGGGGACTGCGGCGATGACGTCGCTCCCGAGGCGCACGGCCTGGAAGCGGAAGGCGTGGTCGACCATGTCGGGCCCGAGCTCCACGGTCTTCGTCCCCGACCCGGTCGCGCCGAGGAGCGAACCGAGGAGACCGAGGTCGAGCGAGCCGGACGAGAGGCCGTCCGGACGGAGGACGAGCTTCGCAGGGCCGAAGTCGACTTCCGCGTTCGAGACCGCGAGCGCCATCGCGTCCTTCGTCTGCGCCGTGCTCCGGACCGTCACGATCTCGTCGCCGACCTTCTTGCCGAGTGTGTCGAGCGCCGCTTCGCCGGACTCGGCCGGCGCGATGTCGCCTTCCGCGCCCTGCGCGAAGAGCGCCGGTGCGCCGGTCGCGTCCTCGACCCGCCGCACGATCGCGCCGACGAGGTCTGCCGACATCGCCGTGTTGCTCGCGCCGAGCGCGGTCGGGTGAATCGAGAAGTTCGCGAGCGTCGCGAGCGGAGTGCCGTCGCGCCGATCGACGCGGAGGACGGCGAGCGCCGGGTCGATCGACGCGGGAGTGAACGTCTTCGACACGCCCGCGCGGCGGTTCGTCGTCGCCGTCGTGAGGACGCCCGTCGCGAGCCCTGCCGTCGCGGGCACCATCTCTCGCTCGGCGGCGAGCACCGCGTCGGCGCAGCCGGCCACGAACGCGTCACGAACGGCAGGGACGAGCTCGTCGGTCGCGGCCTGCTCCCAGAACCGGAGACCGGTGATCGCCCCCGGGCCCGAGTGGGTGTGGCTCGCGAAGACCACGACGTGCTCGCGATCGACCTTCGAGCCGCCCTCGCGCGCCTTCGCCACGATCGCATCGACGAGGCTCCCGAGGATCGCGACGCTGTCGACCGACACGAACGTCACGCGCTCGCCGCCGCTCTCGAGCACGAGCGCATGCGCGCGCACCGCATCGCGCACGCCGGTCGACGCCTTGAACCACTTCGTCGGGGTCTTCCCGTCGACGTCGGGGACCAGCGCGCGCCGGCCCGTGTAGCCGGCGAGCGGGATGCCGGCGGCGAGCGCGAGCGTCGCGACGCCGGCGCCCGCGCGGAGGTCTCCTCCGGCGGGCGGGGGCGCCGCGTTCGGAGGCGCGCTCGTCGTCGCCGGCGGAGGCGTGCTCGCGGCCGGCGCGTCCGGCGCCGAGGCGGGCGCCGCGTCCGTTCCGCACGCAGCGAGGAAGAGCGCCGCGAACGCGAAGTGCTTCACCATCGCTCCTCCGCGTAGGCGACGAAGGCCTCTTGCGCCGCGACGTCCCCGTGGTGGAGCGCGACGCGCCTCACTTCCGGGATCGCGCGGAGCCAGTCGAGCAGCTCGCGTCGATCGGCATGCGCGGACAGGCCGCGCAGCGTCGCCACCTTCGCGCGCACGAGCACTTCTTCGCCGTCGATCCGCACCCGCCCGCCGCTCGCGGCGGCGTTCTGGATCCGGCGCCCGGGCGTCCCCTCCGCCTGGTAGCCGACGAAGAGCACGGTGGTCCTCTCGTCCGGCAGCCCGTCACGGAGGTGCCCGAGGATGCGTCCGCCGGTGACCATCCCGGAGCCCGCGATCACGATCATCGGGCCCGGGAGATCGCGGACGCGCGCCGAGTCCTTCCCGCGCTTCACCTGGAAGAGGTTCTCGAAGTCGAGCGGGTCGTCGCCGCTCGCGAGACGGCCGAGCGCTTCCTTGTCGAAGAGCGAACGCCAGTGCGTGTACGCCTTCGTGACGGCGACGCCCATCGGCGTGTCGATCGCGACGGGGATCGCCGGGATGCGGCCGCTCTCGACGAGGTCGTTCAAGAACCAGAGGAGCGTCTGCGTGCGGCCGATCGCGAACGCGGGGACGAGGACCTTTCCCTCGCGCGCGATCGCGTCCTTCAGGATCGCTTCGAGGTCGTGCCCGATGTCCTCGTGCGAGTGGGCGTGGTCGCGCGAGCCGTAGGTCGATTCCATCACGACGACGTCGACGGGACGCGCGCTGGACCAGGTCGTGTTCGGATCGCGGAGGAGGGGGCTGTTCGGCCGGCCGAGATCGCCGGAGACGATGACGCGGCTCTTCGCGCTCACGATCTCCGCGCTCGCGGAGCCGAGGATGTGCCCCGCCTCGTGGAACGTGAGCGTGGCGCCGGAGACGTCCGCGCGCTTCCCGTAGGCGAGCGGACGCGAGAGCGCCTGGAAGCGACGGAGGAACGCTTCGACCTCGCGATCGGGGAGACGCATCATCCCGAGGCTGTCCTCGAGCGAGATCCGCGCGATATCGAGCGTCGCCGGTGTCGCGTAGATCGGCCGATCGAAGCCGCGGTCGAGGAGCGTGGGGACGTTGCCGATGTGGTCGAGGTGGCCGTGGGTGAGGACGAGGGCGTCGGCATCGAGGGCCGCCTCCGGGAACGCCATCGACTCGCGGCCTTGCGCGACGCCGCAGTCGACGAGGAGGCGCGCGCCGCCGGTGTCGACCCGGGTCATCGCGCCCGTCACCTGACGGACCGCACCCAAGAGCCGGACTTCGCCATCCAAGAGGGGATGAGCTTCGGTCGTCGCGGCGATTTCGGGTCTGGGCATGGCCGCTGGAGGGTACACGAACCCGCTCGGGGTTTGCCGTCGGCTATGGTCGTGCGCACGATGCGAATCGTCGCCTTCGGAGCAACCAGCCTTTGTCGATGAGAAGACTCCCGCCCGCAAAGCCCGAACGGATCGATCGTGTCCGCGCGCTGAAGGAGGCGGCGCGCTACACGCGCCGTGCGATCGCGCTCGTGTGGGCATCCTCGGCCCGCCTCACGGTGGCGCTCGCGGCGCTGACGATGGCGGCGGCGGCGATTCCGCCGGCGATCGCATGGGCGGGGAAGCGGATCGTCGACGGCGTCGTCCAGCGCTCGCGACCGGACACGCTGCGATGGGTGCTGATCGAGCTCGGCCTCGTCGTCCTCCAGGCGACGACGACGCGCGCGCTCGGGCTCGTCCGGAGCGTGCTCGGCTCGCGGCTCGGCGTCGACGTGAACCTCGCGATCCTCACGCGTGCGACGAAGCTCGAGCTCCGCCATTTCGAGGACCCCGAGTTCTACGACCGCATGACGCGCGCGCGTCGCGAGGCCTCGATGCGCCCGGTCACGCTCGTGACCGACGCCTTCGCGCTCGTCCAGAACGCGCTGACTCTCGCCGGCTACGCCGTGCTCCTCGTGCGATTCAGCCCGTGGGTCGTTCTCGTCCTGATGGCGGCGACCGTGCCCGCGACGCTCGCCGAGATGAAGTTCTCGAAGACCGCCTTCCGCCTCCGGAACTGGCGCTCGCCGGAGTCCCGGCGGCTCATGTACCTCGAATACGTGCTGGCGAACGACGAGCACGCGAAGGAGGTGAAGCTCTTCGGTCTCGGCCCGCTCTTCCTCGGTCGCTACCAGGAGCTCGCCGAGAAGTTCCACGCCGAGGACTCGAAGCTGGCGGTGAAGCGCTCCGCCGTCACGCACGCGCTCGCCCTCCTCGCGACCCTCGCGTTCTACGGCGCCTACGGCGTGATGGCGCTCCTCGCCGCCGCGGGCGCGCTCACGCTGGGCAACATGACGCTCTACGTGATGGCGTTCCGGAGCGGCCAGCAGTCGTTCCAGTCGATCCTGAGCGGGATCGGCAGCATCTACGAGCACAACCTCTACATGTCGAACCTGTTCACGTTCCTCGACGACACCGGGGGCGTCGACGTGCACGCCGTGGCGGAGCCGAAGGCGCTGCCGGTGACGACGAACGGCGGAGGCGAGCGCGGGATCCGCTTCGAGAAGGTGAGCTTCCGCTACCCCGGCTCCGAGAAGTTCGTCCTCCGCGACGTCGACTTGTTCGTTCCGGAAGGGCAGAGCATCGCGCTCGTCGGTCAGAACGGCGCGGGCAAGACGACGTTCGTGAAGCTCGTGACGCGCCTCTACGAGCCGACCTCGGGCCGGATCCTCCTCGACGGGAAGGATCTCCGCGACTGGGAGCACGAGGCGCTCCTCGCGCGCTTCGGGGTCGTCTTCCAGGACTTCAACCAGTACCAGCTCGAGGTGCGCGAGAACGTCGGCGTCGGGAGCGTGGATCGCCTCGAGGACGAGCCGGGCATCCGGCGCGCGATCGAGCGCGGCGGCGCGTCTCCCGTCGTCGAAGGGCTCGCGAAGGGCATCGAGACGCCGCTCGGGCGCTGGTTCCAGGACGGCGTCGAGCTCTCCGGGGGTCAGTGGCAGAAGCTCGCCCTCGCGCGCGGCTTCATGCGCGAGGAGGCCGACATCCTCGTCCTCGACGAGCCGACCGCCGCGCTCGACGCGGAGGCGGAGCACGCCGTGTTCGAGCGCTTCCAGGAGCTCGCGAAGGACAAGACGACGATCATCATCTCGCACCGCTTCCCCACGGTGCGGATGGCCGACCGCATCCTCGTCCTCGAGGACGGCCACATCGCGGAGGACGGCACGCATGCCGAGCTCCTCGCGCATCCGAAGACGTACGCGCGGCTCTACACGATGCAGGCGGCAGGGTACGCCTGAGGGCGTATGCTCTCCCCGTGAATCGCCGTCTTCCCGTCGCTCCCCACGCCGCGCCGTCGCGGCGGCGCCTGCCGCTCGCCGCCGGGGCGCGTGACGTCGACAAGCGGACGCGGCCGGTCTACGCGGTCTGGGAGATCACGCTTCGGTGCGACCTCGCTTGTCGGCACTGCGGGTCGCGCGCGGGGAGGGCGCGGCCCGACGAGCTCACGACCGAGGAAGCGCTCGACCTCGTCGATCAGATGGCGGACCTCGGGGTGATGGAGGTGACGCTGATCGGCGGGGAGGCCTACCTCCGCGAGGACCACGTCGCGATCGCGAAGCACATCGTCGCGCGCGGGATGACTTGCACGATGACGACCGGCGGCCGCGCGCTCGACGAGCGCCGCGCGCGCGCGTTGAAGGACGCCGGTGTCACGCACGTGAGCGTCTCGGTCGACGGGCTCGAAGAGACGCACGACCGCCTCCGCGGCGTCGCCGGCAGTCACGCCTCCGCGCTCCGCGCGCTCGCCGCGCTTCGCGAAGCCGGCCTCCCCGTCACCGCCAACACGCAGATCTCGCGCCCCGCGCTCTCCGAGCTCGAGGCCCTCTTCGAGCAGCTCGCCGACGCCGGGATCCAGCAGTGGCAGGTCCAGCTCACGACCGCGATGGGCCGTGCCGGCGACACGCCCGAGATCATGCTCGAGCCCTACATGATGATCGACGCGATGGACGCCCTCGCGCGCCTCTCCGTCCGCGCCGCCGAGCGGAAGATCCGGATCTGGCCGGGGAACAACATCGGCTACTTCGGTCCCTTCGAAGAGCTCCTCCGCGGACGGATCTCCTCGCGCCTCTGCAGCGCCGGACGCGGGACGCTCGGGATCGAAGCGAACGGGGACATCAAGGGCTGCCCGTCCTTGCCGACGCGCGACTACGTCGGCGGCAACGTCCGCGACGCGAAGCTCGTCGACATCTGGGAGCGGAGCCCCGAGGTCTCCTTCACGCGCGAGCGCGACACCGCCGAGCTCTGGGGCGGATGCGCCGGTTGCTACTACGCGACGGAGTGCATGGCGGGCTGCTCGTGGACGGGCCACGTCCTCTTCGGCCGCCGTGGCAACAACCCGTTCTGCCACCATCGCGCCCTCGAGCTCCTCCGCGAAGGCCGTCGCGAGCGGATCGTGAAGGTGACGGACGCGCCCGGCGAGCCCTTCGATCACGGTGTCTTCGAGGTCGTCGTCGAGCCGTGGCCGGAGGCCGAGCGCGCCGCCGCCGAGGCGCTCGCGGCCGGCGCCTCGGCGCGGGTCGAAGCGGCGCTCGTTGCCCGCGCGCGGGCGAGCACGTAAGCTCGTCCGGATGCCTCTCGTCACGTGCCGTTCGTGCTTCCGTCACGTGCGTACGTCGGAAGTGGCGTGCCCCTTCTGCGCGGCGTCGATCGAAGCGGCTCCGGCGCCTTCGAAGACCGCGGTCCGCGTATCGCGCGCGGCCGCGGCCGCGGCGCTCTCGGCCGTCGTCACCGCCGTCGCGTGTGGTGGCGAGACCGAGCCGGAGCCGGTTCCGGTCCCCGTCTACGGCGCGCCGGCGCCGGACGGAGGAGCGACGGCGAAGGACGCGGGCGGCGACGCCGAGATCGCCGCTCCCGTGTACGGCGCGCCTGCACCGCAGGATGGAGGAACGTGAGCATGTTCACCTGCCCGACCTGTCATCGTCATCTCCGCGCCGACGGCGCGCAGGCGTGCCGCTTCTGCGGCGCCGCGATCGAGGCGCACGGCGACGCCGATGCCTCGACGACGTCGCGCGCTTCGCGCGCGGTGGCGGCCGCGGCGGCGCTCTCCGCGGCGGTCACGATCGCGGCGTGTCACGGCGAGCGCGAGCCGACGCCGGCCCCGGTCTACGGCGGTCCGCCTCCGACCCCTGCCGTCGTCGAGTCGGACGCGTCCGCGCCGAAGGCGCAGGACAAGCCGTCGCCGACTCCGCCGCCGACGCAGGGACAGATCCAGGCGCCGGCGTACGGGGCGCCGCCGCCGAGGAAGTGACCCGCGCGTCAACCGCGCGCGGCGACGAAGCGAACGGCGCGAGCGCGGCGCGCGAGCTCTCGGCGCACGAAGGTCGTGAGGCGCGTCGCGCTCTCCGGCATCGCGAAGCTCTCTTCGAAGGGCCGGAGGAAGAGGACGAGCGCGGCCATCATGATGACCGCGAACGACACGAGCCCGTGGAGGAGCGCGATGCCTCCGTGGAGCGCGAAGCCGAGCGCGAGGAGCTTGGGACGATGCTCTTTCGCCACGAGGAGGCCCGCGCTGAGCGCCCACTCGCCGACGAGGACGCTCCACGTCACGAGCGCGACGACGGGACCGGCGAGGAGCGCGGGACGGACGAGCGGCTCGAGCCAGGTCGCGAGCCCGAAGCGCGGGTCGGTGAGCCAGTAGTAGACCGCCGAGCCGTCGTTCCACTCCTCGACGCGGAACTTCGCGATCGAGGCGTGGAAGTAAATCCCCGCGACCTGGAGGCGGAGGAGCGCGTGGAACGTCCGCGCGACGAGCCGACGCGTCGCTTCGGCTTCGTCGAGGACGACGTTCGCGCGCGTCTCCCAGTGCCAGGTCCGCGGGTCGGCGAGCGTGATCGGGACGAGGAGCGCGGTCAGGCAGGAGGCGATCTGGTCGCCGCCCTCGACGAGCGCCGCGCTCGCCTGGAAGCTGAACACGACGTAGAAGTGGAGGATCCCGGTCAGGCGCGGACGCCACCCGGACGCGACGACGAGGAGCGCGAGAACGGAGAGCCAGCGCGCCCACTCGAGGTGGTTCGGCATCTGGCACCAGACGCTCGCCGCGCGGATCGCGGTGCACTGCACCGCGTCGGGCATCCCCGCTGCCGGACGGAACGAGGTCGCGACCGGGTTCACGACGAGCGTCGCCGCCGTCGCCAGCGCCAGCATCGTGCGCGCGAGGCCGTAGACGTTCGTGAAGGGATCGTATTCGGACGCGACGCGCTCGACGCGCGCCCCGAGCGCGGTCAGCACGAGACCTCCAGGCGGATCACGCGCGAAGGCATCGTGATCGGTTTTCCGTGTCGCGCCCACACCCACGGAACGGGCTTCTGCAGGACGATCCCGACCTGCCCGCAGAGGCGAGCGTTCGGGGTCGGGTTCTCCACCTTCATCGCCCGGTCGAGGCGCGCGAGGCACGCCGCGGGCTCGTCCTCGCACGGCTTCATCAGCGACTTCGGCACTTCTTCCATCACGAGGCCCATCTCGATCCCGAGCCCGCGCGAGCTGCGGTCGAGACCGAAGAGGAGGCTCGGGTCCGCGCCGCTCTTGCCGATCGACCGGAACGCGCCTCCCTCCTCCACGAACGCCGTCACGCGCTCTTCCTGCGGGTCGCGCGTGAAGAAGCGGAACGTCTGCGGTGCCCACGCGAGGATCTGCATGTCGCGCTCCCCGGGGAGCGCGAACGTCGTGCTCTCCATCGTCGCGTGCGTCGCGTACACGGCGAGCGTCGCAGCGAGGGCACCGACGACGAGCGCTCGCGTCGCGAGCCGCGCGCGCGACGCGTCGTTCACTTGCCGCCTCCGAAGCCGGTCGAGAGGTGGTCGACGAAGGAGGCGAGCTGCGTGCCGCCCGGGTCGTCGTTCTTCGACCAGAACGCGCCGGCGAGGGTGACGGCGACCTTGTCGTGGACGACGCCGGTGTCGACGACCGCGACGTAGCTGTGCCAGACGAGGCCGGCCTGATCACCGACCCCGCGGTCCTCGCCGCCCTTCGTCCCCGTGTCCTCGTTGCTCGCGGAGCCGCTGTTGCCCTCGCTGCCAGAGTTGCTGTCGCTACCGGAGTTGCTCTCCGAGCCTTCATTGCTCGCGGAGCCGCTGTTGTCCTCGCTCCCCGAGTTGCCTTCCGAGCCGCTGCTGCCCTCGAAACCGTCGTTGCCGCTGTTGCTCTCCGAACCCTCGTTCGACGCGCTCTCCGAGGAGCCGCTGTTCTCGCTCCCGGAGTCCTCGAACGCGCTGCTGTCGTCGTTCGAGAAGCGGCTCTCGTCGGTGGGCTCGCTCGGGCTCTCTTCCTGCATGCTGCTGAAGTCGTCCGACCCCGCGCTCTCGCCTTCGCCGGTGTCGCCGTCGATCACGTGCGTCTTGCGCGGATTCGCGATGTTGATCGCGGCCGAAGCGAGCCGGGCCTGGCCCTCGACGAGCGCCTTCATCACGTACGTCTGCTTGCCGCTCGTGAGGCGGCGCGCGAAGCGGCGGAAGAACTTCGGGTCCTGCTTCTTGATCGCCGCGACGACCAGCTTCTGGCGCGCGACCTTCTGCGCGGTCGTGGCGTTCCCCACGCTGATCTTGTTGGCTTCGACGTCGACGGCGAGACGCTCGAGCGCGCCGGCCGTGAACCGGAGGCCGAGACTGCGCGCGTTCTTCGCGACGTCGCGCACGCTCGCGGCGACGACTTCGGGCTTCGCCGCCTTCTCCTTCGCGCGAGGCAACTCCTTGCGCGGCGTCTTCCAGCTCTCGACGACGTTCTTCGCCGGCCCGTCGCGGAAGTAGACGGCGCGGAAGAGCGTGACCGCGTCGTACTTCTTGTCCGTCGTCTCGGACGAGGACGAGGGAATCGGCGGCGCCGCGCATCCGTACGCCACGATCGAGAGGGCAACCAGCTTCCAGAGCTTCCGCATGAACCGTCCTCCGCGAGGACGTCAGTGCAGCGGCTGTGCCGCGATCGCGCGGTCGCGTCTCCCGCGGGATACACCGTGAAATGCGGATTTGCACGAACCCGCCCACATCGGCGCCTCAGGGAAATCCGGGCCGTAGCTGGGCCCTCGGCGGAGCAGGGGGAGCGGATCGCCCCGCGCTCACCACCGGTCCGTCTTCGCGAGCGTCGCCTCCGCCTCCTCCGGATCCATCCGGAGCGCGCGCTCGGCGGTCGCGATGTCGAAGCCGGCGCGCGCGAAGACGCCGAGCGCCTTCCTCCGTGCATCGGGATCCCGCACGTTCCGCGTCTCTTCGCGCGCGAACGGCCCGAGCCTGCGCTTCCGCGCGAGGGTGAGCGCCGCGACGAGCTCCGTCGACGCGTCCCGCGCCGTCGCCTCCCGGACGAGGCCCTCGCCGACCCCTTTCGAGGACAAGTGCGCCGCGATCGCGCGCCGAGAGCGCCCCTGCCGGACGAGCCGCGCCGCGCGCGCCTCGGCGAAGCGCGCGTCGTTCACCGCGCCGATCTCCACCATCCGTTCGACGATCGGCGCGATCGCCGCCTTCGCGCGCAGCACCGCCTGCTCGACGTCGTCCGGCTCATGGTGTCCGTCGCGCGATGCCTTCCGCGCCCAGCTCGCGATCCTGCGCTCGAGCACCGCGACGAGCCCCGCGCGCGTGAGCGCACGACGTCCGAGCGCCGCGAGGGCGGCTTCGCGGAGCGTCGCATCGTTCGGCGCGGGCGGTGCACCGCGCGAAGCGCGCTTGTCCCGCGCTGCGCTCAAAAGCTCGACCCGGGCTTGGTGAGGAACTCGCGCTCCTCGGCGGTGGTGGTCCGGTCGAGGATGTCGTTCCGGTGCGGGAAACGGCCGAACCGCTTCACGATCGCCTCGTGGCGCTTCGCGAAGTCGAGTGACTCCTCGAGCGTCGCCTTGCACGCCGGGTCGGTCGTCCGCGCGCAGAGCTCGGCGAAGCCGGCCACGCACTCTGCCTGGTGCTGCGCGTCCTCCGCATGCATCAGCGGCATGAGGAGGAACGAGGCCGCGATCGGCGCGTGGACCTCGAGGTCGCCCGCGCCGATCGCCTGCTTCGCGACCTCGAGCGCGAGCGGATCCTGCGCGAACGACTTCGGCGTGCCGCGGAACGCGTTCCGCGAGAACTGGTCGAGCAGGATGACGAGCGCGAGCCGACTGCGCGGTGACGTCCGCCACGCGTCGAGCTCACCGCGCGTCGCCGCGTCGATCGCGTCGCCGAAGCGCGTTCGGATCTCGGCGTCGAACGCGGGGTCCTTCTTCCACCACTGATCCGCCTTCGAGAGCGGGCGGTCGTCCTTGCCGAGCCAGAAGTCGAGGACGTCGTCGGGCGT
The DNA here is from genome assembly GCA_039809485.1 of Polyangiaceae bacterium. Classification (GTDB taxonomy): domain Bacteria; phylum Myxococcota_A; class Polyangia; order Polyangiales; family Polyangiaceae; genus Labilithrix. The sequence goes on along the minus strand of JBDHVE010000126.1, from coordinate 6,566 downwards.
CATCCGCCGACCGTGCCCCCCACCGCGGCGGGGGTCAAGCCTTGCTGAGGAGATCGTCGAACGCGCGATCGAACTCGTCGTCCGCGCCGACGGCAGCCTTGATCGGCGCCTTCGGCTCGTTCTTCGCGAGCCGACGCACGCGCTCCTGCACGTCGCGGTAGTTCGGGTCGCGCCGCATCGCCTTCTGGTAGTACGAGAGCGCTTCCTTCAGCATCTTCTTCGCCTCGTACGCGGCGCCGATCTCGTAGCAGAGCACCGTCTCCTGCTGCGGATCCTTGATCGCGGCGTCGAGACCGGCGATGAAGGCGTCGATCGCCTCGTTGAGGTTGCCGCGCTCGATGTGGATCATGCCGATCATCGAGCGGCACACGCATTCGCGCTTCGGATCGCGCGCGGCGATCTCGAACTCGCGGATGGCGTCGTCCACCAGCATCATCTCCTTGTAGGCGATGCCGAGGTTGTAGTGCGAGTCGGAGTCGTCGACGCTGATCTGCTTCGCGACGCCTTCCTTGAATTTCGCGAAGACCTCTTCGACGTCGACCTGCTCGCCGTTCGAGTTGCCTTCCGCCGGGACGAAGTCCTCGCCGAGGTTCTCGAGCGCGTCGAGCGAAGCGGCGATGTCGAACGAGCGATCCTCCTCCCGAGGACGTTCGCGCGCGCCGGAGCCCTTCTGGGCCTCCTGGTCGTCGATGTCCGCGAGCCGCTCGTGGAGGAGCGGGTGGTTCGGGTGCTTCGCGAGCTGGTCGTTGATGATCGCGCGCGCGTCGTCGAAGAGCCCGCGCGAGCAGAAGAACTCCGCTTCGTCGAGCGCGTCCTCGAGCTCCTGCGCCGAGACGCCGCCGCTCGTCGAGACGGGACCGAGCGCTTGCGCCTGCGCCTGCGCGGCGGAGAGGCGCTCGCCGCCCGGCGCGGTCTCGTACGGGTCGTGCTCCGCTTCCTGCGAGGGCGAGCCGTAGACCTCTTCGTGGCCGTCGGCCTCCGCGACCATCCGCGCGTAGCCGCCCTGCGATTCCTGCTCCTCGAGCGGGAAGCTCGGGAGCGCGTCGCTCCCGGCGTCGCCCTGGAGGTGGATCTGACGCTCGTCGGCGTAGTGCGCACCGACGTCGGCCGGGCCCATCTCCTCGAGGTCGTAGGAGGGAAGGGGGGCGTTGCCGCCGTAGGCCTGCGCCTCGGTGTGGCCGCCGTCGAGCTGATCGCCTTCGTTCTCGTCGACGATCTCGTAGCCGAGCTCCTGGAGCATCTCGATCGCCCGCGCGTTCTGCGGGTCGAAGGCGAGCACGTCCTGGAGCGCACGCGCGGCGGAGTCGCCGTCGAGCGCGTCGACGTAGAGGCCGGCGATCGCGAGCATCTCCTCGATTGCGTCGTCGGTCTGGCCGGCTTCGATGAGGACGTCGCGATAGACCTCGTGGAGATCCATCGAGTGCGGGTCGAGCGAGAGCCCGTTGCGGAGCGTCTCGAGCGCCTTGTTGTAGAGGCGCACGCGTCGGAACGCGTTCGCGTCCTGGAGGACCTTGTGGATCTGCTCGGCGAGGTCCGGCTCGGCCTGCGCCTCGTACTGCGCCTGCGCGCGGTAGGCCTGCGCGCCGGCGGCGTCCGTCTCGGACTCGTCCTCGCCGCCGTCGAGATAGGCCTCGCCGTAGGAGACCTCGGCCTGCGCGTACGGCGCGTCGTCGACGGCCTCGAGCTGGGAGCCGGTGATCTCCTCGATCTCCTCGTCGGCGTCGACTTCCTCGTAGGAGAGCTCTTCGAGCTCGGCCTCGTCGGGCTCCGGCTCGATCGGCTCCGGCGCCGCCTGCACCTGCGCCGGCGGCATGAGCGCGCCACCGGTGACGGGACGCTGGAGCGGCTGCGTCGAGAGCTGCGCGCCGGCGGGACGATGGGGCTGGCCCTGCGCCTCGTAACCGCCGCTCGATCCGAACGCTTGCGTCGAAGGAACCTGGTTGAAGCCGCCGCTCTGCGCCGGCGGGTAGCCGCCCGACATCGCGGCCGGAGGCGGAGCCGGCGCCTGCGCGGCGGCGACCGAGCCCGTCTGCGACGCGAGCTTGCGGACGCCGTCGTCGTGGGGTGCGACGCGCAGGAGGCGCTCGACGATCTCGCGGAAGAGGTCCTGCTTGCCGGAGTCGCGCGCGACGCGCGCCATCTCCTTCTGGACCTCGATCGCCTTCGCGCCCTGGCCGATCGTCGTGAACGCACGCGCGAGGAGCGAGAGCGTGTCGAAGTCGCGCGGGTTCGCCTGGAAGCAGATCTGCAGCTTCGCGAGCGCCTGCATCCCGTCCTGCTGCTGACCGCGCGCGAGATAGAGCTCCGCGGCGACCTTCGCCTGCTCGGGATCCTGCTTGTGGTGGAGGAGTCGCTCGAGGACCTTCAGCGCGTCGTCGCGACGACCGATCCCGGCGAGCTGCCCGGCGGCCGTCTTGAACTCCTGGACGGCGCCCTCCATGTCCCGCGCGCGGGAGAGCGCTTCGGCGAGACGGAGGTGCGGGAGCGGATTGGTCGGATCGAGCTCGACGATCCGGCGGAAGACTTCGATCGCTTCGGGATCGCGCTGCTGCCGCTGGAGCCGCGTCGCGACCTCGTCGAGGGCGGCGAGCGCGTCGCTCGTCAGGCCGAGCTGCTGATAGAGCTCGGCGAGCTTCGGCGTGATGTGGCCGTAGCGCTCCTCGAGCTGCGGGACGTGCTTCGCGATGAGCTCGCGGATCTGCTTGTAGACCGCAATCGCCTTCAGGGCGAAGCCCTGCTGCGCGTAGAGCTTCCCGACGCTCTCGTACGTCGAGATCGCTTCCGCGTAGGTGCCCTGCTTGGCTTGCAGATCGCCGATCTTCAGCAGTGTCCGAGCATCGTTCGGATCTGCTGCGATCAGCCTTTGGTACTCGAGGATCGCCTTGTCGTACTTCTTCTTCTCGACGTACTTCTGGGCGGCCTCGAGCACCTTGTCGCGGTTAATCGCCACGTTGACGAGGGCTCCTGTGCGAAGAGGCCGACCGAGGTCGGCCTCCGGATCGTGCGTGTCACGCGAGGCGTGACAGAAGGAGAATAGCGCTACTTCTGACAGCTTGCCTACCAAGCCGAGCGTCCGACGCGAAGGTTCTCGTCGCGCGAGGATCGTTTTCCGAGAGCCCGAGCGGCCGAATGGAAGTGCTTACCGAAGAGCGCTTGCACACTCCTCCCCACATGATCCGGGCCCGTCTTCGTTCTGCCGTCGTCTCGGGTCCGGACACGTCGCCGCGCGATCAGCATGTGTGTGGAACCTCGCTGGAAGCGGGCGCGTCCTCGGGCTACGTTGCGGCGCATGCCCACGCACTCCGATCTCTACCGCGCGCCCTTCGGGCCCGGCGGTCCGAGCGCCGTCGACGCCCAGCTCGCGGAGAAGCTGCTCGCTGCCGCGCTCGCGCGAGGCGCCGACTACGCGGATCTCTTCTTCGAGTACCGCGCCGCCGGTGGGTTCGTGTTCGACGAGGGCATCCTCAAGAGCGCGTCACGCGGCGTGTCGATGGGCCTCGGCGTCCGCGCCCAGCAGGGCGACGCGACCGGCTACGCGTACACCGAGAAGCTCGATTGGGACGCGATGAAGCGCGCGGCCGAGACGGCCGCGGCGATCGCGACCGGCGGCGGCGCCCACGCGCCCCACAAGGTGGAGACGCGCTCGCTCCCGAGCCGCTACGACCTCGACAAGGTCACGCTCGACGTCCCCGGGATGGAGAAGCGGAAGATCCTCGAGCGCGCGGCGGCCGCCGCCCACGCCCACGACCCGCGCGTCGTGAAGGTGGAGTGCTCGTTCGCGGAGGAGATCCGCGAGATCCTCGTCGTCACCAGCGACGGCAAGCTCGCCCGTGACGTCCAGCCGCTCATGCGCTTCGGCATCCGCGTCATCGCGGAGAAGGACGGCAAGCGTCAGGAGGGCAGCTCCGGCGGCGGCGGGCGCACGACGATCGGGTACTTCGACGGCAAGTCGCCCGAGTGGCACGCGACGAGGGCGGCCGAGCAGGCGATCCTGATGCTCGACGCGCAGGAAGCGCCGGCCGGTCAGATGGAAGTCGTCCTCGCCCCCGGCGACAGCGGCATCCTCCTCCACGAAGCGGTCGGGCACGGCCTCGAAGCCGATTTCAACCGCAAGGGCACGAGCAACTACTCGGGCCAGATCGGAAACGTCGTCGCGAGCGAGGTCTGCACCGTCATCGACGACGCGACCCTCCTCCAGTCCCGCGGCTCGATCAACGTCGACGACGAGGGCAACGAGCCCCGCTCGAGCGTGCTGATCGAGAAGGGCAAGCTCGTCGGCTACATGCACGACCGCCTCAGCGCCGGTCACTACAAGCTGAATCCGAGCGGCAACGGGCGTCGCGAGAGCTTCGCGTGCGCGCCGATGCCCCGCATGACGAACACCATCCTCATGGCCGGTCCGAACGACCCGGAGGAGATCCTCAAGACGGTGAAGAAGGGGATCTTCGCGAAGAAGTTCGGCGGCGGTCAGGTCGACATCTCGAACGGCGACTTCGTCTTCTCCCTCACCGAGAGCTACCTCGTCGAGGACGGGAAGATCACGGCGCCGCTCAAGGGCGTGAACCTGATCGGCAACGGGCCGGACGTCCTCCGCAAGGTCGCGATGCTCGGCAACGACGTCGAGACGAGCGACGGGATCTGGACGTGCGGGAAGGACGGCCAGAGCGTGCCCGTCGGCGTCGGCTGCCCCACGATCAAGATCAGCTCGATCACCGTCGGCGGCACGAAGGTCTGACGTCCTTTCCCGCGTGGGCGCGTTCGTCGTCGTCGTCGGTCACGGTCCGGAGCTCGACGCTCCCGAGGGAGCGGCTTCGCTCCTGAAGACGCTCGGCGCCGAGGTCCGGACGCTCGATCTGTGGGAGGACGCCTCGGCGCTCTTCGAGCGCGAAGGGATGCGGGCGCGCGCAATCGTGATCGAGGCCGGGGAGCGGCCCGATCTCGCGGTCGCGGCGCTGCGCGGGATCCGCAAGACGCCGGAGCTCACCGAGACGCCTGCGATCGTCGCGCTCGCGCCGCGGCAGGTCGCACGCGTCGAGCCTTCGAGCGGCTTCGACGACTTCATCGTGATGCCCTGCACGCCTTCGGAGCTCTACGCGCGGATCAAGCAGCTGGAGTGGCGCCGGAGCGAGTTCGCGACCGAGGAGCGGCTCAAGGTCGGCAAGCTCGTCGTCGACCGCGCCGCGCACGAGGTCCTCGTCGACGGTCGCGCGATCCCGCTCACCGCGAAGGAGTTCTCGCTCCTCGCGTTTCTCTCGCAGAACCGAGGCCGCGTGTTCTCGCGCGAGGCGCTGCTCGCGCGCGTGTGGGGGCCGCGCTACGAAGGCGGACCGCGCACGGTGGACATCCACGTGCGGAGGCTCCGCGCGAAGCTCGGCGACGCGTTCCCGCTCGAGACGCTGCGAGGGGCGGGCTACAAGCTGCAGGCGCCCGGCGAGCCGGCGGGTGGTGGACGATGACGGCGCGGCTCGCGGTGAGCGTCGGATGTCCTTCCGGCGTCGGCCCCGAGGTGTCGGTCGCCGCCGCGGCGCGCCTCGGCGAAGACGTGCGCGGCGCGCGCGTGCTGCTCGTCGGCGATCACGGCGGGCTCGCCTCTGCGGCGCGCGTCGTCGGCGTCGACCCCGAGCGCATCGTGCGCGTCTCGTCGGCCGCGGAGGGCTTCGCGGCCCGACGCGGAGTCATCCCCGTCCTCGAAGTGGTCGCGCCGCTCGCGCGTTCCGAACGCGAGCCGGGCAAGCCGTCGATCGCGGGCGGCGCCGCGCAGCTCGCGTGGGTGGATGCCGCGACCGATCTCGTCGCGCACGGCGAGGCCGACGCGCTCGTGACCGGGCCGGTGAGCAAGGACGCGATCGCGCGCTCCGGGGCGCGCGGCTCGAAGGGGTTTCTCGGCCACACCGAGCACCTCGCCCGGAGGCTCGGAGCGCCGGAGGTCACGATGGCGTTCCACGCGCACGAGCGCGGGGTCACGTCCTCGCTCGTGACGACCCACCTGCCGCTCGCGAAGGTCTCGCGCGCGATCACGCGCGAGGGCGTCGCGCGCGCGACGTACTGGACCGGATGGCTCCTCGCGCGGCTCGCGACCGGGCGCCGTGCGCCGCGGCTCGCGGTGGCGGCGCTGAACCCGCACGCGGGCGAGCACGGGCTCCTCGGGAACGAGGAAGTCGACGTGATCGCGCCGGGGATCGCCGATGCGCGGAAGCGGCTCGCGCGCGCGAAAATCGACCTCGTCGTCGAGGGTCCGGTTCCGGCGGAGAGCGCGTTCCGTCTCGCGGCCGACAAGCGGTTCGACGCCGTCGTCGCGATGTACCACGACCAGGCGACGATCCCGATGAAGCTCCTCGGTTTCGGGGAAGCCGTGAACGTGTCCTTGGGCTTGCCGATCATCCGGACGAGCGTCGACCACGGCACCGCCTACGACCGCGCCGGGAAGGGGACCGCGGACGCGCTCGGGATGATCCAAGCGATGCGTCTCGCGGTGAGGCTGGCGCGCGCAGCGCGCTAACACCGTGACCGGTTGCATGGATCCCGGATCCGTGATCTCTACTGGTCCGTGAACCCCCTGCCGACGA
>JBDHVE010000125.1:0-28656 GCA_039809485.1 Polyangiaceae bacterium | reverse complement strand
ATCATCCTCCTTCTCCCTGGTCTTGGGAGCGCTCAGATTTTCCGGAACGCGACCTGCCAGATTTTCTGGAACCGACAACGGAAAGCTCGTCGTCGCAGGCGGCAAGCGCGAACGTGTCGCCGATCACGTCGGTCGACGTTCTCGACGACGCGGCGCTGCGGTGGAAGACGGGCGCGTCGCTCGCGGAGGCGCGAACCGTTGTTACGCCTCCTAGAGCGTGACGAGCGACACGTCGAGGACGTCGGCCGTGCACGAGGCGACCGCCGCGAGGACGTCGGGAGGCGGTGCGCGGTCCACATGGACCCGCGCGATCGCGGCGCGCGCGCCCTCGAAGACGATGTTCTCCGTCTCCTGGACGTTGATGCCAGCGCGCTTCAGGCAGTCGAACACCGCGGCGAGGACGCCGACGCGGTCGTAGTGGCGAACGGCGAGGAGGTGCGTCGCCGGAGACTTCTTCGCGAGGTTCACGACGTTCGCGGGGCGCCCCGTCTCCTTGAAGAGGCTGATGACGCGGACCGTCTCCGCCGCGATCGCCTCCTGCGCCTGCTCCGTCGAGGCGCCGATGTGGTGAGTGCCGATCACGCCGGGCAGCGCGAAGATCGGGGCGTCGACCGAGCCGGTGCCTCCTGACGGCTCCTCGCTGAACACGTCGAGCCCGGCGCGAAGGCCCCTCTCCCGCACGGCACGTTCCAGCGCGGGCTGATCGACGACCTCGGCACGCGACGTGTTCACGAAGACGGCGTCGCGCTTCATCGACGCGAAGACCCCGTCCGAGACGAGACCGCGCGTCTCGGGCGAAAGCGCGAGGTGCACGCTCAGGATGTCACACGCCCCGGCGAGCTCCGTCGGAGAGGCCTTCCTGACGACGCCCAGCTCGCGCGCGCGCTCCTCGGTCAGGCTCCGGCTCCACGCGACGACGGGCATGCCGAAGGCGCGCGCCCGGGTGATGACCTCGCGACCGATCGTCCCCGTGCCGAGGACGCCGAGGGTGCGTCCGAAGAGGCCGCGTGCCTTACCGTACTCGTTCTTGTTCCACCGTCCTGCGCGGAGGTCTTGCACGTTCTCGGGGATCCGGCGGTCGAGGCCGAGCATCAGCGCGAAGGCGAGCTCGGCGACGGCGACCGCATTCTTCCCAGGACAATTCGCGACCCAGATCGCGCGCTCGCTCGCGGCTTCGACGTCGATCGTGTTCGTCCCCGCGCCGGCGCGCACGACGAGCCCGAGCTTCCCGCTCTCGAGCATCTCGCGCGTGACCTTCGTCGAGCGCACGACGAGGACCTCGGCGCGCGTCGCGCGCAGGCGCTCGACGAGCGCCTCGCCCGACGCTTCCGGTTCGTAGGCGACCTCGCACCCGATCTCCGCGAGGCCACGCCGTCCCGAGTCCTCGAACTTGTCCGCGACGAGCACCTTCATGGTCCGCCTCCTCGCGCGGAGGATACGCCGAGCGCCGGCGTGCGCGGCGTGTTCGTGACGAGCGACGGTTCTTCGAGTAGCGCGGCCCCGTCGTCAGTCGCCGCCGTGGCGGCGCGCCCAGATCCCCTTCCACAGCGTGAACTTCTCGATGCGATCGACGGCGCGAATCCGCTGCCAGCCCGTGTCGTAGAGGCGCTGTCCGTCCTCGTTCGGGACGTACCGGCCCGGGATCGTCACGAATCGCTGCGGGAGCCTCGTATCTTCGTCGTTCGGCGTCGGCCCGCGCGCGATGACCGGGGCACCGCTACGCGCGTAGCGACCGACGGGTACCGTCCACGCGATCCGCGTGTTCCGCGTGTCCGTCGACTCGTACTTCTGCCATCTCGCGGAGCGTCGGCGTCCTTCTTCCGTCAGGCGCATTCGATCGGGGTCGTCCGGACAAACGCGTTCGATCCAGCCCGCCGCCGTCGCCGCGTCGCGCCCCTCGTCGACCGAGACGAGGTTGGGCTTCGCTTCGCACGGCTTCGTCACGGCCCACCCCTCCGGGTCGGTCCAGAACTGGAGCACGAGCTCGTCCTTGCCGAGATCGCGGAGAACGGTCTCTTCCGTCAGCTCGGGCTGCCGACACGAGAGCGTCGTCGCGAGCGCGAGGAGGCCGAGGGTTGCGCGATGCATCGGGTGGCATGATGCCCGCGGCCGCACGCGCGGGGAAGGTCGCCGCCGTCACGCGAGGCACGCCCCCTACGACCCTGGCGGCATGGCCATCTTCGAGCGAGTGCTCGTCGGGAGCGTCGTCGCCGCTCTCGAGGGTCGGAGCCAGGTTGCCGGCGGCAGGATTCGCGGTGGGGACGTTCGCGCCGTTCAGCCGGCTCCGGTGTGGTGAGCCCCTGCAGAGACGCGTCTTCGACGCCGAGGCACTATGATACGCGCCCGATGCGCCATCGCCTCGCGACCTTGCTCGCCGTGCTCTGTGGCTTCGCGACCTGCGGTGGCGCGCACTGCAACGAGACGTGCCCGCCTTCGATCGGCGCTCCCGAGCAGCGTACGGTGCCGATCGAGGGAACCGGCGTCGTGCGAATCGAGGCGCAACGCGGCGCCGAGGTCACGAACCTCTTCTTGCAGAACACGGGCGGCCCAGAGAGCGACGTCCTGGCGCTGGCCGGCCCTCCGGGTCTCCACGTCGATCGGCGCTGCCTCGAGAGTCGAGACCGCGTGGACGAGCTCGGGCTGCCCGAGAACGTGGAACGGACGTGGCTGTCCGCTTCGCCGGTCCGTGTCGGCGGCACTCCCTTCAACGGCGTCGTGCTCCTCGTTCCGACATGCACGACGAAGGTCTTCCTCGTCCGGGCTTCGGCGCTCGCACGCATCGAGCACGAGTGGGTGAACGACTCGATCCATGGACAGTGCAAGGACGTGGCGCTGGCCGCGCCCATCGTGGTGCGGCCCGTCCCCTGACGGCACGCCTCACTTCGCCGGAGCGCGGAAGACGCCTCGTCCGAGGCGCACGGGATGAGGCCCTTCCGCCGGATCGAGGCGCGCCTGTTCCTCCGCGGCAAACTGGGGAAGAATGGTTCGATGCGGCAGTGGCTCGTCTCGTTCCTGCCTCTCGTCACGTGGACGTGGCTCGTGCCGCTCGCGTGCTCGAGCCCGTACGACTCGTCGTCGACCGAGGTCCCCGAGGGCGGGACGCCATCTCCGCCCCCGGAGGTCCGGACGGACGGAGGGCCCTCGACGCCGCCGGCGGATGCCGCGATCGACGCCGCCTTCGCGGGTCCGTCGTGGAAGCTCTACGCCAACAGCGCGGTCACGCCGAACGCGTGGACCTCGATCGACCTCGGTGTGGCGTGGGCGGGCCCGAACGCGCCACCCCCACGCGGCATCATGGCCGTCACGCAGCTGACCGTCTCCGATCGGCTCCTCGTCTGGGCCGACGACGGCTACTTCTACACGCGTGCGGACGGCAAGTGGCAGCCGCGGCAGGCCACCGACACGGCTTTCCCCGCGCTGAAGGGGCGTGACTTTCGCGGCGTCTACCACCAGCCGAACTACCCGACGACGGGCGTGGAGGAGCTCACGTTCGTCGACAACCCGACGGCGATCCAGTTCACCTACTCGCTCGAGGGAGCGATCAACCTCGAAGGGCCGCCGCTCACGATGGCCGACGAGCCACCCCCCTTCGGAGCCCCGAAGGCATCGAAGAAGTGCAGGTGGGTGACGCGCCAGTGGAAGCTCGGCCAGGTCGGCCCCGAGCTGCTGACCGAGTACTCCGGCTACGACGGCGATCCCTACGTCTACTACTACGACGGGACGCCGATGCCCGCCGGCAAGTGGCTCTTCGCCGACGCGCCGCTGTTCAAGGACAAGACCGGCGTGCCGCTGCGCGAGCGGATCATGTCCGGATGGCGCGACGACAAGCTCGAGATCACGTACCTCGTCGTCGAGTGACAGGCTCCTCGTTGCCGCGCTCGACACTCCGGTGATCAACCGAGGGGGTCCGTGACGAGAAGGGTGACCGCCTCGAGACGCACATCCCGCGCGACCGGGCATCGGTTGCGCACGGGCTGCGCGTCATCGCGAGCGGTCGTGCGGAAACCGCGATTGGCGCCGCCCTTGCCTCTACGCGGAGCATGGAAGCTTCCGCCGCGGCGCACGACGTGCGTCAGACGACCCTCACGATCGAGAACGAAGGCGCGCGCGTGTTCGAGGGAGGTGCCGGCGGCGTCCCTCTCGTGCTCGTTCACGGTGGTTGGGCCGGAGCGTCTGCGCACTGGAGCTCGGTATGGAATCAGCTCGCCGAACGTCACCGTGTGATCGCACCTGATCTCCCAGGCGTCGGCGACGCCTCCCGGGCCGGGCTCGGGTCCGTCGCAGCGTATGCGCGCTTCCTCCGCGACGTGATGGATGCGCTCGGAGTCGAGACGGCCTGGTTCGTCGGCAACTCGTTCGGCGCGTCGGTCGTGGGTCGCTTCGCCATCGACTTCCCCGACCGCTGCCGTGGTCTCGTCTTCGTGAACGGATTCCCGATGCCGGAGACACCGGCGCTCGTGCAGAAGCTCGGACACCACGCCCTCGGCCGCCGTCTCGTGAAGTGGGTCGAGACGCGGATCGCTTACACGCCGGCAGCGCTCACGCGGGCATTCGTCGATCCGGCCAACGTCCCCGACGAGATTCGCCGCGTCGTGAACGCGCCGTCGCCGCCGCAGGTCGACACGCTGACGGACGTGCTGGTCGAGGGCGGTGGTGCGCGACAGCCGTTCTCGATCCCGCCCGTCCTCGTGTGGGGCGAAGATGATCGACTGCCCGGGACGACGCGACGCTCCGCACGGAAGCTCGAGGCTTCCCTCCCGGGCGCGAAGCTGATGTTCGTGCCCCGCGCCGGGCACATGCCGCAGGTCGAGAACCCGCGCGCGTTCGTCGACACCCTCGAGCCGCTGCTCGCGACGAAGTAGCCGAAGGAGAGGACTCGAAGATGTCGGCGAATGGAAACGCTGATCCGTTACGTGAAACCTACCGACCGCGCAGATTCGGCGGCTGCCGCGAACGTCAGCGGCGCAACTCTTTCACGCGTCGATGGCGTGAGCCCTCACGTTGAACGAGCCGCCGAAGGGCTTACGATGTCGGCGCAGCTCGAGACGCGCATCCGATCGGCGCCGCGAGCGAGAGGGGGACCCGTGGTGTCGAAGGAGTCTGCCGAATGGCTCGTGGGAGAGAGCGAGCTCCACTCGCTCGTCCGCGCGAAGGACTGGGCGACGACGCCCCTCGGTCCGCGACACCGCTGGCCGCAATCGCTGCGAACCGCGGTCGGTCTCGTCCTCGTCAGCAAGCAGCCGATGTGCCTCGCCTGGGGGCCCGATTGGCATCTGATCTACAACGACGGGTACCGGAGCATCCTCGGGGCTCGGCATCCGAACGCGCTCGGGCGATCCGCGAGGCAGGTCTGGGCCGAGGTCTGGGACAACAAGCAGCCCGAGACCTTCGAGTCGGTGATGACGCGTGGCGAATCGGTCGCGCTGGACGACGAGGCCTATGAGCTCCTGACCGACGGTCGCGCGGAGAAGCGCTTCTTCTCGGGGCATGCCCATCCGGTGCGCGTCGAAGACGGCGTCGTCGGTGGCGCGATCTTCATCGTCGAGGAAACGACCGCAGCGGTGCGGGCCGAAGAGAAGCTGCAGGTCGCACGCGAGAAGGACGCGTATTTGTCGAGGCTGACCGAGACGCTCCGGAGCCTCAGCGTGCCGGACCACATCTTGTCGGCGGCCGCCCGCCTCCTCGGCGAGCACCTCGCCGTCGAGCGCTGCCTCTATGCCACCGTCGTCGACGAAGAGACGATCGTCGTGCGACGAGATCACGCGAAGGGGCTTCCTTCGCTCACCGGGACCGTGACGGTGACCCGCGTGGGGGATCCGATCGTCGACGCGCTCCGGCGCGGAGAGGATGTCGTCGTGGTCGATGCCGCGACGGACGCTCGGCTCGCCGCGGAGGGTCGCGGCACGATGCAGAGAGGGGGGTTCGCCGCAGCGATGGCGGCGGGCCTCGTCAAAGGCGGCCGCTGGGTCGGCCTGCTCGCCGTGCATGCGGTGACAGCTCGCGCATGGACCGAAGCGGAGCGCGTGCTCCTTCGCGAGACGGCCGAGCGCACGTGGGCGGCGCTCGCGCGCGCGGAGGCCGAAGAGCGGGTGCGTGCAAGCGAGCGATTGCTCGCCGACGCCGAGCGGATGGCTCACGTCGGCAGCTGGGAGTGGGACCTCCAGACCGGCGCGGTGCGCTGGTCTCGCGAGCTCTACGCGATCTACGAGCTCGACCCGGCCGAGTTCGTTCCCACGATCGACGCCTTCCGCCCCTACGTCCACCCGGACGACCGCGCGCTCGTGGAGACGAAGATCAGCGAGATCCTGTCGAGCGGCGCCCGCGCCGAGTTCGACTTCCGGATCGTCACCCCCAGCGGCGACACGCGCGTCCTCGCCACCCACGGGCAGATCACACGATTCGACCCCGACGGGAGCCCGCGCGTGATGACGGGCACGAACCAGGACGTGACCGAGCGCATGCAGGCCGCCGAGACGATGCGGCTCTACGAGAAGTCGAAAGAGCGCCTCCTCGATCTCGACGCGATGGAACGGCTCCACCGCGTGAGCGCACGCTTCTTCGACGAGGCAGGCTCCTCGGCGGTGCTCGAGGAGATCCTCGAGGCCGCGATCGCGATCACGGAAGCCGACTTCGGGAACGTCCAGGTCTTCGACCCTCGCTCCTCGGAGCTCGCGATCGTGGCGCAGCGCGGACTTCCGCCGCCGTGGGTGGAGTTCTGGAACCGCGTCTCGAGAGGCCGTGGCGCGTGCGGCACGGCGCTCGAGCGAAGGGAGCGTGTCGTCGTCGAGGACGTGAGGACGAGCGGACTCTTCAGCGAAGAGGCGCTCGCCGTCCAGCTCGCGGCCGACGTGCACGCCGTGCAGTCGACGCCGCTCTTCTCGCGCTCCGGCGCTCCGCTCGGGATGATCTCCACTCACTACCGTGTCGCGAAGCGACCGAGCGAGCGCGCCCTCCGCTTCGTCGATCTCCTCGCCCGTCAGGCCGGCGACATCCTCGAACGGCGGCAGGGAGAAGCTGCGCTCCGGCGTTCGCAGGCGGTCACGGCAGGAATCATCGCGAGCTCGGGCGACGCGATCATCTCCGTCGACGCGGAGCGCCGGATCGTCGAATGGAACCACGCGGCGGAGACCATCTTCGGCTACTCGCGTGCGGAGGCGATCGGGATGGACCTCGCGAGGCTCCTCCCCGTCCGATTCCGCGTCGCCCACGACGCGCACATCGCGAGCTTCGCGGCCGAGCATCGCGAGGCGCGACGGATGGAGTCGCGCAGGGCCGTGGGGGTGCGCAAGAACGGGGAAGAGTTCCCCGTTGCGGCGATGATCTCGCAGCTCGACGTCGACGGGGAGCGAATCCTCACCGTCTCGCTGCGAGACGTCACCGTCGAGAGACGAGCGGAGATCGAGCAGCGCATCCTGGCCGACGTCGGTGGCGTCCTCTCGATCCTCGACTCGCAGCGAGCGCTCCGCGGCCTCGCGCGCATCCTCACCCGACCCGGTTCGCTCGCCGACCGCGTGGAGCTGTATCTACGGGAAGAGGACGGCACCCTGCGCCGCATCGTCGCCGGGGGCGAGACGCCCATGCAGACCAGCCCCGCGAGCGCGCAGCTCGTCCGAGAGGCCGTCACGACGCGACACGCCGCAAGCGCGCTCGGCGCGAACGATCCGCGCTTCCGGTCTGCCATTCCGCTCGTCGTCGGCGACGCCGCGCTCGGTGCGCTGTGGCTCGCGAGCTCGCGACGGCTCGCCGACTGGGAGCTCCGCCTCCTCGCCGAGATCGCGCGCCGGGCGGCGCTCCACGTCGAGAACGCCCGGTTGCGCGAAGCCGAACGGCGCGCCACGCGGCGAAGAGACGAGGTGCTCGGGGTGGTCGCGCACGACCTGCGGAACCCGCTCAACGCGATGCTGCTCCAGGCGGCGTTGTTGCGTCGTCCCGGCGGGGAGCCCGACCGACGCAACCGCCGGCCGGGCCAGGCGATCGAGCGCGCTGGCAGACGCATGACGCGAATCATCGACGACCTGCTCGACGTGACCCAGCTCGAGGCAGGTCAGCTCAAGCTGACGCAGGCGAGCGTCTCGCCCGACGACCTCGTCACGGAGGCGGTCGAGAGCCAGCGAGAGCTCTGCGCGGCCAGGTCCCTGGAGCTGAGACAGAGCGTTCCTGCAGGACTGCCCTCGATCCGGGTCGACCGAGAGCGTGCGCTCCAGGTGTTCGAGAACCTCGTCGGGAACGCGATGAAGTTCACGGGGTCGGGCTCGATCGTGATCGGAGCGAAGCCGCGCGGAGACGAGGTCCTCTTCTGGGTCGCGGACACCGGGCCCGGCATCTCGGAAGACGCGAAGGCACACCTCTTCGACCGATTCTGGCAGGCGAGAGCCACGCACCGGGCGGGCGCTGGCCTCGGGCTCGCGATCGTCAAGGGCATCGTCGAAGCGCACCGAGGGCGCGTCTGGGTCGAGAGCGAGCCCGGACGCGGAAGCACGTTCTTCTTCACGCTGCCGGCCGTGGAGGCTCGAACGGCGAGCCCTCCGGAGGAGCCGACGCGAGACTGGTCGGTCGTGGTGGCAGAAGACGACTCCGAGGTTCGCGACGCGCTGGTCTCCCTCCTCGGCGGTCACGGGTACGACGTGACCGGCGTCGGCAATGGCCGCGACGCGATCGAGCTGCTCCACCACCGGCCGGGAAGGAAGCTCTTGATCCTCGACCTCGCGCTGCCGGTCGTCGACGGCTGGGAAGTGCTCGCCGAGAAGGAGCGCAGCAAGGACCTGCACGCGCTGCCGGTCATCGTCGTGTCCGGCCGACGCGACGACACGGGACGCGTCGCCGCCGCCAACGCGCACTTCCTCCCGAAGCCACTGTCACCCGAACGGCTCTTCGAGGTCATGAACGAGCTCACGAAGGCTCGACGAGAGCCGCGGTCGGATCGACGGGGCGCCGAATGAAGGAGATCGATCGGAAGCGTCGCCTCGACGTCGTCGTCGTGGAGGATGATCCCGAACAGTGCGAGGCGCTCGGCGCCATCCTGGTCCGTGCCGGTCACCGCGTCCGCACGTGCCCTGCCGTCGACGAGGCACTCGAGCTCGTACGGCAGCAACGCCCTCAGGTGCTCCTGACTGACCTCGCGCTCCACGACGAGTCGGGTGCGGATCTCGGGCGAAGGCTTCGGGCGCATCCCGCGACTGCCCTCATCGCACAGATCGCGATGACCGGGAGCGTGGATCCCGACTGGGAGACGGTCCGCCATTTCGACCTCTACCTGCGAAAGCCGATCGCCGAAAAGGAGCTGCTCCAGCTCCTCGAGCAGCTCGCGATATCGGTGGAGGATGCTCACCTGCTCCGGTAGTCCGGAGAAAGCCGGTCGCAGCGTGAGGCCGCGGCCTCGACGCCCGCTGGTTCGCGCGTTGCTGCGCGGAGGCGATGACGAGGTGGCCGATGACGAGCCGAACGTTGGCTGTGGGTGGGCTGCTCGCCGTTGCGGCGAGCGCATACGTCGTGGTGGTGCGCCCCCGCTTGCTCCGCTGGGGCGCGACCGACGACGAGGTCCGGGCGAGGTCGGCGGCGGACGCGATCGTTCCGGGCGGCAATCGTGCGTCGACCATGGCCATCACGATCGACGCGCCTCCGCGCGACGTCTGGCCGTGGCTCGTCCAGATGGGGTGCGATCGCGCGGGCTGGTACAGCTGGGATCGGCTCGACAACGGCGGGAGGCCGAGTTCGGAGACGGTTCATCCCGAGTGGCAGCCGATCGCCCGAGGACGGCGCATCGCCTCGACGCCCGACGGCAAGCATTGGTTCGAGGTCGCCGCCGTCGAGCCGGAGCGCTTCCTCGCGCTCCGCGCGTGTCTGACGCGCGGCGGTGTGCACTACGGCGCCTCGGAGCCGAGGCCGGACGCGTTCAGCGACGTCCTGTGGGCGTTCCGGCTCGAGCCGCTCCCCGGCGACCGGACGCGCCTCGTCGTGACGGCTCACGGCTTGATCGAGATGCCTCTCTTCGCACCGTTCGGGAAGTGGGCCTACTACCTCTTCTGGGAGCCGGCGCACTGGATCATGCAGCACCGCCAGTTCGCGAACGTGAAACGGCGCGCCGAACGGTTGTTCCGGACGCGGCAGCGCTCCGGGCGGACGCGCCTGGCGGAAGCTCGCCCGCAGAGCTGACGATGTTCCTCTCTGGAACGCGCGATGCACCCGGGCTCGCGCATGATCACCGCCAACGAACAGAGAGACGGACTCGAACGAATCCGCGAGATCCTGGTCGGAAGCATCCAGCGCGATCTCGAGCGCAAGCTCGCCCGGCTGGAGGCGCAGGCCGCCACGCGCGTCGGGGAGCTCCAGCAGGAGTCGCGTCGGCGCCTCGACGTCATCGAGGCTCACTTCCGCACCGAGCTCGACGCGCTCTCCTCGCGGGTCTCCGGTGAGCTGATCGAGATCAAGGATGCCCTCCGGGCGCTCACCCGGGACCATCGCGAGACGACCGCCGCGGGCGAGCAGCGGATCGGCCGCGTCGAGGAGAGCGTCGCACGCGCGCAGCACGAGCTCCGGAGCCAGATCCTCGACCAGGCGAAGTCCTTTCTCGACGAGCTGCAGCACACCCGCGAGGAGCTCACGGAGACCCTCGAGCGCGAGCTCGGGGAGCTCGAAGTCGACACCGACGAGGGGGACGGCCGTGGGCAGCGATCTGCGAGCGGAGAGAGCCAGCACGCCGGTTGACCGCGCGGTCGTCCGCCGACGGCGCCTGCGCCGACGTGCGCCTCGGACGCCCGTCGACGAGACGGCGAAGCTCGAGGAGCTGCGCAACACCCTCTTCGGAGCCGAGCGCGCCCGCATCCGTGACCTCGAGAGCCGGCCGACCATCGACGCCGAGTCGGTCGGAGCCATCCTCCCCGAGGCGGTCGCACTGGCGACGGCCGAGCGAGAGCGAGAGCTCGCGATCGGCCTCGAGCCGACGGTGACCCGCGCCGTCACGCTCGTCGCCAGGAATCGGCCCGACCTCTATGCCGCGGCGCTCGCGCCGACGATCGGCGCCGCGGTGAAGAAGGCCGTGACGGAAGCGATCGCAGCGATGCTCGAGCGCTTCGACCTCGCTCTCGAGCGCAGCCTGTCGCTTCGCAGCCTCCGCTGGCGTGTCGAGGCGAAGCGCACCGGTCGGCCGTTCGCCGAGGTCGTGATGCTGCACACGCTGACCTTCCGCGTCGAGCAGGTCTTCCTCATCCACGCGCCGACGTCGCTCGTCCTGCTCCACCTCACCGATCCGTTGCTGCCCACGAAGAACCCGGATCAGGTCGCCGCGCTCCTGTCCGCGATCGACTCGTTCGGGCGCGAGGCGTTCGCTCCGGTCGCGCCTGCCGATCACCTCCGCCGGTTCGCATTCGGGGACCTCGAGGTCTGGGTCGCACGCGAGGAGCCGCTCGTCCTCGCCACGGTCGTGCGCGGCACGACGACGTCGTCGCTCCGCGAGCAGATCAGCGACACCCTCGCGCGGGTACGGATCACGTGCCAGGAGGGCCTCGCCGACTTCGCCGGCGACGTGTCGCCGTTCGAGCCCGCCCGGCCCGCGCTCGAGCCGCTCGTCCGCGCGGAGCGCCAGGCGCCGAAGCGGCGCGGCGCGGCGGTGCTCGCGGTCGTCGCCGGCCTTCTCGTCGTGCTCGTCGCTGGCTTCGTCTGGCGTAGCCGGTCCCATGCTGCAGCGGCACTCCGGCGCCAGCAGGAGGTCATCGAGACGCTCACGCACGAGCCGGGCATCGTCGTCGAGCACGTGACCTCCGCCGCCGGCCAGCCGCACGTCACGGGGTTCCGCGACCCGCTCGCACGCCAGGCCGAGGACGTCCTCGACCAACACGGCCTCACCGGCGTCTCGCTCTCGCTCGTGCCGTTCGTCTCGCTCGACCCGCAGATCGTCCAACGTCGCGCGGCACACGTGCTCGAGGTCCCCGAAGGTGTCACGCTCGCGATGCACGACGGTCGGCTCGTGATCTCGGGCGTCGCCGAGCGGCGTTGGATCGAGCGAGCAGAGGTGATCGCCCGCGCGATACCCGGCGTCGATCGCGTCGAGCTCGCCGCCGTCCGGCCACGCGAGAGCGTCGACGCCGTCCGTGCGGCGGCAGGCGAGCTCTCACGGACGTGGGTGCCCTCCTTCGCGAACGGGGATGCTCGGCTCGCGGAGGAGCAGCGCCGCGCCCTGGCGC
Organism: Polyangiaceae bacterium; assembly: GCA_039809485.1. Lineage (GTDB taxonomy): Bacteria > Myxococcota_A > Polyangia > Polyangiales > Polyangiaceae > Labilithrix. The sequence goes on along the minus strand of JBDHVE010000125.1, from coordinate 16,477 downwards.
ACGTCGCGGAGACGGCGCGCCGCGCGCTCGCGGCGGCTGCGGAGGCGCGCTCGGGCGCGTGCCTCGACGTCGTCGGGCACGCCGACGCGACGGGCGACGACAATCGCAATCGAGCGCTGAGCCTCGCGCGCGCGGCGCGCGCGGCGGACGAGCTGCGTGCGCTCGGGGTCGATCCCGCCGCTCTCCGCGTCACGGGCGCCGAGCGGACCACGACGGTCGGCTCCGAGGCGCGCACCGTGACCTTCCGCCTCGACATCGACGAGACGCAGCGACATCCCGACTGCGGAGGCTCGCGATGATTCGCAAGGCGAAGGTCTGCTTGATCGGCGCGACCGCGGTCGGCAAGAGCAGCCTCGTCGCACGCTACGTGCGGAGCGTCTTCTCCGAGCACTACCTCACGACGATCGGCGTCCGCATCGAGACGCACGTCGTCGACCGGATCACCGGACCCATCGAGCTCGTCGTGTGGGACCTGAGCGGGGAAGACGAGTTCCAGAGCGTCCAGACGAGCTACCTGCGCGGCGCACGCGGATTCCTCCTCGTCATCGACGGCACCCGCCGAGAGACGATGGACGCCGCGACGGCGTTGGAAGCGAGCGCACGCCGCGCGCTCGGCCCGGTCCCGTTCGTCGTCGTCCTCAACAAGGTCGATCTCGATGCGCTCTGGGACCTGACACCCGCCGACGTCGCGGAGATGAGGCGGCGAGGCTGGAAGATCGTCGAGACGAGCGCGAAGACGGGCGCCGGTGTGAAGGACGCCTTCGGCCAGCTCGCGGATGCCATCTTCGCCGAGGTGCAGCCGTGGACATGACTGCGCTGCTCCCCGCGCTCGAGGCGGTCGCGTTCGAGCGTTTGCCCGACCGTCGTTTCATAGCCCGTGGCGGCGTCCCGACGTGGTGCACCGCCGTACGTCCGAACGTCGACTTTGCGTCGCCCATCGTCCTCGAGGACGTCTTCCCCTTCCTCACGGTCTTCCTGCCCGAAGCCGAGCGTGCATGGGGCGACGCTTCGTCTCGCGCCCCCGTCGAGTCCGATCTCTGGACGGAGGGCGATCACCGCGGACGCGACGTGCACCTCCGCGGGGCGGCCGTACGCGTCGGGGTCTCCGAGGTGCTCGTGGTCCTGCGGAGCGACCAGCTCTTCTTGCAGCACCAGAGCCTGCTCCAACGCGCGCGCGAGCTCCGCATGGTGCACGGATCCCTGATGAAGCAGATCGAGCAGAAAGACATCGTCGTCCACGCCGTCGTCCACGACCTGGTCGCGCCGCTCCACACGATCCTCGGCATCCTCTCCCTCCTCGGAGAGCGCCCGCGCGAAGAGCCCGAGGCGGGGCTCATCCAGCTCGGCATCGATGCCGCCAAGCGGCAGCGCGATCTGATCGGCGAGATCCTCGACATCTTCGTCGTCGAGTCGGGCGGGGTGCGCGACGACGTCCACGAGAGCGTCGACCTCTCGGACGTCCTCCGGCGCGTGGTCGCGGAGCGCGAGCCGGTCGCGCGGAGCCGAGGCGTCCGAATCGAGGTGACCGACGACGGGACGGCGAGCGTCGTCGCGGAGGAGATGCGCCTGTTCCGCGTGCTCACGAACCTGCTCGACAACGCGCTCCGCTACGCGGCGAGCGTCGTGCGGATCCGGACGCGGCGGGAAGACGCCGTCGTGATGGTCCACGTCGAGGACGACGGCGCCGGCGTGCCGCTCGAGCTGATTTCGAGCCTCTTCGAGAAGCTCGCGCATGGACGCGACGGCGCCTCGGGCACCGGCCTCGGCCTCTTCTTCTGTCGCATCACCGTCGAGAGCTGGGGTGGAGGAATCGGCTACGAGAAGCGACCCGAAGGCGGCTCGCGGTTCTGGATCCGGCTCAAGGGTGCGCCGAGGCGCACCGAGGAACGAACGAGGAAGGAGGACCGGGCTCATGGCGAAGCTCCTCATGCTGGATGACGACGAGAATGCCCTCACGTGGATGCGTGCGGCGCTCGAGAGCCGTGGCCACGAGCTCGCCGTCTTCACGCGAGCACGAGACGCGCTGGCCGCGCTCGAGACATTCGAGCCCGACATCGTCGTCGCGGACGTGATGATGCCCGAGCTCGACGGCTTGTCGTTCGCGCGGCTCGTCCAGCGAAACCGCAAGATCCCGCTCATCTTCGTTTCGATCGCGAAGAAGCAGGCCGAGGCCGTGCTCGCCGGCGCGGTCGGCTTCGTGACGAAGCCGGCGTCCGCCGCCGAGATCCGGGCTGCGGTGGACCGCATCCTCGGCGAAGGCGCGCGCCAGAGCGTCGTCCTCGTGGTCGACGACGACCCGAGCATCCTCGATCTCTACAAGGCGTTCCTCGAGCCACGGTTCCTCGTCCGGACCGCGCAGAACGGACGCGACGGCCTCGCGGTCCTCGAGCGGGAGCGCGTGGACCTCGCGATCGTCGACGTCCTCATGCCGGTGATGAACGGCGTCGAGCTCGTCCGCGCGATCCGCGAGAACCCCGAGCTCGAGAAGCTGCCCGTGATCGTCCAGACGAGCGACCGGAACGCGCAACGCGCCCAGGTCTGGGCCCCGCTGCGCGTGTCCCAGGTCATGGACAAGGCGGCGTTCCTCGACTGGTTCGAGTCCCAGATGCGCGCGGTCGGGTGAGCCCGATCGTTGCGTGCCTCCGCTCGAAGGCGATGCGCTCATCGCGTGCTGGAACGCCAAGTGTCCCGAGATGCAGGCGTACATGTAGTGCACGGGCGCGCGTGACGAGGCCCATGGTTCGAGGACCCGCGGCGTCGAGGCCGCGCCGGCGGGACAACCAGGAAGCGCTCGCTCACCGGCGTGAGCGCGAGAGGGTCTGCTTGTTGCAGTCCGGGAGCGCGTGCGCGCATCGACGTCGTTCCTCCGGGCATTCCTGCCCTGCGTGACGCTCGCCCTCCCCGTGCTCGCGGCGCTCCCCGTGCTCCACGGCGCGCTCGCGGCGGTCGTCGCCGTGACCGTGCCGCTCGTCGTCGACGCCGCGCTCGGCGCCGAGGCGCTCGCGGGACCGGACGAGCCGCGCGCCGAAGCGGTTGACCGGAACCGGCGCTTCTTCGTCGCGTACGCGCTCCTCACCGTCGTGTCGTTCGTGCGGTCCGCCGTGACGAGCGCCGGGGTCGGCGGAGTCGATCTCGCCGGAAGCTCGCTCTCGTGGATCGTGCTCCACGGCGTTCCTACGCTCGTCGTCGGGCACGCGCTCGTGCACGAGCGCTCGCGTCGGCTCCGGGCGCTCGGGCAGCTCGTCTTCCTCGTCGTCGGCTATCCGCACTTCCCCGTCGTGCACGTGGAGGGACACCATCGTCACGTCGCGACCGCGGCCGACGTCCACTCTGCCGCACGAGGCGTCTCGTTCTACGCGTTCTTCGCGCGGTACGTCGTCGGCGAGCACCGCTTCGTGCAGGACCAGGTCCGACGCGGGCGGTATCTCTCGACGTGGCTGGTCCTCGAGGTGGCGCGCATCGGCCTCCTCGCCGTCGTCGCGGCCTCTGCGGGCGTGCGCGGCGTGCTCGTCTACGTCGTGACCTGCCTCCTCGGACGCGTGGTCGTGGCGAGCGTCAACTACGTCCAGCACTACGGGCTCGAGCGACATGCCGGCGAGAAGCCGGGCGAGGGGCACGCCTGGGATCTCCCGCACCGCTCTGCGAATTGGATGTTCTTCGAGGCGGGCCTCCACGTGGACCATCACGCGAAGGCGAGCACCCCGCCGGGGCGCCTCGTCCTCCGCGCGCGAGCGCACCTGCTCCCGTACAACATCCCGGTGATGCTGCCGATGGCGCTCGTGCCCCCAATCTTCTTCCGCGTCATGCACGCGATCGCGGACGCGGGAGGGCCGGCGGCCCTGGACGTGACGTCCTTCAGCGGAGCCAGCCCGCGATGTTGTCGATCCGGATGCGCGTCGTCGCATCCGTCGCGCCTCGCTGGACGGCTCCCGCGCGGACCGTCGCCGAGCTCGGCGTCGTGAGCGACCCGGCGTCGGCCCAGACCGCCTTCGCGGAGGCCGCGGCTCCGACGCGCAGCGATGCCGAGAGCGGATGCGCCGCGACGTCGAGCTCGATCGACGTCCAACCGGTGAAGGACGTGTTCGCGAGCGACGTGGAGGCGAGCTTCGTGTCCGTCGCCGAATCCACGATCGCGAGCTCGGTCGCGAGCGTCTTCGGTTGGCTCGTGACACGGATCTCGTACACGTTCGTTCCGTCGGACAACGAGATCGTCAGCACGATGACGTAGTCCGGCCCCTCCCCCGTCGGATCCGGGAACAAGGCGTCCGCGCGCACCCTGACCTCCTCGGTCGCGGAGAGGCCTCGCTCCAGGTAGCGTCCCGCGACGCCTGCCCCGCCCGCGACCACCACCTCTCCCGCGTACGGCGTGAGGAGCGCGCCGCCGGGGACGATCGCCACCGAGCCGTCCGCCTCGTAGCCGCGAGCGTCCCAGCTGCCAGGAGCGATGCCGTCGTCGAAGTCGGCGCAGAACGATGCGTCGCTGAAGAGACCGCAGCCAGAGACGGGCCGAGCAGCGTCGTCGTCCACTTTCGCCGCTCCATCACGAGGCTCGGCCGGCGCACCGTCCAGCACCGGCGCGCCGGCGTCGCCGCTCTCGGCGGGAGCCTCCGCTCCTCCCTCGAATGCGTCGCGGGTGGCGAGTCGGTCTGGATGCAGCCCCCGTTCTTCTGCGACTACGGCTCGAACATCGAGCTCGGCGAGCGCGTGTTCTTCAACTTCAACTGCGTCGTGCTCGACGTGTGCCGCGTGAAGGTCGGGAGCTTCACGCTCTTCGGCCCAGCGGTGCAGATCTACACGGCGATGCATCCGTTCGACGCGCAGCTGCGGAGGAGAGAGGAGTACGGCAAGCCGGTCGAGATCGGCTCCGACGTCTGGGTCGGCGGCGGAGCGATCATCCTTCCGGGCATCCGGATCGGCGACCGCGCCGTGATCGGCGCGGGAAGCGTCGTGACGCGCGACGTCCCCGCCGGGATGTTCGCGGCGGGGAACCCGTGCCGCGTCATCCGCGAGATCACGGAAGAGGCTCCGCGCACGTGACGCTGGGGTACGCTCGCGCGACTCTCGACGATGCTCCGTCGCCTCCTCAATCGCCTGAAGTTCGAGCTCGAGCGCTTCGTGGTGCGCAGCCCGCTCCACCGGCTGCTTTTCATCGCGGTGCTCATCGCCGTCGTCTCGCTCGGCGCAGGCTACCTCGCGCGCGAGGTCGGCGGCCCGTTCGCGACCGCCGGCGACGCGGTCTGGTGGGCGTTCCTCCGCCTCACCGATCCCGGCTACCTCGGCGACGATCAGGGCGCCGGCCTGCGCACGATCTCCACGATCGTGACCGTGCTCGGCTACGTCCTCTTCCTCGGCGCGCTCATCGCGATCATGACGCAATGGCTCAACGCGACGATGGAGCGTCTCGAGAGCGGCCTCACCCCGATCGCCGCGAACGACCACGTCCTCGTGCTCGGCTATTCGAGCCGGACCGCCGCGATCGTGCGCGAGCTCCTCGTCTCGGAGGCGCGCGTGAAGCGGTTCCTCGAGGCGCGCGGCGCACGGAAGCTCAAGATCGTCGTCCTCGCCGACCGCGTCGACTTCCAGATCGTCCAGGATCTGAAGGACCGCCTCGGACCGCTCTGGCGCCCGCGTCAGATCGTGCTCCGGACCGGGACGCCGCTCCGGATCGATCACCTCCACCGCGTCGACTTCCTCAACGCCGCGGCGATCCTGCTTCCTTCGCACGATCTCGAAGGCGACACCTCGGCGCCGGACGGCCGCACGATCAAGGCGCTGCTCGCGACGTCGTCGTCGAGCCGCGCGCTGAACGCCGAGAAGCTGCCGCTCGTCGTCGCCGAGATCGCCGACGCGCGACGGGCTTCCGTCGCGGAGCGTGCGTACGGCGGTCCGATCGAGGTCCTCGCCACCGACGCGCTCGTCGCGCGCCTGCTCGTCCAGACGATCCGCGAAGCAGGCGTCTCGGCCGTCTACGAGGAGCTGCTCGCGCCGGCGGGAGTCAACGAGATCTTCGTGCGAAGCGTGCCCGCGATGGTCGGCAAGACGCTCACCGAGGCCGCCGCGTGGTTCGAGGACGCGGTCGTCCTCGGCGTGATCCGCCGTGACGGCGACGGGTTCGAGGCAATCCTCGCGCCTCCCTCCGGCTTCGTCGTCGAAGCGCGCGACGAGCTCGTCTTCGTGGCGCGGTCGTTCGACGCGTGCACGCCGGCGGCGGAACGGAACGACGCCCTCGCCCTCGCGGACGCGACGCATCCGTCGATCCCGTCCGCGCACCGGCCGCGGCGAGTGCTCGTCCTCGGCTGGAACCACAAGGTGCCGGCGATCCTCCGTGAGCTCGATCTCGACTCCGTCGCCTCTGGCGTCCACGAGGTCGACGTCTTCTCGTCGAAGCCGGCGGCGGAACGCGCCGCGGCGATCGGCGATGTCTCGCACGAGGTGGTCCGGGTGAGACAGCTCGAAGGAGACTTCGCCGCACCCGGCGAGCTCGCGCGTCTCTCGCCGGCGGACTACGACAACATCGTCTTCATGGCGAGCGATCGCGTCGACTCTCCTTACGAGTCGGACGCGCGCACGATCCTAGGGCATCTCCTCCTCGCCGACGTCCTCCGCGGCGCGCCGAAGCGCCCGGCCTCCGTCGTCGAGATGATGAGCCCCGAGAACGTGCCGCTCCTCGGGGCGACGGATTCCGAGACCGTCGTGAGCCCGGTCATCCTGAGTCACATCCTCACGCAGGTCGCGCTCCGGCGTGAGCTCCATGCGGTCTACACGGAGCTGTTCGGGACCGGTGGGGCCGAGCTCGTGCTCCGCGATCCGAGCGAGTACGGGATCCCTGATGGTCCGATCTCGTTCGCCGACGTCCAGGCCGCGGCGGCGGCACGACACGAGATCGCGATGGGCGTCCGCCGCTCCGGCGGGATCGAGCTCGTGCCGGAGCGGCGCGCGCGTTTCCAGCTCGGCCCCGGCGACCACGTCGTCGCGGTGAGCCGCGTCGACGAGGAGCGCCGGACGCGCGCCTCTTCGGTGCCGCCGGCGGTCCGATGACCTCCATTCGCCTCGGGATCCGCGAGAACCTCGGTCAGTTCTCCCTGCTCGTCGTCGTCAACGCGTTCGTCGGGGCGATGGTCGGGATGGAGCGCTCGATCCTCTCGCCGATCGCCGAGCAGGAGTTCCACCTCGCCGCGAAGACCGCGGTGCTCTCGTTCATCGTCGTCTTCGGCGTGACGAAAGCGTTCACGAACTACCTCGCCGGCCGGCTCTCCGACCGTTTCGGGCGCAAGCACGTGCTCGTCGGCGGCTGGCTCGTCGCCGTCCCGGTCCCGTTCCTCCTGATGTGGGCGCCGAGCTGGAACTGGATCCTCTTCGCCAATGCGCTCCTCGGCATCAGCCAGGGGCTCACGTGGTCGACGACGGTCATCATGAAGATCGACCTCGCCGGCCCGGCGAAGCGAGGCCTCGCGATGGGCCTGAACGAGTTCGCGGGCTACTTCGCCGTCGCGGGCAGCGCGCTCGCGACCGGCTTCGTCGCCGCGCATCACGGCCTGCGGCCGCAGCCCTTCTACCTCGGGGTCGGCTTCGTCGCGATCGGCCTCTTCCTCTCCGCCGTCGCCGTCCGCGAGACGAAGCACCACGTCAGCGCCGAATCGAAGCTCCACGGCGACCTCCCGCCGACGGGGATGCCTTCGCAGCGCGAGGTCTTCTGGCGCACGTCGCTCCTCGACAAGAACCTCTCGAGCGTGAGCCAGGCCGGCCTCGTCAACAACCTGAACGACGGCATGGCGTGGGGTCTCTTCCCGCTCTTCTTCGCGGCGGCGAACCTCGACATCGGTCGGATCGGAACGCTCGCCGCGATCTACCCGGCGACGTGGGGAATCGCACAGCTGTTCACGGGGGCGTGGTCCGATCGCGTCGGTCGCAAGTGGCTCATCGCGGCCGGCATGTGGGTCCAAGCCGCCGGCATCGCCGCGGTCGTCCTCTCCAGCGGCTTCGCGGGCTTCGCGCTCGGCGCGTCGCTCCTCGGAGTCGGGACCGCGATGGTCTATCCGACGCTGCTCGCCGCGATCGGCGACGTCGCGCATCCTTCGTGGCGCGCGTCGTCCGTCGGTGTCTATCGGCTGTGGCGTGACCTCGGCTACGCGATCGGAGCGCTCCTCGCCGGGGTCACGGCCGATGCGCTCGGCCTCGCCGTCGCGATGTGGCTCGTCGCCGGCCTCACCTTCGCGTCGGGCCTCGTCGTCGCCGTGCGGATGACGGAGACGCGCCGGTAGTCCGGTCGCCCCTTGACGGCCGGAGGCGGTCCCCTCGACCCTTGCCGGATGCAGCGGGGGGAGAAGGTCGCGACCGCGTCCGACGGGGCGAAGGTGTTCCGACGGCGCTGGGCACCGGCCGGATCGAGCAAGGCGACGGTCTGTCTCGTCCACGGCGTCTGCGAGCACAGCGGGCGCTACGAGCGGATCGCGGAAGCGCTCACGACGGCAAGCTACGCGGTCTCGGCGTTCGACCTGCGGGGCCACGGGCGCTCTTCCGGCCAGCGCGGCGACGCGCGGCTCGCCGCCACGATCCGTGACATCGACGAGCTCGTCGGCGAAGAGCGGAAGCTGACCGGCAAGGTGTTCCTCTACGGCCAGAGTCTCGGCGGGCTCTGCGCGCTCGCGTACGCGCTCGAGCACGGCTCGCGCGTCGATGGCGTCGTTGCGTCCGCGCCGGTGCTCCACACGGCGCTCCGCGAACAGCGGTCGAAGGTCCTCCTCGTCAGGACACTCGGCCGCCTCCTCCCCGCGCTCGGCGTCCGCCCCGGGCTCGACGACACGAAGCTGATGCGCGACGACGCCGTGCTCGCCGATCGGCGGCAAGACCCGCTCGTGCACGATCGCGTCAGCGCAGGGCTCGCCCGCGACGTGCTCGACACGTGCGACCGCGTGCTCCGCGAGGCCGAGCGCTTCGCTGTGCCGCTCCCTCTCGTCCACGGCCGCGCCGACGAGATCAACTTCCTCCGCGGGAGCGAGGAGATGGCGAGGAAGGTGAAGGGCGATTGCACCCTCCACGTCTACGACGGCGTCCGGCACCATCCACACAACGACCCGGAGCGGAACCGCATCTTCGGCGACGTCGTCGCCTGGCTCGATCGTCACGTCTGAGAATCGACGCGCGCCGTGATCAAACCGGGGCCGGCCCGACATCAAGGGCATGCGGCGTTCGGACTTCCCCGCCTGTGCGGCGATCGCGTTCCTCCTCTGTCTCGCCGGGACCTCGCACGCGGACGAATCTCCGCCGAGCGAGCGCGTCCGCGCGCCGACGCACCGCTTCGGCGTCACCCCGACCTGGACGCACGCGTTCGCTACGTCGGCGAACCACGAGGGTCTCGGGCTCGCCGCCGAGGCGTTCCTCGGCCGGCGCTTCGCCGTCGCGCTCGTCGGGACGCTGACCTCCCCGTTCCAGGAGCCCGTCCGACCGACGGCAGCGACTCGGCGGAACGAGTCCCTCGGCTCGCTCTTCCCGGAGGCGAGGGTCACGCTCCTCCGAGGTGAGCGCGCGGAGCTCGCCCTCGGCGCCGGGCTCGGCGTGCGCGCGAGCCGTCCCATCTCGCTCGTCGACCCCGAGGTACGGTCGTTCGCGTATCGGCCCGAGATGATGGTCACCGGCGGCGTGCTCGCGCGCGTGTTCCTCCTGCGCGACGTCGCGCTATCGCTCGAGGCGCGTCACGTCACGTACCTCGAAGGACTGGAAAACGCGGTTGTCCAGGGCGCCGATCGACGAGACGAGGCCACGTGGTATGGCGAGAAATTCGTCAGGAACACGGTCGAGGCGCGCGTCGGTGTGACCATCTTCCTGTCGGAGAAGTGATGTTCCGATCCGCATTCGTCCTCGCCTTCGTGATGCTCGCAATCCCGTCGCGCGCGTGGGCCGCTGCGGGCGGAGAAGCAATCCGGCTCGTCGTCGACGCGCCGAACGGGTGTCTCACCGAAGGCGAGCTCGTGGACGAAGTCGAGCGTCTCGGTACGCGCCTCCGTGTCGCGGAGGAAGGCGAGCGCGCACGCCGGTTCGACGTGAGGATCGTGCCCGAAGGCGATCACGTCGTGGCGCGCCTCACGGTGCGCGATCTGGTCGGACGCGAGACGGTGCGCTCGGTCGAGAACGCGACCTGCGCGGAGGCAGGACGCTCGGCATCGCTCCTCGTCTCGCTCGCGGTGGACGAGGAGTCCGAGAAGATTCCCCCCGGTCCCCCCGAGGAGCGCCCGTACCGCTGGCCGCAGCCGGTCACACGTGAGGTCGACGCACCTGTCGCCCCGCCCGCGACGCGGATCGGCTCGGGTGGCATCGCCGTGAGCGCCTTCCGCGGTTGGGGGAATGGTCGCCCTGGTGCGACGCTCTACGGCGCAAAGACGTATGCAGCGTGGCGCTACGGCCTCACGCGGATCGGCGGCACCGTCGCCTTCCAACGCGACGACGATACGGTGATGAACACCCGCGCGACGAGCGGGCGTCTCGGGGCCGTGATCGGATGGGGCGCGCCGTGGAGCGACGCGATCGTCGGCTTCCTCGGCGAGGCCGGCGCGACGACGGGCGCCGCGGAGACGATCGAGCTCGGGTCGTCGCGGATCAGGACGGTGACCACTCGTTACGCCGCGCCGTACGCTGCGGCGTCGCTCGTCCTCCAGCTGCCGTGGCAGTACACGGTTCGCCCGGTCGTCGGGCTGGGAGCCGTCTGGTCGCCGGGCGGGTACGCGTCCCGCCTCGATGTCGCCTTCGCCGCGGACATGGGGGTCGTATGGCAAGCGTGGTGAGCCCGCCGTCCGGGTCGCTCGAGCGCCTCGCCGACACACCGAGCACCGATGCGCGCGTACGCGCCGTCGTCACCGAGCACTACGACTTCGTCTGGCGTTCTCTTCGTCGGCTCGGCGTCCCCGCGGCGTCGGCCGACGACGAAGCGCAGCAGGTCTTCTGCGTCTTCGCGAAGCGCGCCGCGAGCGTCGCGCCGGAGAAGGAGAAGACGTTCCTCTTCGGTGTCGTCCTCCGCGTCGCGCAAGCGTCGCGACGGACGGCGGCGCGGCGGGCAGAGGTGAGCGAGGACGGGATACTCGAGCAGCTCCCGACGGATGCGCCCGGAGCCGACGAGCTCCTCGAAGAAGCGCGCGCGCGCGCCGTCCTCGATCGCCTCCTCGCCGAGATGCCGATCGACCTACGCACGGTGTTCATCCTCTACGAGCTCGAGGAGACGACGATGGCGGAGATCGCGACGATGCTCTCGCTCCCACCCGGAACGGTCGCGTCGCGACTCCGGCGCGCACGTGACCTGTTCCAGGAGCTCGCGAGCGGCGCCGAGACCGCGAGTCGCGAAGGAGGACGACGATGAGCGCACCGCCGAGACTGCTCGCGAGTGGAAGCGCGTTCGAAGCGAAGCTTCTCCGCGCCGCGAAGTCGGAGAGACCGTCGCGCGACGGCATGCAGCGCGCCGTGGCCGCCGCGTCGGCGGCGGCGATCGGGAGCTGCGCCGTAGGCACGGCCAAGACCGGCTTGCTCGCGGCGATCAAAGGGCCCGGATGGCTCCTCGCGCTCGGCGCTGGCATCACGGGGCTCGTCGTGATGGCCGGATCCACCGCGGGCCTGAAGCCCACTGCGCCCCCGCCCACGGCGATCGCGACGCCGGCGCGGGTCGCGCCGGCCGCGCGGTCCAGCGCGGAGCCTGTCGTCGCGGTCGTGCCTCCGGTACCTGCGACGGCGAAGGAAGAGCGCACTCCGCCGCCCGCTGGGAAGCCCGCGCGGAAGGGGGCCATCGCGCCCGCGACGGCAGCCGCGCCGCCGCTGCCCGTCGAAGACGAGCTGACGCTCCTCCGCCGCGCGAAGTCGCGCCTCGCCGGAAGCGATGCCGCCGGTGCGCTCGAGGCGCTCGACGCGCACGCGACGACCTACCCGCGGAGCAAGCTCGCGGAGGAAGCCGCGGCCCTACGCGTGGAGGCGCTCGTCGCGACCGGCGACGGCGTCCGCGCGCAACGAGCCGCCGACGTGTTCCTCGAGCGTCACCCCGAGAGCCCCTACGCCGAACGCGTGCGCTCGGCCGTGCGGCGGCTCGGTCGCTGACCCGCTCAGAAGTCCTTCTGGCCTTCGCCGGACTTGCGCACGGTGAGAGCGGCCTTGGCCGTTCCGACCTCCTCGGCCTTCGCGGTGGTCTCCTCCGACGCGGCCTCGTCCGAGGTGTCCTCCGGTTCGTCGGTCGTGCCGGTGCAGTGGACGCAGGCGAGAGCGAGCAACATGGCGACGAGCAGCTTGTTCATGTCCCTCGTGGTACGGGCCGCGCGAGGGAGGGAGCGTGGAACGGATCGTGGAAACGGATTGAGCGCGGCCGGTGAGGCTCCTTGACGCAGCGCGGTCGTCATCCTCTGATCGACAGGATGCGTAGCTCTCTGATCTGGCTTGGAATCGTGGTCGCTCTGTCGTCGACGAGCTGCGGCAGCAGCGATGCCGCCGGAAGCGCCCCGACCGCCGATGCGGGCGCCGCCGCGACGTCGTTCGGGCCGCCTCCGCACAAGGCCGGCGAGAGCTGGACGTATCGCGCCACGACGACGCTGGTCTCGACCCCGGCCGACTCGCCGCCTCCCGCGGACATCACGACGTTCGTCGACATCGGCGGCGACCGCGGGGCTTACATCGCGCGGGTCGTCCAGGGCAACTCGACCGTGCAGCTCACCGTCAACGTCGACGGCCAGGTCGTCGCCGTCGACAAGTGCAGCTTCACGCCGGCGGTCAACTACATCACGTTCCCGCTCGAGGTCGGCCGCACGTGGACGATCGACTACACGAGCTGCAGCGGCACCCACACCACGGGCACGGGCGAGGTCGTGGGCAAGAAGACGATCGCAACCGCCGCCTTCGGCGACGTCGAGACGCTGGAGATCCACACGAAGTCGACGAGCACGTCGAAGGGAGACCCGGAGAACGGCGTCCCGGCGTCGACGAACAGCAACAGCTCCGTCGTCCACTGGGCGCCGAAGCTCGGCATCCACGTGAAGGAGCAGATCGACGTGCCCGCGACGGAGACGAGCTCCGCGGTCGTCGTCGTCAACGAGCTCACCCAGTTCGTCCCCGCGAAGTGAGACGCTTGCGAAGCGCTCACTTCGCGACGCGTCACTCGATGTTGGTCAGCCCGAGCTCCTTGTCCATCCGGAACGCGAGCTGCGCGATCGCGTCCTTGTAGAGGGCGTCGCGGCGAGGATCGCTCGTCACGGTCTTCGACTCGCGCTTGATCTCCTTCCCCGTCCTTCGGTTCTTCGTGATCGTGATCCACTCCTCCGTGTGCGCGTCGCCGAGCTTCGGATCCGAGCTCGGGGTGAAGGTCCCTGCGCAGACGATCGTCGGTGTCGCGGGCGTGAGATCGACGAGGAAGTAGTCGAGCGTCCCGAGGCGCTCGCGGACGAGGACGACGTTCTTCACGGCGAGCCCTCGCTTCACCATGTTCTTGAAGCCTTCGTCGGCCGTGCTCGTGAGCGTGTAGTCTGCATAGATGCTGTTCGTGCTCGTTCCACGGAGCACGCGCGGGAGCGGGTTCGTCCCGAAGTGCAGATCGAGGTCCTCGTCCGGCTGCTTGTCGTCGGCCTTCGCGCCGCCGCGCTTCGCTTCCGCGAGCATCATGTAGTCGGTGTCGTGCGCGTCGCTGTTCGGGTCGAACGTCAGCTTCTTCGGCGCCTTGCACGTGCTCGTCGTCGGCACGGGCGGCCTCTTCTCCACCTGCGCCGCCGCCGCGACGATCTTCGCGCGCAGCGCGTCGGCGGCGGGCCTCGCCTCCTCGTACGCTTGCTTCTGCGTCTTGGAGTTGCAGGCGAGGGTGCAGGAGAGCACCGCGAGGAAGAGCGGCGCACGATACGCGTCCATCATGCGGCCACGCTACGGAGCAACACCCGAGAGCGTCAACGGGGGGTGAGCTGAGTCCAACGCGGCCCGGCCCCTGGACCCACCGGGGACCGCGATCGGCGGTTTCGCAAGCCCACGCGCAACCTGGGTTCTCGCCGAAAATCGGCGCGCCCGCCCGAGTGGAAGGGCCGGCACGCTCGTCGCTGGTGCCCTTCCCATGGTCCGCTCGCTCCTCCCGCTCCTCGCGATCCTGTCCACGACGGCCGCGTGCAGCTCGTTCCCCGTCCTCGGCGGGGAGTCGACGTCGACATCGGGAGACCGTCTGAACGGGAGCTGCGACCGCGACGAGGTCTTGAATGCCGCGAGCGGCGGGCGACGCACGGCGCTCGAGCGCGGCTTCGCCTGGCTCGACGCGAACGTGCCGTACAGCCAGTCACGCACCCACGACGGCTACCGCACCGACTGCTCCGGGTTCGTCTCGATGTGCTGGGACACCGGCACGTCGTACACGACCGCGACGTATTACTCGGGCGGCGCGCCGGCCTCCGACATCGGCGGCTTCGAGGAGCTCGAGCCGGCCGACGCCGTCGTCCGCCGCGGTCACATGATGCTCTTCGCCGGGTGGGCCGACAGCGACCACACGTCGATGTGCGTCCTCGAGCAGGCGAGCACCGCGAGCGACATGCAGTTCCGCGCGCACTCGGTCTCGTCCCTCCAGAGCCAGGGCTACAAGGCGATCCGCGCGAGCAACCTGCCGAGCGAGGGAACGTCGTCGTCGACCTCGGAGACGCCGCAGGGAGAGGACACCGGCGGCGAGACCGAAGGCACCAGCAGCGGCAGCGGCACGAACGCGAGCGATCCGGGCAGCGGCACCCCGTCCGGCGAGCAGCCGCCCTACGACGGCTACCCCGGCGAGGGCGGCTACGGCGAGGACCCCTGCCCGCGGGAGGATCCCGCGTGCGAGGGGTACGACGAGTGGGGCGAAGGCTACTGACGCGTCAGCCGGTGCCGCCGCTCTTCGACTCGGGGCGCTCGCGGACGTTCGCACCGACGAAGTCGCGGTTCATCCGCGCGATGAACGAGATCGAGATCCCCTTCGGGCAGTACGCTTCGCACTCCCCGACGCTCGTGCAGTGACCGAAGCCTTCCTTCGTCACCTGCTCGACCATCGCGAGCGCGCGGCGATCGCGCTCCGGCTGTCCCTGCGGGAGCAGACCGAGGTGCCCGATCTTCGCCGACGTGAAGAGCGCCGCCGAGCCGTTCGGACACGACGCGACGCAGGCACCGCAGCCGATGCAGGTCGCGGCGTCCATCGCGAGGTCGGCGTCCGGCTTCGGGACCGGGATCGCGTTGCCGTCGATCGCGCTGCCGGTCGGCGCGGTGATGAAGCCGCCGGCCGCGATGATGCGGTCGAAGGCGCTGCGGTTGACGGCGAGGTCCTTCACGATCGGGAACGCCGCCGAGCGCCACGGCTCGAGCCACAGCTCCTCGCCGTCCTTGAAGTGCCGCATGTGGAGCTGGCAGACCGTCGTCGCGCGCTGCGGGCCGTGCGCGGCGCCGTTGATCATGAACCCGCACATCCCGCAGATGCCTTCGCGGCAGTCGTGATCGAACGCGATCGGCTCCTCGCCCTTCGCGATGAGCTCCTGGTTCACGACGTCGAGCATCTCGAGGAACGACATGTGCTCGTTCACGTTCGCGGCCTTGTAGGCCACGAACTTCCCGGGCTCGCTCGCGCTCCGCTGCCGCCAGACGTGGAGGGTCAGGGAGAAGTTGCGCATCACTTGTAGCTCCGCTGCGTGAGGTGGACGTGCTCGAACGAGAGAGCCTCGCGGTGCAGCGCCTGCCGCTCGTTCGGCCCCTTGTACTCCCACGCTGCCGCGTAGCAGTACGCGTCGTCGTTGCGCATGGCTTCGCCTTCCGGCGTCTGGAACTCCTCGCGGAAGTGGCCGCCGCAAGACTCGTTGCGCTGGAGCGCGTCGAAGCACATGAGCTCGCCGAGCTCGAGGAAGTCGGCCACGCGACCGGCCTTCTCGAGCTCCTGGTTCATCTCGGCGCCGCTGCCCGGGATCCGGACGTTCGCGTAGAACTCCTCGCGGAGGGCCGGGATCTTGACGAGCGCCTCCTCGAGGCCGGCCTTCGTGCGGCCCATCCCGCAGTGCTCCCACATCAGCTTGCCGAGCTCGCGGTGGAACGAGTCCACCGTGCGCGTGCCCTTCGACGCGAGGAACTTCTGCGTGCGCTGCTCGACGGCGGCGAGCGCGTCCTTGAACGCGGCGTGCGTCGTGTCGACCTTGCCGCCCTTCGACTGCGCGAGGTAGTTGCCGATCGTGTACGGCACGATGAAGTAGCCGTCCGCGAGGCCCTGCATGAGCGCGCTCGCGCCGAGGCGGTTCGCGCCGTGGTCGGAGAAGTTCGCCTCGCCGATCACGAACATTCCCGGGATCGTGCTCATCAGGTCGTAGTCGACCCAGAGCCCGCCCATCGTGTAGTGGATGGCCGGGTAGATGCGCATCGGGACCTTGTACGGGTCGTCGCCGGTGATGCGCTCGTACATCTCGAAGAGGTTGCCGTACCGCTCGCGGATGACGTCCTCGCCGAGGCGTTTGATCGAGTCGGCGAAGTCGAGATAGACGCC
>JBDHVE010000124.1:0-28681 GCA_039809485.1 Polyangiaceae bacterium | reverse complement strand
CCCGCGACCGATCCCGCGGGCGCAGCCGACAAGCCCCCGCCGCAGGCGCCGAACCGTCCCTGGCGCACCGAGGGCCTTCCGCCACAGCCGGGGAAGGACGAGCCACCGAAGCCGCCGCGGAACTGGTGGTCCCTCTTCACGCGCGGGCTCCTCGTCTATCTCGTCATCTTCGTGCTCGTCACGGTGCAGGATCGACTCAACGGACCCGAGACGATCCCGTACACCGAGCTCGCCGCGCAGGTCGAAGCGGGCAACGTCGCAGAGCTCTTCGCGCGCGGTCAGACGATCGAAGGCAAGCTCCGCGCGCCGAAGCCCTTGCCCGGCGGGAAGGAAGGCGAGACCTACGCGCGCTTCGCGACGGAGCGGCCCGTCTTCGCGCAGGACGACCTCCTCGAGAAGCTCGTGAAGAGCGGCGCGGCCGTGCGCGCGACGCCGGTCGTCGGCGAGCGCGGGATGCTCGCGAACCTCCTCATCTCGATCGCGCCGATCGCGCTCCTCATCTTCTTCTACCGCTGGATGTTGAAGCGGCAGCAGTCGGCGATGAGCGGCATCTTCTCGTCGGGTACGAAGCGGACGCCGGTCGATCCGGACAAGGTGCGCGTCACCTTCGCCGACGTCGCCGGCATCGACGAGGTGAAGGGCGAGATCACCGAGATCGTCGACTACCTCCGCGCGCCCGAGAAGTACCGCTCGATCGGCGCGCGGGCTCCGAAGGGCGTGCTCCTCACCGGTGGTCCCGGCACGGGCAAGACCCTCCTCGCGCGCGCGACCGCCGGCGAAGCGGGGGTGCCGTTCTTCTCCGCGAGCGCGTCCGAGTTCATCGAGATGATCGTCGGCGTCGGCGCGAGCCGCGTCCGCGAGCTGTTCCAAGCCGCGCGTGCGGTCGCGCCGGCGATCATCTTCATCGACGAGATCGACACGATCGGTCGCGCCCGCGGCGGTGCCCGCGCGATCGGCGGTCACGACGAGCGCGAGCAGACGCTGAACCAGATCCTGACCGAGATGGATGGCTTCTCCGGCTCCGAAGGCGTCATCGTCCTCGCCGCGACGAACCGCCCCGACGTCCTCGACCCTGCGCTCCTCCGTCCCGGCCGCTTCGACCGGAGCATCACCGTCCACGCGCCGGATCAGGTCGGGAGGAAAGAGATCCTCCGCGTCCACGCGCGCAGCATCTCGCTCGCGCCCGACGCCGACTTCGACCGCATCGCACGCGCGACGCCGGGGATGACCGGCGCCGAGCTCGCGAACCTGGTGAACGAAGCGGCGCTCGTCGCGGTCCGGCGCGGCCACCTCGCCGTCACGCAGCAGGATCTCGAAGCCGGCCTCGAGCGCGTCCAGCTCGGCGCCGCGCGCAACGTCGTGATCCCACCGGAGGAGCGCCGGCGCACCGCGTACCACGAAGCGGGCCACGCGCTCCTCGGCATGCTCCAGCCCGGCGCCGATCCGGTCCGGAAGGTGTCGATCATCCCGCGCGGGCGCGCGCTCGGCGTGACGCTCTCGACGCCGGAGCAGGATCGCTATGGCTACGACGCGTCGTACCTGAAGGGGCGCATGATCGGCGCGCTCGGCGGGATGGCGGCCGAGCACGTCGTCTTCGGCGTCGTCACGACCGGTGCCGAGAGCGACCTCGAGACCTGCACCGCGATCGCGCGCTCGATGGTCGGTCGCTGGGGTATGTCGGAGCGGATCGGTCCCGTTTCGGTGTTCCCCGCCGAAGGCGATCCGCGCATGCTCGGCGTCTCGGAGGGCACCCTCGACGCGGTGTCGACCGAGGTCCGGCGCCTGATCGAGGAGTGCTACCAGCGCGCGATCGAGCTCCTCGAAGAGAACCGCCACCGCCTCGACGCGATCGTCGCGAAGCTCCTCGAGCACGAGACGCTCGACGAGGCCGGCGTCTACGAGGCCGCCGGAATCGAGCAGCGCGCGCCGGTGAGCATCCGTCCCGCGCCGAAGTCGGGTGTGCCGATCTCCTCGAACGGGATCGCGCGACCGAACTGAGCGCCGGGACGGCTCACTTCTGGGGAGGATTACCCTGGCCGATCGGCACGAGGCGGATGCCCGTGCCGGTCGAGATCGCGCTGTTGCCGAACGGCGCGACCTGGATCCGGCCGGTCCCCGTCCAGCTGCCGCTCGGCCCCGTTCGCGTCTGGACTTCGTAGTAGGCCTGGCCCGGTCCGAGCTGCGCGACCTGCGTCCCGCCTCCGGCGCCCGCGGCGCGCTCGGCCTGCGCCTGTTGCATGCCCTGCAGGATTGCTTGCCCGGCGGGCGAGAGCGGCGGCTCCGACGCGCCGCCGCCGGCTCCGCCTCCCGCACCGCCTTCGCCGGTCAGGGCCGCCGTCGTCTCCGAGCCGGCGCTCGCGATCTTCGGCCCGATTTTCCGCACGGCAGCCGCACCGGCGATGATGATTGCGAAGAGAAGGAGACCGTATTCGACGTAGCTCGCGCCGCGCACCTGCAGCCGCGACGCCGCATGAATCTTGCTCGTCATCACGGGTCGTCGGGGTGCATCGGGCGCGCCACGTCGCGCGGCCCTGCAGGAGCGTGGTTGCGGAGTCGAGACCGAGGATCACGCGACCACCCCCCCGGGGCACGCGATGCGCCTGCGCGGACTCGTGTCAGCGTACGCGGATCCTCGTAGACTCGACGCGATGGCGGCTGCTCGACCTCTGACCGTGCTCGCGATCTCGACCCTGCTCGCCTGCGGGAGCGAGAGCAGCGCGGGGGACACGCCGGTCGCGGGCGATGCGGGCACGACGGCGAGCAGCTCGGGGGGCAGCAGCTCCAGCAGCAGCTCGAGTGGCGGCTCGACCGCCTCGAGCGGCGCTTTGCCCGGCGGCGGTGACGACGCCGGCGTCGCGCCCGGATCGTGCCCCGGCCTCCGGGACGACTTCTCCGCGCCGTCGCTCGACACGACCACCTGGCGCACGATCGGCTTCATGGGATGGACGCCGGAGATCGTGGATGCTCGTCTCACGTTCACGCCGAAGGCCGGGTACGCGAACACGCGGACCGGCCTCGTGCGGTCGGCGAAGTCGTTCGCCCTCACGGGCTGCTCCGTCTCGGTCGAGGTGGCGCGCGCGCTTCCCGCGGGGATGAGCGGCGAGGTCAACGTGTCACTCGGCGTCGCCGGCGCCCTCGTGCGCGCGCGGCAGGGCACGCTCTCCTTCGCGATGACGGTCGACGACGCGCCGAAGACGGCCTCGATTCCGTACGACCCCGCCGCGCACCGCTTCTGGCGCTTCCGCGAGGCGGCGGGTGTCCTCTACCTGGAGACGGCGCCCGAAGGGCGGACCTGGACCGAGCGCCTCCAGGGGCCGCACGGCGCGAACCTCGGCGACGTGCAGCTCGGGATGAACGTGATCGACACGAGCATCTCCGGCGTCTTCGACGCGCCGCAGTTCGACAACGTCAACGTCGTGCCCTGAGTGTCGCCGGATGTGGGAACCATCGCTGGTCGCGTGACCGATCTGCGGCCGCGCTGCGCGTCTTGGTCGACAGCTGGGATCGACCTCGCGTAGGGGTGGATGATGGCCCTTCTCACGACCAACCAACGAATCGCGCTCGCGTCCGCGACGAGCACCGTGGTGCTCCTTCTCGCGGCGTGCAGCAGTGGCACTGGCAGCGGCGGCGGCAGCGGCGACCTCAGCGCGGACGCCGGAACCCTCGGGAGCTTCGACGCCGCCACGACCGACGGATCGACGTCCGGTACCGACGGCGGCACGGCTGCCACCTACTCCATCGGCGGCACCATCACCGGTTACACCGGAGGCTCGCTCGTCCTCGAGACGAACGGCGAATCGCTGCCCGTCGCGAAGGGCGCCTCGTCCTTCACCTTCCCGACCAAGCGCCCGAGCGGCACCGCCTACGACGTGAAGGTCAAGGCGCAGCCGACGGAGCCGAGCCAGACCTGCGAGGTCGCGAGCGGCTCGGGTAAGCTCGGCACGAGCGACGCGAAGAACGTGCAGATTACCTGCACCACGAACACCTATCCGATCGAGGTCACCGTCGCGGGCCTGAAGGGCACCGTCGTCCTCACGAACAACGGCGGCGACGACCTCAGCATCTCGAGCGCCGTGAAGGGCACCTTCTCGAAGAAGGTCGCGAGCGGCGCCGCGTACGACGTCGCGATCAAGACGCAGCCGGCGAACCAGGTCTGCTCCGTCATGTCGCCGAAGGGCACCGTCGTCGCGGGCACGGTGACCGTCACCGTGAACTGCGTGACGAACAGCTACGCGCTCGGCGGCACGGTCTCCGGCCTCGAAGGTCAGGGGCTCGTGCTCCAGAACAACGCCGGCGGCGACCTCACCGTCAACGCGAACGGCGCGTTCGCGTTCGCGGCGCCGGTCGAACAGGGCGCCGCCTATGCCGTCACGGTGAAGACGAACCCCTCGAACAAGTGGCAGACCTGCACCGTCACGAACGGCAGCGGCACGATGGGCGGCGCCGCCGTGAACGACGTCCAGATCGCGTGCACGACGAACGCATACAAGGTCGGCGGCACTGTGAACGGCCTCGCGAACGGGCAGTCGATCGAGCTCACGAACGGCGCGGAGAAGGTCACCGCCTCCGCCGCGAACAACACGTTCGAGTTCCCGACCTCCGTCCTGAGCGGCGACACCTACGACGTCAAGGTCGTCGCGCAGCCGACCAATCCCTGGCTCACGTGCGCCGTCGCGAACAACGCCGACACGATGAAGGGCGCGAACGTCTCGCTCGTCGTGACGTGCACCGTCAACAAGTACAAGGTCGGCGGCACGCTCTACGGATTGCCGGCGGCGACGTCGATCGTCCTCCAGAACAACGCGGGTGACGACCTCGCGGTGAACGCGAGCGGCGCGTTCTCGTTCGCGACCTCGATCGACTCCGGCAGCGCCTACGCCGTCACGATCAAGACGCAGCCGGCGGGCAAGGTGTGCACCCTGGCGAACGCGACCGGTAACGTCGCCGGCGCCGACGTCACCTCCGTCCAGGTCGTCTGCGGGGCCAGTGGCCAGTTCGCGGTGAACGAGGGACCGGTCTGGTACAACAACCCGCCGAGCTACTCCTGCCTCGACGCGTGTGCGCTCAAGTTCGGCGGCGCAGCCGCCGACTACGCCTGCTCGACGAGCGCCACGTCGATCGACCACCAGGCGTGGCTCGATGGCTGGGGCACGATGCAGTACTGCGGTAACACCCCCGCGGCCGAGGACTTCAAGAAGTCGGTGAACTACGACTGCGGAGGCACGGCGTGCTCGTTCTCGGCGTACGTCTCCGACCACGGCTGCAGCAAGGTGAACTACTGCTTCAAGAAGTGAGCGCGCGGGCGCCACGAGAGCAGCGCGCAGCCGATCACGGGCAAGGCACGCACGTCGGGTGTTCTACCCAAGAGATAACCGACGTGCTTCGGCCCATGACCGGCTGCGCAGGGTGACCTGCGGGAATCGAACCCGCGACCTCGTCCTTGGAAGGGATAACCGCCGCTCTTCGGCCCGCGCGGACGCGGACAAGGGGTGAACGGCGGAGTGTTACGCGCTCTACCACTGAGCCAAGGTCACCAAGAGGCCGCCGCCCGCTCTCGCGAGCGGCGGCCGTCACGTGTCACGCCGCTGCGAACTGCGCCATCAGCGCAGGCGCCGCTGCGTCGAACCCGACGACGTCGAGCATTCCGGCGTCGTCGGGGTCCGCGATCGAGAAGCCCGTCGCGGTGAGTCCGACGACGACGAGCTTCGCCGGGATCCCCGTCGCCTCGCGGTACTCGCGGAGCGCTCGGAACGGGTGCACCGCTCCGAACCACGTCTCGTTGTCCGTGTAGACGACGAACGTGTCGACGGGGATCTTCTGCTGCTTCGCGTGGAGCATGGGCAGCGCGCAGTCCGTCGCACCCATCGAGACGCGGTCGATCGCCCGAATCGTGTCTTCGAGCTTCGACCGCGGCGAGATCCCGAGCGGCACGAGCTCGTGCGAGAAGCCGAGCAAGTGGTACGCACGCTCCGTCCGCGCCGTCACCATCGCCATCGCGGCGCTCGCGATGCGCGGCGTGATCCCCGGCATCCCGGCGATCTCACCGCACGTCATCGAGCCCGAGACGTCGAGGGCGAGCAGATGGCGCTTCCGGCTGGGCTCGACGTGCTCGAACGACGCGTAGAACGCGTCCTCGAGCGCGTCCCGGACCTCACGGACCGGAACCCAGCGGAGCTTCCCGCGCTCGCCGTGACCCTGCGCGTACACCTTCAGGGCCGCGAGGAGCGAGAGCGGGTGGAGACGCGCCGACCGGAGCCGGCTCGTCGACCGGAGGCGCGCCGCCGCGTCACGGCTCGCCTTCGCGAGCGGACGGAGGAGCCCCACCGCCGTCATCTTCCCGAGGTTCCGGACGAGCGCCGTGAGCGGCATCTCCTCGAGGAGGGCTGCCCACACGGACACGTCGTTCTTCCATTCCGACGGGATCATCTCGTGGGTGAGTCGATGCGCCCGGACGAGCGCGACGACTTCCTTCGCCGTCTTCGCGGACCGCACCGCCTCGAACGCGCCCAAGAGGGCGGGGAGCGCCGCACGGTCGAGCGGCGCGCCGTGCTTCGAAGGACGGTCGAGCGCGGACGACCCGCCCCCGGTCACCCACCGGAAGATCGCGTCGTGCGCCGGCGTCGCCGCCTTCGCGTGCGCGAGCCGGAGGAGATCGCGATGCGCATAGGACGCGCGCTGGCCGTACTTCGCCACCTGGAGCGCGAGCTTCTCGGCGGGATGGTCGTTGTACCAGCGCGCGACCGCGCGCCGGAGGCCGCGTCCCCACGAGCGGAACGCACGCACGTCACGCACGAACTGGAAGAGGTGCGTACCCGTCCGGCACACGCGCGGCATCGCCTCGAACGCGAGCGTCTTCAGCGAGGGCTCACCGATCGACGCCGCGAGGGCGAGCGCGAAGATCGCCGGATCGTTCTTGGGCGCGCGGCCCGACGTCGAGAGCGTGACGATCCGCTCGACCGTGCGCGCGCCGTCGAGCGCGAGGCACTCGAGGACCGAGCGCGCGTTCTCTTCCGTCAGCGTGCGCTCCGTCGCGTAGTACGTTCCGCCCTCCGCACCGAGGACGAGGAAGCGGTCGAGCCGCGCCCACGCATCGAGCGCGAACACGAACCCGCCCGCCGAGTTCTCCACCTGGTCCTCACGCGCCGGCGCCGACTGCGGGGCAAGCCAAGAGAGGAGGTGACGGGCATACGAGCGGTACATCGGAGGGACTCCTGGTTCGGCCCACTCGGAGCGAGCGGGCGATGCGAGCTCTTCTTCCAACGGACGTGCCACGCCGCGGACACGCGTAAGTACGCGTCGACGCGTGCGCGGGCGAAGAGGTGACGCGCCCAACGGATAAACACGTATACGGTACGCTAGGGCGCGGGCGCCGGAGAAGCTCGCGAAGGAGATCCAGGAGCGAAGCGCGAAGAGGTGACGCTCAGGGCTTCGGTTGCCGCCGGAATCCCGGGAGGCACGTGAGGAGACCGGCGCAAGACGCCGGCGCCGGCACGCAGAGATGTTGCGGCTCGTCGAGGTCGCGGAGACACGCCTCGAGCTCACCCACGCTCCGATCGCACGGAAGCGGGCGCTCTGCGCACGCGCGCTCGCCGTAGTCGACGAGCCACTCGGTGTGGTCGTCGCATTCGTAGCCGCGCGCGCCGCCGTCGCTGCGGGAGCGGTACGCCGGGACGACGTCCTCCGTCACCCACCGGCAGAGCGCTTCGCGCTCCTCGCGTCCGAGGGTCGAGGCGCGCTTCTCCGCCGCGACGCCGCTCGACGAGGCGGCGAGCCGCGCGCGCCGGCGCGCCTCGCCGCGCGGCGTGGGCTCCCGCGTCGAGCCGTAGACGCGGCCGACGTAGTCCCAGAGCTCCTTCCTGACCTCGTCGCGGAAGAGCGACGCGCCGAGATCGTGCGCTTCGAGGATGCTCCTCAGCGTGGACTCTTCGTCCGGGGCCATCACGGCGGGCTCACCTTCGCCCGTCGCCTCGGACGCGGGGCGCACGAGCCACTCCCCGCACGAGATGCACACGACGATCGTGCCGAGCGGGCGGTCGCTCGCGTCGTAGAGAACGAACGCATGGTGGGGGTCGAACCCGCAGTGGGTGACGGCCCGATACACGACGCGTCCGCTCGCGTGCTGCTCGCGGATCCGCGCTTCGGCCGCGTCGAGGAGACCGGTGACGCGGGCCATCTCGTCCCCCGTCAGCGTCGCGACCGGGAGCCGGACGTCCTCGCAGAGGCGGCCGTCGCGCGCATAGGGCTCTTCCGCGACGTCGCAGCGCGGCCCTCTCGAGACGGTGCGGTTGAACGCGACCGCCTCGATCCGGGCGATGCGCTTCGTCGGGACGCTCCCCTTCGCGGGGACGGCAGGGCGAGGGCGCGGCGGACGCGGCTGCGCCGTCGCGCCCGCCGTGCCGGACTTCGCGAAGAAGGCCTCGTGCTTCGCGAGGAGGGCCTCGAGCCGCGGATCGATCGCGGGCTCGGCCGAGGGACGCGGCGCCGTCGCCGGAGCCGTCGCTCGCGGGGGGGCCGCGGGCCCGCACGCGACGACGACGAACGCCCCGACGACGACGAGCTTCGCGCACCGCATGCCGTGAACGACATCGTGGCACACGCGGAGTTCCCGCGCGCTCACGTGGACGCCCGCACCGCGGCGAACGTGAGGTCGAAGCGCGCGAGATACTTCCGGAGCCGATCCGCGTCGTTCACGCTCGTCTTCTGCGCGCGCGATGCGGCGAAGAGGAGCCGCCCTGCCTCGGACAGCGACGCGGATCTCTTGCACACGCGGAGCGTCTCTTCGAGCTGCACGCGGTCGAAGCGGTCGAGCGCCTTCGCCTTCGCCTCGCCGAGGACGGCGGTGACGTGGTCACCGCTGGTCTCGCCCTGGGTGCCTTCTTCGAACGCGGCGAAGAGGAGGCGGAGCCGCGCGAGCTCCTCGTCGACGTGCTCGACCGTGATCCGCCCGCCCGGCGCTAGTGTCGCCATCCGCGTGACGCTCGCGTTCAGGTCGCGGAAGTTGCCGGGCCAGATCCCTTCCGCCGATGTCGCGAACGCGAGGTAGCGCGCGCGGGCCTCCCGGCTCATCGTGATCGCCTTGCCGACCTCGCGTCCCGCCGCTTCGAGCTCGTAGTCGAGGTTCGGCGCGATGTCCTCCGGCCGCTCGCGGAGCGGCGGGAGACGGAACGTCCACAGGTTCATCCGCGCGAGGAGGTCGGAGCGGAACCTGCCGCGCGCCGCGGCGCGCTCGAGGTCGCGATTCGTCCCCGCGACGAGCTCGAAGTCGCTCTTCACCTCGCGGTCCGAGCCCACGGGATAGAACGCCTTCTCCTCGAGCGCGCGGAGGAGCATCGCCTGCTCGTCGTCGCCGAGCTCGCCGACCTCGTCGAGGAAGAGGACGCCGCCGTCCGCACGACGAAGGAGGCCGGCGCGCTCGGCGATGGCGCCGGTGAAGGCTCCCTTCGCGTGCCCGAAGAGCGCCGACATCGCACCGTCGCCGCGGATCGTCGCGCAGTTCACTTCCACGAAAGGCCCGGCGAGCTTCCGGCGTGCCTTCTTCAGCGCGTAGATCCGTTTCGCGAGCTGGCTCTTGCCGGCGCCGGTCGGGCCGAGGAGGAGCACCGGCGCACGCGACGCGACGCTCACTTCCTCGACGCGCGCGATCATCTGGTTGAACGCAGCGTTCTTCGTGGCGATCCCGCTCTTGAGGAGGCTCTGTCCCTCACGCTGATCCTGCTGGAAGCGGGAGAGGATGCGGTCGTAGCGGGAGAGATCGAGATCGATGACGGCGTAGGTGCCCGCGGTCGGATTCGCGGCGCCCTTTCGTGGTGGCGACGTCTGGAGCAGCTTGGCGGGGAAGTAGCGCGCTTCGGTCAGGAGGAAGAGACAGATCTGTCCGACGTGCGTGCCCGTCGTGATGTGGACGAGGTAGTCCTCCCGCTCGGTCTTCCACGGGTACGCCTTCGCGATGTCGTGGAGCGTGGAGAAGACCTCCTCGAAGTCCCACGGGTCGGCCGGCTCGAAGGGGATCCGGCGCACCTCGGTCTCGGGCGAGACGCGCGCGACGTCGGCCGCGACGGTGTCGGCGAGCGCCGCGTGCGATCGGCCGTGGAGGAGCTCGAGCCGCGAGACGAGGAAGTCCTCGTGCTGGCAGAGGCCGACCGTGGGACGCCAGCGATCCCAGCGCTTCGGGCCGCTGCCCGCATCGAGGGTCGTGCCGAGCACGGAGAAGACGACGCAGCCGCGGGCCATGCGCTGTCAGGATACAGCGTTATCGCTTCGGATAAAGATGCGCTCACGACACCACTGGAAACCAGCATCTTTGCTTGGCACGCCCGCTGCTCGTCCTGCTCCGCGAGGAGCACGACGATGAACCAGTCGATCACGAACCCCCACCGCGCGCCCATCCACACCTGGACCGAGGGCGTGCCGTTCGAGTCCGAGGCGCGCGCGCAGGTCGAGAACCTCGCTGCCGTCCCGGTCGTCGCGCACGTCGCGATCATGCCGGACGTCCACGCCGGGAAGGGGTCGACGATCGGGAGCGTGATCGCGACCCGGAAGGCGATCATCCCGGCGGCGGTCGGCGTCGACCTCGGCTGCGGGATGATGGCGGTGAAGACGTCGCTTCGCGCGTCGGACCTGCCGTCGGATCTCCGGCCCATGCGCCAGGCGATCGAGAAGGCCGTCCCGCACGGCCGGTCCGGAAACGGCGGCCGGAACGATCGCGGTGCGTGGTCGAACCTCCCGCCGCGCGTCGCGGCGGCATGGGCGGAGCTCGAGCCCGGTTACCGCGCGCTCGTCGAGCGCTGCCCCGCGCTCGGCGTCGGGAACGACGCGAACCACCTCGGGACGCTCGGGACCGGAAATCACTTCGTCGAGGTGTGCCTCGACGAAGCGGACGCGGTCTGGGTGATGCTCCACTCGGGATCGCGTGGCGTCGGGAACCGGATCGGCTCGACGTACATCGAGCGGGCGAAGAAGGACATGCTGCGCTCGGATCGGCAGGCGTCCGTCGACGCGAACCTCGCGTACGTCGTCGAGGGCTCGGACGTGTTCGACGACTACGTGCGCGCGGTCTCTTGGGCGCAGCGCTTCGCGCTCGTGAACCGCGAGCTCATGATGGAGGCGGCGCTCGACGCGATCGCGAAGACGCCGAAGCTGCCGCCGTTCACGGCGCGCGACATGGCGGTGAACTGCCACCACAACTACGTCGTGTCGGAGCGCCACTTCGGCGAGGACGTGTGGGTGACGCGGAAGGGTGCGGTCCGCGCCGGCGCGGGTGAGCTCGGGATCATCCCGGGCTCGATGGGCGCGCGCTCGTTCATCGTGCGCGGGAAGGGCGAGCCGCGTGCGCTCTCGTCGTGCAGCCACGGCGCGGGTCGCGCGATGAGCCGCACGGCGGCGAAGAAGCGCTTCACGGTCGAGGACCACGCGAAGGCGACGGCGGGGATCGAGTGCCGCAAGGACCTCGACGTGATCGACGAGACGCCGATGGCGTACAAGTCGATCGAGGCGGTGATGGCGGCGCAGAAGGAGCTCGTCGACGTCGTCCACGAGCTCCGGCAGGTCGTGTGCGTGAAGGGGTGAGCGATGTTGGTCGTCGACGGATCGATGGGGGAGGGCGGCGGGCAGATCGTCCGGACGGCGCTCACGCTCGCGATGGTGACGGGGAAGCCCGTCACGATCGAGAACGTGCGCGCCGGCCGCGCGAAGCCTGGCCTCCTCCGCCAGCACCTCACCGCGCTCCGCGCCGCGCAGGCGATCGCGAACGCGGACGTGACCGGCGACGAGCTCGGCTCGCGCACGGTCACGTTCCGGCCGCAGCCGATCCGCGGCGGCGTGTACCGCTTCGACGTCGGCTCGGCCGGGAGCGCGATGCTCGTCGTCCAGACCGTGCTGCCCGCGCTCCTCTTCGCGCGCGACGCTTCGACCCTGGAGGTCCTCGGCGGGACGCACAACCCGCTCTCGCCGCCATATCCGTTCTTCGAGGCGACGTACCTCCCGCTCCTCCGGCGGATGGGAGCGAACGTCACGTCCGAGCTCGTCGCGCCCGGCTTCTATCCCGCCGGTGGCGGGCACGTACGTCTCGCGATCGGGCCTTGCGCGCAGCTCGGGGAGCTCGTCCTCCTCGCGCGCGGCGAGATTCGCGCGCGGCGCGTGCGGGCGCTGATCTCGCGGCTCCCCGCTCACGTCGCGGCCCGCGAGATCGCGACGCTCGTCGCGCTCCTCGGCTGGCAGGACGTCGACGCGCGACCGGAGTCGGTCGCGAGCGACGGACCCGGCAACGTGCTCCTCGCGACGATCGAGGCCGAGCACGTCACCGAGGTCTTCTCCGGCTTCGGCGAGCGCGGTGTCCGCGCGGAGGAGGTCGCGGCGCGCGTCGCGCGCGAGGTGCGGGGCTGGATCGATGCGGACGTACCGGTCGGCGAGCACCTCGCCGACCAGCTCGTCCTCCCGATGGCGCTCGGCGCGGGCGGCGCCTTCCGCACCGTCGCGCCTTCGGAGCACCTCCGGACCCACGTCGCGCTGCTCGAGCGCTTCCTCGAGCGCGCGATCCTCGTGCGGGAGGAGACGGGCGGCGCGTGGCGGGTGGACGTCGGGGGCTAGAGCGATCCAGCTCGGCGGCGCGTCTCCGCCTACCCGGCAACGTCACCCGTTCGAGGGACGACGGGCGCGTCATGACCCCCGCAACGCTCGTCCCGTCCTCCTCGCCGCTCTCGCCCGACTCCGCCCTCCAGCGCGCCGCGACGTTCGCGGCGCTGCGCGGCTGGCCGTGGCTCGAGCCGGTTCGCATCATCCAACACCGCCCGCTCCTCCGCGGCCGCGCGACCACGTCGGTCCTCACCCACGCCGACAAGCGAGGAGGGAACGTCCTCGTCGTGTTCGACACGTCGACGGGCGCGATCGTGTCGGCGGTGTGCTGTCTGCGGTGACCCGAGCCTTTCCCGAAATGACGTCGCGGCGGCGAGCCGGAGCCCGCCGCCGCGTCGTCGTCTCTCGATTCCGAGAGTCGCTACCGCGTCATGGCATGTCGCACGCCTTCAGCGTCGGGTACCCGACCGGGCAGTTGTCCCAGTTGTAGTACTGCGAGCCGAAGTTGTGCGTGTAGATCGTGTTGTTCTGAATCCATGCGAACTGCACGCAACAGCCGTTGACGCCGCCGGCCGTGAGCCCGAGGTCGGTCGCGATCGACTGCATCGCGGTCATGTCCCACGTCATCGGCAGGAACACGTTCCGACCGGTGAGCCCGATCGAGCTGCACGCCTGCTGCGTGGTCTCGCAGACCTTCGAGTTGATCCAGCAGAACCCGTTCACGAGCGAGCCGGTGCACGTCTTGCACGTGACGGTCACGTTCGTGATCGCGCTGCCGCCGACGTTGCCGCTCGCGTTCGTCAGCGTGCAGCGCGTCTTGCCGCCGGGCTGCGTCTTGATCGCCACCGAGTAGGGAGCGCCGCTCGCGATCGACGTCGCGAACGCGAACGCACCGTCGGCGTTGATCGTCTTGTCGTCACCGCCGTTGTTCGTGAGGACGACGGTGCCGACCAGACCCGTGACGGTTCCGCCGACCGTGTACTTGTTCGTCGTGCAGCTCACGGTGACACCCGTGACGTTCGCGCCGTTGATCGCGCCGGCGCCGTTCGCGACCGTGCACGTCTGCCAAGGCGAGACGGGCTGGGTGTCGACGGTGATCGCGTAGGCGCTGCCGTCGTCCTGCGCCGGGAACGAGAAGCTCGTCCCGTTGACGACGACGACGTCGCCGTTGCTGTTCTTCAGCTGGAGGCCCGTACCGGCGAGGCCGCTGATCGTGCCGCTGACGGTGTACTTGTTCGTCGTGCAGTTGACGTCGATGCTGGTGATGTTGCCGGCGACGACGGTGCCGCTGCCGCCCGTCACCACGCACGTCTGGTTGGGCGTCGAGGGCTGCGTCTTCACCGTGACGGAGTAGGTCTGCCCGCTCTCGATGCCGGTCGCGAACGAGAACGCGCCGTTCGCGGCGCGCGTCAGGTCGTCGCCGAGGTTGTTCTGGAGGACGACGTCGTTCCCTGCAGCGAGGCCGGAGATCGTCCCGCCCACGGTGTACTTGTTGGTCGTACAGGCGATCGTCACGTTGGTGACGTCGGCGCCCGCCATCATCCCCGCCCCGTTCGTGACGGTGCAGGTCTGGCTCTTGTTCTCGGGGTTCTTGAGGACCGTGACGAGGTAGCCCGCGCCGCTCGCGACCGGCGTCGCGAACTCGTAGGTGCCGTTCGCGGCGATCGCGAGATCGTCACCTGCGTTGTTCTGCACGACGAGGCCGCTGCCCGCGAGGCCGCTCACGGTCGCCTTCACCTTGTAGGCGTTCGTGGTGCACACGACCGCGATGCTCGTGACCGCCGCTTGCGCGACGTTGCCGCTGCCGTTGGCCACGGTGCACGTCTGCCACTTGTTCGTCGGCTGCGTCTTCACCGTCACCGCGTAGGCGGCGAGATCCTCGAGCGGCGTCGCGAAGGCGAACTCGCCGTTCGCGTTCACCGCCAGGTCGTCGCCCGCATTGTCCTGGAGGACGAGCCCGGCGCCGGCGAGGCCGGAGACGGTGCCGCCGATCGCGTACTTCTTCGTCGAGCAGTTGACGGTCACGCTCGTGACGTTGCCGCCGGCGAGCTTGCCCTTGCCGCCCGCGACGAGGCAGGTCTGCTCCGGTCCGGTCGGGTCGGTCTTCACCGTGACGGCGAAGTCGGTGCCGTCGTCCTGCGAGGCGGCGAAGGTGAACGAACCGTTGCCGTTGATCGGGAGGTCACCTCCGCCGTTGTTCCTCACGACGAGCCCGGTACCGACGAGCCCGGTCACGGTGCCGCCGACGGTGAACTTCTTCGTCACGCACGACACGGCCACGTTGGTGACGTTCGCGCCGGAGACGGTGCCGCTGTCGTTCGTGACGGTGCAGGTCTGCGCGAGGTTCGTCGGCTGCGTCTTGATCGTGACCTTGTAGGCCGTCTTGTCGGGCAGCGCCTTGGAGAAGGCGAAGGCGCCGGTCGCGCCCACCACGATGTCGTCGCCGCCGTTGTTCTGGAGGACGAGGCCGGTCCCGGCGAGGCCCGTCACCTGGCCGCCGACGGTGAAGCCGTTGGTCGTGCAGTTGACGACCACGGAGGTGACGGCGCCGGTGGCGATCACGCCGCTCCCGCCGGTGACGGTGCACTTCTGGGAAGGCGCGCTCGGCTGCGCCTTCACCGTGACGGAGAACGGCTTGCCGCTCCCGATCTTCGCCGGGAACACGAACGCGCCGTTCGCGTTGACGGCGATGTCGTCGCCGCCGTTGTTCTGGAGCACCATGCCGGTCCCGAGGAGGCCGGTCACGGTCCCGCCGACGGGAAACGCCTGGGAATCGTTGGGGTTGGGGGTTGAGGTCGTCGTCGGGACGCCTGCGTCGTCCGCGGCGGGGGTTGGGTCTGAGTCGGCTCCACATCCCACGGCGAGGACGAGCCCCGCGAGCGAGATGGAGAGCAGAGCGACGAGTTTGGTCATGATGCGACCGTATCGACGTCTCTCGCAACCGAGCAACGGTCATCCGACCGGGACCACGAAATGCGTCGTACTCGCACGCATCCGCACGTTCATCCCGTCGCCGGCCGCGTCGACGTCCGCGGCTTTCCGACGGAGCGCCGATAGGGAGTCCCGCTCCCGGGTCACCAGGCGAAGCGCTCGAGCACCATGTCCGGCGCGATGCCCTCGCGCGCGAAGAGCTCCTCGCGCTCCGCCGCCGTCCGGACTTCCGCCGCGTGCGCGCCGGTCGACGTGACGAGCACGCACGGGAGGCCTGCCGCGCGGGCGCCGCGTACGTCCGTCTCGAGCATGTCGCCGACCGCGACGACGCGGCGGCCTTCGCCGGCGCCGAGCCGGCGGAGCGCTTCGGTGTAGATCGCAGGCTTCGGCTTACCGTACAGGACGACGCGACCGCCGAGCTCCTCGTGGACACGCGCGACGGCGCCTGGTCCGAGCCGCGGGCCCGCGGAGCTCGGGATCACGCGGTCCGGATTCGTGCAGACGAGCGGGACGCCGCGCGCGGCGAGCGGTGCGAGCACCGCGCGCGCTTCGTCGAGCCCGGCGAGATCACCCGGCGCGCCGCTCGCGACGACGAGCTCGGCCCGATCGAGCGCCGCGTCGTCGTCGATCATGTCGAGCCCGACCTCGTAGAGCCACGGGACGTAGGACGCGTCGCCGTAGTGGAAGCAGCGCGGCGCCGCGGGAAGAGACGCGAACACCTGCGGGTCGCGCGCGCGGAGCGCATCGCGCGTGACGTCTCCCGACGACACCACGTCGTGGAACGCGTCCCGCGGGATCCCCATCCGAGCGACGAGCGTGTCGACCACCGCGTCCGAAGTGCGCGACGTGTTCGTGAGGAAGAGCACCCGCTTCTCCCCCGACCGGGCGAGCGCGGCGAGCGCTTCGAGGACGCCCTCGAACGGCCGCCCGCCGTCGTGCACGACACCCCATACGTCCACGATGAAGTCGTCGAAGTCCGCCGCGAGCGCGCGGACGCCGTGCAGCGTCGGGATCATCGGCCGAGAAGCGTAGGCGCCCCCGCACCCCGACGGCACCCGAAGCGTCCGGCTGGCGCAAGCGCGCGCGGCCGGCACACGCGATCCTCGCGACATCACGCGTCCGGACGAGCTGGCGCGGGGCCTGCTAACTGCGCAACATGGCGCAATCCGTCTTTTCAGCTTGGTGGCGCAACCTCCAGTGGGCGCGGCCGAGGGCCGCGGCGTACGGGAAAACGGCTGCGGCGGTGTTCCCCGTCCGTCATGGTAGGATCTCGGCCCGTATGAACCGACTCGGCGCAGCCCTCCTCTTTCTTTCCCTTGCCGCGTGTGGCGGCGGAAACAAGCAGATCTCGGACCTCCCGCTCGTCTGGACCGGGGCGAAGAACCCGGCCGCGTCGACCGCGGTCGACAAGGCGTTCGCGGCCGGCCCGATCGAGGTCGGCGAGTTCAAGGACGGCCGTACCGGCGATCCGCATGTGGTCGGCACGTTCGAGGACGACGGCTCCTAGGTCCGGACCGGCGGCGACGTCCGCGCGTTCTGGGCGGGGCGCCTCCGCATCGCGCTCGAAGAAGCGGGCGCGAAGCTCGGCGCACCGGCGAAGGCGCGCTTCGACGCCGAGCTCCTCGAGTTCGACTGCGTCGAAGGCAACACCTTCAACGCGACCGTGCGCATGAAGGTGACGGTCACGCGTCACGACGGCGCCGCGCCGTGGTCGAAGACGTACACCGGCACGGGCAAGCGCTGGGGCCGTACGCACAACCCCGAGAACTTCAGCGAAGCGCTCACGAGCGCGCTCGCGGAGGCATCGCGCCGGCTCGTCCAGGATCAGGAGTTCGCAGCCGCCCTCACGGGCACGCCGCCGGCGACGCCCGTGCCCTGACCCTCGAGCTCTCGTGATGCAGTACCCCGGCACGCAGTTCCCTCCGGTCGATCGCCTGTTGCCCCACGGCCCGCCCATGCGCCTCGTCGACGCCGTCGTCGCCGAGAGCGAGGACGGGCTCGTGTGCCGGGCGCGGATCGGCGACGACTTCGTGTTCCTCCGCGACGGCGAGGCGGAGATCGCCGTCTGCGTCGAGCTCGTCGCGCAGACGGTGGGGTGTCTCGTCGGCCTTCGCGACGTGCGTGAAGGCCGCGCGCCGAAGCCCGGACTCCTCGTCGGATGCCGCGACGCGCGCTTCCACGCCGAGAAGCTCCGCCGTGGCGACGAGCTCACGATCGAGATCAAGACGCAGTGGATCCGCGAGCCGGTCGCGAGCTTCGTCGGGAGCGTCGTCCGCGCGGACGACGTCCTCGCCGACGTGGAGCTCGTCGTCGTCTCGGCGGAGGGCGACCTCGCCGAGGCCTATCGAGGAGCCCATGGCGACTGATCGGACACGGCGCGCGCTCGTGACCGGTGCGAGCCGTGGGATCGGCGCCGCCGTCGCGCGGTCGCTCGCGCGCGACGGCTTCGACGTCGTCCTCAACTGCCGCGCGAACGTCGAGCGCGCGGAAGCGGTCGCGGAGGAGATCCGCGTGCTCGGTCGCGTCGCGACCGTCGCCTGCTTCGACGTCTCGGATGCGGCCGCGACCCAGCGTGCGATCGAGCCGCTCCTCGAGGGCGGGATCGACGTCCTCGTGAACAACGCGGGCGTGACGCGCGACGGTCCGTTCCCCACGACGAGCCCCGAGGCCTGGAGCGACGTGCTCGGGACGACGCTCGGCGGGTTCTACAACGTCACGCGTCCCCTCGTGATGCCGATGGTGGGCCGCCGCTGGGGGCGGATCGTGAACGTTTCGAGCATCTCGGGCGTGATGGGCAACCGCGGGCAGGTGAACTACGCGGCGGCCAAGGCTGGGCTCGTCGGCGCGACGAAAGCGCTCGCGCTCGAGGTCGCGAAGCGCGGCGTCACCGTGAATGCGGTCGCGCCCGGGCTCGTCGACACCGACATGGTGAAGGACGCTCCGGTCGAGGAGATCCTGAAGCACATCCCGATGCGCCGGCTCGGGCGTGCGGAAGATGTCGCCGACCTCGTCGCGTTCCTCGCCAGCGATCGCGCTTCGTACATCACCGGCCAGGTGATCGCCGTCTCCGGAGGCCTCGGATGAGGCGCCGCGTCGTCGTCACCGGTCTCGGGATCGTGTCACCGCTCGGCTCCGATCTCGAGGGCGCGCTCGTCGCGCTCCGCGAGAACCGGAGCGGCATCCGGAAGATGGATGCGTGGGACGCGGTCCCGCACATGCTGACGCGCCTCGGCGCGCCCGCGGACGTGCCGGAGCTCGCGAAGCTCCCGCGGAAGGTCAGCCGCCTCATGGGCCGCGTCGCGCTCCTCGCGACCGTCGCGACCGAGCGCGCGCTCCGCGAAGCGCGGATCGAGGCCGAGGAGCTCGCGTCCGGGAAGGTCGGTCTCGCGCACGGCAGCACGCACGGCTCGTCGTCCGCGAACGAGGAGTGGGTTCGGAAGCTGTTCGAGAAGGACGGTCTCCTCGGGCTCTCGGCGACCTCGTACCTGAAGTTCATGAGCCACACGACGGCCGCGAACCTCGCGATGCACTTCGGCATCCGCGGCCGGATCATGACGACGTGCGCCGCCTGCGTCAGCGCGAGCCACGCGATCGGCTACGCGTACGAAGCGATCCGCTCCGGCGCGGTCGACGCGATGGTCTGCGGCGGCGCCGAAGAGCTCCACTTCTCGCACGCCGGCGTCTTCGACGTCATGCACGCGACCGCGAGCCGCTACAACGACGAGCCCGAGCGCGGCTCGCGCCCGTTCGATCGCGATCGCGACGGCCTCGTCGTCGGTGAAGGCGCGGGCACCTTCGTCCTCGAGGAGTACGAGCGCGCCAAGGCGCTCGGCAAGACGATCCACGCCGAGGTCCTCGGCTTCGCGACGAACTGCGACGGGCTGAGCATCACCGCGTCGTCGCGCGAGAGCATGCGCGCGGCCATGAGCGCGGCGCTCGAGGACGCGCGGCTCGCGCCTTCCGACATCGGCTACGTCAACGCGCACGCGACGGCGACCGAGGTCGGCGACATCCACGAGAGCCAGGCGACGCACGACGTCTTCGGCGACAAGGTCCCCGTGAGCTCGCTGAAGGGGCACATGGGGCACACGCTCGGGGCCTGCGGCGCGATCGAAGCCGCCCTCGCGATCCGGATGATGCAGCGCGGGTACGTCGCGCCGACCCGGAACCTCGAGAACCCGGATCCGCGCTGCGCCCCGCTCGACTACGTCGCCGGCAACGGTCGTGAGGTCGCCTTCGACGCGTTCCTCGCGAACAAGTTCGCCTTCGGCGGGATCAACACGAGCCTCGTCATCGGGCGGGTTCGATGAAGAAGGCGACGGCCGTGAAGCTCGCCGCCGCGCTCGCGGTCGCGCTGGAGGTGTGGACGGTCCCGAGTGGACCGCTCCGCCTCGCGCTCGTGCTCGCGACGATCGTCGCGACGGTGGGGTTCTTCGCGTACGTCGTCGTCTCGCCCCGCGCGCAGTTCCTCGTCCCGAGCGTGTGGCAGCTGCCGTCGTCCGATCCGAACGCGATCGCGTTCACGTTCGACGACGGGCCCGACCCGCAGTGGACGCCGCGGGTCCTCGATCTGCTCGCGCTCCACGGCGCGCGGGCGACGTTCTTCGTCGTCGGGCAGCGGGCGGCCGAACACCCCGACCTCGTCCGGCGGATCGTCGCCGAGGGCCACGCGATCGGCTCGCACACCTACGGGCACTCGCACGGCTTCCACTTCTCGTCGGCGCGCCGGATGCGGAGCGAGATCGTCGCCGGCGTCGAGGCCGTCACCGCGATCGCCGGCGTGCGTCCGACGCTGTTCCGCCCACCGCAGGGGCTCCGGACGCCGATGCTGCGTGATGCGCTCCGGACGCTCGACGGGCTCGTCTGCGTGACGTGGACCGAGCGCGGGCTCGACGCGATGGGACGCGCCGCGAGCGCCATCGTCGCGCGCCTCGAGCGCTCGCTCCGCCCCGGCGCGATCCTCACCCTCCACGACGGGGCCGGCCTCGGCGGCACCAGCGATCGCTCTCCCACCGTCGAGGCGCTCGCGAAGCTCCTCGACCTCGCGTCCGCGCGCGGCCTCCGCTGCGTGAGCCTCGCGCGGCTGACGGAGGGCGCATGACGCCGGACGCGACGCAGGAGAACCGGATCCCGGTCTTCTCCTACGAGCACCGGCTTCCGCGGCCGGTCTGGCTCGCGTACCGCGCGCTCCGCCTCGTGCTCGTCTCGAGCGCGTTCGTCTGGTTCTGGGGCGGCGCGTTCCTCCTCGCCTGGACGGTCCTTCCCGCGCTCGCGCTCGTCGCGCGCGATCCGCGCCGCGCTTGCCAGCGGGTCGTCAGGGCGGCGTTCCGCCTGTTCCACGGCTACATGCGCGTCCTCCGGCTGATCGACGCGCGGTTCGTCACCGAGCTCCCGAGGACGAGCGGCCCGGTCGTGTTCGTCGCGAACCATGCGGCTTCGGACTCGAAGCGGATCGATGCGCTCCTCGAGCAGTGCGCGAAGAGCCCCGGCCTCCTCGCGAGCTTCGTCGAGGAGAAGCAGATCGCGCTCCTCGCCGTCCCGCTCAAGCCGGAAGGGACGATCCACTTCGCGCCGGGGCGCGGGCTCGTGCGTCACACGACGAAGCCGTCGCGCGAGAGCGTCCTCGTCAACGACAAGGAGATCGTGCTCTGGGACGGCAAGAGCACGAAGCGCGTCGCGCTCGGGAGCTCCGTCACGATCGAGACGTTCGCGCGCGCCTTCTCGCTCCTCCTCGGCGCGAACCGCGCGGCGCTCGAGAAGGACTTCCGCCTCTCGTACACGGAGCTGAGCGGCGGCGCCTATCGCCTCCGGCTCGAGCCGAAGGGCCAGGACCTCGCGAAGGTGATCACCGCGATCGAGATCGAAGGCCGTGGCCTCGACCTCTCGATGCTGCGCGTCCGCGAGGCGAACGGCGACGTGTCGACGACGCGCTTCTCGGGCGTGGACGCGGCGAAGAAGTACGACGCCGCCGAGCTCGAGCGCGTGTTCCGCGTTCCGCCGGGCTGAACGTGGAAGAGCGGACGTCGCGGCGCCGCGCGCGGGCGGTGAGCCTGCTCGTGCTCCTCGTGACGGCCGTCGCCGTCGCCTTCGCGCTGCCGCGGCTTCGCGTGACGACGTCGATCACCCACCTGATGCCGGACGGCGCCGACAAGCGCGCCGCGCACCTCGCCAAGGAGCTCGCGGAAGGCGAGTGGTCGCGGACGCTCGTGCTCGACGTGTCTGGCGATCGCCCCGAGCGCCTCCACGAGACGGCGACGCGCTTCGCCGAACGCCTCCGCGCGATCCCGGGCGCACGCGTCCGGAGCGGTGTCGACGAAGGGGCCGAGGCGGAGCTCGCCGCGCTCTTCGCGCGCCGTTCCCCGACCGCGCTCCTCGACGCGGAGGACTTCGGCGAAGCGCGCGCATCCGAGCGGCTCGCACGCCTCCGGACGCGGCTCGCTTCGCCGCTCGGCGTCTTCGTCCGGCGCCTCGCGCCCCGTGATCCGCTCGGCGGGACCCTCGACGCGCTCGAGGAGCTCGGGGCGACCAACGACGGGCGGCTCGTCTCCCAGCGCGGGATCCTCTTCACCGCCGACGAGGCCCACGCGCTCCTCTTCCTCGTCACGAGCGAGAGCGCGCTCGACGCGACGTCGCAGCGTGCGCTCCTCGCGCGCGTCGACGAAGCGTTCCGCGAGGCGCGCGGCTCGCCGGCCGAACGCCTCGAGACGAGCGGCGTCGCGCGGATGACCGTGGCGGCGGAGGCCCAGATCCGCGGCGACATCGAGCGGATCGGCGGGATCTCGACGCTCTGGATCGTCCTCCTCTTCGCCGTCCTCTTCGGATCGCTCCGGATGATGGGGCTCGCGATCGTGCCGCTCGCCTTCGGCAGCGCGGTCGCGATCCTCGTCACGCACGTCGTCTTCGGCGAGATCCACGGGATCACGCTCGCGTTCGGGACGTCGCTCCTCGGCGTCGGGATCGACTACGCCGAGCACTACTTCACGCACTTCTCGCTCACGCCCGAGCGCGGCGCGGGCGCGGTGATGCGCTCGGTGTGGCCGGGGCTGTGGATGGGCGCGCTCACGACGATCGTGGGCTTCGCCGGGATGGGCCTCACCGGGTTCCCCGCCGTTCGACAGATCGCGGTCTTCTCGGCGGTCGCGATCGTGGCCGCGCTCTTCGCGACGCGCCTGCTCCTCCCGCCGTGGATGCCCGCCGGTCACACGCGTCCGCGCTCGATGGCGCAGCTCTCCTTGCTCGCGGACCGCGTCGTCGCGGGCGTCGCGGCGCGGAGGTGGCTCCTCTGGGCGCCGGCCGTCCTCGTCGTGGTGATGGTCCCCGCGCTGGCGCGGACACGCTTCGTCGACGACGTCTCGGCGCTCCTCGCGATCGACGCCGAAGCGATGAGCGAGGACGCGCGCGTCCGCGAGCGGGTGAGCGCGGGAGACACCGGTCGCTTCGCGATCGTCGTACGCGCGGACGAGGAGGAGGCGCTCGCCGCGCTCGAGCACACGACTCGTGCGCTCGAGGACGCGAAGCGAGACGGCCTCCTCGAAGGCTACGTCTCGGTGTCCACGCTCCTCCGCTCGCGCGCGCGGCAGGAGGCGAGCTTCGCGCGCGCGAAGGCGAGCAAGGACGAGCTCGCCGCCGTCATGCGTCGCGAAGGCTTCGTGCCGGAGGCGTTCGCGCCCTTCTTCGCCGACCTCGACGTCGCCGCGCCGTCGCTCCTCACGCTCGACGATCTCCGGAGCTCGCCGCTCGCCGGTCTCGTCGCGCCGCTCGCGCCGCGCCTCCGCGCTGGACAGGCGTTCGTCGTGCCGCTCCGCGGGGTGAAGGACACGAATGCGCTCGCGCGCCGTCTCGGCGAGGCCGTCCTCGTCGACGAGCCGGCGCTCCTCGAGACGACGTACCGCGACGTCCGCCGGAACACGATCGCGATGGTCCTCGCCGGCGCCGCCCTCGTGATCGTGACCCTCTTCGCCCGCTACCGGTCGCCGCGGGCGGTCCTCGCCGCTTCGTGCCCGGCGCTCCTCGGCGCCGCCGGCGCGGTCGCTGCCTTCGGAGCGGCGGGCGTGCCGCTGAACCTCCTCCACCTCGTCGCGCTCGTCCTCGTCCTGTCGATGGGCGTCGACTACGGGATCTTCGTCGTCGAAGCGCGCTCGAACGACGAGGAGCGCGCGATGGCGTTCGTGAGCATCGTCACCGCGACCTCGACGACGCTCCTCTCGTTCGGCCTCCTCGCCCTCAGCGCGAATCCCGCGCTCCGCGCGCTCGGCGCGACGATCACGATCGGCCTCACCGTGACGATGCTCCTCTGTCCGCTCGGCCTCGCGCTCCTCCGCGACCGCGAGAAGAGAGCGGCGTCGTGAGGCGCACGTTCTGGTGTGCGTTCGTGCTGGTGGGGTGTGCATCGGCACCGCCCGCGCCGCGCGAGCCGGTGCCCGACTATCCCGGAGTCCTCCATCCTCCGAGCGAGCTGTCACCGGACTTCGCCGTCGAGCAGCACGTCGAAGTGAGGCAGGGCGAACGCCGCGGCGGCTTCGACGCCGTCCTCCAGAAGCGAGGCGACGAGCTCGTCCTCGTCGGCCTCGGCCCGATGGGCGTCCGCGGCTTCGTCCTCCGGCAGGAGGGCGAGGCGGTCCGCTTCGAGCAGACGCTCGGACCACGGCTCCCGTTTCCGCCCCGGAACGTCCTCGTCGACGTGCACCGCGCGTTCTTCAAGCGCCTCCCGCGCGAGAGTGGAGCGGCGGACGGCGAAGTGCGCGGCCACCTCGACGACGAGGAGGTGACCGAGACCTGGCGGGGAGGGGAGCTCACCGAGCGACGCTACGCGCGACCGAGCTTCCGGCCCGGGAGCGTGCGCGTCCTCTACGGAGCGGGCTGCACGGCTTCGCTCTGTACGCCGGAGACGGTGAAGATCGTCAACGAGTGGTTCGGCTACGAGCTCGTGATCGAGAACCGTCGCTACCACTCGCTCCAGAAGTCGTAGAAGTTGAACCAGTTGTAGGGTGCACGCTTCGCGAAGTGCTCGAGCCGCGCGGCGTAGCGCTGCGCGTAGGTTCGGAGCGACCCTTCGCGGTCGTCGCGCTCGAGGCGGACGGCGTCCGCGAACGGCTCGCAGAAGAGGTCGTACCGATTCGGCGTCGAGAACAGGCCGAAGACCTGGAAGACCGGGCACCGGAGCGTATGCGCGACGAGGTAGGGGCCGACCGGGAACGCGGCGGTGGCGCCGAGGAAGTCGACCGTCACGTTGCGGTCCGCTTCTTCGGCGCGTCGATCGGCGAGGATCCCGACGAGCTCGCCGCGCTTGATCGCGTCACGCACGCGGAGGGCGGTCGAGATCCCGTCGGGGTCGACGGGGATCACGCTCACGTGCGCGTCGGGGGCGAGCTCGCGGATGACGCGTCCGAGCCGCTCGGCGCTCCGTGCATCGACGACGACCGACAGCCGGAGCCCCTCGTTCTTCCCCGCTGCGCGCATCGCCTCGAAGCTTCCGAGATGCGAGCCGAGGAGGATCGCGCCCTGGCCGCGCGCGTTCAGGTCGGCGAGGAGCTCGTCGCCGTGCGTCTCCACGACGAACGACGCCGTCCGCCCGCGGAGGAAGAAGAGCCGATCGACGGAGACGCGCGCGAACATGTGGACGTGACGCGCGATCGCGACGAGCGTGGTCGGCTCCCCGATCCGGACGAGATAGGCTCGGGACGCGCGCCGCGCGCGCGACGACGCGAGCGCGTAGTACCAGGCGAGGATCCAGAGGAAGCCGGACGTGATCGTGCGTCCGCACACGGTCGCGAGCGCCACGACGAAGCGGATCCCGAGGACCGTTCCGGCCTCGGGGAGCCGCCGCCAGTCGGAGGCCTTCGTCAGGGGAGCATCGTCCGCGGGCGCCATCCGAACAGCCTGAGGAGACCGAGCATGCACAGTCGCGTGTGCATCCAGGAGATGAGAAGCGTATCGCGCACGCCGCGGTAGTGCGAGACGCCTCCGGCCTCGCGCGAGAAGTAACGCACGTGCGTGCGGACGTGGACGAGCGGGTGACCCGCCCACGCGAGCCGGACGGCGATCTCCGGGTCGAAGTCCATCGCGTCGCCCCACGCAGAGGCCGCGAGCGCAGCCTCGACCGGATAGATCCGGAAGCCGCAGAGCGGATCGCCGACGCGGAACGAGGCGGTCTCGACCGCGCACCAGAACACCGAGATCTGTCGCGCGATGCGACGGCCCCGCGGTGCCGACTCGTCGAACACCGGCTGCCCGAGGACGACCGCCTCGGGCCTCTTCTCGCTCTCCGCGACGAGGCGCGGGATGTCGGCGGTCTCGTGCTGGCCGTCGGCGTCGATCTGGAGCGCGTGCGTGAAGCCGAGCTCTCGTGCCTTGCGGAGACCGGTCTTCACGGCTGCGCCCTTGCCGCCGTTCTGCTCACGGTAGACCGCGACGACGAGGCCTTCGGCCGCGAGGCGCGCGAGGACCGCGCGTGCGGGCTCACGGCTCCCGTCGTCGACGACGATCACGTCCGTGATGTGCTCACGCACGCCGCGGACGACGCCCTCGAGCGTGCGTTCGTTGTCGTAGGTCGGGATGATCGCGCAGAGCTTCACGCCGCCTCGCCGAAGACGAGGAGCCCGCTCGCGACCGGCGCGCCCTTCACCGTGAGCGCGAAGCGGATTCCGCCGGAGGCGAGGCGCACCTCGACGTCGAGCGTGTCGCCGGGGAACACCGGACGCCGGAAGCGCACCCGACGCATCGCGACGAGTGGGCCGAGCTCGGGATGGCGGCGTCGCGCGAGGGGGAGGACGATCTCCGTGATCTGCGTGATGCCGGGCAGCATCGGCATCCCGTCGAAGTGCCCGCGGAAGAAGACGTACTCCGGCGGGATCGTGATGCGCCCCTCCTGGTCCACCTTCGCGACGTCGAGCTCACGCACGGCAGCGCGGGGAGGAAAGCAGGAACGGAGCAAGCGGTCGAGGGGGCTCGCCCCGTACTGGCGAAGGCGGATCCTGCGGACGAAGAGCGCGAGCGCGATGAAGAGCGCCCGCGGCCCCCGCTTCACGAGGCCGCCGGCGGCGCTCACGCGTGCGCGCTCGTTCTCGGTCGGACCGCTCACGGCGCCACTCGTAGCAGGACGGCGCGCGGCAGGCGAGGCCGTGCTAAGCGGGCCGCCGGGCCGTTACCCGCGACGCGATCCTGCGGAGCTCCTGCTCGAAGCGGGCGCGTGCCGAGGCGAGCTCGATCACCTCTTCGGGTGCGTCGGCTCCCTCGCCGAGGAGCGCTGCCCACGCGCCGATCTCGCGGTCGATGTGCGCGATCTCCGCCACGAGCTGCGTGACGCGCTCGTGGATCATCGCATCGAGACGATCAGGCGGCGGCTCGCGGTAGGGCATGT
Source organism: Polyangiaceae bacterium (assembly GCA_039809485.1). Taxonomy (GTDB): domain Bacteria; phylum Myxococcota_A; class Polyangia; order Polyangiales; family Polyangiaceae; genus Labilithrix. The sequence continues at coordinate 1,821 of JBDHVE010000124.1, read as the reverse complement.
CGGAGCGACAGCGGGCAGGCGAGAACGTTCCCGGTCAGGCGCACCCGTCCGGTCCACAGACCGCTCCCTCGGCGAACACGACCGGCTCGGAGACGACCTCCGCCCACGCCTTCGCGAGCGCCGCCGCGAACAGCTCGACCGGCTGCGCTCCGGAGATGGCGTACTTCCCGCCGAGCACGAAGAACGGCACGCCGCGGATCCCGAGCTCCTGGGCCTCCTCTTCGTCTGCACGCACGTCGGCGGCGTGGGCGTCGGTCGCGAGCATCGCGCGGACCTCGTTCGCGTCGAGCCCCGCTTCGGCGCCGAGGCGGACGAGCGTCTCGGGGTCGCCAATCCGCTCCCCCTCGGTCATGTAGGCGAGGAGGAGGCGCTCCTTCACGGCGTCCTGCTTGCCGTGCTCGAGGCCGAGGTGGATGACGCGGTGCGCGTCGAACGTGTTGCCGGGACGAATCCGGTCGAAGCGGAAGTCGAGCCCGTCGCCGGCGGCGACCGATGTCATGTTCGCGATCATCCGTTCCGCTTCTGCAACCGAGCTGCCGTACTTGCGCGCGAGCCGCTCGGCGTACGACTGCGACGTGTCTCGCTCGCGCGGCGCCGACGGATCGAGCTCGAACGCGCGCCACACGATCTCGACGCGGTCACGGTGCGGGAAGCTCTTCAGCGCGGCCTCGAGCCGCCGCTTGCCGACGTAGCACCACGGGCAGGCGATGTCGGACCAGATGTCGACGCGGAGCGTGCTCGGCTTCATCGACCCCACCCTAGATCGCCGGCGCCTCGCGCGCGAGCTGACCCGCGCTCTCCTTCTTCTCGGCCGCCTCCGCCGCCCTCCGCAGCGGCTCGAGGACGAACCGGCGGATCCGTGCGCGGACGAAGGGCGCCGCGATCGGCGCGAGGACCGAGAGCGGACCGGTGAGGGTCACGTCGGCGGTGACGACGCAGCGGGCTCCTTCCGGCGCCGGCTCGAACACGTTCGAGAAGCGCGCGACGTAGCGCTTCTTCCACTCCTCGAGCTCGATCTCGGTCGGCGAGCGCACCGTCATCCGGTTCGGGACGTGACCCTCGACGTGATCGACGTCGATCACCTTCGTCGCGCCCTCGTCCCGCGTGAGACGGACGCCGCGGATCGTCGCAGGGAAGAGGCGCGGCCAGCTCGTCCAGTCGGCGTAGAGCGCGGCCACGACGGCCGGCCGCGCACGGACGAGCCCGACCACGCGCGTGCGAACGCGTGCGCCGGCCGGCGCTTCCTCCGGCGTCTCGACCACGGCCGAGGCGATGAGCGCACACAGGCCGAGCAGCTGGAGCACGAAGCCGACGACATGCCCGAGCTCCCATCGGTCGCGGTACACCGCCCAGGCGAGCGAGAGGTTCGAAGGTTCGTACCGCACCACGTCGCGGATCCGGCCGTTGACGGGCTGAACGACGACGAGCCACGCCAGGAACGCGAGCGCGAGGAGCATGGCGCCGATCGTTCCCCACTCGACGGCGGGATGCCGCTCGCGCGCGAGCCAGGCGGCGACGCCGGCCGTGACGAGGGCGAGGACCGTGTATGCGCCACCGACGATGGCGAAGTAGCGGTAGAGCGTGACGTTCACCGTCGCGTAGAGGCCCGGGTCCCACTGCATCTTCTGCGGGAGCTCGAGCACGTGAGCCGACGTCATCGTGAGCGCGAGAGCGGTGAAGAGCAGCGCCGCGAACCGCGCGACCTTGAGCGCCATGGGGCACCTCCTCCCGTGGAGGAAGCACGCATACGGCGTTCCCGAGGGAGCAGCGGAGCTCCTGGGGCGTGTCCCTGAACTCTCTCGGTGTCTCCCACGTGCCCGT
>JBDHVE010000123.1:0-28761 GCA_039809485.1 Polyangiaceae bacterium | reverse complement strand
CGAGGCCCCTCGCGCTGCGCGGTGTGATCGGCCTCCAGGTCGCGCGCTACGGAGACGTCGGCGGTTCGCCCGCGCCTGCGATCGCCGCGCTCGGGACGTATCGGATCGGAACGGCCGGCTCGGCGCGGATCGGGCTCGGCGCGATGATGCACGTCACGTTCGACTCGTGGCGGAACTCGACGAACCAGCAGGAGGTCGTGCCTCCGTGCGGGCAGCTGAGCAGCCAGAACGACGGCGTCGCGATCAGCGCCTACGGCGTCGCGAGCGCGTCGTGGCTCCTCCACCCCGAAGTGAGCGCGGGCGCGATCGCGGGCCTCGGCCTCGCGGGCTACTCGGCCGGGCAGCTCGGCGGCGATCTCTTCAAGCCGACGTGCTCGGCGCACACCGGGATCCTCCCCGCCGTCGTCGCCGGCGCGGAGGTCGACTGGCGCCTCACGCCCGGCTTCCGCCTCGCGCTCTTCCCGCTCCTGCTCCATCTCCAGCCCGCGTTCGACGGCACACGGGTCACGCCACGAGACGCGACCGGCGTGTGGCTCCGCGCCACGATCGGGATCGGCGGCGGCTTCGACCTCTGACGAGACGTGCGTGCTATAGGAGGACGCGTTGGTGGCGACGCTCTTCGACTTCAACGGCGTGCTCGTCGACGACGAAGCCGTCCATCTCGCGGCGTTCCGGGCCGTCCTCGCGCCGCTCGGGATGTTCGTCTCCGACGACGCGTACGCCGAGCGCTACCTCGGCTTCGACGACGTCGGCGCGTTCCGCGCGATGCTCATCGACGCGGGCGAGACGCCGACCGAGGAGGAGATCGCCGCGCTCGTCGAGAAGAAGGTGCCCGAGTACATGGCGCGGATCGCCGATTCGCTCCACGTCTTCGAAGGCGCGGCCGAGGCGGTGAGACGCCGTGCGAAGCTCGGGCCGGTGGGGATCGTCTCCGGCGCGCTCCGCCACGAGATCCAGTACGCGCTCGGCGTGCTCGGGGTGAACGACGAGGTGGCGTTCATCGTCTCCGCGGAGGACACGCGCGCGTGCAAGCCGGACCCGGAAGGCTACCTCCTCGGCCTCCAGGTGCTCGCGGACCGCGGCTACCGCGGAACGAAGGGCGTCGTCGTCGTCGAGGACTCCCTCGCGGGCGTCGAGGCCGCGAAGGCCGCCGGCCTCCGCTGCGCGGCGGTCGCGCACTCGTATCCGGCCGCGCGGCTCCGCGAAGCAGGGGCGGACGTCGTCGCCGAGCGCATCGCCGACCTCACCGACGCGATGCTCGACGGATGAGGACGGCGCGCGCGACAACGATGCTCGCCGCTGGCGTCCTCGTCGTCGCGAGCGCGCTCTCGGGAGGACACGCGGCCGAGGCGCAGGGCAAGCGCGCTCCGGTCGCGCCGCGCTTTCCGTCCGCGGAGGGGTGGCGCCTCTCCGGTCGTGACGCGATCCGCGGGATGACGATCGGCCCGATCGAGAACGCGTACCACGCCGGCGTCGGCTACGGCAGCCCGGCCTTCGGACGGACGCTCGACGAGTGCGCGAAGATGGGGGCGACGTGGGTCGCGCTCACGCCGTTCGGGCGCGTCGGCGACCTCAGCGGGCGCGGCGTCGATCCCACCTTCGAGAAGCCGTTCGTGCAGAACCGGGAGGACGTGCGCCGCGCGATCCGGATGGCGCACGGTCGCGGGCTCCAGGTGATGCTCGTCCCGCATCTCTGGGTCGAGTCCGGCGAGTGGCGCGCGAAGATCGATCCGGGGACGGACGCGGGATGGGACGCGTGGACGAAGAGCTACGGCGCGTTCGTGCGGGCCTGGGCGGAGGTGGCCGAGGCGGAGCACGTCGATCTCCTGTCGGCCGGGGTCGAGCTGCGGTCGTGGGTGACGACGCCGCGTGCGCCCCTCTTCGCGTCGTTCGTCCGCGAGCTGCGTGTGATCTACAAGGGTCCGATCACGTACTCGGCGAACTGGGACGACGTGGAGGACACCGTCGTCCTCTCCGAGCTCGACGTCATCGGCGTGAACGCGTTCTACCCGCTCGCCGACAAGGACGGCGCGCCGTTCTCGGCGCTGCTCGAAGGCGGCGTCCGCGTCCGCGAGCGCGTGAAGCGGCTCGCCGACACGTGGCAGAAGCCGGTGCTCTTCACCGAGATCGGGTACACGACGCGTCCCGATCCGGCGATCCGACCGTGGGAATGGCCGGACAAGATGGAGAACGTGAAGGTCGACGAGGAGGCGCAGGCGGACGCCTATCGCGCGCTCGTCGCGCCGCTCCTCGACGAGCCGCGCTTCGCCGGGTTCTTCGTCTGGCGTGTCTACGCCGACCCCGACGACGTCTCGCAGGAAGCGGAGTGGGGGTTCTCTCCGCGCGGGAAGCGCGCCGAGCTCGTCGTCCGCGACGCCTTCGCGACGTGGTGGGCGGGCGACGCCGCGCCGCGGCCGGGCTGGGCGCCGCGTGCGAGAGTGCCCGGCCTCTTCTGAGACCGTCAGCCTTCAGACGTCAGTCTTCGTCAGAGAACTTGTACCGCAGGGATCCGGTCTTCCTACGATCGCCCGAGCAATGCGACGTGGGCTCGGCAAGGCGCTGCTCCTGGCGGTCTCGATCGCCCTGGGGTCCTGGGTCGGTCTCGGCCGGCCGAGCGCCGAGCAGGCGCGCGCTCTGCCCGCCGAAGTGGGCGCGCGCGCGGCTGCGATCCGTGAGAAGCCGCCGACGCTCGACGACGTGAAGGCCGCGCTCGGCCTCCCCGCAGCGCCACCGGCGAGCACGCCGGCGCCCTCGACCGCCGGCGCTCCGAGCGAGCTGCCGCCTTCGCCGCTCGAGAAGGACCCTTCCCTCCTCCCCGACCGCGGTGCGTCCTGGCGTGCGCTCAACCCCGAGGCGAGCGTGCAGCGTGCCTGGATGGTCGCGGAGGGACCGCGCCACCGCGACAACCGCCGGCTCGTCACGCTGACGTTCGACGACGGCCCCGGCAAGCACACGACGCCGGCCGTCCTCCGCCTCTTGGCGAAGCATCACGTGCGCGGGACCTTCTTCGTGATCGGCTCGTACCTCGAGGGGGAGACGGTGCGCGCGCGGACGGCGCGGGCGAACCTCCGCCGGATCGCCTCGGCGGGACACCTCGTCGGCAACCACACCTACGATCACGCGCTCCTCACGAGCGTGAGCCACACGCAGGTGCTCGAGGAGATCGACCGGAGCGCGGCGGCGATCGAGAGGACGCTCGGCACGCGACCGACCCTCTTTCGGCCACCCTACGGCGGGCTCGATGCGTTCGGTGAAGCGGCGGTGCGCGAGCGAGGGCTCGAGCTCGTCTTGTGGAGCGTCGAGAAGGAGGACATGAAGCGCGACGACGAGGCCGCGCTCCTCCGCGATCTCATCGCGCAGATCGACTACAAGGAGGGCGGGATCGTCCTGCTCCACGACGTGCGCTGGTCGTCGGTCCACGTCCTCGAGAAGCTCCTCGGCTGGCTCGAGCTGCGCAAGTACGACCCGGCGCGACCGGAACGTATCGGCTACGAGATCGTCGATCTGCCGACGTACCTCCGTGCCGTCGCTGCCGACCCGCTCCCGTACGAGTCGCGCGACGAGCTCGAGCGCGCGCGCGCGCAGAAGAAGAAGTCGCGGACGACTCGTCGAGCCGAAGACGAGCCTGGCGACGGCTGACCGTATCGGTCAGCCGCCGTTGATCGAGTCGCAGAGACGAGCGCGCTCGCCGACGAAGCGGCCGTCGCGCGCCTCGACGGGGCAGAAGCCGCCGCCGCGGATGTGATCGATCAATTGCACGACGGCCGCGTTCGACCATTCCTTCGCGCCGTCGAAGCGCGCGCGGATGACGCCGTTCTTGTCGATGATCCACGTCTCCGGATAGAGCGACGTGCCGAACCTGCCCTTCACGACCTCGAGGTTCGGATCCATGAGGGTGCGGAACGGCGCGTCCTCGCGGAGGACGGAGCGGAGCGTGTCGGTCGCGTCCTTCGCGGTCTCGTCGGTGGAGATCGTGAGGACGACGACGTCCTCCTTCGGCTTGAGGATGCGGGCGAGGTCGGCGACCTCGGGCATCTCCTCCATGCAGGGGCCGCACGTCTTCGTCCAGAAGTTCAGGACGACGACCTTCCCGCGGTAGCTCGAGAGCGAGACCTTTGCGCCCTTCGTGTCCTCGAGCGTGAAGTCCGGCGCCGTCTTCTCGTAGCCGGCGTAGTTCGGTCGGAGGAGACACGTCGGGCTGCAGCGCCTCCGCAGCTCGCCTTCCTGCGCGACGGAGACGAAGCTGTAGACGGCGATCGCGGCCGCGGCGACGAAGCCGAGCTGCGCGACAAGCGACACCGGGCTCTTCTCGGGCGAGCTCACGGCGCCGAGTTTGGCACGTTCAGCGGATCACGTCGACCTCGCCGTACCCCAGCCCGCGGAGCGCATCGGCGATCTTCGCCGCGTCGCCGACGACGACGATCCGCGCACGGGTCGGGTCGATCCAGCGCGCAGCCGCGCTCTTCAGGTCGTCGGGGGTGAGCGTCTCGTAGCGCTCGCCCCAGCGCACCACGTCAGCGGTCGAGCCGCCGAGCATCACCGTCGCCGCGAGCTCGCCGGCGAGCGTCGCGCTCGTCGCGTCGGTCGCCTCGCCGGACGCCTGCTGCTTCGCCTTCGCGAGCTCGTCGTCAGCGAGCGGCGTCTTCGACAGCGCGCCGAGCTCCCCGAGGATCGCGGCGAGAGCCGTTCCGGTACGAGGCGTGTCGATCGCCGCCCGGAGCATGATCGCGGATGCCTCGCGGCGGTGGCGCACGCTCATGTGAGCGCCGTACGTCGCGCCGAGCTCGCGCCTCACCTTCAGGTTCAGCCGGCTCGACAGGCCGGAGCCGGTCGCCACGGAGAGCAGCTCGAGCGCACGCGTGTCGCCGTGCGTGTACCCGGGCCCGACCCATCCGATCGCCACGTTCGACTGCGCGGCGCCCGGACGGTCGACGACGACGATGCTGCCCTTCGCGGGTTGCGCCGGCGCGCGGAGGTCGGGCGTCGGGCGGGCCGGCTTCTTCTGGAGCGACCCGAGGTGCTGGCCGAGGGTGCGCATCATCGCATCGTGATCGAGGTCCCCTGCGCACGCGACGAGCACGTGCTCGGGCGAGAGATAGAGATCGCGCAGCTGCGCCACCGTCTTCGGATGGACCTTGCGGACCATGTCCGGAGTTCCGCCGTCGCCGGGGAGCCCGTAGCCGTGCGGGGCGGGGAAGAGGGACGAGAGGAGCAGCTCGCGCGCACGCCGCTCGGGATCGTCCGCGTCCGCGACGCGCGCAGCGACGATGGCGGCGCGCGCGTTCTCGACGTCCTCGCCTCCGAGCTTCGGCGAGGTGAACATCGGCGCCGCGCGCGATACGGCCGAGGTGAAGAGAGGCGTGAGGGCAGACACCTCGAGGTAGACGCCGTCGTGCGACGCGCTCGTCGTCACGCTGGCGCCGACGTAGCGGAGGTACTCCCACGTGTCGCGGCGGTCGTACTTCTCGGAGCCGCCCTCGAGGGCCTCGGCGTACACGGCGGCGGCGGCGGGCGGGACGTGGGCCGCGCCGCGATCGAGCACGAACGCGCACGCCACCGAGGGGAAGTCGTGGCGCGCGACGGTGATGACGCGTACGCCGTTCGCGAGCGTGCCCTCGCGCGTCGCGAGCGGGGAGCGCTTGCGCGCGGGAAGCTTCGCGAGCGGGGCGGCACGGAGGTCGTCCTCGTCCGCGGCGTCTCCCGGACGCATCCTCGTCGGATGCGCGATGCGCCGGTCCTCGATGACGGGGGCCGACTGCAGCGTGCGCGCGCTCGCGCAGCCCGTCGCCACGAGAGCGAGCAGCGCGAGGGAGACGATGCGGCGGTTCATCGGATCACCTTTCCAGCGCGGGGCGCGCTCTTCGTGGGTTGCACGACGACGGTGAGCCTCGGCTTGTCCACGAGGAGCTGGCGGACGGCGCCCGCGGCGTCGACGAGCCGGACGGACTGCCAACGCCGGAGGTCGTTCTGCACGGCGTCGGGCTCGCCGTCGTGGAAGCGGAGGCCGTGGACGAGCTCGGCGGCGCGGTTCTCGAGACGCTCGAGGCCCGCGATCTCCGAGACCATCCTCTTCGTCTTCAGGTCGGGGAAGCGATCGTACGAGTACTGGTTGCCGTAGCGCGTCGCCGTCGCGATGTACTCGTCGACGAGCGAGATGGCGTCGTCGACGGACGCGCCTTTCGCGAGCTTCATCTCCACGGCAGCGATCGAACCGAGCCGATGCTGGACGATGTTGGCGGAGAACTCGGTCGCGATCTTCTTCTCCGTCACGAGCGTGTGGTTCGCGCTACCGCGGAACAGCGACAGGCCGAGCCACAGTTCCTCCCAGCCGTCTCCGTGCACCACCGGTGCGGGCCACGCGAGGACGACGGCGGGGGCGGGCACGTCGGCGGCCACTTCCACCGTGCGGGGTCCGGAGAGCTCGGGCGCGGGGAGCGCCCACGTCTTCGGCGGCGGACCGGGCGGAATCGTCGCGAAGTAGCGCTCGACGATCGGCCGCGCGACGGCGGGGTTGAACGCGCCGCACACGACGAGCGTTGCGTGGTTCGGCCGGTAGTGCGCGCGCGCGAAGCTCCGGAGGTCGTCGAGCGTGACCGCGTCGAGGTCTTTCGGGAGCCCGATCGTCGGCAGCCCGTACGGGTGCTGCGCGCCGAAGATCTCGCGCTGCACGACCGACCACACGTGGCCGTAGGGCTCGTTCTCGTAGTGCTCGCGCCACTCGTTCTTCACCACCTCGCGCTCGCGGGCGAGGGCGTCATCGGTCACTTTCGCGACCGGATACGCCATGCGGTCCGCCTCGATCCACAGCGCACGCGGCAGCTCGCGCGGCGGGATCGACTCGTGGTACCGCGTCACGTCGACGTTCGTGCTCGCGTTGTGCGAGGCGCCGATCTCGTCGAGCCACGTGCCGACCTCCTTGTCGCCGCCGTGCTTCGTCGGCTCGAACATGAGGTGCTCGAAGAGATGCGCGAGCCCGGCACGTCCGGGCGGATCGTCCTTCGAGCCGACCTCGTACTCCACGTGGACGTAGACCGTGCGCGCCGTCGACTCCGGATGGAGCACGACGACGAGACCGTTCGGGAGCGTGAACGTCTGCGAGCGGAGTCGGATGCCCACGTTCACCGCGTCCTTCGACGCCGGCGGCGGACGGTCCTTCGCGGAACGGGACGGGGGCGCGCCTCCTCCGCAGGCGGTGAGCGCGGTGAGCGCGGCGACGACGGAGGCGAGCGCGAACGGGCGGGAGAGCATCGGCGGGCGCGCCGTATCACCGCGGCCGTTCGCCCGCCAGCCTTCCGACGTGCGCCGCGCCGCGTGCATGACTCCGCGGGCATGTTGCACGAAGCACCACTCGGAAATGCGAGCGCGAGCGGCACCCGCGCGCCGTCGCGGTCTCCGGCCCGCAGTTCTCGCCGCGCGCGGCCCGTGCTACCCGTCCGCCGTCCATGTCCTCGAAGTCCGAGCGTCCCAAGGCGGTTCTCGTCGCCGTCCACCTCCCCGAGGTCGACGACCTCGAGTTCCGTTCGAGCCTCGAAGAGCTCGAGCGGCTCGTCACGACCCTCGGCTACCGCGTCGTCGAGCGCGTGACGCAGACGCGCGGTCATCTCGAGACGAGCGCCGTGCTCGGCGAGGGGAAGCTCGCCGAGCTCGGCGAGATCACCGGCGGCACGGGCCACACCGGCACGACCGCGCCGAAGCGCAAGGACAAGGCGCGCATGCGTCGGGAGGAAGCGGCGCGCGAGCAAGAGCACGAAGAGGACGAGGACGACGCAGCGCACGCACGTGACGAAGACGCGCCGAAGAACGTGGACCTCATCGCGGTCGACCACGACATCAGCCCGAGCCAGGCGCGCAACCTGGAGCGCGCGACGGGCGTGCAGGTGCTCGATCGCACCGGCGTCATCATCGAGATCTTCCACCGGCACGCGAAGAGCCGGGAAGCGCGCCTCCAGGTCGAGATCGCGCGGCTCACCTACACCGCGCCGCGCCTCCGCGAGTCGCCGGGCGGCAAGGAACGGCAGCGCGGACGCGGTGCCGGCGAAGCCGCGCTCGAGCTCGATCGGCGCAAGATCCGCGACCGGATCGCGGAGCTCCGCGAGGAGCTCGCCTCGATCGCGCGCGAGCAGGACGTCCGTCGCGCGCATCGTCGCACGGCGCGCCGGATCGCGCTCGTCGGCTACACGAATGCGGGCAAGTCCTCGCTCATGCGCGCGCTCACAGGCAGCGACGTGTACGTCGAGGACAAGCTGTTCGCGACGCTCGACACCACCGTCCGTGCCCTCCATCCGGAGGTGAAGCCGCGCATCCTCGTCAGCGACACCGTCGGCTTCATCAAGAAGCTGCCGCACGATCTCGTCGCGAGCTTCAAGTCGACGCTCGACGAAGCGCTCGAGGCGTCCCACCTCCTCCACGTCGTCGACGCCTCCGATCCGTCGTGGGAGGCGCAGCTCGAGGTGACGCGCTCGGTCCTCGCCGAGATCGGGGGCAGCGACGTCCCTTCGACCCTCGTGATGAACAAGATCGACCGCCTCGATTCCGACGAGCTCGCGCGTCTCCGCGCGCGCCTGCCGGACGCGTGGTTCATCTCGGCGCATTCCAGGCCGGACGTCGCGATGGTGCGCGAGCGGATCATCGGCCTCTTCGAGGAGTCCTACGAAGAGGCCGAGCTCGTCGTGCCCTACGACCGGCAGGGCATCGTCAGCGAGATGCACGAAGGCGGCCGCGTCGTCGCCGAGCTGTACGAGGAAGACGGCGTCCACGTGACGTGGCGCGCGGATCCCGAGAACGTCGCTCGCGTGCGGTCGAAGCTGGCCAGCAGCTGATCAGCCGCCGCCTTCGATGATCACGCCGGTCGGACCGGCGAGGACCTTCGCCTTCCACGAAGGGTAGAAGACGCGCACGCCGGGCTCGGAGACGCGGATCCGCGCGCGCATGATCACCGGATAGCCCGGCTTGGGGATCGGCGCGTAGTGACCGTCCTGGACCGTGTAGAAGGTCGTCGATCCGGCCGTCTCCGCGACGAGGATCGTCGGGCTCATCGCCGACATCGTGCCGAGCATCGTGAGCTTGTCCGCGCCGAGCTCCTTCACGAAGGTCGCGTGTGGCGAGCCGGGAGCGAACAGGTTGTTGATGGCGATCGAGAACGCGTGGTGCGTCTCGAGGATCGTCTGATCGACGAAGGAGCGGTTCGACACGTGGACCGTGTTGCGGAGCCGGCTCTTCACGATCGCCAGGACCTCGTCCGGCGACTTGCCGTCGAAGCCCGCGTTCACGCGGACGTCGCGCGACGTCGGCCGGTGATCGAGGCCGTCCGGGATCTCGAAGCGCATCTTGTCCGGCGGGTCGAACCCGGGCGCCTCGGTCCACTCGCCCGCCTTCGCGATCGTGACGAGCTTGCCGAACGTGCTCGCGTCGGTGCCGGGGAGCGCGTCGACGTCATCGAGCGTGTCGAACCAGCGCGGGGTGCCGTCCGTGTTCGTGCGGAAAGCGCCGATCCCACGCGCGGCGGCGCGATCGACGCCGCGAGCGATCAGCATTTCGGGATCGACCAGCCGATCGTTGACGAGGACGACGACGCCCTCCTCCTCGAGGCTGCCCTCGGTGATGCCGGCGGCGCGCGGCTCGGCGCCGAGCTCGCCTTCCTGCGAGCCGACGCCTTCTTCGACGGGAGCGGCACACGCGACGAGCGCGATGGTGGCGAGAACGAGCGCGATCCTCATCGGTCGAACCTCGTGGCGTAACGGACCTTCGAGTCCTTCCCGGAGCGATAAGCGATGTGGGGACGGCCGTTCGGCTCGACGGTGATGTCGACGTAGGCCTCCGTGTATTCGGAGAAGGCATCGTCGTCGACGATGTCCTTCAGCCAGCGCTTCTCACCCGCGACCTGCACCTCGCGCCAGTACTCGAGGTGCCCCTCACCGGGATTCAGCTTCGAAGGCGCGAGGACGGCGAGGTGGCGGAGGCCGAAACCGTCGACCGCCATCGCGACGCGGTAGGCGGGCGAGAGGAGGTCTTCGGCCGGGTAGCCGCCGTCGATCACCTTCACATCCGTCTGCTCGTCGCTGCCGTCCCACGATGCGACGCGGAGCTCGGCGGTGGTCGAGCCCGCCGACTGGCCGCCCTTGCGGAAGAAGTAGGCGACGTGCTTGCGCGTGCCGAACACCACGAGGCGCGTGCCGTAGCCCGCCATGCCCTCGAGCGTGTTGTTGTCGACGGTCTTCCGGTAGGACCAACCGCTACCGTCGAACACGTGGTACCGGGGCGTCGAGAACGCGAGCGTCTCGTTGTGGTGGTACGCGAGATGGAGCTTGTCCGTCGCGTCGACGAACAGCGACGTCTGGCCGGAGCCCGGCACGTTCTGCGGGAGGAGCGCGGTCGTGAGGTCGGGCAGCGGGAGGAAGGCGCCCGAGCCCGTCTGCCGGGTCGCGGCGAGCTTCGCCTTGTTCGTGCCGGTGATGATGCGCGCGGTGACGAAGGTGTTGCCGAGCCCGTCGACGGCGAGCGCCGTCTCCGATCCGCGGCGCACCTTCGTCATCGCCGTCTCGATGTTCGTGAACGTCGTCGCCGCGCCGACGAGCTTCACGATCCGGAGGTCGCCGCTGTCGTCGATGTCGTCGACGTCGTGCGCGAGGACGTGGAACGTGTCGGGCGCGCTCACGGCGAGCTTCGACGTGTGGCCGATGTGCTCGTAGTCGGAGCCCTTGCGGACGAGAATCTTCGGCGTCGTGAAGGTCGTCGCCCCGGGGGTGAAGACGGCGAGGCGCATCTCGCCGGCGCTCGCCATCGCCTCCGCGTTGTAGGAGATGCCGATCCGACCTGCCGGCGTGCGCGCGATCGAGATCCCGTTCGTGTCGATCGGCGCGACCGGATCGAGGACCGTCACCTGTCGCCCGGTGCAGGTGGGATCCTTCTTCTCGGCGGTGGGCTTCACCCACGGCTCGCTGCACTTCACGTCCTCGGGCGGCGGCTTCGGCGGCGCGGCCTCCGGCGACGGCCCCGCGTCGCCCTGCGGCGTCGTCGGCTCGTCGGGGATCGCGGACGGCTCGCCCGCGTCGGGCTCCGGCGCGACGTCGGCGTCGCGGAGCTCCGTGCACGCGATCAGCGCGAGAGACGCGAGTGCCGCGGACGCCCAGAGCAGGGAGCGCATGTAGGAGGATGTAGCAGCGGACGGCGAATGCGCTCGTCCGTGGCGCACGGAAAGCGGTAACCGTTCGGAACCGCTCAGATCTGCGCGATGGCGAGCGAGCGCCGCGGCTTCGGTCCGACGCGCTCGGCGACCCCGGCGAACGCCTTCTTGTAGGCCGCGAAGTTGCCGCCGTTCCGCACCGCTTCGAGCACGGCGAGCCCCTCTTCGGGCCCGCCCTGCGCGAGGACGTACTCGGCCCACGCCCACTTCGCGCTCGTCGAGCGCACGTCGGCGCGACCACGGAGGCCGCGACGGAGACGGTCGAGCCGCTGCTCGACGACGCGGATGCCGGCGAACGGTTGACCATCCATCGGCGTGTTCCGCTTCGCGCAGAACGGCGCGATCCCGAGCGCGACGGGCACGATCTTCGAGAGCTCGGTCGTGAACCGCGCGCACTCGTCGATGTCCTCGTCCGTCTCTCCCGGCAGCCCGATCATGAGATAGAGCTTCAGCCGGTCCATGCCGTTCTCGCGCGCGAGCTCGGCGACCTTGAGGAGGTTCCGCTCCTTCGCACGCCGCTCGAGCATCTCGCGCATGCGCTCGCTCGGGCCGTCCATCGCGGTCGTGAGCGTGCGCGTGCCGGTGCGCTTCAGCGCGGCGACGAAGCCTTCGACGATGCCGAGGCGATCCGGGCGGAGCGAGGAGAGACCGACTTCGCAGCCGCGCTCGGCGAGCGTGTTCAGGATCGCGACGATCTTCGGGTGATCGCTGACGGCGGCGCCGACGAGCCCGACGCGCTTCGCGTCGTCCGGGATCGTCGCGAGGATCTTCTCCATCGGCGCGAGCCGCATCCCGCCGTTGGTCGAGCGGCGCATGACGCAGTAGGTGCAGCGACGCGAGCAGCCGCGCTCGGTCTCGATCAGGAACATGTCGCTCAGCACCGCGTGCGGCGTGCGGATCGCGGCGTAGGCGGGGATCATCTCGTCCGGCGCCTTCGCGACGAGCGGAAGCACGGCCCCGTGGTGCTCGGGCACGAGCACGTGCGGGATCTCGGCGAGGAGACGGAGGCGCTCCTTGCGATCCTGCGTCCCCTCGAGGACGCGGAGGACGGGGCCGACGATCGCCTCCGATTCGCCGATCACGATCGCGTCGCAGAACGGCGCGAGCGGGAGCGGGTTCGAGAACGTGAGCGGGCCGCCGCCGAGGACGAACGGATGGCGCTCGTCGCGCTCCTCGCGGAGCGCAGGGAGGCCGGCCGCTTCCAGCATGCGGACGAGCCCGCCGATCTCGAGCTCGTAGGCGACGGACGTCGCGATGACAGGGAACGTGTCGAGGCCGCGGAGTGACTCGTAGGAGACGGGTCGCCCCTGCGCGAGGAGATCGTTCTCCGCTTCGTCGTCGAGCACCACGCGCTCGCAGGCGAGCCCGGGCTCGTCCATGATCGCGCGGTAGATCCGCTGGTAGCCCAGCGAGCTCATCGCCGCCGCATAGGGCGACGGGTAGAGGAGCGCGACCGTGAACGGCGCCTGCTTCTCGATCCGCCCGGTCTCGTCGGCGAGCCGGCGTCGGATGCGCTCTCGGGGGTCGATGCGAGCTACCACGCGGGACCGCTTCCTCTAGCGCTGCCCGCCCGCAGTGCAAGGGCGGCCGCGCGAGCGCGCCCGACCGAGGGTGAGACGGTCGAGAGACGCGTCGTGCAACGCGATTTTTCCTTTTCGACACGTGCGCAAGGCGTGAACTCAGCTACACCACGCGCACCTTGCGGTCCCCTCTCCGACTCGGCGCCCTCCTCGTCCTTCCCCTCCTCGCCGCCTTCGAGCTCGCGGCCTGCGCGGACAGCACGTCCGACGCGGGCACGACGACGGCGCCGTCTCCGAACGACCCGAACGGGAACGTCCCGCCGGGGCCGGGCGAGGAGAACCCGGACGGTCCGAGCGGCCCCCTGTGCAAGGTCGAGAAGAAGGGCACGAGCGGCGCCACGGTCTACGAGGCGACGCTCCTCCTGCCCGAGACGATCCTCGACAAGGGCGAGCTCCTCGTCGATCCGAGCGGCCTCATCGCCTGCGTGGACAAGAGCTGCGCGACGGCGCCGGGGTACGCCGACGCGACCCGCATCGTCTGCCAGAACGCGGTCGTTTCGCCCGGCCTCATCAACACGCACGACCACATCGCGTTCGCGAACAACGCGCCGAAGCCGCACACCGAGCGCTACGAGCACCGCCACGACTGGCGCAAGGGCATCCGCGGTCACCAGAAGATCAGCGTCGCCGGCGGCGCTTCGGCCAACGTCGTGCGCTTCGCCGAGCTCCGCTTCGTGATGAGCGGCGCGACGTCGACGGCGGGCGCGGGCGGCCAGAACGGCCTGCTCCGCAACCTCGACAACACCCCCGAGCAGCTCGAGGACGCGCGGATCGGCTTCAAGGTCGAGAGCGACACGTTCCCGCTGCGGGACTCGGGCGGCGCGCTCGCGACGAGCTGCTCCGCATACGCCACGTCGCGCGTCACCGCCGCGCAGGTCACCGCGTTCGGCGCCGCCGGCACCGCGTACCTCCCGCACGTCTCGGAGGGCATCGACGCGCCCGCGCGCAACGAGCTCCTCTGCCAGAGCGCGCCCGGCAGCGCAAACGACATCCTCCAGCCTCCGACCGCGATCGTGCACGGCGTCGGCGTCCAGGCGGAGGACGTCCGCCTGATGCGTCCGGACCAGACCGCGCTGATCTGGTCGCCGCGCTCGAACATCGACCTCTACGGCAACACGGCGCCGGTCGTCCTCTACGACAACCTCGGCGTGCCGATCGCGCTCGGCACCGACTGGGTCGCCTCCGGCTCGATGAACCTCGCGCGCGAGATTCGCTGCGCCGACGAGCTGAACGCCAAGTACTTCGGCAAGCACTTCTCCGACAAGGCGCTCTGGAAGATGGTGACGCTCAACGCAGCGTTCGCCGTCGGCGCGAAGGACACCCTCGGCCAGCTCAAGAAGGGCTACATCGCGGACATCGCGATCTACGACGCGCGCAAGAGCAAGGGCTATCGCGCGGTGCTCGACGCGGGCGTCGAGGACGTCGTCCTCGTCTCGCGCGGAGGCAAGCCGCTCTACGGCAACCAGGACCTCCTCGATCAGGACGGCGCCGGCGGCGCCGAATGCGAGACGCTCGACGTCTGCGGCACCGCGAAGAAGGCGTGCATCAAGCAGGACCTCGGCAGCGTGACGCTCCAGCAGCTCCGCACCGACGGCGAGAAGTTCTATCCCCTCTTCTTCTGCAAGACGGAGGCGCCGAAGGACGAGCCCTCGTGCGTGCCGGCGCGTCCGGCGACGGCGTCCTCGCCGACCGCGAGCGTCTACACCGGCGCGACCTCGGCGACGGACCAGGACGGCGACGGGATCGCCGACGCCGAGGACAACTGCAAGACCGTCTTCAACCCGATCCGACCGATGGACGACGGCAAGCAGCCGGACACCGACGGCGACGGCATCGGCGACGCCTGCGACAAGTGCCCGTTCGACGCGGGTGAGTCGTGCGCGCCCGCCCGCGCCGACGACATCGACGGCGACGGCGTCGCGGACGGCGACGACAACTGCCCCGAGCTCGAGAACGCCGACCAGGCCGACAACGACGGCGACGGTCACGGCAACGCGTGCGACGCGTGCCCCGACGGCGCGAACCCGGGCATGCGTCTCTGCCCCGTCGTCCTCTCGATCGATCAGCTCCGCAACCCGGCCGCCGCGGGCCACCCGCAGCCCGGCAAGGCGCGTCCGATGGTGCAGGGCGTGTACGTGACGGCGATCAAGCCGACCGGGGCCGACCGCGGCTTCGTCATCCAGTCCGGCGCGCCGGGACCCTTCCAGGCGATGTTCGTCCAGACCGATCCGGCCGGCCTCGCCGTCGGCAACAAGGTCGACGTCGAAGGCGACTACCAGGAGGTCTTCGGCCTGTCGACGCTGCTCTCGGCGACGGTGAAGGTCGTCGACGCGGGCAAGACGCTTCCGTTCGAGCCGCTCGTCGTCTCGCCCGCCGAGGTCAACGAGGAGAACGAAGGCCTGCTCTGCCAGCTCGATGCGCCGACGGTGTCGAACGCGAACGCGGACGCGCCGAAGGACTTCGACGAGTTCTCGGTCACGACCGCGGCGGGCGGCACCGTCCGCGTGGACGACTACCTCTACGACGCGCTCGACAACAACTACGCGGTCGACGCGACCTTCCCGAAGATCGTCGGCATCTGCGGCTGGTCGTTCTCGAACCGCAAGATCTGGCCGCGCAGCGCGGCCGATCTGCAGTAGACCTCGGGGGGATGAGGTCCCCCCGGTCGCTCTTCCTCCTCGCACTCCTCGCGGGCTGCTCCGCGAAGAACAAGACGACATCCTCCACGGAGGCCGGCGCCGCGTCGGCCTCCGTCGTCGTTTCGGCGCCGGACGCTGCTGCTCCGTCCGTCGCGAAGGCGCCGGGGAGCGATGCCGGCGCGAAGGCGGCGCCTTCGACGGACGACCGCCGCGCCTTCGCGAAGGCGCTCGACGAAGGCCGGAAGAAGACCCGCGCGAAGGACTACACGGGCGCGCTCGCGGACTTCGACCGTGCGCTCGCGCTGTCGCCGGACGACGGGCGCGTGCTCTCGGAGATCGGGTACGCCGCGATGCTCGCCGGCGATCACACGCGTGCGGAGAGCGCGAACCGCCAGGCGCTCCGCGTCGTGCACGACCCGCTCCTCCGCGCGCAGATCCTCTACAACGCGGGCCGGAGCGCGGAAGCGAAGGGCGAGAAGGAAGCGGCGCGGAACCTCTACGGTGAATCACTCGGGCTCCGCGAGAACGCGGAGGTCCGTCGCCGCTTCACCGCGAACGGCGGGACCGACGCCGCGCCCGCGATGGGCTGCGCGCAGGGGGCGAAGACGGTCGAGGCGCTCTGCACGTGCCTCGTCGCGACGCGCGAGGTATTCACCGGGATGGGCAACGCGAAGCCGGTCTGCGGAGCGACCGCGGCGTCGCTCTCGCTCGGCACGCCGCGCCTTTCGGTGATCCGCCTCGGCGCCCCGGAGGACGGCCCCGGCGAGCGTCTCTACGTGCTCGTCGCGCGCGACGGCGCGACCCTGCGGCCGGTCGCCGACCTCGGGTCCGACTACGAGCCCGGCGCGTTCGGCGTGCACAACGAGGCGAAGGTGGTGGGCGGCGTCGTGAAACCAGCCGGCACGCGCTCCGTCGTCGTCGTCACGTCCGAGCAGG
Source organism: Polyangiaceae bacterium (assembly GCA_039809485.1). Lineage (GTDB taxonomy): Bacteria > Myxococcota_A > Polyangia > Polyangiales > Polyangiaceae > Labilithrix. The sequence continues at coordinate 12,424 of JBDHVE010000123.1, read as the reverse complement.
ACGATCTCGACCACAACCTCGCCGGCCTCGAGGCGTGCACCCACGTCGAGAAGCGCGAGACCGTCTGCGCGCTCGGCGAAGGCGACAAGCCCACGCGCTGCGTGACCGTACCGATCTCGACCGAGTCCGGCTGCGGGCCGGGCGTGCAGCCCGAGGACCTCGACGCCGAATCGCGCGCGCTGCTCGCGGAGCGGAAGAAGGACTGGGGGAAGACGAGCTCGAAGCACACGTGGTCGGTCGCGCCCGATGGGTCGCTGGTCGTGAAGAGCGACAAGGGAAAGACGACGACGCACGCGCTGTTCTGAGAGAGAGAACAGGAAACAGGAAACAGGAAACAGGAAACCGGCAATGAGCCGTCCCTCGCGCGACGCGATCCATTCCCTGTTGCCCGTTCCCTGGTTCCTGTTTCCTGTTTTCTCCGGTCGAGGACGCGGGTGAGCGGCGCTGACTACGGTGCTCCGGCGTCCGGCTCCGTCGCCGCGACGACCTTGTACAGCGTCCCGCCTCGCTGTCCTCCCGCGTAGAGCTCCCCGCGGAACACGGCGAGCGGTGCGCCGCAGAAGATGTCGGTCAGCTCGAACGGCGAAGGCTTCGCCTTCTTGCCCTTCGCGATCGGCACATTCGCGCCTTCGAGCCACGCGATCTGCGTCGCCTTCACGTTCGCGGTGCCCTCGGCGAGCTCCGCGTCCGCGATCGGACGCGGCGCATCGATCGCCGCGCCCTCGAGGCGGAAGAGACCCCGCTCCGCGAGCACGACGACGGAATCGCCGGCGCGCTTCACGTCGGTCGGAACACCGGAGCCCTCCGGCAGCGCGATCCCCGCCCAGCGCTCGCCGTCGGTCGTGACGCGGAGCGCGACGCCGTCACGCGACCACGCGATCCAGTAGAGACGCGTCGGATTCGCGGTCGTGTCGACCCACCACCTCAGCGTCTGCGCGGCGCCGAGCCGGGTGACCTTCACCGGCTTCACCGTCTCGCGCGTGAGGACCTTCGCGTCCGCGGGAGGCGCGATCACGAGGTAGTCGTTCGGCTCGCGGCCGTCGTAGTCCTGGATCCCGACGTAGAGGCGATCGTGGAAGCGGACGAGATAGGTGAGCCGCCAGACGCCGTCCTTGTACGGGAACGGATAATCGACTTCGTAGATCCACCGCGCGCCGGTGGCGTCCGCGCGGTGGAGCGCGCCGGGAGAGGGACCGCTCCATGCGCGCTCCTTCGGCGGCACTGATCCGGTCGACGCGAAGGTCGCGCCGCGGAAGCGGATGGCGTCGAGCACGTGATACGCGCGCGGCAGCACGCCGGCGCCGGCGCGGCCGCCCTCTTCGAGCTCGGGCGCGGCAGGCGGACGGAAGTGCGGAGCGCGCGGTGGCGCGAAGGTGCCGCTCGCGTCGGAGACGAACACGTAGCCTTCGGTGCCGCCCTCGACGAGGCCGAGCCCGTTGTAGGGCGGATCCGAGTCGGGGACGAAGAGCCGTCCACCGAACGCGTGGACGCGCGTGAAGCCCTGTCCGGCGCCGCCGCCCTTCGTCGGCTCGCCGGGGCGATTCCAGTCGAAGGCGACGGTGAAGCGTCGCTTCTCGTCGGCGGGGCGGTAGCGCGTGATCGTCGCGCCGTCGGTGCCGAGGGGCTGGTTCGCGTGCGCGGCGTAGAGCGCGTCACCGAGTGGAGTGAGATCGCAGATGCGCGTCAGCGCGAGAGGCGGGGTGCCGACCTTCGTGAAGACGCCGCGCGTGGGGAGCGTCGCGGTCGTGTCCTCCGGATCGTCGTCGCCGTCGGGATCGATCTGCGTCGGGCGCTCGGGCGCCGCGAGCGCCGGCGCGGCGGGACGCACGCCGGCGTCGACGTCGTGGCTCACCGGATCCGCCGCCTTCGGCGACGCCTGCTCCGCGGTCCGCGACGAGACCGGCGCCGGCTTGCACGCCGGCGCGAGGACCGCGAGGAGCGAGACGAGACGCGAGACGAGATCGAGGCGGCGCCTCATCGGCCGCCTCGCGGCGAGGTCAGCGGCAGTACGCGTAGCCGGGCAGGCCCGTGCTCGGCTGGCACGTCTTGCCGATCGACGCGCACTCGTCCGTCGGCGCTGCCGGATCGCAGAAGCGCACCGGCGTGAAGCCGGGGATCTGCTGGCAGGTCGGCGCGCACGTCGAGTAGCGGTAGCCCACCTCTTGATCGAAGGCTCCGCAGCAGACCTGCCCGTTCGCGCAGTCGCTCTGGTCGTCGCAGCGCAGGACCGCGCCACGCTGACAGCCGCTCGTCCGGCACTCGAACGTCGGATCGCCGCCGTCGAAGCGCGCGCAGCAGAACATCGCGTTCGTCGTGCAGTAGGCGTCGCCGCACTTGATGCCCGGGCTCTTCCACGGCGGGGGTCCGGAATCGACGGTACCCGACGTGCCGCTGGAACCGGAGCTGGTCGCACCGGAGCTCGAGCTGCTGCTCGAAGCGCTGCTCGAGCTGGTCGACCCCGAGCTCGTGCTCGACCCGGAGAGCTTGTCTTCGCCCGCCGAGCCCGTGCCTTCTCCTGTCGGCTCCGGCTCCGTGCCGGAGATGCTGGCCTCCGGCGTCCCGAACAGGTCCGACGGAGCGGCGCCGCTGCAGGCGATGACGACTGCAGCCGACGCGAACGTGCAAGCAACCAGAGCTCGGGCGCGCATGCGGGCCCATCTGTAGCGCCGAGCCCTCACCCGTGCACGCACTGCCCCGTCTCCTCTCCGTCACGGGTCGGGCAGGTGGGCTCGCGAGCGGGAGTGCCATTTCCTGCGTCGTCGTGTCATTCCACGGATTTGTGACGTGCTTCCCGGACCGGATGGCCCATGCTAAGGAGGCCGACCCCGCCCGCGCCCCCTCGCAGCCCCGAATTCCTCATGCCTTCCGAGCTCTCCCGTCCGCCTCCCGCGCCCGCGGCCCCGCCTCTCGCGACGGGCACGACCGGCAATGCCGACGCCGCCATGGACGCGCTCGAGCTCGCGGCCGTGTCGGCCGAGAAGGGGCGTCCGCTCGGGAAGATCGAGGTCGTGCAGCCGGAGGACCTCGTCTCCGCGCTCCGGAAGGACGCGCTCGCGGTCCGGAGCAAGCTCGATCGGGTGATGATGGGCGCCGACCCGGAGCTCGGCCTCGACACGCTGCTCGAAGCGGGCGCGCTCCGCGTCATCTTCCCCGAGGTCCACGCGATGGTCGGCTTCGGCGACGGCGAGTGGCGGCACAAGGACGTCTGGAAGCACACGAAGCAGGTCGTGCGTCAGGCCGTGCCGCGCCTCGAGGTGCGGTGGGCTTCGCTCTTCCACGACATCGGCAAGGTGAAGACGCGCTCGATCAGCCCGGACGGGAAGGTGCACTTCCTCGGTCACGCGGAGGTCGGCGCGCGCATGTTCGACAAGCTCGAGCGGCGGGTGGCGATGTTCGGCCCCGAGCCCGCGCTGCGTGACACAGTCCGGTTCCTCGTCCTCCACCACCTCCGCGCGAACCAGTACGAGCCGAGCTGGACGGACAGCGCCGTCCGTCGCTTCGCGCGTGAGCTCGGCGCGCACCTGGACGATCTCCTCTGCCTCGCGCGCGCCGACATCACGACGAAGCGGCCGGAGAAGAAGCGCAAGGGCCTCTCGCAGATCGAGGAGCTCGCGACCCGCATCGCGCAGCTCGCGGCGGAGGACGCGAAGGTCCCGCCGCTCCCGTCCGGCATCGGCGACGAGGTGATGCGCTCCTTCGCCATCCCTCCGTCCCGCCTCATCGGCGAGATCAAGAAGAAGCTCGAGTCGATGATCGAGACGGGCGAGCTCGAGCCGCACCAGCCGGCGCAGTTCTACGTCGATCTGATCGCGAAGGACCGAGCGAAGTTCGGACTGTGACTCGCGTCTTCCGTCGGGCCTGATTCACTCGCGAGACGCGCGCGTCGTTTCTCTCCAGAGGGAGAGAGGCGAAGCGCCACGATCGGAACGACCTACGGAAGACGGAGGACGGAAGACGCTCTCTCAGCGCTTCTTCGCTGCCAGATTCTCTTGCAGCGCGGTGATCGTCTTCTTGAGCGACCCTTCGTGGACGCACGCGAGCGCATCGCGCGTCTTCCACCCGGACTTCACGTACTGCGGCGCCTCGAGCTGCTTCAGGAGATCGAGGGTGCGGTCGTCGCCGTCCGTGACGGCGCGCTCGAAGAAGCTCTTCGCCGCGCACGACTTGCCGACGCTGAAGAGGTCGTAGGTGACCGCGTTCGCCGGGCCCATCTTCGCCTTCGCCCCGGGCTTCTTGTAGGCCGCCTTCGCGCGGGCGCGCGCATCCGGATACGGCTCGCCGGCGGCGCCGAAGCCGAGCTCCCAGATCGTGCCCCACCCGACGGGGCCCATCTCGTTCTCGAGCAGGCTCCACGCGTGGTCCGCGCCGGCCTGCGTCTCCGGATCCTTCGAGCCGGTCTTCACCGCCGTGTTGCGCACCTCGGTCCGGAGCTTCTTCTCCTTCTCGAGCTGGTCGGCGTCCGCGCCCGGCTTCGCCTTCAGGATGTTGAGGACGACGGCCGCTTCGCGCATCGCGTCCTTGTCGCGGTCGGTTGCGCTGTAGGCGGTGAGGAGCGCGCGGTGAACGTCCTCGCGGCCGCTCGCTTTGTCCCCGAGCTCCTCGAGCTTCTTGATCCCGGAGCCGTAGTCGCCGCGCTCGATCATCGCGATCGCGTCGCCGACGTCCGGTGGTGCCGGCGGCGCCGGCGTGGTGACGATCGCCTCGCCGTCGACCATGACGATCGCCTCGGCGTCCGGCGCGCCTTCCTGTTCGGAGCGCCCGCGGAGCACGATGACGATCGACGCGACGAGCACGACGAGGCCGAGCGTGCCGGCGCCGGCCGCGATGAGCCAGGTCTTGCCCGGCAGGAGCCCTTCGATCCGCTTCACCGCGCTCGTTCCCGGGCCGCTCGCCGGGCCGGCATCGGGCCGCGAAGGCGAGGGGAGGACCGGCGAGGGCCCCGTCACGATCGCGGGGTTCGACAGCTGCGTCGACGTCGGAGGCGGCGCGTACATGGAGTCGATCCGCCCCGCAGCCGCGAGCGCGACGAGCGCCGCGTTGATCCCCTCGATGAGCTCGCGCGCTTCGCCGAGGCGCTCGCTCGCTTCCTTCGCGAGCAGGCGGCCGACGAGCGCCTCGATCTCCGGCGGCACGTTCGCCTCCGGGTTCTTCTGCGCCATCGGCGGCACCGGCGCGGTGACCTGCATGCCGAGGAGGGCGACCTTGCTGTCCGCTTCGAACGGACGTCGCCCCGTCAGCATCTCGTAGAGCATGACGCCGAGCGCATAGAGGTCCGCGCGCGAGTCGACAGGCTGACCGAGCGCCTGCTCCGGCGCCATGTACTCGGGCGTGCCGTACACCATGCCCGCCTGGGTGAGGACGGGCTGGCCGGGGCCGGCCGCACGCGCCTCACCGACGATCTCGCCGAGCGACACCTTCGCGATGCCGAAGTCCAGGACCTTCACGAAGCTCGTGTCGCCGTCGCGGTCGACGAGCATGACGTTCTCGGGCTTCAGGTCCCGATGCACGATCTTGAGCGCGTGCGCGCGCGAGAGCGCCGTCGCGATCTGCCGGCCGATGTGCAGGGCGCGGCCGAGCTCGAGCCGGCCCATCGCGAGGACCTCGCGCAAGCTCTTCCCTTCGATGAACTCGAGCGCGAGGTAGAAAGAGCCGTCCTGGAGCTTCCCGAAGTCCGTCGCCGTGACGACGTGCGGGCTGTCGATGTGCGCGGCCGCGATCGCCTCGTTCTCGAAGCGCTGGACGACCTCGGGCAGCCGGATCATCTCCGGGTGGAGCACCTTGATCGCCATGCGCTTGCGCATCAGCGTGTGCTCGGCCTGGTAGACGGCGCCCATGCCGCCCTCACCGAGGAGCTTCTCGATCCGGTAGCGGTCCGCGATCGTCGTCCCGATGAGCGCCTTCGCGCCGCCGGGGGGCCGCACGCTCTGCCGGTTGCCTCCCTTGCCCGAGGACAGCGCTGCTCCGCTCGCTCCCTGAGCCGGGGACGCGTCCTTCGCGCTCGGCGTTTCGCCTTTGAGGTCGGCCATCGGAGAGAGTGGAAGAGAGCGTCGGTACGGAAGCGGGTGGGTCCGGGTCGCGGGCAAGGCCGGCGCGAAAATGCCACGACCTTCCTAGCATGTACGCAAGCGGGCGGCGAGTGGCGCTCCGGCCCCCGACTCAGCGGTCGTAGAGGACGCCCACGGTCAGGCCGACGGCGAACCGGTCGAGCCCCTGGATCGGGGCGCGGAGGTCCGAGTCGAACAGACCGACCGGCCCCCGCGACGACAGGGAGAGCGACCGGCCCGGCGCCTCGTAGAGCGGACCGGCGTGGGCGACCCCGACCCGGAGGCCTAGCTCCGCCGTGAACGAATAGGGGCCCCACACCTTCCACGACACGCCGGCGCCGACGGGGATCTCGAACAGCCGGCCGCTCGCCTTCGCGGCCTCCGCCTCGACCGTGGAGGGGACGACGTCGAGCGGGCGCTGCACCGTGAACCGCGACGTGTACGCGGGCGACCATGCCCCGAGGAGGCCGAACCCCGCGAAGAGCCACGCCCGGAAGCTCCCGGCTGGCAGCGGAGCGAACACTTTCGCCCGCAGCCCGCCGCCGGCGAGGAAGCGCGTCGCGTCGCCGTCGCCGGTCACGTCGAACGTGCCGTACGCGCCGACGCGGACGAGCGGCAGGAGCGCGACGTGGGTGGCGACGCGCGCTTCGCCCCCGAACGTCGCGTCGTCTCCGCCCGAAGGCTTGTCCGCGAGCCAACGCTTGACCGGCCCGGCCTGGGCCGATGCATCCCAGTGCAGCTGCGCCTGCGCGGTGCCGGCGGACAGGAGCACGCAGAGGCCGAGCATCGCCGCGGGCGAACGCATGCCCCTCTCGTAGACCAAAAGACCCTGGCCAACCACGGATCTTTCGCGGTAAACACGCCGGCCATGGCCGGTCTACGCACCGTGGACGCGTGGCGCTCCGCCGCCGCGATGGTGCTCTCGGCCGCGTGCGCATCGGCGTGCGTCGAGGTGCCGGACAACATCCGTGCGCACTTCGCCGATCCGCGGGCGGAAGAGCGATCGAACTACAGGAAGGGCCTCCACGGCTCGGCGCCGCCGAACGACGAGCAGCCCGCCGTCGCGAAGGCGTCGGCGCCGCCGCCTCCGCACGAGCCCGCACCGGCACCGAGCACACCGGCCGTCGCCGCCGACGGAGGTGCACCGTGATGCGATCGCTCGCGTTCGGCTGCGTGCTCCTCGCCACGGTCGCGGGCTGCTCGCACTCGCTGCCGCCCGTCCGCGTGCTCGGCGCGAAGGTCGACGCGCAGCACCAGGCGACGTTCAACGGGCTGCCGATCCGCTCCGGCCAGCTCGTGCTCAGCGAGTCGCCGGACTCGACGAGCTTCGTGTTCACGCTGATCCCGAAGCGCTTCCACCCCTTCACGCACGTCGCGATCATCAGCGTCGAGGACGGCGAGCCGTGGGTCTACGACGTCGCGGGCGAGATCAAGACGTTCCCTCTCGCGAAGAGCCCGCTCGACAACGTGGTCGGCACGATCTACCGCCGTCGGTTGTTCGAATACGTCGCTCCGAATCTGTATGCCGAGATCTACGACCCGCCCGCAGGCGCCGACCCCGAGAAGATCGCGGCGTTCGCGCGCAAGAAGTACGCGGAGAAGGTCGATTTCGACGCGTATTTCGATTTCGGTGATCATTCCAAATTGTTCTGCAGCGAGATGGTGGAGCTCGCGATTCGCGAAGCGGGCGGCCCCAAGACGGAGCTCGAGCCCTCGAATCCGAATCCGTCGATCGTCGAAGGCATGAAGTGGCTGAAGGTGCCGCCCGGCGTCTCGCTCCCTGCGGGCCTCTATGCGGACCCGAAGCGCTACGTCGGCGCGCTCGGTCAGTTCCCGACGCGCACCGCCGCGTGGTCGTACTTCGAGGCGAAGCACGAGCTGCACCGTCGCTTCACGATGGATCAGCGCCTCGGCTTCCTCGTGACGATCGACGGCAACGGCCGGATCGGCGTCCGTCCCCACATCACGGACTTCGCGATCCAGGCGAGCCACCTCTTCGACGGCGAGGAGAATCCTCCGCCGCCGGGTGACCCCCGGATCGAAGCGGCGGTCCGGAAGCTCGCGGCGGAGACGTTCGGTCCGTTCCCCGAAACGTCGCCGTCGCCGGCGCCCGCGAGCCCGCCGGCGCCCGAGCGGAGCGCCACACGATGACGTCCATCCAGCGCGCCGTGCTCGTCGCGGCGCTCGCCGGCTCCTCGATCGCCCTCGTCGCCCCGAACGCTTCTGCGCAGCCGAGCGGCTTCCCGGGGCTGACCGGGCCGGCGTCGGGCCGCCCGCAATCGGAGAACTCGCCCGAGACCGGCCCGCCGCCGAAGGAGAGCCCGCGCGGCGTGAAGTTGTTCGACATGCGCCGCTCGCGGGCTTTCTACGAGCTCGATCTCGGGCCGATCTGGATGCGGAAGGTGACCGAGCGCAATCCGGGCGAGGAGCGCCTGAACCCGGAGCGGGGTACGGGCGAGATTTCGTTCGGCACCGCCTTCAAGAACGAGAGCGCCAAGGGCGTCTTCCTCGTCGGCGTGCAGCGAACGCTCTTACGCGTCCAGGACTCGAAGACCTTCTCCTGGTCCGTCTTCGTGCAGGATCTCGGCGGTGGACTGCGCCTCGGACCACTGGAACCCGAAGTACGCATCGCCCTCTCCGTCCTCACCGTCGACGTGTTCCACGGCGAATGGAGTGCGCAGCTTTTTTCGCCTCGCGTCATGGCCGGTCTAGGCTTGGAGGTTGGAAAATTCAGGCTGGACATCAAGGCGCACTCCGAATACTTGTGGCGTTGGTTCGGACCGGATTATCTGGCTCACGGGGTGACCCTCGGTTTACGGCTGGAGATTCCGAAACCGAAATCGCCCTTCCCGGAGTCACGCCAGTAGCGGTGCTCCAACCACCCGCCCTCTCCTAGAGAGGTTGCGAGGTGCAGACGGAAGGGCCCACGTCCTGGTTCCGTATCAGGACGTACCAACAACCGAATCGATTCCCGTGCGGGCAGTGGCTTTGTAGTTCGAGGCGGCCGCGGCGGAGAGCTCGAAGAAGTTACCTGCAGTACCTGCAAAACCCCTTTTGGGAGGCGACATGTCGACGAAGAACCTGCTCAAGCTTGCTACCGGCGGCGCGATGGCCGTGATCCTCCTCGGCTGCGGTGGCTTCGGCTACCCGATCGGCTCGCTCTACACCGGCATGCAGACGCCGCACGGCATCAACCGCAACGAGACGTCGGGCCCCGGCAAGACCGGCGACAAGCACGGCGAGGCCTGCGCGACGGGCATCCTCAGCGCGGTCGCCTTCGGCGATGCGAGCCTCGACGCGGCCAAGAAGGCCGGCGGCATCTCGGAAGTCCACTCGGTGGAGTTCCACGGCACGAACATCCTCGGCATCTACTCGCAGGGCTGCACGGAAGTGCACGGCAAGTGAGCCGACTTCGAGCGAGCTCGCGTCTCTTCCTCGGAAGGGCGTGAGCGAGCTCGAATGCGACCGAGCCTCGTGCGCGATTCGCGCACGGGGCTCTCGTCGTTTTGTGGCGCCTAGTTGAGGACCCGCGGCGTCGCCGGGGCCGACGTCGCGAGCGCCGCCAGCTGCTTCTTGATCGCGGGGACGTCCGGCGCCTGCGGCTCGAGGACGAGCACGCGCGCGAGGTCGGCGCGCGCCACTTCATGCGCGCCGAGCCGGAGGCTCACGCCGGCGCGCTCGCGGAGGATCCGCGCGGAGTCGGGCTGGAGCGAGAGGATGCGGTCGATCGCGACGAACGCGCGCCCGTGGTCCCCGCGGCTCGCGTAGATCGCCTTCAGGTTCGAGAGGAGCCGCACGAGGACCGCGCGGGGGGACGCAGGCGAGAGCAGCGAGGGATGGAGCTGCGCGCCGGCGCCGAGGGTCCGCCGGAGGAGCGCCGCCTGCGCCGCCTCGTCGAGGACCTTGCCGCCTTCGAACGGGTCGACGAGGACGAAGTCGGACGACGACCCGCGTTCGACGTCGGCGGCGGAGTCGACGCGCACGACGAAGTGCCCCGGGAACGCCACGCCGTGGGCGAGGACGCCGGCGCGCTCCGCGAGCGCGCACCACACGATGGAGAGCGTGATCGGGATCCCGAGGCGCCGCTCGAGGACGTCCGGCAGGAGGCTGTTCTTCGGGTCGTAGTAGTCCTCGGCGTTGCCGCGGAAGCCGAGCTCCGCGAACCGCCCGCTCACGGCCGCGATCTGCGCCGCCCGTGGAGCACGGCCGAGGTCGCCGAGCGGGGCCGCGAGCTCGTCGACCTCCGCCACGACCGCGGGCACGTCGAGCGACGGATAGACGTCCTTCGCGACGAGGAGCGCTCCCTGGAGGACGTCGATCGCGTCGTCGGACTGCCGTGCGAGCTGCTCGAACGTCGCCGGCCACGAGGCACGCGCGCTGGGGCTTCGTTCGGCGAGCGTCATCCCTGATGAATGGCGCGCGCGCGTCCCGCGTGCAAGCCGGACAGCGAACGAGGAGCGCCGTCGTGCTTGACGCAGCGGACGATCACCTCGAAAACCCGGCTCCGAATCATGGCGAGCACGAACAAGGCGAACCTCCGCAAGGGCTTCGACAGGTCCAAGAACGTCCACCCCGTGGGGATCACCGGGAAGGAGCGCCCAGCCGACATCATCGCGAACATGTTCAACGCGTACGTCGGTCGCCAGGAGCGCACCGCGTTCGAGCTGATGCAGCGCGCGTCGAAGGACGACTGCTGCACGTTCATGACGATGTCCGGGGCGATGACGCCGGCCGGCCTCCACCAGTCGTGCGTCATCCCGCTGATCGAGCGCGGGCTCGTCGACTGCCTCACGACGACGGGCGCGAACCTCTATCACGACGCGCACCGCGTGATCGGCCACCGGATCCGCGAGATCGACCCGAACGCAGGCGACCTCCAGTACCGCCTCGCGCGCATCATCCGCATCTACGACCTCGGCTTCTGGGAGGAGACGCTCCTCGAGACGGACAAGCTCTTCAGCGCGCTGCTGATGAAGCCCGAGTACCAGAAGAAGATGACGACCACCGAGCTCCACTGGCTGCTCGGCAAGGACATCGCGGCGATGGAAGAGGCGCTCGGGATCAAGGCCCCCTGCCTCCTCTCGACCTGCTACCGCTACGGTGTCCCGATCTTCGTCGGTGCGGTCCAGGACGGATCGATCTTCCTCAACATCGTGAAGCTGAAGCGCCTCTACGGCAGCGACTTCAAGCTCGAGATCGACGTCAACGACGACGTCTTCGAGATGGGCGCGATGCAGTACCACTGCTTCGGCACCCTGAAGAAGAAGATGGCGATCTGGATCCTCGGCGGCGGCGTGCCGAAGAACTACACGCTCCAGGGCGAGCCGCTCCTCGATCAGATCCTCGGCGTCCCGACGCACGGCTTCGACTTCGACGTGCAGTTCTGCGTCGACCCGGTCGACAACGGCGCGCTCAGCTCGTGCCCCGCCGGCGAGGGCCACACGTGGGGCAAGGTCTCGGCCGAGAGCGTGCAGTACGGCTCGATGTACGTGCACTGCGACGTCACGGCGGTCTTCCCGTGGCTCACCTACGCGCTCCTTTCGGACCCGCGCGTGCACCGTACGCCGCGCCGCCTCTACGACGCGCGCGAGACCGCGGTGAAGAACCTCCAGCGCGAGGTCGACAAGCGGAAGAAGAAGCTCGTCGCCACGGTGAAATTCGACCTGCCCAACAAGAAGGCGAAGGCGAAGGCGAAGGCGAAGGCCTGAGTCTCAGTCGAACACGAGCGCGGAGAGCATCTCCCACGTCGCGAAGACGCTCTCCGGGCTCTCGTGCTCGAACGCGACGCCTGCGCGTGCCCGGGCGCGGCCTTCGCCCGCGCGCGCCCACGCCACGACGGCAGGCACCACGAGCGGATCCCAGAGCGTCGGCGTCGAGATCGCGACCGAGAGTCGCTCTCCCGCGACGAGCGGCTCGTCGATCTCGAGCCCTGCGCCGGCGAGCGAGATGTCGACGACCGTCGCCCGGCTCGAGAGCCGCGCGCGGCCGAGCTGCAGCTCGACCTCGATCCGCACGGACCGACGCGGGTGCGCGCGGAAGTGTGCGGCCTGCGCAGACACAGCCGACCGCGGCTGGGGAGGCGGGGGCATGAGGCGGCCCCCACCTTATCATGACGGGTCGAGGTCGGAGGCGGACGGCGGGTCTGGTCGACCAGTTGGCCATTCGCGACGGCGCTCGGCTAGGATGGGTGTCGCACGAGAGGCGCGCACCGGAGACCGAATGAGCCAGGACACGCGTAAGGACAAGCGCGCGAAGGTCGTCAGCCTCAACGTTCGTTACAAGAGCGCCACGGTCGACGAGTTCATCGAGAACCACTCGCACGACGTCAGCAAGGGCGGCATCTTCGTCAAGACGCCGACGCCGTTCCCGCCGGGGACGCT
>JBDHVE010000122.1:0-28907 GCA_039809485.1 Polyangiaceae bacterium | reverse complement strand
GGCATGCTCTGGGTTCCCGGCGGCACCTTCACGATGGGAACCGACGCGGGCGGCGAAGGCGACGAGCGCCCCGCCCACCAGGTCACCTTGAAGGGTTTCTGGCTCGATCGCACCGAGGTCACCCAGGCGGCCTACGAGGCGTGCGTCGCGGCGAGCGCGTGCAAGCCGGCCGACCCGGAGATCCTCGCCACGTTCGGCGGCGCCTTCCGCGCGCCGAAGAAGCCGATCATCGGCGTGTCCTGGTACGACGCACGTGCATACTGCACGTACGTCGGCAAGCGGCTCCCGCGCGAGGCGGAGTTCGAGCGCGCCGTCCGCGGCGACGACGCACGACGGTTCCCGTGGGGGAACGAGGCGCCTTCGAAGGAACGCGCCGTCTACGAGACCAACTTCACCGACGAGGTCGGCTCGCGGCCGAACGGACGCGGCCCCTACGGGCACGACGACCTCGCGGGCAACGTCTGGGAGTGGATGGAGGACGACTACGACCCCTTCGCGTACACGCGCCCGAGCGCGAACGAAGGCCGTCCCGGCTCGTGCGACGAGATCCGCGCCGCGCAGGACAAGCTCCGTGCGGAGAAGAAGCAGGGCTTCACGGGGTCGAACCCCATTCCCTCCGTCTGCGAAAAGGCGATCCGCGGGGGCGCCTACAACTACGCGGCGGGCGGGCTCCGGAGCACGAACCGCGTCCACCATCCGGGCAACTTCCGCCTCCGGATGACGGGCTTCCGCTGCGCGAAGGACTAGGCGCGCACCACGCATCGAGACGAGAGCGGTTCGCGACGAGCGGGAACGTAGGCCCCCACAGCCGCGACGAAGGGGACGGGGTGGAATCGGTTGGTTCGGGGGGGAGGACCCGCCGAAACGACGTCACAGGCCAGAAGACCGCGCCCCTGCGGAGGGAGCCGAGCCTCCACCCCGGCCCCGTCCCCGCGAGCACCCCAGTGCCGGAGTGTGAGCGTTCTACGTCCGGACGCGCCAGTTGCCCACGAACGAGCGGCCGATCTCGTCGCAGGTCGGATCCGTCACGATGAGCTCGGGCCGGCCGTTCCGGTTCACGACGATCGTGTTCTGGCGGAAGACGCGACCGAAGGACACCGCCTCGTCGCGATCCATCCCGTGGACGAGCCAGGACGGCTCGCGCCACGTGCCCTCCGGGTCGTCCTCGTAGCCGACGCACTGCTCGACGCGGTAGCAGCCGAGGACGAGGAGATCGCGGAGCACCGAGTGGCGCCCGTCGTTCACTTTGCGCGGGAGGAGCATCGAACGCGGGTTGAACGCGGTGAGGATCGCGAACGGGCTCCGGAGGAGGTCCGGGAGCGTCGCGACGTCCTGCACGACGTCACCGTCGAGCGAGACGCGCAGCGGGCCGCTTCCCGTCGGGAGATCGTAGACCGTGGAGAGGTACTGCCGGAGGAGGTTGTGGTCCATGGGTCACCCGTCGAAGCGATAGCCGACGCCGCGCACGGTCTGGATGAAGGCGGGCTCCTGCGGATCCGCCTCCAGCTTGGCGCGGAGCTGCTGGATGAAGTTGTCCACGGTGCGAGGCGTGCCGTGGTGGTTCGGGCCGCGGACGCGGCGGAAGATGTCCTCGCGCGAGAGCACGCGGCCCCGCTCGCCGACGAGACACATGAGCACGTCGAACTCGGTCGCCGTCATCTCGACCGGTTTGCCGGCGCGGCGGACGTTCCGGCCGGAGACGTCGATCTCGACGTCGCCGAACACGACGCGCGGTCGCGGCGGCGCGGCTTGCGGCACGGCGCGGCGGAGCGCGGCCCGGACGCGGGCGAGGAGCTCGGCGAGGCTGAAGGGCTTCGCGACATAGTCCTCCGCGCCGAGCTCGAGGCCGGCGACCTTGTCCATCTCCCCCGACTTCGCGGAGAGGATGATGACCGGCATCGCGTGACCTTCGCCGCGGAGCGTGTGGAGGACCTCGAGGCCGTTCTTCTTCGGCAGCATCACGTCGAGCAGGACGAGGTCGGGCGCCTCGCCACGGACGATGTCCATCGCGAGCTCGCCGTCGCCGGCGACCGTGACCTCGTAGCCCTCGTTCTCGAGGTTCATGCGCAGGCCGAGGGCGATGCTGGCGTCGTCCTCGACGACGAGCACCCGCTTGCCGGAGCCCTCCTTGCGCCTGCCTTCCATCACGACGACAGCGCGTTTAGCGCGAAGGCGCGGCCTCGCGCCAGTGTTTCGGCCGCGCCGCCCGGATGCGGCGTGTAGAATCGCGGGTGGGGGGCACGAGCCCAGGACGTTTTCATGAGCCAGAGCATCCCCGTCGTCTCCCTCGCCGACTACGTGCGTGGAACGCCCAGCGAGCGCGAACGTTTCGTGAAGACGTTCGGCGACGCGCTGCGGACGTTCGGGTTCGTCTCGGTGACCGACCACGGCGTCCCGACCGAGAACATCCGCGCCGCCTACGCGACGATCGCGAAGTTCTTCGCGCTGCCGGAGGGCACGAAGCGGAAGTACGTCGTCGAGGGCAGCGGCGGCAACCGCGGCTACGTCGGCTTCGGCGCCGAGCACGCGAAGGACAGGAAGGTCGGCGACCTGAAGGAGTTCTTCCACGTCGGCCGCGAGATCCCGTCGCTCGGACCAGGCGGCGCGAACGCATTTCCGACCGAGGTCCCGGAGTTCGAAGGCGTCACGCGCGAGCTCTTCGCCCGGCTCGAAGACGCTGCGCGGACGATGCTCGAGGCGCTGGCCGAGGTGTTCGGGGCGCCGAAGGACACCTTCGCGAAGATGATCGCCGGCGGGAACTCGATCCTGCGCCTCATCCACTACCCGCCGCTGAAGGACGCGTTCATCCCGGGCGGGGTGCGCGCGGCCGAGCACGAGGACATCAATCTCATCACCCTTCTTTGCGAGAGCACGTCGGCCGGGCTCGAGATCCTCACGCGCGACGGGACGTGGTTGCCGGTCGCGGCGCCGCCCGGGCACATCGTCGTCGACACCGGCGACATGATGCAGCTCCTCACGAACGGCGTGCTCCCTTCCGTCACCCACCGAGTCGTGAACCCGGCGTCGGACGCGGAGGACGTCGTCCGTTACTCGATGCCGTTCTTCGTGCACCCGTACCCGACGTGCCCGCTCGAGGTGCAGCCGTTCTGCACCGACGAAGCGCATCCGCCGAAGTTCGCGAAGACGACCGCGCAGGGGTTTCTCGAGACGCGCCTCCGCGAGCTCGGGCTCCTCTGAGTCGCGTTCAGGTCGACTCCGCCTCCGCGTCGACGACGAGCGTGCCCGGGAGCACGATCGTGAACGTGCTCCCCTTCTTCGGCTCCGACTCGACGGTGACGCGCGCGCCGTGCGCGCGTGCGACGTGCTTCACGATCGCGAGGCCGAGGCCGGAGCCTTCCTTCGTCCGCGAGAGGCGGTCGTCGATCCGATAGAACTTCTCGAAGATGCGGCGCTGCTCGGGCAGTGGGATGCCGCCGCCGTTGTCCTGGACCGAGAAGCTGACGTTGCCCTTCGCCGAGACGAACACGCGCATCCGCACGACCGGCGGCGAGCCGCCGTACTTCGTCGCGTTCGAGAGCAGGTTCACGACCGCGTCGACCATCGCGTGCCGGTCGACCATCACCTCGGGGACGTTCGGCGCGACCTCGACGTCGAAGGACAGGCCTTCCGTGAGGTCCCGCTGCGGAGTGAACGCGCGGACGACGTCCTCGACGATGTTCTCCACCTTCTCCGGACGGAGCTCGTAGATCTTGCGACCGGCTTCCATGCGTCCCCAGTCGAGGAGGCGCTCGATCAGCCGCGAGAGGCGCTCGGACTCGGACGTCAGCATCTCGACGCACTTGCGGCGCATCTCCGGGTCCGTCTCGGCGCGCTCGATCGTCTCGGCGAAGAGGCGGATCGCGGTGAGCGGCGTCCGCAGCTCGTGGCTCACCTTCGAGACGAAGTCGGCCTGGAGCTCGGACAGGTTCGCCTCGCGGCGGACGAAGACGAGCGTGAGCACGACGCCCGTGACGACGACCGCGACGAAGCTCACCGTGAGGATGCCGAAGAGCAGGTTGATGCGCTCTTCGAGGAACATCAGGATGATCCCGAGCGAGAGCAGCAACGCCGCCGGGATGATCACGAGATAGACGAGCAGCTGGACGATCCGGCGGTACCCGAGTCGCTGCAGGTTTTTCGCGCCGACCTTCCGGATCCGCTCGCTCGCCCGGCTGCTACGGTCGCGCTCCGTCATGGGCAACCCATTGCCGCAATAGTCGCAAAACACCAACGATTTCTTGGCCAGGCCACGCGTCCAGAAAGGTAACGCGCCATCTTTGCACGGTGCGTGTGACTGTCGCTAAACCCCTCACAAATCGATGACTTAGCGTCACGCAGAACTTGCGGTCGCATTGCACCCACCGTTACGTTTCGTAGTTGCCACGGGGGAGGGGGCGGGGCGAGGGGCGCCGATACCGGCGATCGCTCCGACCAACAATCAGGAGGGGTGGACGATGGGGTTTCATCGAACGGCATTCCTTGGCCTTGTGACCTGCACGCTGCTCGCGTCGAGCGCATTGATCGTCGCGGCATGCTCCGACGACGACGAGACGCAGGTCAACACGACGAACAACACACCCGACGCGCAGACCGACACGTCGACGGAGATCGACGCCGGCCCGAACTGCCCCCCGGTCCAGAAGCCGGCATGTACGAACAGCGCGTGCACCGCGCAGGCCGGTGAGCCCGCCGTCTGCGTCGAGGGCAAGTGCGTCAAGCTGAAGACGTCGGACTGCCCGCTCGCGTACGGCCCGATCGACGACGACAACGTCGTCGTCATCGGCTCGTCGCACGCGAACCGCGGCCCCAACAAGGCACCCGGCGACCAGTGCAACGACGTCATGAAGTTCGCCGTCGACGAGATCAACAAGCTCGGCGGCATCCCGTCCAGCGACGCCTGCAAGCCGGCCAAGAAGCTCGCCTTCGTCGCGTGCGACGAGACCAACTTCTTCGTCGACGGCGGCACGTACACGCTGCCGGCCGACGCCGGGCCGAGCCCGCGGCAGCAGAGCTGGACGCACCTCGCGAACGACCTGAAGGTCCCGGTGATCTTCGGGGGCGCGACGAGCGGCGACGGCATCGCGCTCGGGCAGTGGGTCATCCCGCAGTACAAGACGATGGTGTTCGCGTCGCGTGCGTCGAGCCCCGCGCTCGTGAACATCCCGGCCGACGGCTTCCAGCCCGACGGCTACCGCCTCATGTGGCGTGGCTCCGAGAACCTCGCCGTCGAGGCCGAGGCCGCCCGGAGCCTCTACGGCCAGCTCGAGACGGACCTGAAGGCGGCGCGCGCGAAGGCGACCCTCAAGGTCGCGATCGTCCTGAAGAACGACCCCTTCGGTCAGCCCTTCGGCGCCGCGCTCCGCGCGCAGGGGCTCAACGTGAACGGCACGCCGTACACCGGCACGCAGCGTGACGACGTCCTCGACGTCACGTTCCAGTTCGTCGACGGCGTCGGCGCCGGCGAGGCGAAGCAGACCGTGCGCGACAAGCTCCTCGCGTTCGCGCCGGACGTCATCATCATCGTCGCGTCCGACGAGGGCGTGACGGAGTTCATGCAGCCGCTCGAGGCGAGCTACCAGGCGAACGCGGTGCCCGAAGCGCAGCGTCCGTACTGGATCGGCGCGCGGGGTCTCCGCTCGATCTCGATGACGACCTACGTCGACTCCATCACGGACGCCGCACAGAAGACGAGCTTCCTCAAGCGCGTCCGCGGCCTCGTCCCGGGCCGCATCACCGCCCTCTCGCAGGACTTCTTCAACCTGCGGTTCAAGGCGGCGTACCCGAACGCGCAGCTCGTCGACGGCGTCCGCGAGCTCTACGACATGACGTACATGACAGCCTACGTCATGGCCGCCGCCGCGTCGAAGGGCGCGATCGACGCGAAGGCGCTCGTCGACAACGTCCCGAGCATCCTCTCCGGTACCGAAGGGATCAACGTCGGCCCGACGAGCTACGTCTCGACGGTCAAGCGTCTCGCCGCGGGTGAGAAGATCAACTTGAACGGCACGTTCAGCGCGATGGACTACGACACGAAGACGGGCGAGACGCCGGTCGACACGTCCGTCTGGTGCATCGCGATCGACCCGAACACCGGCAAGTCGCTCTCGAACCTCACGACGGGCCAGTACTACGACGCGGCCCAGAAGAAGCTCGTCGGCACCTTCAAGTGCGAATGAGCGGAGCGCCGAGCGCGCTCTTCAGCCGCTGGACCAGCTGATCGGGGGTGAAGGGCTTCGCGACGAAGGTCGCGAGGCCCACACCCACGAAGCGGGCAGCGGTCTCGTCTTCCGAGTAGCCGCTCATGATCACGGCCGGCGTCCCCGGCCGGATCTCGCGGATCCGCACCAGCGTCTCGACGCCGTCCACGTTCGGCATGCTGAGGTCGAGCAGGACGGCGTCGATCCGTTCGGCGTTCGCGCGGAACACTTCGATACCGGAGATGCCGTCTTCCGCGTCGAGCGTGCGGAACCCGCGTGACACGAGGGCGCGGCACGCTGCAGCGCGGACCATCGGCTCGTCGTCGACGACGAGCACGAGGCGGCCTTCGCCGTCCCGTGCCTGGTGCGGCGGTCGCGACCGCTTCGCGACCGGGGACGCGGCGACCGGCAGCAGCACCTCGAAGGTCGTGCCGCGGCCGCTGTCGGTGTCCACGCGCACGGCGCCGCGATGGCCGCGCACGATCCCGAGCACGGCGGCGAGGCCGAGGCCGCGTCCCGCCGTGCGTGTCGTGACGAACGGCTCGAAGAGGCGGCCCCGCACCTCGTCGGCGAGCCCCGGGCCGTCGTCCGAGACGGAGATGCACGCGTAGGGCCCCGCCGGGAGCTCCGGTGACAGGTGGGCCTCCGCCAGCATCGCGGACGGGGCGACGACGCGTTCGACCGTGACGCGGATCGTGCCCGCGCGCGGGCCGATCGCTTCGCTCGCATTCAAGATCAGGTTCGTCACGAGCTGCTGCAGCTGCGCCTCGTCCGCGGCGACCGCGGGGCAGTCGTCGCCGCGTGCGATCGTCACCCTGTGCCGCGCGTCGAGCGACGGACGCAGCGCCCGCACGGCGTCGGACGCGGCGACGAACGGGTCGACGGGCGCGAGCGAGAAGCGACCGCGCCCGGAGAGGCCGAGGAGCTGCCGACAGAGGACCGCCGCACGTTGACCCGCGCTGCGGATCGTGTCGACCGTCTCGCTCGCAGCGCTCGACGGCGGCAGCTCGGCCGACAGCATCTCGGCGCCGGTGACGACGGCGGTGAGCAGGTTGTTGAAGTCGTGCGCGATCCCCCCCGCCAGACGCGCGAGGACCTCCAGGCGATGTACTTCCTGCGCCCGGTCCTGCGCCGCCTTGTGCTCGGTGACGTCCTTCAGGATCGCGATCGCGCCGAGGAAGGTGCCGTCCACATCGCGGATCGGCGCCGACGAGTGCAGGACCCAGACCGTCCTGCCGTCCTTCGCGAGCATCCGCACCTCGCCGACCGTGCTCTCGCCTTCTCGGCGGCTCTCCTGCTCGGTGCCGACGTGTGCCTCGTCCTCCGGATGCGCGAGATCGGCCGGGGTCCGCGACGTGAGCTCCTCCGCGGAGTAGCCGAGCATCGATTCGAGCGCACGGTTCGTCCACGACGTGCGGAAGTCGGGACCGACGACCCAGACGCCGTCGTTCGTCGCCTCGAGGATCGCGCGCTCCGCGGCGGCGACCTCGGCCCGACGCGCGGGAGCACAGACGGCGACGCGACCCGCTCCGTCCACCGCCACGCGCGCAGCCCAGGGCACACCGGCCTCGTCACGGACGTGGAGCGTGCCCTCCGCGGTCGGTGCGAGGCCGGCGATCGCGGCGAGCACCGCGTTCGGCACCGTGCGCCCGAGGAGGACGCGCATCTCGGCTTGTTCGATGCGAACGACGGAGACGGCGTCCACCGGGTCGGTGGATGCCTTGCGCGGTTCGACTTCCGCTTCGGTGCTCGTCGGCCGCATCGTCGGCGCTCCCCTCGGAGGACCCGAGCCACGCTAGAGCATCCCCGGCCCGAAACCTATTCGTGGAAACCCGTAGGCGAGCTCAATGCCGCACGCATCGTGTCGACCGGCGGAGGCAGCCGGAGCCAGAGCGAGAAGGCGAGCGCGCCCTGGGCAGCGAGCATGCCGAGGCCGTCGTCGCAGGCGATGCGCCTCGCTCGCGCGCGCGCGAGGAAGGGGGTCTCGGCGCCGTACACGACGTCGAGCGCGACCGCATCCGGAGGGAGGCTCTCCCACGCGACAGCTTCGGACACGGTTTCTCCGAGCGGACCACCGGGCATGCCGCACGACGTCGCCTGGACGACGATCCGTGTGTCGGCTTCGGAGCGCGCGTCGGGGGCGAGACGCTCGGCCGTGACGACGGGCGCGGGCTTGCGCGGCGCGCTCGCAGCGAGGACGAGCGCGGGACCCCCGGCGTCGCTCCGGCTGCGGACGACGATCCGCGCGACGCCGAGTGACGCGACCGCCGCGACGGCGGCGCGCGCTGCCCCTCCGCTCCCGAGCACGAGCGCGGTCGTGCCCTCGAACGACGGTGACGCGGGCGACCGGCTGCGCCGGAGCCGCTCGAGCTCCGACGCGAGCGCCGGGACGTCCGTGTTGTGCGCGCGCACCTTGTGACCGGAGACGCGCACGAGCGTGTTCGCCGCCGAGACGGAGACCGCGCTCGGATCGATCTCGTCGACGAGCGACAGGACGCGGCCCTTGTGCGGCACCGTCACGTTGAGGCCCTCGAACGTGCCCGCGCGGAGCGCCTCGACACGCGCAGCGAGCTCGCTCTCGCTCGTGTCGAGCCGCTCGTAGACGTGGGGCAGGCCGAGCGCGCGATACGCCGCGGCGTGCATCGCCGGGCTCTTCGAATGAGCGATCGGCGTCCCGACGACGGCGAAGCGGAGAGGCTTCATCGGGTCACGTCTCGTTTCGCGACGGCGTCGGCTCGGGCACGGGCTCGACGACGTCGGCGACGAAGGCGCCCGAAGCGACACGCACGCGGACGCGATCCCCGGGGGCGACCTCGCGTGCGTCGCGGACGGCGCGGCCGTCGTCCGCGCGCGTCGCGATCGCGTAGCCGCGCCCGAGGACCTTGAGCGGGCTCATCGCGTCGAGGCGCGCTGCGAGCTGCGCGAGGCCTCCGCGATCCTCGCGGACGCGGGACTGCGCCTGCTCGCCGAGCATGCGCGTCGCCGTCGCGACGGCCGCGCCCTCGGTCGCGAGCCGTGCGCGCGCGAGCTCGACGAGCCGCGCGCGGAGCTCGAGGGCGCGCCCGCGATCGCGCGCGATCCGCTCGCGCGGGTGTGCCGCACCGAGCCGGACCGAGAGACGCGCAGAGCCCTCGCGCTCCTTCGCGAGCCGCCGCGTGACGGCACGGCCGAGACGCGCGACGCGGTCGTCGACGCGCTGCTGCGCGCTCGCGATGAGGAGGCGCGGATCGCGGAACGCCTTCGTGAGCCGCGCGTGCGCGACGCGGTCTTCCTGGACGCGCGCATGGATCGCGCGACGGAGCCGGGCGACGCGCTCCTCGAGGAGACGGCGCCGCGCATGCGCGTCGGGGACGACCATCTCGGCCGCCTGGGAAGGCGTCGCCGCACGCGCGTCGGCCGCGTGGTCCACGAGCGTCACGTCGACCTCGTGCCCGACCGCGCTCACGACCGGAACGCGGCAGACCGCGACGTCGCGGACGAGCTCTTCGTCCCAGAACGCGAGGAGGTCGTCCTGCGAGCCACCGCCGCGCGCGACGATGATGACGTCGACTTCGGGGATCCGCTGGAGCGCGCGGAGCCCGCGGCGCACGGACTCGGCCGCGCCCGCGCCCTGGACCTGCGCCGGCGCGAGGAGGATGCGCGCCCCGCCGCGCCGGAAGGCGACCTTGCAGATGTCGTGGATGACGGCGCCCGCGGAGCTCGAGACGACGCCGATCACGCGCGGCTCGACCGGGAGCTTCCGCTTCTTCTCGGGCGCGAAGAGCCCCTCGGCGGCGAGCTTCGCCTTCAGCTTCTCGAGCGCTTCGAGGAGGGCGCCCTTGCCGGTCGGGTCGACGCGGTCGGCGACGAGCTGGAGGCGACCTCGCGGCGACCACCACGTCGGCTTGCACCGGACGCGGATGCGCGCCCCGTCCTTCACGAGCGTGCGCGCACGCGGCGTGAGGCTCATCCGGTACATGACGACGTCGACGTTCGCCTCTTCTTCTTCGTCCTTCAGACAGAAGTAGAGATGCCCGCTCGGCGCCGGCCGCGCGCCGGAGACCTCGCCCTCGACCCAGACCGCGGACGGGAACGCCTTGTCGAGCGAGCGGCCGAGGATGCGGCCGAGCTGGGCGACGGAGAGGACCTCGGGGTCGGGGCGGGCGGGCTGCGGAGACGGAGCGAGCTTTTCGGGCACGGGCACGGGCACGGGCACGGGGGGAGACGCTGGAGGAGCCGCCTTCGCTGCGTCGAAGTCGAACGACAGCGACTCGCCCGGACGCGGGCGCTTCTCGGCCATCAGACGACGCCCGGGTGCTCGGCGTCGACGACGCGGACGCCGCGACGGCGCTTCTCCTGCTCGGTGGCGAAGCGGAGCTTCTCGTAGAGGGCGACGACGTCGGTGTGGACGCCCTCGATCCGGAGCTCCGGCGTCGTCTTGTCCATCGCCTCGAGGACGAGGTTGCCGGTGCCCATCATCCGCTGCCCGAGGGGTCGATCCACGACGTAGTCGACGACGCGGTAGAGATCGATCTGCTCCATCCGCTTCGAGAAGATCCCGCGCTCGATGACGACGCGCTGACTCGTGATCCGGTAGTGGGTGCCGCGCGCCCGGATCCAGCCGACGAGCGCCCAGATCCCGAGCGTCAGGATCGCGAGGAGCAGCGCACCGATCCCCGGAAGCGCGGCCGGATGCCCGGCGAACAGGAGCTCCTCGGCGCCCGATGCGCCGGGCATCAGGCCTTCCTTCGGCGGCGGCGCGTTCATCCCGAGAGCTTCGGCCGGGACGGCGCCCGACGCAAGGGGACTACCAACCCCGGCGTGGCTCGGCTAACACGTCGCGTCGACATGCCGCGCGCCTTCAAGAAGGTCCTCGTCGCGAATCGTGGAGAAATCGCCGTCCGCGTGACGCGGACACTCCACGAGATGGGGATCCGGTCCGTCGCCATCTACTCCGACGTCGATCGCGCGGCGCTCCACGTCCGCGTCGCCGACGAGGCCTACCCGATCGGTCCCGCGCAGGCGTCGGAGAGCTATCTCCGGATCGACAAGGTCATCGACGTCGCGAAGAAGGCGGGCTGCGACGCGATCCACCCCGGCTACGGCTTCCTCTCGGAGAACCCCGAGTTCGCCGACGCCTGCGAGCGCGCCGGCATCACGTTCATCGGACCGCCCGCGAGCGCGATGCGGCAGATGGGCTCGAAGACCGCCGCCCGCATCAAGATGGCGGATGCGGGCGTGCCGATCGTGCCCGGCGCGATGTGTGACACGACCGAAGAAGCGACCGCCGCCGCGAAGAAGATCGGCTTCCCCGTCATGCTCAAGGCCGCCTCGGGCGGCGGTGGCAAGGGCATGCGCCTCGTCGCGAACGAGGGCGAGATGGCGAGCGCCTGGGAGCGCGCGCGCTCGGAGGCGAAGAAGTTCTTCGGCGACGACACGGTCTACATCGAGAAGGCGATCATCAAGCCGCGCCACGTCGAGATCCAGGTGCTCGGCGATCGCGAAGGCAACATGGTCCACGTCTTCGAGCGCGACTGCTCGATCCAGCGGCGCAACCAGAAGGTCGTCGAGGAGACGCCTTCGCCGGCGGCTTCGCGCGAGCTCGTCGCCCGGATGGGCGCGATCGCGGTCCAGGGCGCGAAGGCCGTCGGCTACCACAGCGCCGGCACGTTCGAGTTCCTCCTCGCGGACGACGGCAGCTTCTACTTCCTCGAGATGAACACGCGCCTCCAGGTCGAGCACCCGGTGACGGAGCTCGTGAGCGGGCTCGATCTCGTCCGCGAGATGGTGCTCGTCGCGCAGGGCGAGCGCCTCGCCTTCGGCCAGGCGGACCTCGTCTCCCGCGGCGCGGCCATCCAGTGCCGCGTCTACGCCGAGGATCCGTCGAACGGCTTCCTCCCCTCCCCCGGTCGCATCGAGCGCCTCACGGTGCCCGCGGGCCCGGGCGTGCGCGACGACGGCGGCGCGTACCCGGGCGTCGAGATCTCGAGCTTCTACGATCCGCTCATCTCGAAGCTGTGCGTGTGGGCGCCGACGCGCGAGCGCGCCGTCGCGCGCATGCGCCGCGCGCTCTCGGAGTACGTCGTCACCGGGATCCGGACGAACCTCGCGTTCCACGAGAAGCTCTTCCAGCACCCGGAGTTCGTCGCCGGGCAGTACGACACGGGCTTCATCGAGCGGCACAAGGAGCTGCTCCTCGGCTACCCGGTCGTCGCCGAGCAGGATCAGGAAGCGGTCGCCGTCGCGGTCGCCCTCGCCGCCGCGCGGATGGAACGCGCGACGGGCGCGAACGAAGCACGCACGGGCGAGTCGGGCTCCCGGCTCTCGCCGTGGGTCGCGACGCACCGCGCGCGCCAGCGCAGCTGACCGGCGTGACGGGGTCAGCCGCGCGCGGACGGCCCCGTCACTGCGCGTCGCGGCCGGCGTCGGCGAGCTCGTCGACCGCGCACGGGTCGTTGCACTTCTGGAGGCACGGCGAGAGGCCCTGCGCGATCTGGAGGGTCTTCGTCGTCGGCGAGACCTTCGACGAGAGCGCGCACTGCTCCACCGTCTTGCCGCCTTCCTGGACGCACTTCAGGACGGCGCCGACGAAAGCGCGGCAGTTGCAGTCCTTGTTGCAGCTGTCGATCGTCGTCCCGCAGTTCTGACGGAGGCACTGCGTGCACACGCCCGTCGTCGAGACGCCGCCGAGCGCAGCGTCGGGGATGTCGTTCGTGAAGTCGCCCGAAGTGTCGCAGCCCGCGCCCGTGTCGGGCTTGCCCGTGTCGGGCGCTCCGGTGTCGACGACCGCAGCGGCCTCGACGCCCGCATCGACGACCTCGGCCGGGGCATCGGTGTCACCGCCGCAGGCGGCGATGAGTGCCCCGGCGGAGACCGCGGAGGCCGAGAGAGCTGCGAGGACGAAGCGAACGCGCGTCATGAAGGACCTCCGAACGAGCAACGCCAACGAAGAGCGCGGCCCGAGTGTCTACCACCCTGACGGGCGCCACGCCACGGGGGCCGCTCCCGTCACACGCGATCACACGCCCTCGCACTCCCCTTCGTCGCCGGAACGATTGACCGGAGCGTGCCCCGGACCTCGGTGCTAGCCTCCAAATGGTCGTCACCGCTCGATAGCGCCGTTTCGAGGTACACGGAATGCGTCGGCCTTTCTCGAACCTGCAGCGCTGGCATCTCGTCGTCGCGCGCTCCCCCGAGCCGTCCACGCGGTGGAGCCGTGTCGTGGGCCTCGCGATCGGCCTCGTCCTCGTCGGTGCGGCTCTCGCCACGCACGGCGCGCTCCCGCCCGCGTTCCGCGCGCTGATCGCGACGTTGGCCCTCCTGCCGCTCGGTGTCGCGGCGCGACCTGCGCGGAAGCCCCAGCACGCGAGCGGCACCGTCGTCGAGGCGGACGAGAAAGGGCTCGCGCGCGTCGGCGCCGAAGGGAGCACGCCGCTCGTCCGCTGGGACGAGCCGTTCGGCGTGACGCTCCTCGCCTCGTTCGGGCGCCCCGTCGCGCTGCTCGCGTTCACGTCGAGGACGCAGACGCGCTACGTCCCCGTGCGGATCGACGAACGGACCGAGACCGACGACGAGCTCTTCGCCCGGATCGCCGTGCTCGCCGATCTCGATCTCGTCGACGGCGTGGCGCACGACGCGGCGCTCTCGGGCGCGAGCGGCGCGGCCGTCGTCCGTCACGTCGCGAGCCGAGAGCCCGCGGCCCTCGAGCGCGCGTTCCTCTCCGATGGCCGCGGGACGCCGATCGCGCTCGATCGTGCGACGCTCACCGTCGGCGAGAAGACGTTCGACCTCACGAGCCCGCTCGAGTGGCGCGCGCTCATGTTCCACGAATCGGCCGGCCAGGGCGCGGCGCTCTACCAGGCCACGCGCATCACGCAGGGCGGGAAGGAAGTCGTCCTCGTCGCGCCGATGCCGGCGTCGATCGTCCCCCGCGAGGGCAACGCCGCGCGTGACGCGAGCGGCCGTCTGGGCCGCGCGCTCACGCGCCACCTCAAGCTCCTCCAGGCGCCGGCGGAGACGCCTCCCTCGCGCGAGCTCCGCGTCGCGATCGACCGCCCCTTCATGCTGGCCGTCCGTCGCATGCTCGACGAGGCGCCGCTCGCGATCCGGACGCCGGGGGCGACCCCGTCGGTCCGCCCGCGCAACGAGCGACGCGGCTCGGTCGCCTGAGCTAGCTCACCCCCGCAAGCGGCCGCCGGCGTGCTAAGGCTGGCGCCGCGATGGGACGCTTCTACGTCACGACCCCGATCTACTACGTGAACGACGTGCCGCACCTCGGCACCGCGTACACCACGGTCGTCGCCGATGCCCTCCGGAGGTTCCACCTCCTCGTCGGCGACGAGACGTACATGCTCACGGGGACCGACGAGCACGGTCAGAAGATCGAGCGTCAGGCCGCGGAGATGGGGCTCGCGCCGAAGGCGTTCTGCGACCAGATCAGCGCGCGGTTCAAGGAAGCGTGGCCGAAGCTCGACGTCGGCTACGACCGCTTCATCCGCACGACCGATCCCGATCACGAGGCGTTCGTCGCGGACCTCTGGAAGAAGATCGAGGCGAACGGCGACCTCTACCTCGGTCACTACGAGGACTGGTACTGCGTCGGCTGCGAAGCGTTCAAGACCGAGAAGGAGCTCGAGCAGCCGGGCAATCTCTGTCCGCTCCACAAGAAGCCGGTCGAACGCGTGAAGGAGGAGACCTACTTCTTCAAGCTCTCGAAATGGGAGAAGCCGCTCCTCGACTTCTACGCGCGGCACCCTTCGTTCATCCAGCCCGAGACGCGCCGCAACGAGGTGCTCTCGTTCGTCCAGAGCGGGCTCAAGGACCTCTCCTGCTCGCGTACGAGCTTCAGCTGGGGCATCCCCGTCCCGGGCAACCCGAAGCACGTCATGTACGTGTGGTTCGACGCGCTCTCGAACTATCGCAGCGCGCTCGGCCAGGGCGAGCTCGCGCGGTTCTGGTCACCGAACGCGAAGGTGCTCCACCTCGTCGGCAAGGACATCCTCCGGTTCCACGCGATCTTCTGGCCCGCGTTCCTCTTGAGTGCAGGATACAAGGAAGAGGAGATCCCCGAAGCCGTCTTCGCGCACGGGTTCCTGACGATCGACGGTCAGAAGATGTCGAAGACGCTCCGCAACGCGGTCGATCCGCTGAAGATCGCCGGCGAGCTCGGGCCCGACGTCCTCCGCTACCACCTCCTCCGCGCGATCGCGTTCGGACAGGACGGCGACTTCGATCACGCCGCGCTCGTCGAGCGGTACAACGCCGACCTCGGGAAGAACCTCGGCAACCTGCTCTCCCGCACCCTCGGCCTCTGCGCGAAGCTCGCCGAGGGCAAGGTCCCGGCGATGGGACCGAAGACGCCGCTCGAGGACGAGCTCTTCGCCAAGGTGAGAGACAGCCTCGCGACGACGCGCGCCGCGTGGGAAGGTCTCGAGCCGCATCGCGCGCTCGAGGCGACGTGGGCGATCAGCTCGGCCGCGAACCAGTACGTCGATCGCGCGGCGCCGTGGGCGGCGGTGAAGACCGATCCGGCGCGTGCCCACACGCACCTCGCCGTGCTCCTCGAGGTCCTCGCGGTGCTCTCGGTCGCGATCTGGCCGGCGATGCCGAAGAAGAGCGACGCGATGCGGGCACAGCTCGGCCTTCCGCCGGTCTCGCCGGCGACGGACAAGGACCTCTTCCCGAAGGAGCTCGGCTCGGCGCTCACCGCCGGCGCTACGCTCGCACCCTCCGGGCCGCTCTTCCCGACGTACGACGAGAAGGCCGAGAAGGAGCTCTTGGACCGGCTCGTCCCGAAGATCGAGCCGGCCCCCTCGGCAGAGACCGAGAAGCCCGCGCCCCCGGCCGCGAAGCCGGAGGCAGCGGCCTCGGCGCCTTCGACGATCACCTACGACGACTTCGCCAAGGTCGACCTCCGGGTCGGCGTGGTGAAGACGTGCGAGAAGGTGCCGAAGAAGGACAAGCTGCTTCGCCTCACGGTCGATGTCGGCGAAGCGGAGCCGCGGCAGATCGTGGCGGGTCTCGCCCTCTCGTTCACGCCGGAGGCGCTCGTCGGTCGAAAGGTCGTCGTCGTCGCCAACCTCGCGCCGCGCGACTTCGGCAAGGGGCTCGTGTCGCATGGAATGCTCCTCGCGACGGGTCCGAGCGAAGCGCTCCAGCTCGCGACGGTGGTCGCCGGCGAAGCCGGCGCGCGACTGAAGTGACCGCCGAGGCCGGCGCGCGACGCAAGTAACGCCGGCTTCGTGGAAGGGCGCTATCCTCTGCGATGGTGGCAGAGGACAAACGCGCGACCGCGGCGAGCCCCGACGTGCCCGACCTCGACGTGCCGGCGAGGCCGGCGGTGTCGGGCGCGGCGAGGACGGCTTCGCCCGTCTCCGGACCTGCCCGCGTGCAGCCTGCGTCGTCGTTCGACGACGACGACGGGCTCGGGATGGAGATCGAGCGCGACATCACGCGGCCGTTCGATGCGCCGAGCCCGGCGCGCCCTGGTGGTCACGGCGGCGTCTCGCTCGACGGCCCTTCGAAGCCACGGGCGTCGTCGTCGGGGCTCGACGTCACGTACCGGAGGCTCGATCCGAAGCGGGAGCACGTCGACGGCGGACCTTCGCTCGCGTCGCGGATCGGCGGTCCGATCGCCGCGCTCGTCGTCTTCGGCGGCACGGCCGCGGCGCTCCTCCGATTCGTCCACCGTCCGTCCGGCACGAGCCCCACCTCTCTCCTGCCTTCCGCGTTCGACGGCACGTCGGTGCCGGCGAGCGGCGCGGTCGCTCTCACGTCGCTCGTCCTCGCGATCGCGATCGGCTACGTCGGCGTCCGTGCGCGCACGCGCTCGTGGATGCTCGTCGGTGCCGCGGCCGTCGTCATGCTGCTCGCGCTCGCGATGGTGACCGTCACGCTCGCATCGTCGGGCGAGCACGGTCCGCCGCCCGACGGCGCGCTCCTCGTCCCGTGGCTCGCGCCGCTCGCGATGCTGCTCGGCGGGATCGACGTGCTCGTCCGGAGCGCGCGTCGCTTCGTCCAGGCCGAAGGCGCCGCGAAGCTCGGAGGCGTGCCGCTCGCCGTCCTCGCGGGCCTGCTCGTCTTCGCGGCGGCCGAGGCGAGCCGCCTCGCCTCGGCGCTGCCGTCCTTCCGCTGACCTACTTCTTCTTCGGGGCCGGCTTCGTCGCCGCGCTCTTCTTCGGCGTCGCGGCCTTCGCCGCCGGAGCGGGGGCCTTGCCGAGCTTCTTGCACGAGTCGGCGTCCTCGTACTCCTCGCAGCCCTTCTTCCAGATCTCCTTCGCCTTGTTCACGTCCTTCGGTGTCCCCTTGCCCGTCGCGTAGAGCTCCGCGAGCGCTTCGCAGCCGTTCCAAGATCCGTGCTCGCACTCGGACTTGTAGAGCTCGAAGACGACCTTGTCGTCCTTCTTGATCGCCTTTGCCGACTCGGCCGCGATCATGCACCCCGACCAGCTCGTCGTCGGCTTGCAGTAGCGCGAGGCGATCTCGAACGCACGCGCCTCGTCCTTCGGCGAGCCATCGTAGCCCTCGTGGAGGACGTCGGCGAGATCGATGCAGTTGTCGACGAGCCCGCCGTCGCACGAGCGCTCGAGGAGAGCGAGCGCCTTCGCGAAGTCCTTCTTCACGCCGTAGCCTTGACGGAGGTTACCGGCGGCCGTCCCGCACGCCATCGCGTTCCCGAGCTTGCACGAGCGCTCGTAGGCGCGGTGCGAGGCGGCTTCGTCCTTGAAGTTCGGGAATTCGACGCTCATGTCGAGCGTGTCGCCGAGTGTCTCGCAGCTCTCCGCGCTGCCCATCGCGCAGCCGAGCTTCGCGGCGGCGAGCGACTCACGCCATTGCGGCTCGTACTTGGCGGTGTAGAGCTCGTCGTACTCCTTGTCGGTCTTCGTATCGATGAGCGACGGCCACGAATAGAACGCCTGCGCGCCGCAGCCGTCGGCGTGCCCGAGCTCGCACGCCTTCTTGTACGCCGCCGCTTGTTCGCCCGAAGACGTCGACTTCGGCATGCGGCGCGCGAAGTTGTAGCAGGACTCGGCGCTGCCCTTCTCGCACTGCGCCTTGCACTCGGCGCGATCCTTCGGGTTGCAGACGTGTGCGACCTCGGCCTCTGCGACGGCGCAGACCCGGCCCGTGAAGACGAAGCCGTCGGGACACGGGTTCTCGACGGCCGACGCGACGCTCCCTTTCTTGTCGTCCTTGTCCTTCTTCTTGCCGGGCTTGTCCTTGGGGTTCTTGCCTTCCGCATCCTCGTCGTTGGACGCCACCACCGGTCCGCCCTTCAGGGGCTGGAGCTCCACGCGCAGCGGCGCGCGGCACTCCGCCGGCGGCTTGTCGGCGTCGGGATCCGACGTCTTGCACGAGTCGAAGAGCCCGTCGCTCTTCGCGACGTTCTTCGACGCCTCGCTCTTGCCGCTCGCGCCGATCTTGAAGAGCTCGGCGGCCGCGACGACCTTGCCCACCGACCCCGTCGCCATCGAGAAGGCGCCCACCGTCGCCGTCGCGACGTAGTGCGTGGCGCCTTCGCACTCTCCCTCGAGCTCCGCGCGATCGAACTTGCTCGCGACGACGGAGCGCTGCCCGACCGACACGGTGGCGATGTCGAGCGTGCGCCCGTTCGAGATCTCCGCGCCGAGCTTGCCCGAGCTGAACGGGAGGTTCGCCGTGAGCTCGCCTTGGTTCTTGAGCTGGACGACGTCCTCTTTGCGCTGGACGCCGGCGTACTCGTAGCCGGAGCCGGGCGCCGTGCAGCGCGCGAGCACGCGGAGCGACTGGCAGTCGTACGCGACGACGACCGCCCCCTTCCTCTTCATCTGCGCCTCGAGCGCGGTGCGCGCCGAGGAGTCGAGGTCGACGACGAAGGGCTGCGCCGCGGAGGGCTTGCCCGTGCAGGAAGCAGCGCCTCCCCCGAGGGCATCCTTGCCGGTGAAGTCCTTCGGCCGGACGCCTTCGCCTGCCGCGCCACCACACGCCGAGAGGACGTACGCGACGCCCAGCACGATCCCACCCAACGACCAACGCCTCATCCGACCCTCCTTGGACGCTCCCCGCGTCGATCATCCAACGCGGCACGCGACGTCGCCCTTGCACGGGGACGCGGTGCACGACGCAAATCCTATACGAGGTTCGTTCCGCAGCGAGAAACCGGCGAAGCGCGCCGCTTTCGGCCGAGCTGGCACGTCCAGTGACCACGCGCGCGTCCACGGGTCACGGTCACGGTCACGGTTGGGTCACGCTCGCGTCACGCCGTGACGCGGCCGACGACGAGCGGCTCGGGCTCGGGTGCGACGTCTGCGTAACGGAAGGCACCGGCGACGCGCGGGGCGATCGCCTCTCCGGCCTCGCGCGTGCGGGTGAAGACGCGCGCGACGACGTCGCCCGCGGCGACCTTCGCGCCCGGCTTCCGGTCGAGCTGGATCCCGACGGTCGGGTCCACCGCCTGCTCGGCGCGCGTGCGCCCCGCGCCCATCGCGACGCCCGCCAGGCCGACTGCGAGCGCGTCGATGTCGGCGACGACGCCGCTCCGCGGCGCGCGGATCTCGACGACCTCGGACGCGAGGGCGAGCTTCGCCGGATTCGCGACGACGCTCGCGTCGCCGCCCTGCGCGGCGACCATCTTCTCCATCACGCGGATCGCAGAGCCGTCGGCGATCGCGGCGCGGAGCTTCGCCTCGCCTTCGATGACGTCCTTCGCCTTGCCGCCGAGGACCAGCATCTCGGCGCCGAGGACGAGCGTGCACTCGACGAGGTCGGCGGGCCCCTTGCCGTGGAGGACCTCGAGCGCCTCGCGCGTCTCGTTCGCGTTGCCGACCGCCTCCCCGAGCGGCGCATCCATCCGCGTCAGCACCGCGACGACCTTCTTGCCCGCCCGCGTCCCGACGCGAACGAGCTTGTCCGCGAGGGCGCGCGCACGCTGCTCGTCCTTCATGAACGCGCCGCGACCGACCTTCACGTCGAGCACGAGCCCGTCGATGCCCTCGGCGAGCTTCTTCGACAGGATCGACGCGACGATGAGCGGGATCGACTCGACCGTCGCGGTGACGTCGCGGAGCGCGTAGATCCGCTTGTCCGCCGGCGCGATCTCCTTCGTCTGCCCGATCATGCAGGTGCCGATCTCGGCGACGATGCGGCCGAAGTCCGTCGCCGCGAGATCGGTTCGGAACCCCGGGATCGCCTCGAGCTTGTCGAGCGTACCGCCGGTGTGGCCGAGACCGCGCCCGCTCACCATCGGAACCGGCACGCCGCAGGCAGCGACGAGCGGCGCGAGGCAGATCGAGACCTTGTCCCCGACGCCGCCGGTCGAATGCTTGTCGACCTTGATCCCCGGCACGGCGCCGAGGTCGAGCACGCTCCCCGAGTGGAGCATCGCTTCGGTGAGCGCGACCGTTTCGACGTCGTCGAGCCCGCGGAAGAACACGGCCATGAGGAACGCCGCCATCTGGTAGTCGGCGAACGAGCCGTCCACGTACGACCTCACGATGCGCCGGATCTCCTCCGGGGCGAGCGTCCCGCCGTCACGCTTCTCCGCGATCAGCTCCACGAGCGTGCGTTGCATGCGCGCCACGTTACACCGACTCTCGGCTAAGCTGAGCGCCCATGCGGGTGTGGCTCGTCGTGATCCTCGCGTCCGTCCTCGGGTGCTCGAAGCCCGAGCCTCCTCGAGCCGATCCGGCCGCGCTTGCACCCGCACCCGCACCCGCACCCGCGGGCGCGTCCGCGTCCGCGTCGCCGTCCGCCTCCGGCTCCGCGTCCCTCTCCGCCTGCGGCGACAAGGGCCAACCCGACTGCCCGCTCCAGTCGTGGATGAAGAAGGTCGCGAACCCGCCGATGCTCGACAAGGACGCCCCCGCCGTCGCCGATGCGCTCGAGAAGATGGTCGCGATGGCGCCCGCCGGCTACACGAACTGGGCCTCGATCGCGAAGGACGGCGCACGCGCGGCCCGCGCGGGCGATCTCGAAGCGGCGCGCGCCTCGTGCCGCGGGTGTCACGACCAGTACAAGAAGAAGTACCGCGCCGAGCTCCGGACGCGTTCGCTGTGACGTCGACCGATCTCGCGCCCGCCCTCGCCCGCTTCGGGTTCCGCGACCTCCGGCCCGGGCAGCGCCGCGTCGTCGAGGCGCTCCTCTCCGGAGCGAGCGCGCTCGCCGTCTTCCCGACGGGCGGAGGCAAGTCGCTCTGCTACCAGCTGCCGGCCCTCCTCCTCGACGGGCTCACCGTCGTCGTCTCGCCGCTGCTCGCACTGATGAAGGACCAGATCGACTTCCTCGCCGCGCGCGGGATCCCGGCCGCTCGCCTCGACTCGTCGCTCTCGTTCGAGGAGACGCAGGCGACGCAGAAGCGCCTCCGCACGGGCGAGATCAAGCTCCTCTACGCCGCGCCGGAGCGGTTCGCGAACGAGCGCTTCGTCGCGCTCCTGCACGAGCTCCGGATCGCCCTCTTCGCGATCGACGAAGCGCACTGCATCTCCGAGTGGGGGCACAACTTCCGGCCCGACTACCTGAAGCTCGCCGAGACGGCGCGCGCTCTCCGCGTCGGCCGCGTCCTCGCGCTCACGGCCACGGCGACGCCTTCGGTCGTCCGCGACGTCGCGAAGGCGTTCGACATCCGCGAGGAGCACGCCGTCGTCACGGGGTTCCATCGTCCGAGCCTTCATCTCCACACGACGCCCGTCAGGCCCACCGAGCGCGAAACCGTGCTGCTCGAGCGGCTCCGCTCGCGACCGCCGGGACCGACGATCCTCTACGTCACGCTGCAGAAGACGGCCGAGGAGCTCGCGGCCCACCTCACGGAGGCGGGCCTCCCGGCAGCCGCGTATCACGCCGGGATGGAATCGGAGGCGCGCGCCGCCGTGCAGGAGGCGTGGATGCAGAGCGACCGCGGCATCGTCGTCGCCACGATCGCGTTCGGGATGGGCATCGACAAGGCCGACGTGCGCTACGTCTACCACTACAACCTGCCGAAGAGCCTCGAGAGCTACGCGCAGGAGATCGGACGCGCGGCGCGCGACGGCGAGACGGCGATCGTCGAGCTGCTGGCGTGCGAAGACGACGTGCCGGTGCTCGAGAACTTCGCGTACGGCGACACGCCGACGGAGGAGGCGCTCCGCGGCATCGTCGAGACGCTCCTCGCCGAGCCGGAGGTGGAGGTGGGCCTCGTTTCGCTCGGGGGACGACACGACGTCCGCCCGCTCGTCCTCCGGACCGCGCTCACCTATCTCGAGCTCGGCGGCGCGCTCCGGCAGGCGACGCCGCGCTACGCGGGCTACGAAGTGAAGCTGCTCCGGCCCCTCGTCGACATCCTCGGCGCGCTGCCCAGGACGTCTTCGCAGTTCCTCGAAGACGTCCTCTCACCACGGGTCGCGAAGAAGGGGCGCACCTGGTATGCGCTCGACCCGTCCGTCGCGGCCGAGACGCTCGCGCAGCCGCGCGAGCGCGTCCTCCGCGCGCTCGAGTACCTCGAACAGCACGGGTACGCCGAGCTCCGGCCGAGCGATCTCCGCCATCGCTTCACGCGCCTCGCGCCCCCGGAGGACGCGCCGCGCCTCGTGCGCGAGCTCCTCGAGCGGTTCATCGCGCGCGAGCGCGCGGAGATGGGGCGCATCCAGCAGGTGCTCGATCTCGTCACCGCCGGCGAGTGTCAGAGCGCGGTCATGGCGCGCCACTTCGGCGAGGAGCTCCCCGCCCCGTGCGGCCACTGCACCTTCTGCCGCGAAGGCCGACCGCAGACATTCCGCGCCCCGCGCCGCGACGGCCCCGTCGCCGCCGCGTTCGACGTGGGCGCGTTCACCGCGCTCGCTTCCGCGCACCCGCGCGCGCTCCGTCATCCGCGCCAGGCTGCCCGGTTCCTGTGCGGGCTGACGAGCCCGGCGACGACGCAGGCGAAGCTCTCGCGCCACCCGCTCTTCGGCACGCTCGCCGAGCGGCGCTTCGCCGACGTGCTCGCGTGGGCGGAGGGCGCGCTCGGCCCCGTTGACGCGCCTTCCACGACCGCGTAGCCCTCCCGAGGTCCGCCGTCGCGAATCATGGCGTCCACCTTCCCGTCCCGCATCCCGAAGGCGCGCAAGGGCCCCGGTCGTCCTGCCGGCCACTTCACGCAGCACCACCGGATCGACCGGCTGAAGGACCTGCTCGAGAGCGAGCCGCGCGGCCTCACGCTCGAACAGATCGCGTCCACGCTGCGCATCACGCAGCGGTCGGTGCGCCGCTACCTCGAAGCGCTCCAGACCTCGACCGAGCTCGAGTCGATCGCGACGACGCCGGGCGGCGCCCACGTCTGGCGCATCAAGCCGAGCGAGCGCGGTCGTGCGGTTCCGCTCCGGCGCGCGCAGGCGTACGCGATCCTCGCGTCGCGCCAGGCGCTCGAAGTGCTCCGCGGGTCGGCGCTCTACGACGAGCTCGACATCGCGCTCGGTCACATCGAGAAGCTCGCGCAGACGCCGTTCCGCGCGGCCGGCAAGTCCGAGATCTCGGGCGAGAACCAGCTCGAGTCGCGCTTCTTCGTGCTCCCGCACGCGCCGCGGAGCTACAGCGCCCGCGGCGAGGATCTCGACGAGCTGTTCCGCGCGGTCGCCGACCTCCGCGTCCTCCGCTATCGGCCGCGGTCGCGCGCGGGCGAGCCCCGCCCCGAGCGCGTCACGTTCCTGCCCTACGCGATGGTCGTCCACCGCGGAGCAATCGTGCTCCTCGGCGCGAAGAAGGGCGCAGGCGAGGTCGAGATCGTTCCCTTCGAGTCGATGACCGAGGTTCGCACGAGCGAGACGGAGCGCTTCACGCTCCCGTCCGACTTCGACGTGAGCGCGTACGTCCACGGCGAGTTCGGGATCGCACCACCGCCGCGCGCGCGTGCGCTCGTCGAATTCGACGCGCGCGTCGCGGACGAGGTCCGGAGCCGCAGACTGCATCCGCAGCAGAAGAACTTCACCGCGCCCGACGGACGCATCCGCGTCTCGGTGCCGCTCGTGAGCGCGCAGGCGATCGCGTCGTGGGTGCTCGCGTTCGGAGACGCCGCGCGCGTCGTCGAACCTGCGGAGCTCGCGCGCGAGGTCGGGGCCGTGCTCGCCCGCGCCGCGGCCCGCTACGCGACCTGAGCGCCGCCATTCGCGCTATGACTCGGTCCCCATGACGGACCGACGCTTCGACATCGTCCTCTTCGGCGCGACCGGTTTCACGGGACGGCTCGTCGCCGAGTACCTCGCCGAGTCCGGACCGCGCGATCTGAGGTGGGCGCTTGCCGGCCGGAGCCGCGAGAAGCTCGAGTCGGTCCGGCGTGACCTCGGCTCGCTCGCCTCGCACGCCGCCGACCTGCCGATCCTCGTCGCCGATGCGAACGACGAAGCGTCGCTCGCCGCGCTCGTTCCGCAGACGAAGGTCGTCTGCACGACGGTGGGCCCGTACCTGAAGTACGGCGCGAAGCTCGTCGCCGCCTGCGCGCGGAGCGGCACGCACTACTGCGACCTCACCGGTGAGGTCCCCTTCATGCGCGCGTCGATCGACGCGAACGACGAGGCCGCGAAGGCTTCGCACGCGCGGATCGTCCACGCCTGCGGGTTCGACTCGATCCCGTCCGATCTCGGCGTCCACATGGTGTGGGACCACGCGAAGCGGACGCTCGGGCGCGGCCTCGGCCGCGTGAAGTCGTTCGTCGGACCGACGCGCGGCTCGGCGAGCGGAGGCACGATCGCGTCGATGATGGCGATCGTCGAGCTCGCATCGCGCGATCCGGAAACGCGGAGGCTCGTCCTCGACTCGCACGCGCTCGATCCGGTGCGCACGAAGCGGAAGCGCGAGAAGCGGGGCGGCGTGCACCACGACGCCGACGCGGGGAGCTGGGTCGCGCCGTTCTTCATGGCGGTCGTGAACGGGCCGGTCGTCCGACGTTCGCATGCGCTCCTCGGGGACGGCTACGGCGCCTCCTTCGAGTACAGCGAGGAGATGACGTTCCGGAAGGGGCCGGCCGGGTTCGCGAAGGCCTACGCGTTCATGAGCGGCCTCGGTGCGTTCACGGCCGCGGCGGCGGTCCCGCAGCTCCGGGCGCTCCTCGGCCGCACCGTGCTGCCGAAGCCGGGCGAGGGCCCGTCGCGCGAGGCGATCGACCGAGGGTTCTTCAAGTGGCGCATCGTCGCGGAGACCGAGCCCGACGCGACCGGGAAGAGCGCGCGCGTCGTCGGCAGGATCGAGGGCAAGCGCGACCCGGGCTACGGGGCGACCGCGAAGATGCTCGGTGAAGCTGCGCTCTGCCTCGCGCTCGACGAGGCCGAGCTCGGCCATCGCCACGGCGTCCTCACGCCCGCGACGGCGATGGGGATGACGCTCGTCGCGCGTCTCCGGCGCGCCGGGATGGTGTTCGAGGTGGGCTGAGCGCGTTTGACGCATCGCGCTGCCCGAGCGTCGTCGTGCACGGGGTTGCGGCGGATGAAACGCCGTGGAATGGACGTCCGCATGAGCGCCGCTCTCCCTGTCCTCGCCGACGCGCCCATCGTCGCCAAGAAGCCCCCGGTCGACCCCGCGACGCTTGCGTATCGCGAGCTGCGCCGTGGTCCGTTCTGGCAACGGATCCCGGCCTACAAGGACGTGACCGAGGCCCAGTTCCTCGATCACAACTGGCAGGCGAAGCACACGATCACGAAGCCCCAGAAGCTCCTCGAGGCGCTGGCCGGCCTCGTCTCGCCCGCGTTCATCGAGGACGCCGAGCTCGGCTTCCGCCGCGCGCCGATGTCCATCCGCGTGAGCCCGTACCTCCTCAGCCTGATCGACTGGGAGAACCCGTACGAGGACCCGCTCCGGATCCAGTTCATCCCCGTGGCGTCTCGCCTGTGGCCCGATCACCCCAAGCTCGACCTCGACTCGCTCCACGAGCAGGCCGACGCGCCCGTCCCGGGGCTCACCCACCGCTATCCGGACAAGGCGCTCTTCCTCGCCCTCGACACGTGCCCCGTCTACTGCCGCTTCTGTACGCGCAGCTACGCGGTCGGCGTCGACACCGAGGAGGTCGAGAAGGTCAGTCTGAAGGTGTCGAACGAGCGCTGGGCGCGTGCGTTCGAGTACATCAAGTCGCGGCCGGAGCTCGAGGACATCGTCATCTCGGGCGGCGACGCCTACCAGCTCCGCGCGCAGCAGATCGAGGAGATCGGCGAGGCCCTGCTCGCCATCCCGCAGATCCGGCGCATGCGCTTCGCGACGAAGGGCCCGGCGGTCATGCCGCAGAAGATCCTCACCGATCACGCGTGGACCGACGCGCTGACGCGGATCGTCGAGAAGGGCCGCAAGCTGCACAAGGAGGTCGTCCTCCACACGCACTTCAACAACGCGAACGAGATCACCGGCATCACCGAAGACGCGATGAACAAGCTCCTGGAGCGCGGGATCACCGTGCGAAACCAGAGCGTTCTGCAGCGTGGCGTCAACGACAGCCCGGAGGCGATGACGCTCCTCGTGAAGCGCCTCGGCCACGTCAACGTGCACCCGTACTACGTCTACGTGCACGACCTCGTCACGGGCGTCGAGGACCTCCGCACCTCGGTCGACACCGCGATCTTCATCGAGAAGCACGTGCGCGGCTCGACCGCCGGCTTCAACACACCGCTCTTCGTCGTCGACGCCCCCGGCGGCGGCGGCAAGCGCGACGTGCACTCGTTCGAGTACTACGACCGCGAGACGGGCATCAGCGTCTACCAGGCGCCGAGCGTGAAGGCGGGGCAGTTCTTCCTCTACTTCGACCCGCTCCACCAGCTCTCGACCGCCGTCCAGCGCCGCTGGGCGGACCCGACCGAGCACGAGGCGATGGTCCAGAGCGCGCTCGCGAAGGCGAAGGAACGCATCCGCTGAGTCCTGCCGGCCGCGCGCGCGACCTTGACCGCGTGCGCGCGGCCGTTACGCTTCCTCGGGTGAAGGTCGCGTACCTGCTCGCGGCGTTGCCCGTGCTCGTCGCCGCGGGCTGCGCCGATCCGCCGCCGCCCCCGCCGTTCGAGGTCTCGATCAAGGTGGAGGCCGATCCGGGCGTTCCGGTCGCCGGAGCCGCGATCTCCCGCAACAACAAGCAGGTCGCGACGACCGGCCCCGACGGCCGGGCGACGCTCAAGATCCGCGGGGTGGAAGGCGACGTCCACGACGTCCAAATCCACTGCCCGGAGCAGTTCCAGTCCCCGAGCAAGCCGACCGGGATCAAGCTGGCCCGACTCGCGGACAAGAAGGCGCCCGAGTACGAAGTGTCGTGTCCGCCGACGATGCGACGCGTCGTCGTCGCCGTCCGCGCCGAGAACGGGCCGAACCTGCCCGTCGTCTACTTGAACCGCGCCGTCGCGCGGACGGACATCTCGGGCGCCGCCCACTTCGCGCTCGACGTCGCGCCCGGAACGCAGTTCCAAGTGACGCTCGACACGACGGAGAGGGGCGGCGAGAAGCTGAAGCCCCAGAACCCGTCGAAGCCGTTCAACGTCGGCCAGCACGACGACGTCCTCGTGTTCGAGCAGAAGTTCGACGTCGAGAAGCCGAAGATCGTGCGGAAGGCCGGGCCGATCATCCCGCGCTCGGTCGACCCGCCGAAGCGCTGACGGACGGCCGTCTTCCGTCTTCCGTTCGCGCTGCCGCCGGCGATCTGCAGCGTAGGCCTCTCTTGTCCGCCTCCTGCTCCCTCTCCGTTG
Organism: Polyangiaceae bacterium; assembly: GCA_039809485.1. Taxonomy (GTDB): domain Bacteria; phylum Myxococcota_A; class Polyangia; order Polyangiales; family Polyangiaceae; genus Labilithrix. Next base: position 1,099 of record JBDHVE010000122.1, on the reverse strand, counting down.
GGCGGCCTCCCTCTTCCGTTGGGCGCATCCCTCTCGCTCTGGGACGGAAGACGGAAGACGGAAGACGATTCGCGCCGCTCGGCAAATGTCTGGAATCACGTCGGTTTGTCGCCGTGGATCTCCCGCTAGCCAGCTCGACCGTACGGAGGGCGCAATCCGCGCGCCTCCACAAATGCGCGGAATCAGACGATATTGCTTGCCAAGCACAGGTCTCGAGGCCCCGACGCGGACACCGGCTGGATCATGCTCGGACCACCGATCTGGGCATTCGCTAGTCCATCCCGGCTCGCCACGCAGATTGTGCGCAAATTCAGCACACTGATGGAAACCCGCGTAAAATGTTGTTTCGGAGACAACAACACGCCGACCCGCGGAGTGTTGTCTGCCGAGCAACGGCTGGCATCGATCGTGAACTACTCCTTCGCGTCGCCGACGACGGAACGCGAAAGCGAAGTCGGAGACGACGAGCCTGCCGCCGAGCGTTGGAGAGCGCTCGGCACCCCCTGGAAGGAGCAACGAATCATGACCAAGGCCCAGAAGTTGGTGAAGAAGGCTCGTGGCGCGTCGATGGTCGAGTACGGCCTCTTGCTGTTCGCCGTCATCATCTGCGCAGCCGCCGCCATCCGCACCATCGGCCCCAAGGTCAAGGACGCGGGCACGAAGGCGGAGTCGGAGCTCAAGAGCGATTGAGCCGGCGGCGCTCCTCGCGAGCGCTCCCCGACGATCCCCTCATCTCGAGAATTTCGCCGGTCGAATGGAGAGCGACCGGCAACAACGTACCTGGAAGGAGCACATCATGAGCAAGGCCCAGAAGCTGGTGAAGAAGAACCGCGGCGCGTCGATGGTCGAGTACGGCCTCCTCCTCTTCGCCGTCATCATCTGCGCGGCAGCGGCGATCCGCACCATCGGCCCCAAGGTCAAGGACGCGGGCACGAAGGCCGAGTCCGAGCTCAAGAGCGACTGATCGCGCCAAGGATTGCGCGTCACGAGCAGGCGCCGGCTATCGTAGCCAGAGGAGCATGCCGGAGCCGTACATCCACGTCGTGTTCATGATCGCGGCCGTGGTGGCGGCAGTAGCGGCGGGTCTCGACCTCAAGAC
>JBDHVE010000121.1:0-28907 GCA_039809485.1 Polyangiaceae bacterium | reverse complement strand
GCGCTCCTCGAGGCGGGCGCGCCGACCGGCAGCATCGGACAGTCCTCCAACCCTGCGCTCCTCACCGCGGTGACCGCCGCGTCCGGCGAGAGTGATGCGAGCGTCGCGATCGTGCGACTCCTGCTCGAGCGCGGGGCGAGCCCCAACGTGCGCGGCCTCGAAGGTCGCACGCCGCTGTTCGCCGCCGCGCAGCAGGGCAGCGAGCGGCTCGTCACGATGCTCGTCGCGAGAGGCGCGCGTGTGGACGACGAGGTCGACGGCATGACGCCGCTGGAAGGCGCCGAGCTCGCCGGTCACGACGGCGTCGCGACGCTGCTCCGTGCACGGGGCGCGCGCGCGAAAAAGCGCTAACCTTCTTCGCCCGAGCACTCCGGAGCGAGGTCGACGCCGCCGAAGAAGGTGTCGGCGAGGTGCGTCCACGCGATCCGGTTCGCGTCCGTCGCGCACTTGAACGGCGTCGTCTCCGGCGCAGCGCCGGAGAGGTACACCTCGTGCTCGCGGTAGTAGCGGAGCGCGAGCTCCGCGGCGTACTCGCGGACGTCGCGCGTCCGCGCGTCGAACGGGTAGTACGTGCCGCCGGGGACCCGCGTGTCGTGCGGCGCGTACGGGGTCAGGCAGTCGTGGTCGTCTCCGCAGAGCTCGACGATCCGGGTGAAGACCGGCGTGAGCGTCCGGATGGACCAGCTCCCGTGCCGCTCGTCCTCGAGGTGGAAGAGCTCGTGGAAGAGCGTCTCGTGCGTCGAGTCCGGATCGGTGAAGAGGGGACCGGCGAGGTTGTAGCCGACGACGCCCTGCGCGCCGTAGGCGGACGGATACGACGGCTGGCGCGTGCGGAAGAAGCGGAAGACGCGCGGCTGCGCGCGGAAGCTGACTGGCGCGGTCGAGCGCTGCTCGATCGCGGCGAGGAACGTCTCGACCCGATCGAGGCTCTGGCGGATCCACGTGAGGTGGCGCCGGTCCTCGCCGACCGGGAGCGCCGGAACGAGGTCGACGGGAGCGCCGCCGTAGCCGTCGATCGACGCGCGCGGATCGATGCCGACCACCGTGCGACGGTCGGCCCATAGCGCGCGCGCCAGAGCGAGCGCCTCCGGATCCTCGCCGAGGCGGAACGCGAGCAGGCACTCGACGTGGGCGTCACGTGGCGCGATCGGCGGACACGCGCTGCGGCACGCGTCGATCCCGACGTCGACGCACAGCTCGCTCTCGATGTGAGCCATCTCGGCGCGGGGGGGGCTCGCGACTCGGCTCTCGGTCCCGCGGCAGCCCGCTACGAGCGCGGCCGTGAGAAGGGCGACGGCAGATGGTTGGAGGGCCAACGAACATCTTCTTGCCACCCTTCTTCCGTTGTTGCACCTCTATGTGGCCTTGAGGCTTCGCTTTGCCGCGCTCGCTGCGACAGCTGCGACGCTCGTGATCACCCAGCTCGCCTGCGGAGACGACCTGCCCGAGGATCCGCCGCCGGCGGCGGTGCACGCCGCGGCGTCCACGTGCGCGGCGTTCGACCAGCGCCGTGGGCTCGCGCGCCCGGTGCGCGCGTTCCCCGAGCTCACGTTCGAGGTACCGGTGCAGTTCGTCCCGGACCCCGTGACGGCGAAAGCGTACGTCGTCGAGCTCGGCGGAACGATCCGCCGCTTCGACGCCCATCCGGGCGCTGCCACGTCCGAGGTCGTCCTCGATCTGTCGGACGTCATGCTGCGCGTCGGCAACGAGGACGGCCTGCTCGGGATGGCGATCGAGCGGCGCGACGACGACATGGCGCTCGTCGTGAAGTACACGGCAGCGCGCACGGACGGGGAGAAGGGAGTCCGCCTCGTCGTCGCGCGCGTGAGGAGCGACGACGGCGGCCGCACGTTCCGGCACGACTCACTCGAGGAGATCTTCGACGTGCCTCGTGCGACCGCCATCCACCACGGCGGACCACCTGGGTTCGGCCCCGATGGCATGCTCTACGTCCCGTTCGGCGACGGAACCTGGGATGGCGTCCGCCCGAGCCAGGACCTGTCGAACCTCGGCGGGAAGATCGTGCGCGTCGACGTCCGCACGCGTCCCTTTGCGATCCCTTCCGACAACCCGTTCGTGGCACGCCTGGACGCGAGGCCCGAGATCTGGGCCTACGGCTTCCGGAATCCACACGGCTGGAGCTTCGATCCCGACGACGGGTCGCTCTGGGTCGGTGACGTCGGCTTCGGCGCGTGGGAGGAGCTGAATCACGTCTTCGCCGGTCAGAACCACGGGTGGCCGGTCCGCGAAGGCGCGCACTGCACGATGGAGCCGTGCGATGCGACCGGCCTCGTCGACCCCGTCTACGAGTACCCCACCACCGGAGGCGCCGCGATCCTCGGCGGTCCCGTCTACCGCGGCCGGAAGCTGCCCGCGCTCGTCGGCCGCGTGCTCGTCGCCGACTACCTGAGCGGGCGCATCGAGGCGATTGCGAGGACGCGGGGCGCGCCCGATCCGATCCTGCTCGACGAGACGGGGTTCGTGCTGACGTCGTTCTCCGCGGACGGCGACGGCGAGCCGATCCTCACCGAGATCTCGGGGCGGCTGTGGACGCTGGAGCCTCGTCCTGCCGGGAACGTCGTTCCCGGGCGGCTCTCCGAGACCGGGTGCGTCGATCCTCGCGCGCCCGCCACGGCGCCTTCCGGCCTCCTCCCGTACGACGTCAACATGCCGCTCTGGTCGGACGGCACGGACAAGGCGCGGTGGCTGTCTCTACCCGCCAACACGAAGATGCGCGTCCTCGAGGACTACTCGCTCGAGGCGCCCGTCGGCACCGTCGCGGTGAAGACCTTCTTCTGGGGAGGGCGCCCGATCGAGACGCGTCTGTTCGTCCGCCACGTCGACGGCGACTGGGGCGGCTACAGCTACGCGTGGAGGAAGGACGGCTCCGACGCCGACCTCCTCGAGCACACGCGCGTCGAGGACGTCGGCGGTCTCGTCTGGACGTATCCGAGCCGATCGCAGTGCCTCTCGTGTCATACCGAGAGCGCCGGTAGGACCCTCGGCCTCGATCTGCAGCAGATGAACGGCTCGCCGGAGCTCGATCGGCTCGCGGCGCTCGACGTGTTCGATCCTCCGCTCCGCGATCTCGGCGCGCTGCCTCGGTTCCCGCGGCGCGACGACGTGGACGCACCCGACGGCGAGTGGGCGCGCGCGTACCTCCACGCGAACTGCTCTCACTGCCACCGGCCCGCGGCGGGCGGACGGGGTGGTACCGACCTGCTCGCGAACGCACCGCTGAGCAGCGCAGGGTGCGATCGCGCGCCAGAGGTCGACGACCTCGGGATCGACGACGCGCGCGTGATCGCGCCGGGCTCACCGAACAGCTCGCTCCTCTTCCGCCGGATGAGCGCGCGCGACGGCGCGCAGATGCCGCCGCTCGGGACGACGAAGGCCGACGAGCTCGCGCTCGCGCGCTTCCGCGCGTGGATCGGCGGGATGACGGCGTGCGAGCTCGAGCCGTGACGCTCAGGTGAGGAACGTCACGGGGACGCCGAGGTGCTCCGCCTCGCGCACGACGGTGGAGAGGCCCTCGGCGCGCGAGGCGTGGACGACTTCGTCGGCGGCGCCGATCCACGCGAGCGTTTCGCTCCGCGGTATCGTCCCGAGGAAGCGCACGTCCATGTGCCAGCGATGCGCGAGCTCCTCGAGCCTGGGCTTCTCCGGTCCGTCGCCGAGGACGACGAGCACCGGGTCGTGCCCCGCGCCGTGGCCGCGCGCGCTCGCGACGTAGTCGATGACCTTGTCGACACGCTTGCTCGGAACGAGCCGTCCGGCGCAGACGTAGAGCCGGCGGCCGGCGAGCCGCTCGCGGCGCGTCCGCGCGGCGGCGCGCACGTCGTCGACGGGCCCGAGCGGGCTCGGCTCCACGACGGCTCGTGCGCGGAGCGCGGTCATGAGGCGATCGGGGATGACCGCGGCGAGATCGTCGAGGAGCGAGTCGGAGACGAATCGCCAGCGCGACGCGCGCGCGAGCAGCTCGCTCACCATCGCGTCACGGACGGGCGGCGGCAGCGCGCGGAGGAGGCGCACGTCGGCGCCGTGGGAGACGAGCTCGAGCTCCGGCCGCTCGGCGCGGAACGTCGCGAGCGCCCCGAGCGCGATCGGGAACCCGCTCGGGAGCGCCCAGTGCGCGACGACGCGCTCGGGGCGGATCCGGCGGAGCGCGACCGTCGCCTTCGCGACCCACGTCGCTGCCTCGACCGCGCGGAACGGCTTCTCGCGGATCCGCGCGGCGACGCCGGGCCAGCCGAAGGCGCCGCCGGGCGCCGGCGTGACGACGCTGACCTCGTGCCCGGCGCGCTGGAGGTCGTGCACCTCGGTCTGCACGAAGTGCCCCGACGGATCGCCCTCCCGGTCCGGGTAGCTCGTCGAGATCACGGCGATCCGCATCGCGCCCGCCCCTTACCCCAGGCGGCGCGCGACGCCAAAGAGAACCGATTGGGATCACGGTTCGGGATCCCGCGCCGAGCGCCCGCGCGAATCCTGGCGAGAATCGACGCTCGGCTGCGCTGGCACTCCGCGTGCTGGTGGGTTGGTCATCATGAACGCCCTCCGCGCCCTTGCCGTCACCGCCGCCGCTTCCGTCGCTGCCGCCTACGTCGTCGCGTGCGCGGCGCCTGCTGCGCAGAAGACGCTGGTCGTCGATTGCGACAAGAGCGAGGGGTCCGACTGCAAGGAGCAGGACTCGAAGAGCTCGACGCGGAAGGGCGGGAGCAGCAGCTCGTCGTCGTCCTCGGAGGAGTCCCCCTCGACGGAGGAGACGGAGACCGAGACCGCGAAGACGAGCGACGCCGGCGCCGACGCGTCCGCCGATGCCGCCCCGACGACCGGACCGCGCTGCACGGCGCTCGAGGCGTGCTGCAAGGTCCTCGAGAAGCAGGGCTATACGGGCTCGGTGAGGCAGTGCCGCGAGGTCGTGAAGGCCGGCAGCGAGTTCGGCTGCACCTCGACGCTCGACGGCTACCAGAACCCCGATCCGGCCGACGAGCTCGATCCGATCTGCCAGGGGCTCTGACGCGCGACGCCGCGGCGCGGCGTCGGCTTCGTCCGCTTCGTCCGCGGCCGAGCCGTGCTAAGGACCGAGGCATGGCCGCCTCTCGCAACGTCCAGATCAAGGGCCGTATCCTGTACGTGACCGAGGACCAGGAGCTCCTCGCGGAGCAGCTCGCCGGCAAGGATCTCGCGTGGGACCCGTCGCGTCCGCTCGTGTCGAACATCTCGACCGACGAGCTCACGCCGGGGTGGGTCTGTTACTACTACGACGAGACGCTCGCCCGTTACTGCCTGGTCGGCCTCCGCGGCGGCAAGGTCTCGCGCGACGCGATCAAGAACGGCGGCTTCGGCGTCATCGTGAGCGGCCTGTCCAAGGGCTGCGGCTCGAGCCGCGAGACGGCGCCCTACAGCGAGCTCAAGTCGGGCGTGCAGCTCGTCATCGCGAAGAGCATCGAGAAGATCTACCGCCAGAACGCGCAGAACATCGGCCTCCTCACGTCGACGGACTTCGGCCTCGTCGAGCGGATCCAGCGCGGCGAAGCGATCCCGATGGAGGAGTTCACGCGCGGGCTCGATCCGATCAGCGCGAGCATCGTCGAGCACGGCGGCCTCTTCGCGTACAACCGCGCGCGCCTCGCCGGTGAGACGACGCCGCCAGCGATCACGACCGCGAAGCGCCCGATGACGCTCTGCGAGAAGATCCTCGCCGCCCACGTCATCACCGACGCGAAGGCCGGCACCCTCGGCGTTCCCGCGGTGAAGCCGGGCGACGCCTTCTTCGCGCGCACCGACGTCCGCTTCAGCCACGAGTACGTGACGCCGATGGCGGAGTCGCTCTTCGTCGCCGAGATGGGCAAGGACGCGACCGTCACCGATCCGGCGACGGTCTGGGCCTTCCGCGATCACCTCACCTTCCTCGACCTCGTGATGCCGAAGGCGCATCGCGACATGGGGCTGAAGGAGCAGGCGGAGAAGCTCGCGACGGTGCAGGAGGACTTCACGAAGCGACAGCACGTGAAGCTCTACGGAGAGGTCCACCGCGACGGGAAGCTCGTCGGCTCGGAAGCGATCTGCCACAACAAGGTGATCGAGGAGATCGCGCTCCCCGGGCAGCTCGTCGTCGGCACCGACTCGCACACGTGCATGGCGGGCGCGCTCGGCTGCTTCGCCTTCGGCGTCGGGTCCACCGACATGGCGAACGCCTGGTACACGAAGGACGTCCGCGTGACGGTGCCCGAGACGGTGCGCTTCGAGCTCCGCGGCAAGATGAAGGCCGGCGTCTGCGCGAAGGACGTCATGCTCCACATCCTCTCGCAGCCCTTCTTCAAGGGGAGCGAGGGCATCGGCAAGGTGCTCGAGTTCGGCGGCGAAGCGATCGCGCACCTGCCGCTCGACGAGCGCGCCACGCTCACGAACATGGCGGTCGAGGCGGGCGGCTTCACCGGCATCATCGAGGCCGACGAGGTCGTCGTCGACTACCTCGTGAAGCAGCGCGGCCTCTCCGCCGACGAGGTGCGGAAGCACATCGTCCGCGCCGATCCGGGCGCGCAGTACCTCGCGACGTTCGAGATCGATCTCTCCGCCGTCGAGCCGATGGTCGCGACGCCGGGGGACCCGCGGAACGGCGTCCCCCTCCGCGCGCTCGAGCAGACCGGCAACGCCGACGTCGCGATCGACATCGCCTACGGCGGCTCCTGCACGGGCGGCAAGAAGGCCGACATGGACATGTACGCCGCCGTCCTCGCCGCGGCGGTGAAGAAGGGGAAGCGCGTCGCGCCCGGTGTGCACCTCTACATCCAGTTCGGCTCGCAGGACATCCGCCGCTATGCGGAGCAGAAGGGCTACCTCGACGTCTTCCAGCAGGCCGGCGCCGAGCTCGTCGATCCGTCGTGCGGCGCGTGCATCAAGGCGGGCCCCGGCGTGAGCGACTCGCCCGAGCAGGTCACCGTCAGCGCGATCAACCGGAACTTCCCGGGCCGCAGCGGTCCGGGCAAGGTCTACCTCGCGAGCCCGCTCGTCGTCGCCGCGAGCGCGATCGCCGGCAAGATCGCGTCGCCGGATCAGATCTGATTTTCCGCACCCCTTCTGCGCTACGTTGGGCGGATGGACGCCATCGGCCCCAATGCCCACGTGGTTCTCGACTACACCCTCCGTCTCGCCGAAGGCGGAGAGGTCATCGATGCGAGCGAGGGCGAGGAGGGGGAGCCGATCGTCTACGTCCACGGCTACGGCATGCTCGTGCCGGGGCTCGAGGCGGCGCTCGTCGGCCTGAAGGCGGGCGAGCAGAAGACGGTGCCGCTGACGCCGGAGGAGGCGTTCGGCGAGCGTGACGACGAGCTCCTGCTCGAAGTCGATCGGGCGGACTTCCCGCCCGAGGTCGCCGTCGGGGACGAGTTCGTCGCGCAGAGCGAGGAGGGCGACGAGGAGTTCCTCCGCGTCGTCGAGGTGCAGGACGACGCCGTGATCGTCGACGGCAACCATCCGCTCGCCGGGATGGCCGTGATCTACGCGATCACCGTCCGTGAGGTCCGCGCCGCCACGGAAGAGGAGATCGAGGCGGCGGCGACGGCCTTCGAGGAGTCGGGCTACGGCGACGAAGCGGAAGCGGAAGCGGCCGCCGCCCGGGCCGAGCTGGTCCAGCTGAAGACGAAGGCCAGCCTCAACTGACCCCGAGGGCTTGCGGCATTGCGCGACCGAGGGTAGGCATGTCACCCCGACTCTGGGGGCTCTGCCCCCGACCCCTTCCCTCAGGTGACCGACGATGACGCAGAAAGCTCCGCAGAACCTCTGGCTCATGGATGTGCGCGTTCGTGAGCGCAACCTGAAGTCCGGCGCGCTCACCGACAAGGACGTCGAGAAGTACCTCGCCTCGCTCCCGGACCTCGAGAGCGACACCGAGTCCTTCGCGATGTCGCAGCCGGCGCTCGCCGGCGGCAGCCGTGAGGTCGCCGCGACCGACGACGTCGGTGACGACGAAGAAGAGGACGACGACGTCCCGGGCGACGACGGCAGCGCCGCAGGCTGAGCCCATGAGCCAGGGCAACGAGAGCGACGCGCTCCCGCAGATCGACTTCGCGACGTTCGTGATGTCGCTGAGCCACTCGGCGCTCGTGCACCTCGGGGACGAGCCGCATCCGGACACGAATGCGGTCGAGGCGAACCTCGCCCTCGCGAAACAAAACATCGACATCCTCGGTTTGCTCGAAGAGAAGACGAAGGGCAACCTGACCGGGGCCGAGGAGCGTCTGCTTGCGCAGGTCCTCTTCGACCTTAGGATGCGCTTCGTCGAGCGTTCGAAAGCGGCTGCCAAGTAGCCGCACCAGCGGAGCAAATCTTCATGTCGCATGCGCGCCGGGTCGTCCTCGCGGTCGCCGTCCTCTTCCCCGTGGTCGTGAGCGGGTGCAAGGCGCGCGATGCGACCCGGAGCGACGGATTGCCGCCCGGCGCGACGGCGGTTCCGCCGCTGTCGAGCGCCACCGTGACGCAGGGCACTGCGGCCCCTTCTCCGTCCCCGGACGTGAAGATGGGGCCGCTCGGCTTTTCGCCGGTCGCGAAGCGCGCCGACCCGAGCGTCGTCACGATCTACACCGTGGGTGAAGAGGAGAACCGCGGGATCTTCGGCCGTCGTGTCGGGAGCCGGAGCGCGAAAGGTCTCGGCAGCGGTTTCATCGTGCAGACCGACGGTGTCATCGTGACGAACAACCACGTGATCGAGGGCGCCGACGAGATCCTCGTCCAGCTCTCCGACGAGCGGCGTTTTCCCGCCCGGGTCGCCGGCCGCGATCCGCGGACCGACATCGCGGTCGTGAAGGTGGACGGCGCGAAGGACCTCACCGCGATCCCGCTCGGGGACTCCGACGGGCTCGAGGTCGGCGACTGGGTCGTCGCGATCGGGAACCCGTTCGGGCTCTCGCACACCGTCAGCGCCGGGATCGTGAGCGCGAAGGGGCGCGGGCGCGAGGACGTGCCGCTCGATCCGAGCGGCTATTACAACTTCCTCCAGACCGACGCCTCGATCAACCCGGGCAACTCCGGCGGCCCCCTCCTCAACTTGAAGGGCGAGGTCGTCGGGATGAACACGGCGATCCGCGGCGGCGGCGCGCAGGGCATCGGCTTCGCGATCCCGATCAACATGGTGAAGCAGCTCCTGCCGACGCTGCTCGAGAAGGGGCACTTCACCCGGAGCGCGCTCGGCGTGCGCATCCGCGACGTGCGCGAGCTCACGCCCGAAGACAAGCACCAGCTCGACATCAAGGTCGAGCGCGGAGCGGTGATCGAGTACGTCGACGAATCGAGCCCTGCCGCGAAGGCGGGGCTGAAGGTCGGCGACGTCGTCGTCGGCTTCGACGAGAAGGCGATCGAGCGCGGCACCCACCTCCAGTGGCTCGCCAGCACCGCCGGGGTCGGCAAGACGGTGAAGATCCGCGTCATCCGCGCCGGCAAGACCTTCGACACCCAGGTCACCCTGACGGAGCTGAAGGAGCCGGCGCGGCGTCCGAGCCGGCCGAAGCTCGGGTTCGACGACGAGCCCTGAGACGTCCGTGCGGCGTGTCACCCGAATCGAGCTGAACGGAATGGCCGGACGTCCGTCGAACCAGGGTGTCTTCTGCGCCCGCGCTGCCGAGCTGTAGCCACCGGCCGGGCCGGTGTAATACCCTCGACGAGCCCATGCCCGTCCTGCCCCGACAGCCTTCGCCCGCCTCGAGCGCGGCTCCCGGGGACACGGGAGACCGCGAAATGACTGGTGTCGGCGGCGAAGGCGCGGGGAGCCCGGACTCGGCCCCCGAATCGGCGCCGCCGCCTTCGAGCGACGCGGACCTGGACCGGCGTTCCCCTCGCAAGCCCGCGACGATCACGTCGAAACCGCCTCCGCCGCCGAGTGTGAATCTCCACACTTCCGATGCGTCAAACACCAAGCAGGCACGCATCAGGGAAGCGGAGGAAGACCGTGGGCTCATCGCACGCGCACAGCAAGGCGACACTGCGGCCTTCCGTTCGCTCGTCGAGCGCCACCAACGCCGCGCTTTCTCGATCGCGCTCCAGCTCGTCCGCGACGAGAACGACGCTCGAGAGCTCGTCCAGGACGCCTTCCTCCGGGTCTACAAGTCTCTCAATTCCTTCCAAGGCGGCTCGAGCTTCTTCACCTGGCTCTATCGCATCATCACGAACCTCAGCATCGACCTCATTCGGAAGCCGGGGCGTCAGCTCGCGGACATCGACGAGAGCCGATTCGAGACGGATGAAGCGCAGGAAGCCGACTTTCCCTTCCTCAGCCGCGTCGACGGAGCCGATCCGGCCGACGTCGTGCGACGGCGTGAAATCGCTTCTCGCCTGCAGGCCGCGCTCGAAGCGCTGCCCCCGTACCATCGAGACGTCATCCTCATGCGCGAGATCGAAGGACTCAGCTACGAGGAGATGGCTCAAGCGATGGGCGTATCAAAGGGAACCATCATGAGCCGCCTCTTCCACGCGCGACAAAAGCTCCAGAAGGCCTTGTCCGCCGTCTACGTCGAGCAAATCGGGCCTGTCCCGGAGAGCGACGCTTCCGCGTCGTCGGGAGGTGAGTCGTGAGGCTCAGCCAGGGACGTCTCGAGCAGTTGATGGCGTATGCCGACGGCGAGCTCGCCGGTCACGAGCGCCTCGAGGTCGAGGCGCTGCTCTCCGAGAACGAGGACGCACGGGAGTTCCTCGCGCAGCTCGGTCATCTCGGCGGTCTCGTGAAGACCGGCTGGGAGAACGATCCGCGCGCGAAGGCCGTCGCCTCGTTCGACATCGCCGACGACATCATGCGTGCGATCGGCAACGAGACCGCGAAGGGCGCCGAGGTGCCTCTGCCTCCGAAGACGGAGAAGTCGAACCTCCGCTCGCTCGAGGAGCAGCGGCGCGCGCGCGCGTCGCGGATGAAGACCGGCGGGATCGTCGTTGCCTTCCTCGCCGCCGCCGCTGCGGTGGCGCTCTTCGCTCGCGGTCCGTCGGAGACGCCGATCGCCAAGGCGCCGTACCAGGCGGCGCCGACGGCGACGGCGGCTCCGGGCACCGGAGCTGGCCCTGGCGTGGAGGTCGAGGCGGTCGAGTCGCCCGGCAGCTCCGTCAGCGTCTTTCATCTTCCCGGCGCAAGCGAGCTGTCGACGAGCGTCGTGGTGTGGGTCGAAGAAACAGGGGAGAAGCCATGATGCTCGCGAAGGTCCAGAAGGTCGCCCTCGCCTCGGTCGTCGCCGCCAGCGCGATGCTCGTGGGCGGGCGCGCCGATGCGCAGGCCGGAGGCTCGGCGAACGCCGAAGTGCTCGTCATCCACGCCACGGATTGCGACAAGCCTTCGGTCGATCCGGCGATCGGCGAGGCGCCGCCGCTCAAGTACAAGTGCTACAAGCTGGTCGACAAGAAGCAGATGGCGCTCGTGAAGGGCACGCCGAGCACGGCGCCGCTTCCGAACGGCCGCACGTTCCAGCTCACCCTGACGGAGACGACGGCCGACAAGCGCTTCAAGGTGTCGGCCGCGATCAGCCAGCCGGACAACAAGGGCTTCATGACGCTCGCCAACATCACGGCGGAGCCGAACAAGCAGTTCCATGTCGGCGGCTTCGCCCATGGCGGCGGCGTGCTGGTGCTGGCAATCAAAGTGCGCCCCTGACGGGACGTCTTCCGTCCTCCGTCTTCCGTACCTCGGGACGGCGGTCCGATCTCCCGCGGAAGACGGAAGACGGAAGACGCACGTCCACGGAAGCGACCACGCGGCGCAGGCGTTCAGGTTCGCAGATCGCGATCAGCGCCGGTTTTTTCCCTGCGGCGCGCGCCTTTGCTAAGAACCTGATCACCCCATGCGCAAGCCTGCGCCGCTCGCCGTCGACGTCCCGAGCCCCGAGCGCGACAAGCCCGCCTGGGTGAAGGTCGGTGTCATCGCTGCCGTCGGCTTCGTGGTCGGCATCGCCTGGCCGCGGATCGTCGGCGTTCGCGTCGGACCGAGCGCGCCGGGTGAAGGTGCGGCCGCCGCGAGCGCGCAAGCGAGCGCCGCGCGCGCCGCCGAGGCACCGACGACGACGAACGCGAAGACCGCCGCGCCCGCCCAGGCGCCGAGCGCTGCGCCCGCGACCTCGGCGGCGGCCCCCGCTCCCGCGAGCATCGCCGCCGCGAGCACGGCGTCGCAGGCACCGACGATCAGCGTCAACAAGGGCTCGGTCCTCTCGTGCAAGACGAGCGACGGCGAGACGAAGAAGGGCAACAAGGAGTGCGGCGCTATCCCCGCGCTCGACTCGCTCGTGCTCCCGCGTCTCCGCAAGCTCTCGGCGTGCGCCGGTGCCGAGGGGCAGAGCGGCAAGCTCTCGTTCGTCGTCACGGCGGACTTCGACAAGAACAAGCTCACGCACGACATCGGCAAGTCGTCGACCGTCGGCAACCTCGACCAGGTCACGGCCTGCGTGAAGCAGCAGTTCGCGGGCGTGTCGCTCGGCAACGTCGCGCACGAGCACGCGCGCTACACCGTCGCGTACAACGCGCAGCTCGCGATCAAGGACGCCGGACGCGAAGCGGCGACGCCCTCCGCGAAGGAAGCCGAGCCCCGCCCGCGCGCCGAGCGCGGCGCCAAGAAGGAAGACGAGAAGGTCGAGAAGACCGAGCAGCCCGCCTCCGCTCCCGGCGAGGCGACCGTTGCCTGGGAGGTCGCTCTCGTCCGCGACGTCCCGAAGACCGGTGAGGTCGTCGCTCGCCTGCCGCGTGGCACGAAGGTGAAGGTCGGCGCGATCAAGGACGGCTGGTACGCGATCAAGTTCGGCGACGGCTTCGCGACCGAGGGCTACGTCTATCGCGGCGCCGTCGGCCGCTGATCACTCGAGCGGCCAGTCGAAGGACACCGACCAGTTCGGGAGCGCTTCGCCCGTCGTCGCGGTGATCGCGTCCGAGTCCCGGAGGTTGCCGCGCGGGCCGGTCTGCGGGCCGGGACACGTCCCCGGCGTGGCGTCGAGCGCGTAGCGGAGGTGCTTGTTCCTCCCCGTGGGCGCCGAACCCAGCCGGAGCCGCACCGTGTCGGTGCCGACGATTTCGACGCCCGTGATCGCGGGTGACGCACCGCTGTCGTCGGCGAAGACGAACCCGGCGCTCCCCGGGTCGGTGACCGCGACGCGGTCGAGGACGAGCGGCGGCTTCGGGACGAGATAGCGGACCGTGATCGCGTCGCCGTCGAGCTGCACGGAGACGGGGCGGAGCGGCTCCCAGACACCGCCTTCGAGGACGATCCGGGCGTAGGCCTTCGCGAAGTACTCGCCGAGTAGGCGCTGGCCGTTGCTCGTGAAGTGGATGCAATCTGCACCGAATGGCAGCGCGTAGGTGGGCGTCGCGAGGATGACCTTCCCGGGCGCGCGCGTGTGGGCTTCGAGCTGGCGGATCGGGATCTCGCTCGAGACGCGGTCGTTCCAGTTCGCCATCTGCGAGATCAGCATCGGCACGGCCTGGGTCTGGCCGGTGCGCGCGCGGATCTCCGTGTCGTAGTCGCGCTGCCACTCGACGAGCGCGTCGGCGTAGGTCCGCACGGCGTCGCCCCGGCCATCCGTCGCCGGCAACGGCTCCATGTCGATGTAGTGATCGGACTCGCCGTGGACGGCGGTGACGGCGCGGACGACGTAGCTCCGCCCCTCGGCCTTCGCGATGCCCATCGCGTCCTCGACCTGCTGCAGGCCCTCCTCGAACGGCGGCCTGTAGCCCGCCTCGAGCCGGTAGGCGCAGCTGCCCTTGCGCATGCACTCGTAGACCCAGCCGCTCCGACCATGGACGCTCACGAGCATGTCGTGACGAGCGCCTGCGTCGCGCTCGGTCGCGATCTTCGAGGTCATGTTCGCGAGCCCGGAGGACATCGTCTCCACCGGGCCGCTGTCGTAGACGTCGCCTTCGACGAGCGGGACGAAGCTCGACGGCTTCTCGTACGCGCGGCAGCCGTCCTTGTCACACGCGCTACTCGTCATGACGCCGACGTCGAACGAGAGATTGCCGAAGGGCTGCGCCGTCGAGAGGACCGGCACCGCGTGGAAGCCGACCGAGTTGCTCTGGCCGGTCGAGAGCACGTGGTTCACTTCGGAGCCGCTCGAGCGTGCGGGCGCTTCGCGCGGGTCGTTCGCAGCGGGGGGCGAAGGCGGAGGCGTCGTGCCCCGGGCTTTCGTGCCGCCGCTCTCGTCGTTCGATTCGCTGCTGCACGCTGCCGCCAGCACGATCAACACTGCCGCTGGCATCAAGAAGTGGGGACCGCGCCGAACCATGCCGCAGGGGGCAGCAACCGACGTGCCGCGCGGGCGCGCGGTCGCTCCCGCTGCTGCTCCGAGGAGCCGCGCGCCGGGCGAATGCGCGCTCACCGGAGCGAACGACCGGCAGCCGCTCCCCTCTCAACGTGCGGTCGTCGGCCCCGCAGAGCGTGGCTTTCTGCCGGACGAGCGAGGCTCCGGGGCGCCCCGTCCACGCGGCCGCAGCGTGGCGTGTCGCGCACGGGGGAGCGCTGCCGCACGCTCGGGGTAACGTCTGGACTCGATGTCGCGTCGTGGCGTGTCGCCGAACGGGCCCCTCGAGATCTCCTCGCTCGTCGGCGTCTGCCCGTAGGTCACAGCGGCGCGTCGAAGATCACGGACCAGTTCCAGAGCGGCTCGCCCTCGGCCGTTCCTGCTTCGGAGGAGTCGCGCACGTTCCCGCGCGGGCCCTGCTTCGGTCCGGGGCACGTCTTCGGCTCGGCGTTCTGCCCGTAGCGGAGTCGCTTTCCGTTCGCGGTCGGCGCCGCGCTCAGCTTCACCGTGATCGTGTCGGGCCCGGCGAGGTCGACGCTCTCGATGTAGGGGGTGTCGGGCCCCTCGTCCTCGTACGAGAAGCCGTACGCGCCGGGATCGACGATCGTCTCGGTGTCGACGACGAGCGGCGGCACCGGGACCGCGAACGTCACCGTGATCGTGTTGCCGTCGAGCTTCACTCCCGTCGGATGGAGCGGCTCCCATGCCTTCTTCTCGACGACGACGCGTGCGTACGCCTCGGCGAAGTAGGCCCCGAGCTTCCGGTTCGCGGCGGCGGTGAAGTGGATGCAGTCCGCGGTGTAGTCGAGCATGTACGTCGGCGCGACCATGACGAGCTTGCCCGGCGCGCGGGCGAGCGCCGCGAGCTGCTGGACGGGGATGTCGCTCGCGGGCACGTCGTTCCAGTTCGCGATCTGCGAATAGAGGAGGGGAACGGCGTCGGGCTGGCCCGTGATCGCCTTCACCTCCTTCTCGTAGTCCCGCTGCCACTCGACGAGCGCGTCGGCGTACGTCTTGATCGCGCCCGGCGTTCCGTCGGTGCCGTCGAGCGGGAGCGTGGTCGCGTAGTGGTCGGACTCGCCGTGGACGACGGTGACGGCGCCGACGACGTATGGCCGGCCGGCGTCGTCGGCGATCGCCTTGGCGTCCTTGACCTGGCGCATCCCCTCCGCGAACGGATCGAGGAACCCCCTTCCGACTGCTTCGGCGCAGCTCCCCTTCCGGAGGCACTCGTAGACGTAGCCGCTCTTGCCGTGCACGCTCACGAGGAGGTCGTGCTTCCCCTCGCCGCCGACGAGGTCGGTGACGTGGTTCGCTAGGCCGGAGGACATCGTCTCGACCGGATCACTGTCGTAGACGTCGCCCTCGACGAGCGGCACGAAGGCGGTCGGCTTCGCGTAGGTCTTGCACCCTTTCGCCTCGCAGGCTGCGGCCGTCATCACGCCGACGTCGAACATCAGGTTCGCGTGGGGCTGCGTGCGGGAGAGCGGCGGCTTCGCGTTGTAGCCGACGGAGTTGCTCTGTCCGGTGGAGAGCACGTGGAAGATGGCGCCACCCCCGGGGCCGTCGGTTCCGGAGCTGCTGCTCGTCGAGGCGCCGCCGTCGTCGCTGCAGGAGGGCAGGATCCCGAGCAGCATGCAGAGCGCGACGGTGCAGGCGGACTTCGTGCGCGGGCGAAGCATCCCCTCTACGTGTAGCACCTCCGCGTCTCGCCGCGGCTCCGCGGCGCGTCTCCTCATCGCCGGGAGCGCGTCCAGCCTTTCCCACCGCGCACGGATTGCCGGCTAGAGTGCTCCGCCGTGCGTCTTTCGTTCGTGGCCGTGCTCGGTGGTGTGCTCCTCGTCGGGGGAGAGCGAGGAGCCCACGCACAGGCGAGCTATCGCTCCACGCCGGTCGGCGGCCGGACCACCCTCGTGGGAGGCACGGGGGTCGTCTACGGCAACGACGGTGCGGCCGCGTTCCTGAACCCGGCCACGGTCGTGCGCGTCGACCCGGGGCGGCTCACGTTCTCGGTGAACTTCTACTCGCTCGGCTTCATGCGAGCGCCGTCGTGGTACGCGCCTGGGGAGATCGAGAGCGATCGGATCGGCGAAGTGCCCCGCAGCGGCACGGCGATGACGAACATGTCGTTCAACGCGCTGCCGTCGAGCCTCTGCCTGTTCCTCCGGACCTCGGACATCGGCATCCTCACGCGCAGCGCCGAGGCCGAGCTCCGTGCGCGCGGCGCGCGCCTCGGCCTCTGCTTCGCGACCGTGCAGTCGCGCGAGTTCGCCTCGGCGGCGGAGAACTTCACGCGCTCGGGGCCCGGCTTCGCGACCCGACAGGGGCAGACCGTGACCGAGAGCTACACGCGGTTCTACGCAGGTCCGACCTACGCGATGAACATCGACGACCAGCTGTCGATCGGCGCCTCTCTCCACGCGAGCTTCGCGAGCTTCCGGAGCCTCTTCGCGTCGACGTCGACGACCTACGGACAGGGGCCGACGCCGATCAGCTCGAGCTTCTACTCCGCGTCGCGCGGTCTCTCCTTCCAGGCGACCGCCTCCCTCGGTGCCACGTACCGGATGGGGCGGCAGACGCTCGGCCTCGCGATCGAGTCGCCGTCCCTCCATGTCTGGGGCTCCGGCGGCGTCAATCGTGCGACGCACTACGAAGGCCGGAGCGACGCGTCGTCGATGCTCATCGCGCAGGGCTCGTTCCAGTCCGCGTCGCCGGCACGGATCGCGCTCGGCACCGGCGTCGAGGACACCTGGGGGAGCGTCGAGCTCGACGTCGCGGCCTGGCTCCCGATGAGGCACGCCTTCGACGCCGAGCTCGAGGGCGCCGTCGTGGATGTCGAGGAGGGGAACGTGACCGACCGCACCGTGGCGATCGCGAGCTCGGCACGGACGCGCGGCGTCGTGAACGTGTCGGCCGGCGGCGAGGTCTTCGTGAGCCCGCGGATCAGCCTCCTCGCGGGGCTCGGCACCGACCTGACCGCCGCGCCGAACGGCGGCCTCGCGCAGACGCAGATGAACTACTTGTCCGTGCGCGCGAACCGCTTCTTCGGCTCGTTCGGCGTCGGCTCGCACGGTCCCGGAGGCGACCTCCTCGTCGGCGCCGAGCTTTCGTACACCGGCGGCGAGCGCCTCGCGGTGAACAACTACCAGCTGCCTCCAGGGCTCGTGACGACCGGGTTCGGCGAGGTCTCCGCCCTCTTCGTCGTCGCGGGATCGACGACCCTCAGCGCGATCAAGCGCGCGGTGAAGGACGTGAAGGAAGTCTTGAAGCCCGCGCCTCCGAAGCCGTCGCCGCCTGCTCCGTCGCCGTAGCGCTCAGTCGTCGCGCTCGCCGCGCGTCTCGAACGGACCCGTTCGCGGTTTGCCTTCGCGGTCGAAGCCGAGGAGCTCCTCGACGCGCTTCTGCGCAGCGTCGAGCCTCTCCTGCGAGGCGCGCGAGAGCTTCACGCCTTCCTCGAAGAGCGCGAGCGACTCCTCGAGCGGAAGGTCGCCCTTCTCGAGCGCGGTGACGATCTCGGAGAGGCGCTGGATCGACGCCTCGAACGAAACCGGACGCTTGCTCTCGGGCTCACTCATGGGAAGAGACGATGGCTTCTCCGTGCGCGCGCGTCAACGCTCACAGCCGAGGCGCTAGCACGAGGCGCGACTCGCCGGGCGGGAGCCCGGCGACTACCGCGTAGCCTTCGGCGTCGAACACGATCGGAAGTGCGATCCCGTCGGCGCGCACGAGCGCAGCCGCGAACGCGGTGCCGGGAGGAGAGCCGTCGTCTCTCACGAGACGCAGCCACGCGACCTCGCTCCGGACCGGCGCGCCGACCGGCGCCGCGGCGCGCGTGAGCCCGCTCTGCGCGATGCTGCGGACGGTGGCATCGGGATCGAGCTTCGCCGCCTGCTCGAGCGTGATCCGCCGCGATGGCGCCGCTTCGTCCTGCGTGCGCGCCACGAGCGCCGTCACGATGGCGCGCCGCACGTCGGTCTCCGTCTCGAATGCGTACGCGCGGGCGAGCCGGCCCGTCGCGTCCGGCAGCGGCGCGCCGCCGAGGCCCAGCGCGGTGTGCGCGCGCACGACGGCGTCCTTCGCGGCGAGGAGCTGGGCGATCTTCGGAGCCATCGCCTCGTCGGCACGGCGCGCGAGCGCGAGCGCGGCGAGCGGCGCGTCCGGTCCGCCGCCTTCGGCGCGGTCGAGGAGCCGATTGCCCGGGATCACGCCCGCCGCGTCCCCGCCGGCGAGCCCTGCCGCGAGCACCTGCCGCGTGACGAGGTCCTGCTCGATGCCCATCCGCGCGAGCAGCGCGCGCTCGCTCGCCTTCGTCGGATGCGCGAGCGCCCCCATCACGGCGGCGCGTCGCACGGCGAGGTCCCGGTCGCCGATCGCGTCCTCCGCCGACGTCTCACCGAGCGCGATCCGCGCGAAGATGCCGAGCGCGCGCTCGTCCGGCGCTCGCGACGTGGCGAGCCCCGCGATCACGTCGTCGGCGGCGTCGTCACGCTCTCCGCGGAGGAGCGCACGGACGACGTACGCGCGCACGCCGAGAGAGCGTGACGTCTGCGCGAGCCCTGCGACGAGCGCGCCGGCGTTCGGAGCAGGCGAGCGCGCGAGCGCGACTGCAGCGTGATAGGCGAGGCGCTTGTCGTCCTGGAGCGGCTTCGAGGCGAGGAGCGAGGCGGCAGCCGGATCCGGCGAACGGCCGAGCGCCTGGATCGCGGCGAGACGCACGTCGGGGTCCGGATGCACTTGCGCGCGTGCGCCGACGAGCTTCACGATCTCGGGATCGAAGACGCGCTCGGCGAGCCGGATCCCGAGCGCCGTCGTCGCCTCGTCGTTGATCAGCGCGACGACCGCGCGGACGCGCTCGGGCGCACCGAGGAGGACGAGCGCCTCGCCGGACGCCGCGCGCATCCGCACGTCGCGCTCGACGATCGCGGTGCGCGCGAGCGCGATGCCTCGCTCGTCGCCGAGCTGCGCGATCGCGAGGATCGCCGTCGCGCGCGCGGTGGGATCGGTCGACTTCGCCGCGCCGTGCAAACGCTCGAGCGCGCGGAGGTCACCGAGCTCGCCGAGGAGGCGGATGACGGGCACCGGCAGCTGCGTGCTCGCGCTCCCGAAGAACCCGGGGTCACGGGGCGGGAACGCCGCGAGAGCATGGAGCGCCGCGGCCTGTCCGCTCCCGCCGCCGCGCGCGGCTCCGTAGAGCAACTCGAGCCCGCGATCGGTCTTCGACTGCCCGAGCGCGAACGCCGCGACGTGCCGCGCGAGATCGGCGCGAGCGACCGGATCGCCGTCCTCCAGCGCGAGGCCGCCTTCGCCTCCGCGGCCCGCCTGCGGCATGCGCCCGGCGAGGCCGACGTTGCCGACGTTCAGGATCGCGAGCAGCGCCGTCCGGACCCGCTCCTGGTCGGCGAACGGCGCGAGCGCACGCGCGAGCGCGACGAGCGCGCGGCTGTCGGTGCGCACGGTCGACGACGGCTCCGTCGCCTGGACGAGGAGGGCGACCGCTTCGGTGCTCCCGATCGCGGCCGCGCGATCGATCCCGCGGAGGCGCTCGTCGGGATCGCTCGAGCGGAGCAGCCGTCCCGCCGCCTCCGCGCCGCGGAGCGCGCGCAGGTTGGTCGGCGCGGCCGGCGCGTCGGCCGGCGTCGTCTGCCCTCCTCGCCGCTGCGCATGCCCGGCGGACGCGAGCGTGAGGAGGGCGAGGACGCCGAGGGCCGCCGCGCTGCGCTTCACGTCAGGGCGCTCCGGCCGGTGGGGTGACGAGGACGAGGAAGCCGAGGCCGGTCTCGGCTGCGCCCGGGCGCTTCGAGACGACGTCCCAACCCACGGTCTCCGCGACGCCGTCGCGGCGCACCATCGCCGAGAGCTCACGGACGACGGCCAAGCTCCGCGCGAGGGCCGCGAGCTGGGCCTTCGTCGCATCGCCTCCGCCCGGGCGTGCGCCGACCGCGAGCGTCCAGTCCGGGTGCTTCGCGAGCTCGGTCGCGAGCGCGCGGAGCGCGGGGATGCTCGCCGGCGCGACGTCGGGCGCCTCGGTCGGACCGGTCAGCTCGAGCGGTTTCGCAAAACGGATCGTGCGCTTGTCGTCGATCGTCACGAGCGGCTTGCCGCCCTCGTCGGGGCATCCGTCGTCGTCCGTGACGCCGTTCCAGACCTCGGCCTGGTCGGGGCACTTGTCCTTGTCGTTCGGGAACGTGTCGCCGTCACGATCGCGGTTCGCACAGCCGTTCTGCGCAGGATCGCTCGAGCGCTCCCCCTTCTCGTTCGGACAAGCGTCCTCCTTGTCGGTGATGCCGTCGCCGTCGTTGTCGGGATCGGGGCAGCCGTCCTCGTCCTGGAAGCCGTCCTTGTCCTCGGCCTGCGCCGGGCACTTGTCCTGCGAGTCGGGGATCCCGTCGGCGTCGGCGTCGAGGTCGACGCAGCCGTTGCGCTTCGGATCCTTCGACTCCACGCCCTTCACGTCGGGGCAGGCGTCGACCGAGTCCTCGATGCCGTCGCCGTCCTTGTCCGGCAGCGGGCAGCCGTTCTTGCGCTTGTCGGGAGACTCGACGCCCTTCACGTTCGGGCAGGCGTCTTCCTTGTCGATGATGCCGTCGTCGTCGTTGTCGATCTCGGGGCAGCCGTCGGAGTCCTCGAAGCCGTCCTTGTCCTCCGGGATCTCGCGGCAGCCGTCGAGGTCGTCCTTCACGCCGTCGTGATCCATGTCGTGCTCGCGCGGCGCCCAGCCGAGCGCGGCGACGACACGGAACGCCGGGACGCCGACCGCGCCGTTCAGGCCGATCTCGGCACCGCCGAGCACGAACGCGTCACGGTAACGACCGAGCTCGATCCGATCGCTCACCGCGAGGAGGGCAGGGGAGAGCGCGGCGCTCCCACGCTCACCCGCGCCGAAGGGGCCGACCGGACCCGCCGGCAGCCAGCCGTGCCCGGCGATCTCGAGCTTCTGCCGGTTCCCCGGGTCGATCCCGAGAACGGCGGGACGGACCGAGAGGCCGAGCGTCCACGGGATCTCGTCGCCGAAGGTGTAGCCGCCGGCCTCGGCGGCGGGCCACGTGCGCTCGATCGTGCGGAGGCGATAGCCGACGCTCGCCTGCACGGCGGCGACGATGAGCGTGTACTCTGCAAGCAAACGGGCGGTCACCGTCGTGGCGCCTTCGCTCGCGAAGCTCGTGCGCGCACCGGTCGGGAGCGAGACGTTCCCGAGGCCGGCGAGGCGGAAGCCGCCGCCGGCCTTGCGATCCGGATCGCTCTCTTCCTGATCGGTCTGCGGGCAGCTCTCCTTCGTCGTGCAGAAGGGGAGGATCGCCACTTTCATCGACAAGCCGATGTCGCCGATCGCGCTCGTGGGGGCGCGCTCGACGCCCGACACCGTGGGCGGCAGGCCTCGCGAGCCCTCCTGCCAGAGGACGAGCGGCACGAGCGCACCGAACGCGAAGCGGTCACCGATGCCGAGGTTCGCCGTCGCGTCGAGACCGACGACGTGCTCGAGGGGTCGCAGCGCGACGTCGTCGCTGCCCGCCCTCTTGAGGGCGAGCGGCCGGTAGCTGTAGTGCGACCACGCGCCGAAGCTGAGGACGCCGGCGCCGGGCGTGACAGCGGGCTCGATGACGAGCGAAGCGCTCGGATCGGTGCTCGGACGCCAGGTGCGGGCGTCGATCGACGGCAGCTCCGCACGTGCCGACCCGCTCGCGAGAGCGAGCGAGACGAGGACGGCTCCGGACAGCGAGGTACGCGCGATCGTCGTCGCGCGACGGGTCGAGGCGAAGGTCATCGGCTGCGCCCCACACTACGAGAAATCGCGTGGAGGCGCAGCAGAATGGCTAGGTCGTCACTCCGCCTCGCCCTGCGCGACGAGGGCGGGCGACGAGGGGGCGCCGTTCGTCTTCGCGAGCTCGCGCGCAGGGAGCTGGTGCTCCATCCGTGCGCGCTTCGCCTCAAGGTACCCGAGCGAGTGCGGGTTCGGCGCGACGATGACGGGGATGCGGCCCGCGACGGTCACGCCGAGCTCCTTCAGCGCGCGGACCTTCGCGGGGTTGTTGGTCATCAGGAGCACGCTCTTCACGTCGAAGTGCTCGAGCATGTCGGCCGCCGCGTCGTACTCGCGCGCGTCGTCGGGCAGGCCGAGGAGGCGGTTCGCGTCCACCGTGTCGTGGCCGCGCGACTGGAGCTCGTACGCGCGGATCTTGTTCGCGAGCCCGATCCCGCGCCCTTCCTGGCGGAGGTAGAGGACCGCGCCCGCGCCGCGCCGCGCGACCTCGGCGAGCGCCGCGTCGAGTTGCTCCTTGCAGTCGCACTTCAGCGAGCCGAACACTTCGCTCGTCATGCATTCCGAGTGGATGCGGACGGGCACGTTCGCCTTTCCCTCGATGTCACCGAAGACGAGCGCGACGTGCTCCTTGGCGACCGAGCCATCCCCCGGCTCCTTCGTGAGGAAGACGTGGGTCTTGAAGAGGCCGTGACGGGTCGGAAGCTCGGCCGACGCCTGCCACGTGGTCTGAGGCCGGATCACCCTGACGGGGACGTGCATCTCGAGGACTCCTGCGTTTCTCTGGAATTTCCGTGGGTTGCGAGCGATGGCCGTGGCTGTCGGACCTTCCGGCACCGCTGCCCTGCCAACGTAGGGCGAACGACGCGTTCTGTCATCCATGGGGCCGCAGCGCAAGCTCACCTCTACAGATGCACCCGGACCTCGTTTCGTTACAGACGACGGAGCGCCACGTGGACGCTGCAGCGTTTTTCGGCCCGCTCAGGCGGCGCGCCGGCAGAGCCGCGTGAGCATGTCCTCGAGGATCGCCTCGGCAGGGCGGCGGGAGCTCTTGAGCGCGAGGTCCGTCTCCTGGAGGACGAGCAGCCAGCGTTCGAGCTCGCGTCCGCGGAACGCCTTCAACTTCTGCTGGTGCTCGCGGGCGCGGAAGGCCGGGTAGATCCCGGCCCGCTTCGCGGCCTCGTCGAGGCTCGCGCCGGTCTCGAGCGCGCTCTTCAACTTGAGGAGCTGGCGGAGAGACCACGCCAGCGCGCCGACGAGCGGGAGGCCACGGTCGCGCGGGTCGTAGACGTCCGCGAAGAGGGTGAGCGCCGTCCCGAGATCCTTCGTGCTCACCGCGTCGACGAGCTTCCACGTGTCGGCGAGACGAACGCGCGTCACGCAGATCGACACGGCCTCCTCCGTGATCGGGTTGCCCGGTCCGACGTAGAGCGAGAGGCGCTCGAGCACGTCGTCGAGCGTCGAGAGGTCGGGTCCCGAGATCTCGCCGACGAGCTCGCAGACGTCCGGGTCGATCGTGTGGCCCTTCGCCTTCGCGCGCGCCGCGATCCAGCCCGGGAGCTTCCGCGCGTCGATCGGCGCGCAGTCGACGAGGAAGTCGCCCTTCTTCGCCGCCGTCACGAGCTTGCGACGGCCATCGAGCTTCTGCGCGACGAGCACGAGACAGGTCGAGTCGATCGGCGCCTTCGCGTACTCGGCGATCTGATCGAGCGGCGGGAGCGCCTTCCGATCGTCGTCCGTGGCTTCGCCGGCGCTCGCGTCCCAGCGCTCGAGCCCGCGCACGAGCACGACCCGCTTCTTCGCCATCATCGGGACCATCCGCGTGGCCCCGAGGATCTTCCCGACGTCGGCTTCGCCTGCCGTGTACTTGTCGAGGTTGAAGTCGGGCACGCCACCCGCGAGAGCGGCCTTCGTGATCGCTTCGAGCGCTTGATCACGGAGGAGGCGCTCCTCGCCGACGAGCAGCCAGACCGGGAGGAGGTCGCCGCGCTGTGCGCGCTGGATCGCGTCCTCGGGCGTCATGACCGCTCCTCTCCGCCTCGCGGCTCAGGCCGCGCGGCGACGACGGCGGAACGCCGCGAGGCCGACGCCCGCGAGCGGGAGCAGCGCGAGGAGCGCGCTCGTGTCGGCGACGCCCGGCACGTCGCAGCCACAGCCCTTCGGACGCGTCTTGATCTGCTCTTCCTCGGTCGGCTGGTACCCCTCCTGTGCGACGAACGGCTTCGCCGTTCCGGTCGGGGTGACCTCGCCGTTGTTCGAGACGGCGGCAGGGGTGTTGTCCTCGTTCTTCGCCTGGTTCGCGCCGGCGTCGTACCCCTCGACCTTCTTGATGCTCTTCTCCTTCGCGTTGAAGGTGATCGCACGGCGGTCGACGACGGGGTTGTCGCCCTTCAGGATCAGCGTCTGCGGCGTGCCGATGTTCGTGCCGTCCGCCATCCGGAGCTCGACCTTGTACTCGCCCGCCTCGTAGTCGCGGGCGCGGGTCAGCGCGAAGTCGAAGAACGTCGTCTTGAAGATCTTGCCGGTCGCGTCCGCGAAGTCGACGTCGAGGCTCTCGAAGCTCGGCGTCTGGTTCTGAAGCGGCGTGCGGTTCAGGACGGGCTCGCTCTTCCCGTCCACGAGCGAGCGTTCGTAGACCATCGTCTTCGTGAAGACGAACTTCATCGACTGGTGCGCGGTGAGCGGCGCCTTCGGCAGCTCGATGCGGACGCGGATGCGCCATTGCTGGGAGACTTCGTTCACCTCGGAGCTCTGGAGCTTGAAGCTGCCGGCCGCCGCCGCCGCCTCGGAAGACGCGAAGACGAGGACGAGCAGGACGCCGAGGAGCGCGAGGAACGGGCGAAGTTGGGTCCGCATGACGGGAAGGGACGGTACCCGAAGGCGGGCGAGGGGGGTAGGGGGTGTGACTCTCGGCCCTGCGGCCGGCTACCTGAACGCGAACGCGGCGAGCGTGCGTGTCCCGTGTGTGCCGCGGCGCTACGGCGTCGAGTCGGCACGCCAGCGAACGTCAGCGAGGGGTCCAGCCCTCACGATCTACGTCACGATCCGTCGGAACCGTCGTCGACCGCGGTACACGCGTTGACACTTCCGGGGGGCCCGAGTCACACTTCGAGTAGCCTCGCGGCCTGGAATTTGCCAGGCTGCGCGCGAGGAGCTTGCTTCGATGTCGGAAGGGAACGCGGCGACGGCGACGAAGTCAGGGGCACCAGACCCCCTGCTCGGTCGTGTCATCGCGGATCGCTTCAAGGTCGTGAGCCTGCTCGCTCGCGGCGGGATGGGAAAGGTGTACGTCGCCGAGCAAGCGCCGCTCGGTCGCGTGTGCGCCCTCAAGATCCTGAACCCGAACTACATCGGCGACGCCGACCCCGAGTTCCACCGCCGCTTCTATCGTGAAGCGAGCATCGCCTCGAAGATCACGCACCCGAACTCGGTGACGATCTTCGACTACGGCAAGACCGACGACGACATCTACTACATGGCGATGGAGCTCCTGGAGGGGCAGACGCTCCACCAGGCGATCCGCGAAGCGGGCACCTTCCCCGAAGAGCGCGTCGGACGCATCTCGCAGCAGATCTGCCGCGCGCTCCGCGAAGCGCACTCGCTCGAGGTCATCCACCGCGATCTCAAGCCGGCGAACATCTTCCTCACGCGTCACGGCGACGGCGACGACTTCGTGAAGATCCTCGACTTCGGTCTCGTGAAGCATCTCGGCGAACGCCCCGAGGAGCAGCTCACGCAGACCGGCCTCTTCATGGGCTCGCCGAAGTACATGGCGCCGGAGCAGATCCAGGGCGGGCACGTCGACCCGCGGACGGACATCTACTCGCTCGGGATCATGATGTACGAGATGCTCACGGGGAAGGTCCCGTTCGAGCGCCCGACGAGCGTGAACATCCTCATGGCGCACGTCGGCGAGCCGCCTCCGCCGATGCGTCAGGTGAACCCGAACCTGGTGTGCACGCCGATCTTCGAGGACCTCGTGATGCGCTGCATCGCGAAGGACCCGAACGAGCGCTTCTCGTCGATGGACGAAGTGCTCCAGGCGCTGAAGCGCGCGCACGGCGTCTCGCTCACCGGCCAGCTCGCGGCGCTGACGAGCGGCGGGTGGTCTCCGCTCGGTACGATCCCGCCCGGGATCGGCTCCGTCCCGCCGCCGCCGTACGGATCGACGCCCCCACCGCCGATGAGCTCCGGCAACTCGCCGGTCGTCTCGACCGGACAGAGCCTCGTCGGCTCGGTGCCGCCCGTCGTTCGGGCGCAGACGAGCTCGCAACATCCCGCCGCCTCGAGCGGCTCGCAGACGCCGCTCGGCGTGATGCGTTCCGAGGGCGCGCTCGACACGAACCAGCTCCTCGAGATGCGCAAGCGCTCGCGGATGTGGATCCCGCTCGGCGTCGCCGGCGCGGCGGTGCTCGGCGGCGTGCTCGGGATGGCCGTGTTCCGGATGACCGCGCCGCCGTCGCGGACGAACGGCGCGCCCGCGCCGCCGACCGCGCTCGAGCCCTCCAAGCCGGCGCCGCAGCCGGTGCAGGTCACGTCGGCGGTGCCGGTCGTCAGCGCCTCGATGCTCGCGTCGACGGACGCGCCCCCGCGCGCGACCCTGTCGATCACGACCGATCCGCCGGGCGCGACGATCCGCGAGGACGGCGTCGAGATCTGTACGGCCACGCCGTGCGAGGTCACCCTCCGCGGAACGACGGCTGCCGACGCCGGCAAGGTCCATCGCCTCCTCGTGACGAAGCCGGGCTACCGGATCGAGACGCGTCAGGTGCGCGCAGGCGATCCGCCCGTCACGATCAAGCTGACGCGCTGGACCGGCGGCACCCACGCGGCGCCGAAGCCGACCGGCGACGGTCCGGCCCCGAACCCCGACGGCTACAAGGACGTCCCGTACTGAGGGGACCGTCAGCGGGCGGCCTGCGCGAACGCGCTCTTCGGCGCGCGCGCGACGACGATCTCCTCCTGCCCCTCGTCGCCGCGGCTCGCGACGACGAACACGTCGTCTCCACGCGTGACGACATGCATCGGCGCGATCGCCTTCGCGAACGCCGGCCCTTCGGTCCACGTCTTGTTCGCGACGTCGAGGAGCGAGATCTTCGCGCGGAAGCCGACGAGCTCCTGACCGTAGGCGGGCCGGGTGAAGAGGGCGACGATCCCTTTGTCGATCTCGCCTGCGATCGTGCCCTCGAGCGCTTCGATCGGCGCGGGCGGCAGCTCCTCCCAGCTCGTCGCCTTCGACCCGAGGACGCGCGTCGGCGGGACCTTGACCGTGCCGCGTGAGCCCGGGCTGCCGCCGGCGAGGACGAGCGTGCCGTCGGAGAGGAGGACGGTGCTCGCGGCGATCTGCTCGTCGGTCGCCTTCGCCGCGAGCGTCCAGGTGCCTGCGCGCGGATCGAGCACGAACGCACGCGGCACCTGCGGCGTCGGAAGGTGCGCTGCCATCACGAGGCTGCCGTCGGGCCTCCGGTGGACCTCGCCGAACCACGCCGGCTCGGGCAGCGCGGGGCCGTTCGCCCAGCCGCCCGCACCCGGGCTGAAGATGCGCGTCGTCGTGATGCCGCGCGACGTCCGCTCGTCGTAGCCGCCGGCGGCGACGACGCGACCGTCCGCGAAGGTGCCGAGGCCGGCGTTCACGCTCTCGAGGCCGGGGGACTTCCGCCACGGCTTCTTGGCGTCACCGATCAGGCAGTAGCTCTCCTCGTCGTTCGCGCCGACGACCAGCACGCGGTCGTCCGGCAACGCGACCGCGTCGCTGGCCTTGAACTTCTTCGGCAGCGCGGGGACGTCGGACCAGGTCGCGGTCGCCAGATCGAAGCGCGCGGGCTTGTCGCCGACGAACACGACGTCGTTCTTGCGGACGACGCGCAGCGCGCTCGCGTTCCGACCCGGCAGGACGGTGAACACGGCCGGCACCCAGCGCGCTGCAGAAGGTGCGGCGGGCGCGGCGGTTACCGACGCCGACGGCGCCGGCACGGTGGACACCGCGACGGCCGGCTCTGCCTCCTCCGCGACGGGCTCCTTCTTGGCGGTGCGCTTGTGGCAGCCTGCTCCGAGAACGACGAGAGCGGCGCAGACGACGGTCGCCTTCATGCCTCGTCGCAAGGTACCCGATCCGAGCAGCGCGCGTCGAACGCCGGCTACCTCTTCGCGGTCGCCTTCTTCGCGGCCTTCTTCGAGCTGCCGCGCTTCGGCTCGGCGGCCCTCGGTGTCGGAGCCTTCGGCTCGCTCGCCTTCGGCGGCGCGCTCGCCGTCGGATCCGGCGTCATCGCGGGCTCCTCTTCCTTCGCCGGCTCGCTCCGGACCGACGACCCGACGGTGTGCGACGGCTGTCCGATCGGGCCCGCGAACGTGCCCTGGTAGCCGGCCCACGGATCCGGCTCCGGCGCGGCAGCAACCTTCTGGGTCGAGCCCCCGCACGCGAACAAGAACAGCGAGGACGCGATCACGCCGAACATCCGAATGCGCATCAGGGAGCTCCTTCGAGGTCGGCACGACTGCAAGCAAGGGACCAACCCGGCTCGCGTCGGGAACCGTGCCGAACCTCGCGACGGCAGCGCAGGGCGGACGGTGACAGTGGAGAAGTCCTCGCGCGGGCTGCTGCCTCGCAGGCGCTTCCTGCGGCCTCCTCGCCTCGGAAAGCGCCCCTACCAGGCCTCGGCCTGCGCTAGGCTGCGCCCCCGATGTCAGGCGGCGGATCCAGGACACGCGCGCGCGTTCGTGCCTGGCTGACCACGGCCGTTGCCGCGTTGATCCTCGCGTCGCCGTCGGCCGCCTTCGCCGACGCGCGGACCGAGGCGCGTGCCCACTTCAAGAAGGGCATGGAAGCGATCTCCGCCGGCAAGTACGACGACGGCATCGCCGAGCTGAAGACGGCGTACGAGATCAGCCCGCACCCGAAC
>JBDHVE010000120.1:0-28920 GCA_039809485.1 Polyangiaceae bacterium | reverse complement strand
AAGGGCGACATGCTCATCAAGCTGAACGGCACGAACGAGACGAAGCGCGTCCAGTGCCCGTGGGTGAGCGAAGAGGAGGTCCAGGTCGTGACCGACTTCCTCCGCGCGCAGGGCGAGCCGGTCTACGACGAGAACATCCTCAAGCCGCGCGACGACGAGGAGGCCGCCGAGGCCGAGGACGACGGCGAGCAGGACCCGATGTACGACGACGCGGTCCGGATCGTCGCCGAGACGCGCCGCTGCTCGACCTCGTGGCTCCAGCGCAAGCTCGGTCTCGGCTACAACCGCGCCGCGCGCATCGTCGAGACGATGGAGCGGCGTGGTCTCGTCGGG
Source organism: Polyangiaceae bacterium (assembly GCA_039809485.1). GTDB lineage: Bacteria > Myxococcota_A > Polyangia > Polyangiales > Polyangiaceae > Labilithrix. The sequence goes on along the minus strand of JBDHVE010000120.1, from coordinate 28,587 downwards.
CCGGCGAACGGCGCGAAGGACCGCGAGGTCCTGATCTCGGCGATGTGATCGAGCACACGCGCGCCCTCGCGGCGTGCGGCTCGTGGCGGACTGTCACGTTCGAGGCGCACGGCCACGCGTGCGCCTCGGCGTTCTGCATGTCTCGTGGCGGCGCGACGCGGTACGAGCCCTGCAGTTCGCGCCCGCATGCAACCGTGCGCCGAGTCGGGCGAGCACGCGCGGGCGGCCGTCGCGATCGAATATCCGGTCGTCTTCACGCGTGATGTCTTCGACGAAGACAACGAAGCGCTCGTCGACGCGATCGCGCGTCGCGAGCCCGCGCGGCGGCATCGTGCGCTCTTCGTCGTCGACGCCGGTCTCCTCGCCGCGATGCCGGCGCTCGCGGACGCGATCCCGCGCTACGCCGGCGCACATCGTGATCGCCTCGCGCTCGCGGGGCCGGTCCTCTCCGTCGTCGGCGGAGAGCCCGCGAAGAACGACCCCGAGGTGCTCGCGCGCGTCCTCCGCGCCCTCGACGAGGCTCGGATCGACCGCCACTCGTTCGTCGTCGCCGTCGGCGGCGGAGCGGTGCTCGACATGGTCGGCTACGCGGCGGCGATCACGCACCGTGGCGTTCGCCTCGTGCGCGTCCCGTCGACGGTACTCGCGCAGGGCGACTCCGCCGTCGGCGTGAAGAACGGCGTCAACGGCTTCGGGAAGAAGAACTTCTTCGGCACGTTCGCGGCGCCGTTCGCGGTCGTCGCCGATCTCGCCTTCCTCGACGTGCTCCCTCCGCGCGAGCGCATCGCGGGCGCGGCGGAGGCGGTGAAGGTCGCGCTCCTCCGCGACCCGGACTTCTTCGCCTGGATCGTGCGCCGCGGGAGCGCTGTCGCGGAAGGCGATCCCGCCGCGCTCGCCGCGCTCGTCCGGCGGAGCGCCGCGCTCCACCTCGGGCACATCCTCCGGTGCGGGGATCCGTTCGAGACGGGCAGCGCGCGGCCGCTCGATTTCGGCCACTGGGCCGCCCACAAGCTCGAGGCGCTCAGCGGCCATCGCGTGCGGCACGGTGAAGGCGTCGGGATCGGGATCGCGCTCGACACGCTCTACGCGCGCTCGATCGGGCTCTGCGGCGACACGTTCGTCGACGCCGTCCTCGCGTCGCTCCAGGGGCTCGGGCTCCCGATGTGGGACCCCGCGCTCGCCGAGCGCGACGCGGAGGGCAGCCCGCGCGTCCTCTCGGGCCTCGACGAGTTCCGCGAGCACCTCGGCGGCGAGCTCACGATCGCAAGGTGCAGGTGAGCGCCGGCGTCGAGGTCGAAGGCGCCGCGCATGCGCGCGAGGTCCTGCCGTTCGTCGACGACGGCGTGTACCTCCACCAGACCACGATCACCGGAGAGGACGGCACGCGCCACCGCTATCGCGATCTCGCGGACGCGCTCGCATCGGGCGAAGACGGCGTCTTCCGCGTCCACGCGCACGTCCCGGTCGATCGCGAGCCGGTCGCGCCGCTCGGGACGACGCGCGCCCACCTCGCGTCCTTGCTCGCCTGCCTGCGAAGCAAGGACGTGTGCTCGCAGCTCGAGGTCGAGACGTACACGTGGACGGTCCTACCGCCGCGGCTCCGCGGCGCGGATCTCGTCGAGGACGTCGTCCGCGAGCTCACGTGGACGAAAGGCGTGCTCGAGGAGGAACGATGAACGTCGCCGCTCGCCTTCGAACGTATCCGCAGCTCGGGCGTGTCTCGAACCTGCCCACGATCGTCACGCAGGCCGCCGCCGCGATCGTCGTCGCGGGCGTCGCGGTGGACGCTGCCGACGCCGTCCTCGTCGGCTCGGGCCTCGCAGCCGCGTACGTCGCCGGCATGTTCCTGAACGACGGCTTCGACCGGGAGATCGACGCACGCGTGAGGCCGGACCGGCCGATCCCGGCGGGCCTCATCGACGTCCGCGAGGTCTTCGCCGCGGGCGGCGCGCTCCTCGCCTTCGGGACCGCGCTGCTCGTCGCGGTCGCGATCGGGCGCGGTCATCTCCCCCAAGGGCTCGCCGGTGCGCTCGCGCTCGCGGCGTCGATCGTCGTGTACGACGCGTGGCACAAGGGGAACCCGATCGCGCCCGTCCTGATGGGCCTCTGCCGCGCGCTCGTCTACGTCGCGGTCGCGCTCGTGCTCGCGGGCGGCGTCCCGGCGTTCGCGGCCGCCGCTGCGCTCGCGATGCTCGCGTACGTGTCGGGCCTCTCCGAGGTCGCGCGCTCCACGCGCGCGCCGTGGCACGGCGTCCTCGCGCTCTTCGCGGCGCCGGTGGTGCTCGCGGCCGCGAGCCTCCACGCGCCCGTACCGATCGCGGGCGTCGTGCTCGCGTGCGTGCTCGCCGGCGTCGTCGCCGTCGCGACGAGGCGGTCACGCAGCGGCGCGTCCGAGCCCGCGACGGTGCTCCTCCTCGCCGGGCTCTCGCTCGTCGACGCGACGCTCCTCGCCGCCTACGATCACCTCGTCCTCGCGACGCTGGCGGTCGTCGCGATGCCGCTGACGCGCAAGCTACAGCGCTTCGTGCGCGGGACCTGAAGCGCGCTGCGTGCTCGCTTCGCACGGCGCGCGAGGGAAGACGTGCCGGAGGATCAGCGAGCGCACGTCCTCGGCCGCGAGGTCGCCGGCGGGCAGGAGATCGGGCTCGCTCGAGAACACGACCGCCCCGTCGTGCGGGTCGTCCGGGATCCGTCCGTGCGAGCCGCGCACGAGCGAGGCATCGAGCGGGATGACGTCGAGCAGGTAGCGCATCCCGAGCTTCTTCTGCGCGAGCCGCCAGGCGACGCGGAGCCCGGGCGCGCGGAGCGCCGGATCGACGAACAGCTCGGCGGGGTCGTAGCCGGGCTTCCGGTGGATGTCGACCGTACGCGCGTAGTCGGGCGCGCGCGCGTCGTCGGTCCAGAAGTAGTACGTGAACCACGCGTCCTCCGCCGCGACGCAGACGAGCTCGCCCGAGCGCGGATGATCGAGGTGCGCCGCCCGCTTCTCCTCTTCGCCGAGGACGCGCTCGACGCCCGGGAGGCGCTCGAGCACGGCGCGCACCTCGGCGATCCGGTGCGGGTCCTTCACGTAGACGTGCGCGACCTGGTGGTCGGCGACGGCGAAAGCGTCCGACGCGCCCGGGTCGAGCTTCTCGGTGCCGAGCTCCTCCCGCACGCGGAGGAGGCCCGCTTCGCGGAGGGCACGGTTCACGTGCACGGGGCGGGTCACGGGCGTGATGCCGTACTCCGAGACGACGAGGACGCGCGCGCCGGCGCGTTCGACGTGCTCCACGAGCTCGGCGCAGACGTCGTCGATCGCGCGGAGCGCGATGCGCGTCCGCGGGTCGTCGGGGCCGAAGCGCTGGAGGTCGTAGTCGAGGTGGGGGAGGTAGACGAGAGAGAGGGTCGGCTGCCGTTCGTCGAAGACCTGCCGCGCCGCGCGGGCGATCCACTCGCTCGAGCGGATGCTCGCGCGCGGCCCCCAGAAGTCGAACAGCGGGAATTCGCCGAGCGTGCGCACGAGCTCGTCACGGAGCTCGGGCGGGTCGCTGTAGATGTCCGGGAGCTTGAGCCCGTCGGCGCAGTAGATCGGCCGCGGCGTCACGCTCGCGTCCGTGCTGCCGTACATGTTGAACCACCAGAACATCTTCGCGCAGCGGAACGAAGGATCGCGCCGCCGCGCTTCCTCCCAGACCTTTTCGCGTTCGACGAGGCGGTTCGACTGACGCCACAAGAACACTTCGGCGAGGTCGCGGAAGTACCAGCCGTTCGCGACGATGCCGTGCTCGCGCGGCGTCGTACCGGTGAGCATGTTCGCCTGCGCCGTGCACGTGACGGCCGGGAACGCCGGTCGGAGCGGGCGCGCACCTCCGCCTCGCGCGGCGAGCTTCGCGAGGAACGGCGTGTCCGGGCCGACGAGGCGCGGCGTGAGGCCGACGACGTCGACGACGACGGTTCGCTTCATCATCACTCCGCGACCGCGCCCTCGGCTTCTCCTTCGACGCGCGGGATCTGCCCGCGGAGGACGCTGTTGCCCTCCCAGAGCCTTCGTTGATCGACCGTCGCGGAAGGCGCGATCTCCTCGAGCGCGAGCCGCCCGCTCTGGGCGAAGAAGGCGAACGGGTTCTCCCAGACGACCTTCGCGATGTCGTCCTCGGCGATCCCGACGCGGCGCATCTCCGCGACCGTCTTCGGCACCTTCAGCGGGTCGCTCACGCCCCAGTCCGCCGCGCTGTTGACGAGGATCCTCTCGGGGCCGTACTGCTTCACGAGCGTCGCCATCCGCGACTCGTCCATCTTCGTGTTCGGGTAGATCGAGTGCCCGGCCCAGCAGCCGGCTTCGAGGACGAGGGGGAGCGTCTCCTCGGTATTGTGGTCGACGAGCGAGAGCTCGGGGGGGAACCCGTGGTGCCGCAGGATCTCGAGCGTGCGCTCGGTGCCCCGCTTCTTGTCGCGATGGGGCGTGTGCACGAGGATCGGCAGCGCGAACCTGCGCGCGAGCTCGAGGTGGCGCTCGAAGCACGCCTCCTCCGCCGGCGTCTGATCGTCGAAGCCGATCTCGCCGACGGCGAGGACGCCCTCCTTCACGAGATAACGGGGCAGGAGCTCGAACACGCCGTCGACGAGCGCCGGATCGTTCGCCTCCTTCGGGTTCAGCGCGAGGGCGCAATAGTGGCGGATCCCGAACTGGCTCGCACGGAACCGCTCCCACCCGATCAGCGACGCGAAGTAGTCCTCGAACGATCCCACGTGCGTCCGCGGCTGACCGACCCAGAACGCCGGCTCGAGGAGGGCGCGGACGCCCGACCGCGCCATCGCCTCGTAGTCGTCCGTCGTCCTCGACGTCATGTGGATGTGCGGATCGAAGACGTTCATGAGGCCTCCTCGAGGAGCATGTGGATGTCGTCCGGAATCGTTCGCCCCGCGGCCGCTCTCTCGGACGCGTAGGCGCGCGCCATCCGCCGGAGCTCGTCGTCGGTGCGGGTGGCGAGCCCTTCGATCCGTGCGAGCGGCGTCCCGACGAAGACCGCCTTCAGCACCATCTGGAAGAACGCGGCGTCGGGGAGATGGCGCGCGGGGAACGGGTTCTCGCACGCGATCGCCTCGAACACGGTCTTCACGTTCGTCCGGCAGCCCTCGGTTGCGAGGGGCACGAAGCGCTCCGGGCCGCGGAGGAGGGGGAGCGCGCGCAGCACGGCGGCGCGTTCGTTGTTGTCGCCGCGCACGAACAATCGGCGCACCGCCGTGAACGGATCGTCGGCCGCGTGTGCGATCGCGCGGACGAGGACGACGCGCGCGACCTCGTCGACGGTGCACGGGCGCGCGAGCCACGCGAGGCCTGACCTCCGCGCCGCGTCGATCTCCGCGCCTTCGAGCGAGACGACGGCGCGGCCGACGACGTACGGCACGCCGCCGAACGTCATGTCGGCGTCACGCTCGGGCGGAGCGTGGCCGGAGGCTGCTTCCATCAGCCATGCAGGCCGCGAGGCCGCATGGCGCAAGAGCGCCGTGCCGAGGAGGTCCATGGCGCGCTCGGGCTAGCGAGAAACGTTCCGCGATCGCGCCACGAGATTGCGAGGCGTTGTGGCGGCCTCGCGTGGCGAGGTGCCTCTCGTGTGGCAGTTCGCGTTGTGCGTCAGCGCAGCTCGACGTCGTCGAACCAGACCGTGCCCGTCGCCACACGTTGGATCCCGACGACGGCGCCGATCTCGACGCGGGTGAGAGGGCCGGGCGAAACCTTCGTCTTCATGGGAGCGGTCGGCGGCAGCGGGGCGGACGTCGGCCCTGCGGCGACGCCGATCGTGCCGCGCTCCGCGTCGGTCTGCACCACGACGCGCGTCGGCGTGGTCGGGTCGAGCGCGGCGATCGCGATCCCGGGCGTGAGCGAGACCGCACCGCTCAGCCGCTCCTCGAGCGACACCGTGATCCCACGCTGGGCCGCGACCGCGATCCAGAGCGTCACGGGTCCCGCCATCACGCGCGCGATGTGCACGTCGCTCTGGCTCGCGAGGAGGTCGGCGCCGGCGCGCACCGTGAACGCGAAGGTCGCCGCACACGCGCCCGCGACGGGGAGCGCGAGATAGCCCGTCGTCGGCGACGGCTGCACGGCGACGGCGAGGCTCGAGGTGCCGGCGATCGGCGACGTCGTGTCGATCTTCAGCGCCATCAGGTTCGCCGCGCTCCACTTGGTCGAGAACGCGCCCTCGAAGCCGTCTTCGAACGGCGCCGCGAGCGGCGTGCACGTCCCGCTCGAAGGCGGCCCGGGCACCGGCGGGCCGGGCTCGTAGCCGCTCGGAGGCGGCGGCGACGCGGTCGTCGCGCTCGGAGCCGTCTCCCCGCTGCCCGCGCTGCTCGACGTGTCTATCGCGCCGCCGCACGCGAAGAGCGGCGCCAGCGCGGTGACGAGACCCAGGTGCGAGCGGCGGAGCATGGCCCACGATGATAGCTTCCGACGCCGACGCCGACATCGTGGGAATCCCTCGTGGGCCTCGCGCCGCAGTGACGCTCGAGGACGCCCCTCACTCGCGTCGGCGCAGCGGGCTCAGCGCACCTGCTTGCGCGGGATACCCGTCGGGAAGAGGTTCGCGTTGTAGGTCGAGAACGGCACGGAGCGGTAACGGACCGGGGGCATCGTGCGCATCATCGGCGACTGTCCCTCGGCGAGCGGCGGCTCGATCGCCGGCGTCTTCTCCGCCGCGGTCCAGTCGGGCGTGCGCGCGACGAGCACCGAGCACCGAGCACGGCGGAACACCTCCGTCGAGACGGAGCCGAGCGCGATCCGCGCGAGGCCACGACGTTCGTTGGTCCCGACGACGATGACGTCGGCTTCGAGGTCCGTCGCGAGCTGGACGATCTCCTCGGCGGGGTCGCCGATGCCGACGTAGAGCTCGATGCGCGCGAGGAGCGGGTTGTCCGGCGTGCCGAGCTCGCTGGTGAGGAGATGCTGGAGGCGCTGGTGCCCGTCCGCGACGGCGCGCGACGCCGCGTCGGCGTCCTTGCGGACGTCGCGATCGGACGCGCGCACCACGTGCAAGACGGAGAGGCCTGCGTTCGGATTCGTCAGCAGCGCCGTGGCGGCGGCCCAGGTCACGCGAGCCGTGTCGTCGAGGTCGAGACAGGCGAGGAGGCGCGTCGGTCGGTTCGTGCTCATGCGGGCACGCTATCAGGATCCGTACCACTCGCAAGGCCGCGAAACCCGCGAACGCCCGAGGGCACGCACCGTTGCTTCGTGCAACGGGAGGGGAGAGTGCACACCGGCCGGCCGGCGTCGGGCGCGGCGCGGCGCATCACTCACGTATGAGGTGCGTTCACTCTGGCGGCCCGTGCCGCGCGTGCTACTGGATGCGGCGGCAGCATGCGCCACGTCGTTCCCTTCGCTTTCCTCGCGTCCGCCCTCGCCCTCGTCGCCGCGTGTGATCCGGATCTCACGCCGGTCTCGAGCGGGACCCCCGTGGGAGGCGACGGCGGGCCCGTCACGTCGACGCCGGCCGGCGACGGCGGCACGAGCCCGACCGAGCAGGGCGACGGCGGCACGACGACGAGCGCCGACGGCGGCACCTCCGAAGCCGGTACCCCGCACGTCGTCGACGGTGTGAACGACTTCACGCCCGGCGAGACGCTCGAGACCTCGTCGGCGAACTACACGGCCTACGTCGCGTGGGACGCGCAGAACGTCTACTTCGGGATGAGCGGCGCCGACATCGGCGCGACGGCGTCGAGCCAGAAGTGGGTCCTCGTCTTCGTCGACGGGCAGCCGGGCAACGCGGGCACCGACACGGGCCCGACCTACGACTGCCTCGGCAGCTGCAAGCCGTTCGCGCGCCAGTCGAAGCTGCCGTTCTCGGCGGGGTTCCACTTCCAGTACAAGACCGACGGCTCGTACACGCGCCTCCTCGAGTGGGACGGCAACACGTGGGCGAGCGCCGGGTTCGACCCGGACGTGAAGCGGACGGGCGACTTCATGGAGCTCTCGCTCCCCCGCAGCGTCCTCGGCAACCCGACCACGCTGAAGACGCACGTCCACATGATCGTGGAGAAGCCGGGCGACGAGTGGACCTACGCCGCGTCCCCGAAGATGTCGTGGACCGACGGCCGCTTCAACCCGCCGCAGACGATGACGAAGTACTTCGCGTTCGACCTGACGAGCGCGAAAGCGCCGGCGACGTTCGCAGCGCAGCCCTGAGGGTCGTCTTCCGTCTTCCGTCATAGAGGGAGAAGACGGAAGACGCTCTTGACGTCACCACGTCATCTGCGCCTGCACCTTCAGCACGTGATCATCGGGGATCGTCTCGAGCTGCACCTGGCCCGGGCGGAGGCGGATGCGTTCATTATACATGTAGCGCGAGTACTGGATGTAGAGCATCTCGCGCGTGATGAAGCTCGTGAAGAACGCGATGCGCGGTGACAGGATCCGGAAGCTGTTCGCGCTGTCGCCGGTGTCGAGCACGACGCGGTCGTAGCGGAGCGAGGTCGAGATCCAGTCCGTGATCCGGTAGCCCGCGTCGGCCCCCCACTTGAACTGCTGGCGGTCGTCGCGGTTCACGAGCGGGTCCGGGCTCTGCTGCTTGCTCTGGACGAACGTGTACATCCCGAAGAGGCTCGCCGTGACGTCGCCGCCGAACGGGAACGGGGAGTCCTTCTTGTCGGCGTACGTCTTGTAGAGATCGGCCGCCGAGAGGTCGTACTGGAAGCCCACGTTCCAGAGCGAGCCGGTGCCGTTCTCGCTCGACTGCGTCCCGAGATAGTTCTCGGTGATGCCGCGGCCGCCGTACGAGTGCATGACCTCGATCGCGGGGGCCATGTACGTCGCCTGCTCCGCCTTCACGTACGACGTTGCGCCGTAGAGGCGGCCGGCGTAGCGCGAGTCGAGGCGGAGGTCGGCGCCGATGACGGACATCGACGAGTCGGTGAGCTCCTTCAGCGGCTTCTTGTCCTTCGACGACGAATCGAGGACGTAGCCGCCGACCTCGATGAAGCGGTCGTAGCTCGCGCCCACCGTCGCGTAGTTGAGGAGGGTGAGCCCCTGGTTCGAGGCGATGTCCTCGAGGTGCACGCCAATGCCGTGCGCGAGCCACAGGGTCGTCTTGTCCCGTTCGAGCTCGAGTCGGATCTGCTCGCCGGACTGGTGGAGGCGGCCGAAGATGTACGTGTCGTACTTCGGGAGGTAGCCGAAGCGCTCCCAGAACGCGCCGCCCTTCACGCGGAGGCGCGTCTTGAAGAAGGGCACGAACGGGAGCTCGGTCCGGTACGTGAGCCAGCCCTGCGCGATGCCGAGCTGCCGGTCGACGGAGAAGCGCGCCGCGTCCGAGTAGAGCGAGCCCTGGAGCTGGAACGTCGCCGTCAGCTTGTCGTTGCCGACGCTCAGGTAGAGCTCGGTCCAGTCCTGCTCGTTGACCGGGGTGTAGGCGAAGCCGCTCCGGAAGAAGTCGTCGTCGATCAGGTAGGGCGTGCGGATGTTGTAGGGGCCCTCGTTCGCCTTCGTACTGCCCTCGGGACGCGCGGCCTTCGTGATCCGCATCGGCGCGCGGAAGTAGCCGTGGAGGGCGAAGCGGATCCCCCGCTTCTCGTCGGCGGGCCCCGTCGTACTCGACGGGGTGAACAAAGGGATCCCGGTGAGGAGGCCGTCCTCCGGCGGCTGCGCCGGGTAGTAGTTCTCCGGGAAGCGCGGCATGAGGAGGCCGGGCGATGCGCGCTTGTCCTCTTCGCCACGGCGCGGCCCCATCTCCACGTCCGACGCGCTCGACTGCGGAGGACGACCCGGCTCGGCGGCGGCCGGCGTCGGCGGCTTGGACGGAGCCTCGCTCTGCGCAGGCGGCGGCGGCGCCGTCCCGGTCCCCTGCGAGCCGGTCGTCGGCTCCTCGTTCTGGGCCGGCGGCGTCGTCTGCGCATGCGCGTTGCGCGCGAGAGCGGTGAGCGTCACCGCGAACAAAGCGCCTCGAATCGGAGTTCTCATTCTCTTCCGTCTTCTCGTCTCGATCACTTGCACGCCGGAACCGCGCTCTGTGCGTGGAAGCCGGAGTCGACGAGCAGGGGCTTCGCCGTCTCCTTCGTCACGAGGTGCACCGCGACGTTCACCGTCGGCACCTTCGATCCCGCCGTCGTCGTCGCGCCGGGCGCTTCCTTCCCGTGCGCGAGCGCGGCGGCGACTTCAGCCGCCGTCTTCGCGAGCGGGGCGATGTCCTTCAGGACCTCGACCGACTGCTTGCCCTCGCAGACGTACTCGACGTTCGCGGCATCGGCGTCGGCGCCGCCGACGAAGATCCCCGAGAGCTTCGCGGCGGAGAGCGCCTGCACCGCGCCGCGCGCCATCCCGCTGTTGTGGGCGATGACCGCCTGGACGTCGCCCTTCGTCTTCGCGAGGACGTCCTCCATCGTCTTGAGCGACTGCTCCGGCGACCACGAGTCGTGGGTCTGCTCCGCCACGATGACGACGTCACCCTTCGCGACGAGCGGGTCGAGGACGGAGTGCACGCCCCGCGCGATCTCGTTCGCGACGGAGTGGCCGGCCTGCCCGTCGAGGAGCACGTACTTGCCCTTGCCTGCCGTGGCCTTCACCGCCGCCTCGGCGAGCATCTTGCCGACCGCGAAGCTGTCGTGCGCGACGTAGGTGTCGAGCGCGTCCGACGCGATCCCGCGGTCGTAGGCGACGACCTTCGCGCCCTTCGCATGCGCCTTGGCGACGTAAGAGGAGGCGGCGACGGAGTCGGTCGGCTGGATCACGACGACCTTCGCAGAGCGCGCGAGCGCGTCCTCGAGCTGCGCGAGCTGGCGCCCGTTGTCGTTGTCGGCTGCGAGCGTGAACGCGTCGAGCCCGAGCTCCTTCGCGCGCGCCTCGAAGTACTTCTGGTCCTTCTGGTACCGCTCCTCCTGGAGCGTCGAGAGGAGGAACGCCACTGTGGGGCGACCCCCCGAGGCCGCCTCGGCGCCCGCCCCCCCTGGACGCGACGCCGAGGCACCTCGAGAGAACAGGGCGATGACGCCGGCGGCCACCGCGAAACCGAGCACCCCGAGGGCCACCTTCGCCGTCTTCGGGGAAACTTCCTTCTTCGACGAGATCACGTCGAGCAGCGCCGCCGCGAGCAGGATCTGCCCGGTGACGATGTTCTGCCAGTTCGAGTTCACGCCCATCAGGTTCATGCCGTTCGACAACGTCCCGATGACGAGCGCGCCGATGACGGTGCCGATCATCGTCGCGCGGCCGCCCGAGAGGCTCGTTCCGCCGATGACGACCGCGGTGATGACGTGGAGCTCGCGCGTGAGGCCCGCGTTCGCGGGCGTGACGCCGTTCGTGCGCGCGGTGGCGATGACCCCCGCGAGCGCGGTCAGCACGCCGGTCGCGACGTAGATCGCCATCGTCACCTTCGCGACCGGCACACCGGAGAGACGCGCGGCCTCACGGTTGCCGCCGATCGCGAAGGCGTAGCGTCCGAGGCGCGTCCGGCGGAGGACGAGCGCGCCGAGGCCGGCCGCGATCGCAGAGGCGAGGACGGGGACCGGCACGCCGTCCTTGTAGATCGCCGCCGCGAAGATCGCCGAAGCGAGGATCGCCGCGAGCTTCAGCGACGTCTCGACCGGCGCCGCGAGCGGGAGGCCGAGCGCCTTCCGCCGCGCGTTCTTGCGGAGGACGAGCGCGATCCCGATCGCGCCGGAAGCGGCGCAGAGCCCGATCGAGAGCGGCCCGCCGAGCCGGCCGCCGAGCGCCTGGAAGTCCTCGCCCATCGGCGACAGTCCGCGTGCGCCCGACGCGACGACGGCGAGCCCGCGGTAGGCGAGGAAGCCGGAGAGCGTGGCGATGAACGGCGGGATCGCGAAGCGCGTGACGAGGAGGCCGTGCCATGCGCCGACGACGGCGCTGACCGCGACGGCGGCCGCCACCGCCACCCACGCGGGCTGGTGGTGGTCGATCTGCAGCTTCGCCGCGATGACGCCCGAGAGCGCCATCCCCGCGCCGACGGAGAGGTCGATCCCGCCGATGAGGACGACCATCGTCATCCCGGCGCCGATGACGACGAGCTCGGCGACCTGCGCGGTGAGGTTCGAGAAGTTGCCGGCGGTGAGGAACGCCTCGCGCGTCTCGGGGTGGACGCCGAGGAGCGCCCACATCCCGAGCATCACGAAGACGATCCGGAGCGAGCGCGACGCGAGCAGCTCGCGCGCGGGGTTCGACGCCACCTCGGTCACGGCACGCATGCTTCCCCCTGCTCGAAGACGGACGGCGCGACCCGCGACGAGACCCGCGCGGGCTCCTCGGTCCGCGAGCCCGTCGCCCACGCGACGATCTCCGCTTCGGTCGTCCGACGGCCGTCGAGCTCGCGCACGATCCGCCCGTGGCGGAGCACGAGGACGCGGTGCGCGAGGCGGAGCACTTCGGGCAGATCGCTCGACGCGAGGACGATCGCGGTGCCGCGCGCCCCGAGCGCTTCGAGGAGCCCGTAGATCTCCTCGCGCGCGCCGACGTCGACGCCGCGCGTGGGCTCGTCGAGGAGGAGCACGCGCGGCGGATCCTCGAGCCACTTCCCGATCACGACCTTCTGCTGGTTGCCGCCCGAGAGCGTCGCGACCTCCGCGCTCGCCGCGCCGCGGATCCGGAGCTCCTCGATCCGCTTGCCGGCGATGCGCTCCTCTTCTTCTTCGTCGACGAAGCCGAGCCACTCGAGGAAGCGGCCGACGCGGCTCCGCGCGGGCGGGAGCGCGAGATTGCCCGCGACGGTCATCCCGAGGACGAGGCCGCGGCCCTTGCGGTCCTCGGGGATCAGCGCGACGCCGGCGCCGATCGCGTCGCGCGGCGCACCGAGCACGACGGCTACGCCGTCGACCCGCACCTCGCCGGAGTAGCCGCGCTCCGCCGCGCCGAAGACCGTCGACAGGAGCGCGGTCCGGCCCGAGCCCATCGCGCCGCCGAGGGCGTCGACCTCGCCCGCGCGGACGTCGAAGGAGATGCCCTCGACCGCGAAGCTCCGGCCGGCGCTCGCCGTCGCGAGCGGTACGGACAGCTCGCGAACGGCGAGCGCGACCTTCGCGCCCTCCTCGACCTCCCCGGCACGTTTGTCGGCGATCGCGTTCGCGCGACCGACCATCATCGTCACGACGTCGTCGGGCGACGTCGTCTTCGCGTCCACGGTGCCGACGGTCTTGCCGTCGCGGAGCACGGTGATGCGGTCGCAGAGCGAGTAGACTTCGTCCATGCGGTGCGAGACGTAGATGCACGTGGTGCCCGCGGCGCGGAGCTCGCGGAGCCACGTCATGAGCCGCTCGGTCTCGGCCTGGGTCAGGGCGGCGGTCGGCTCGTCGAGGATCAGGATCTTCGCGTCCATCGAGAGCGCGCGAACGATCTCGACGACCTGCTGGAGCCCGATCCCGAGCGTCCCGACCGGCGCCGTCGCGTCGAGGTCCTTCTCGACGCCGAACTCGGCGAGGAGCTTCCGCGCGTGGGCTTCGATCGCTTCGTCGTCGAGGAGCCCGAGGCGCGAAGGCTCGCGGCCGAGCACGAGGTTCTCCGCGACGGAGAGCTCGGGGACGAGCATCAGCTCCTGGTGGACGATCGCGATCCCCGCCGCCTGCGCGTCCGTCGTGCTCGCGAAGTGCTTTTCCTCTCCGCGGACGCGCACCGTCCCGCGGTAGCTGTCCGCCGGATACACGCCGGAGAGCACCTTCAGGATCGTCGACTTCCCCGCGCCGTTCTCCCCGCAGAGCCCGAGGATCTCGCCCTCGCGCGCGGCGAGATCGGCGCCGCGGAGCGCGTGCACGCCGCCGAACGACTTCTCGATCGCGACGAGCTCGAGGACGAGGGGAGAGGACATCGGCTTCAGCGACGACGGCGCACGAGGCGGCGGACGAGGAGGAGGGCAGGGATCGCGAGGAAGAGGGCGAGGCAGTAGGGTGGCAGCGGTCGCGTCGTCGTCAGGCTGCAGAGGCACGCGTTGACGAACGGGATCTGCGACGCGTCGGGCGTCGCGCCGGGATCGTTCGGTCCGCCCGTCGCGCCGGGCCCGTCCGGGCCGCCGGTGTTGCCCGGGTTCGTCGACACGCTCGAGCAGTCGACCTTCGGCAGGGTGACGCCCTTGCCGTCGGCGCAGTCGTTCGGCTCGATCGCGCCGAAGCGGTCGAGGATCGTCATCACGAACGCGCCGCCGCCGTAGCCGACCATCGGGATCGAGCCGGTGTACGCGCCGACCTGCGCCGAGACGGCGTCGAAGAGCTCCGGCAACAAGTAGAAGTTCGCCGCCGCCTTCTTCACGATGTGCGCGACGACGCCGTCCGCTTCTGCCGTGCGTCCCGTTCGGCGGAGGACGTTCGCGATGCGGAGGTCGACGAGGATCCACTCGTGGTTGTCGTACGACGACAGGCCGTCGTCGTTGCGCTTGTAGCCGCCCGAGCCGACACGGAGGCGGTTGAGGAGATCGACGGTCGCGTTCGCGTTCGTACCCTTCCAGTCCTGGAGGATGTTCCACGTGAAGGCTTCCGCGACGGCGGCGTCGACGTAGCCGCCTGCCGAGAGCTCCTCGAGCGAGCCGCCGAAGCCGCCCTGGCGATCGACGAAGGTCGAGAGGAATGCCTCGCGGACCTTCTTCGCCGTCGCCTGGTAGCCGGCGACGTCGCCCGCCTTGCCCGCCTTCGACGAGATCTGCGCCATGTCGCAGAAGCCTCGTGCCGCCGACAGCGTCGTGTACGCGAAGTGACGCCGGTTCGCGTCGTGCGTCTCCCAGATGCTCGAGTCGGCGGCGACGACGCCGTTCGGCTCGAGGTTCGACGCGAGCGCGTCGGCGACGCCGTTCTTGAGCGCTTCGTAGACCGTGCCGTCGCGCGTCGGCGACGAGAGCCAGGCGACGTCGCCCGAGGCGTCGACGTACTGGCGTGCCGCCCAGAGCACCAGGCCCCAGCCGTCGATCTCGATGTTGGGCGTCTGCTGGCCGGAGTAGTCGCCTTCCTCCTCGCCCGACCCGAAGTAGCGCGTGATCGAGATGCGGTAGTTCCCCTTCAGCCAGTTGCCCTGGCCCCGGTAGTCCTGGCGCACGCCGACGGGCTCGGCGTTGAGAAAGAAGTCGAGGCCCATCTTGGCCTCGGCGTGATGTCCCATCCGAGCGAAGGCGACGAGGGCGTAGACCGCGTCCCGTACCCAGCCCGAGTGCCACTCGCCGGGGGGCAGCGAGGCGAGGACCATCCCGTTGTTCTTCCGGCCCGGGATGTTCGGCTCGCGCACCTGCCCCATGCGGAGGACGGTCTCGCCCTGGCGCCACGTCTTCTTCTCGTCCTCGGAGCAGAGCGCGCCGTCCGGCGCCGGCTTGCGCCACGCCTCGAACTCCTTCTTCGCGTCTTCGAGGACGACGTCGGCGGTGCGCGCGTTGATCCACGTCTTGATCGCAGCCGCGGCAGCATCGGCCTGCGCCGCGTCGTCGACGAACGACGCGACGAAGCCCATCCAGCCGTCGCCGCCGAGCTTCTTCTGGAGGCCCACCGCGATGTCGTTGCCTGGCCCGCAGGCGCCCTGCGTCCCGAGGTCCTGGCCCGCCTTGCCCTTGTCGAAGGGGCCCGTGCAGTCGACGAAGTCGGCGCCGCCGATCGGCACGTAGATCATCGCGCCGGGGCCCGCGCCCGTCTCGACGATCGCCTCGCGGTTGCCGATGACGCGCGTGGTCTCCCCCGTCGCGTCGGGGTCGACGCGACCGTTGCCCATGTGGAAGTTGAGGAGGACGTAGCCGGCCTCGGCGCCCGGCGCGTGGAGGACGCCGACCATCGCGTTCCGCTCGAGGCCGAACGGCGAGAAGTAGAACGACTCCGCCTTCACCCCGCCGAGCGTCGAGGGCGCCCGGATGATGTGGGACTGATCGACGTACTCCGGCGGCGCGTTCTGCCCGGTGGGCAGCCAGCCGGAGCCGCCGCCCGCCTTGATCCCCATGAACACGTCGAAGGCGAGGTCGCGCCGTCCGATGCCGTCGGAGCGCGGATCGGCGGCGGGTTTCAGGTAGCGGTACGGGTGCTCGAGGAACTGCGTGATGCGGTTCGTCTGCGCGTCGTAGACCTGGAAGCCGTGGCCGTTGCCGGTCGTGAGGTAGTTCCACGACCGGTCCTCCGCGTGCGCGGTGCCGGCGACGAGCGTGACGGTCGCGGCGGCAGCGGCCGCGAAGCCGGCGGCGAGGACACCGAAGAGCGAACGACGATGCTGCATGACGTCCTTTTCCCGAGGGCGGGCGAACCCGTCACTCGGAGGTGAGTGACGCGACCGATGGGCGGGCGGTGCCGTAGCACGACGCGAACGCGTCGTCAGGTCACTTCGCGACGAAGACGGCTGCTTCGCCCGCGCCGAGCGACAGCGTGAAGCCGCCCCCCGACGCCGCGAGCGTCCCGGTCCCGAGCGCGCTCGTCCAGCCCGCGGCCGCGGCGACGTTCAGGCCGCCGGAGCCGATGCCGCGGTTCGAGACCGCATCTCCGCGGTTGATCGCGACGACGGCCAGTTCCTTGCCACCCGCGTCGAAGCCGTAGACCCAGAGGTTGCCGTCGTTGCCGAGCAGCGTCACGCGCTTGCCGCGACGGAGCGCCTTCGACGCCGTGCGCGTCGCGCCGAGCTTCCGGACCCAGCTCCGGAGATCGACCTGCGGAGGCGTGGGCGCCGCCTTCTGGGTGCCGGGCTTCGCCATCGCGACGCCTTCGAGCCCTTCGTCCCAGAGCATGTTCCGGCGCATGTCGGGATCGGCGCCGCCGCCCATCCCGACCTCGTCGCCGGCATAGAGATAGGGCACGCCCGGCATCGAGTAGAGGACGGTGAGCGCGCGCTTCAGCCGGGCGTAGACCTGCGGGTCCGTGTACGCCGCCTCTGGGAGTTGGTCGCCGCGACACCCGCTCGCCCACGTGCATCCGAGCTTGCCGTCCTGCGCCGCGATGCTCGCGATCCGCGGGTTGTCGTGGCCGTTCAGGAAGCGCACGTGACGGTTGCCGGCCTTGTAGCGCGAGAGGCTCTTCTGGATCTGGTCCTCGACCTCGTTCAGCGGCTTCATCCCGTTCACGAGCCCGTCGGCCATGTTGTGGCGCGTCGGGAAGTCGAACTGGCCGTCGAGCGCGGTCGGGCCGGTGTACGCGTCGATCCACGCGAAGCCGTCCGAGAAGTACTCGCCGAAGAAGCTCCCCGAGTCGCCCTCGCCGACCGCGGTCTCGCCGACCATGAAGATCCGCGCGCCGCCCTGCTCGAAGCGACGCGTGAGCTCTGCACGCATGTTGTAGACGCTGTTCGCTTCGACGTGCTTCACCGCGTCGACACGGAAGCCGTCGAGGTCGTACTCGGCGATCCAGTTCACCGCGTCGGCGACGAACTGGTTCTCCGCGCCCTGGCTGAGCCAGTTGATGTCGGGGAGGTAGGGCTGGAAGAGGCAGTCGAACGGGCGCTCGCTCCAACCGCAGCCGGTGTCTCCGCACTTGCACGCGCGGCGGAACCAGTCGCCGTGCTGGGCGAGGTACTCGTGATCCTCGTGGACCTGGTTGTTGATGAGATCGAGGAGGACGCGGAGGCCGCGGCGATGCGCTTCCTTCACGAACGAGCGGAGCGCCTGGTCGCCGCCGAAGCGCGGCTCGACACTCCGGGCCTTCGTCGGCCAGTAGCCGTGGTACGCGCTGAAGGTCTGGTTGCCGTCGCCCTGCTGGGGCTTGCTCGTCTGCTCGTTCAGCGGCGAGAGCCAGATCGTGCGGACGCCGAGCTTCTCGAAGTAGCCGCTCTCGAGGACCTTCTGCGCGCCCTGGAGGTCGCCGCCGTGCCAGTCGGCGTCGTAGTCGATGTTCTGCGTGATCGGCTTGTCGTTCGCGGAATCTCCGTTCGCGAACCGGTCGATCATGAACATGTAGAGGACGCCGTCGGCGTAGTCGAAGGCCTCGTCCTCGATCCAGAACGGGAGCTCGATCGGCTGGGCGTTGCGACCGCTCGCGTCCTCGGCGCGGAGCGACAGCGTGTGCTTGCCCTTCGCGAGGCCCTTCAGCGCGAACGTGATCGAGCCGGTCTTCGCGTCGGTCGTCCAGCTGCCCGCGGGCACGCTCCCGCGATCGAGGCTCGCGACGAGCTTCGTCGGCGGCTTGCCGTCGTCGGCCGAGCGCACCGAGACGGTGACGTTCGCGTCGCCGGCCGGCGTCGCGGCGAGCTTGCCGCTCACGAGCTCCGGGCCGCCGTTGCAGTCGGGCATCCGGAACGCGGAGTTCATCTGGTCGCCGACGATCTTCCGCATCGGCGCCGCGGGATCGACGCGCCACTGGTCGTCCACGATGAGCTTGTAGGCGTAGACCTTCCCGCCCTCGAGGAGCGGTCCGGCGCGGAGCGTCGTCTCGAAGCCGCCCGTCACGCTCGTCATCGGGACCGGCGAGCTCGCCCAGCCGGTGAACTCGCCGGCGACCTTCACGCTCCCCGCGCTCCCGGAGAAGCGGAGGGTCAGGTCGCAGCTCCGCTTCGTGAACGTCGTGCCCTCGGGGAAGACGATGTCCGTCGGCGGCGTCGGCCCGCCGTCGGTCTCCTCGACCCCGCCGTCGTTCGTCGGTCGCACGACCGGGCCGCCCGGATCGGGGCTTCCTCCGGGCGCGTCGCCGTTGGTGGAGCACGCGGCGGCGACGTAGGCCGTCACGACGAGCGAAATCAGGCCGGAAAGCAGGGAGGGGAAGCGGCGCATGGGACGGCGCCGGTGGCGTACCTCACGGCAGAGTCACGAGCAAGGAAGCGCGAGCGGATTCAGGCGTCTGATGGGCGTCTCTACACGCCCTCGCGCGGGCTGCTCGTCCGAGCAGGGGAGGCGCCCGCCCGAGAAAGCGCGGCAGGAACTCCGCGCCTTCGATAGCGGGTGATACCCTCGCCTTCGTGGGGGCGATCACCTGAGCGCGCGGGACGTCGAAACGCATCCGACGCGGAACCTGCGCATCGTTGCGGGGGGATGGCGGATCGCGCGTCGCCTCGGTCGCGGCGGCACGGCGAACGTGTACCTCGCGGTCCACATCGAGGACGGACGGACCGCGGCCCTCAAGATCCTCCGCCGCGAGCTCCTCGGCCAGAAGCTGCTCGAGACCCGCTTCCTCCGGGAGGCGGAGCTGACGGCGAAGGTCCGTCATCCGAACGTCCTCGCCATCTACGGCCACGGCCGGATCCAGGATGGTCGCCCGTACATCCTCGCCGAGCTGCTCGAGGGCGAGACGCTCGACGAGCAGCGGCTCGGGACGAAGACGAAGCGCCTCGACTGGAAGAACGTCCTCTCCGTCGGCCTCCGCGTCCTCGATGCGCTCGCCGCCGCGCACGACGTCGGCGTCGTGCACCGCGACGTGAAGCCGACGAACATCTTCGTCACGAAGGACGGCGAGGTGAAGCTCCTCGACTTCGGCATCGCGGGCCTCGGCGAGGATGCGAGCGTGCTGTCGAACGATCACACGCGGACGGCGCTCGGGATCGGCACCCCGCTCTTCATGGCGCCCGAGCAGCTGACGGGAGACGACGCCATCGACGGCCGCGCCGATCAGTTCGGCCTCGCCGCGAGCCTCTTCCACGCGATGAGCGGACGCGTTCCGTTCGGCACGTCGTCGTTCTCCGTCGGCGCGCTGATCGCGGCGTATTCGGGCGGCCCCGCCGATCTGCGCGAGCTCGTACCCGAGGTCCCGCGCCAGGTCGCTCGCGCGATCACGCGTGCGCTCGCGATGCGTCCGCGCGAGCGGTTCGCCGATGCGCGCGACATGAAGGCGGCGCTCCAGAGCGCGTCGAGCTCCGCGCTCGCGCCTCCGACGCCCGCGCTGAAAGCGCACGTGTGGCTCGATCAGACGGCTCCGCTGCCCACGGTGCGCAAGATGGCCGTCGCGGCCGCGCGCACGCACGGCGAAGCCGCGGGCAGCGGCGTGTCGAACCCGGCGTCGCGTCCGCCGATGGCGTCGTCGCCGTCGTCACCTTCGTCGCCCTCGTCGCCGCCGAAGCCTTCGTCACCGCCGCTCACGCCCTCGGGGTACCCCGCGTCGGGCGGCGGTTCCGGATCCGCACCACGCGCGTTGCCCGCCGTCGCGAGCCCGTCGCCGCGCGGCATGCTCGCGTCGCAACCGTCTTCGGATCACGGCGTCGTCGCGCGACCCGCGCGCGCGCCTTCGCTCCGCCCCCATCCGGGGCCGCCGCCCGACGGCTCGTCGCAGAACGTGCCCGTGCAGCGTTCTTCGTCACCCGCACCGTGGGTCACGTTCCTCGTCGTCGCCTTCGTGCTCGTGGTGCTCGCCGGCGTCGCGATCCGCTTCTCGCACTAGCGACTAGAGCAGCTCGACGCCCTGCGCGACGAGCTCGAGCTTCGCGAGCGGACGACCGAGCTGCGCCTCCGCCTCGGCGCGGCAGCCGCCCTTCTTCTTGGCCGCGCCGCCCTGGGCTGCCATGCCTTCCTCGTGGCCTTCGCCCTCGCACGCGGCCTGGGGCGTGTCCGCTTTCACGAGCGTCGCGAGCACGCGTGCCTTGCGGCCGGACGCGGTCTTCGGGACGAAGAACGCGTGGCCCGCCATCTTGATGTGCGCGGCGCTCGCGTCGTCCTTGATCTCCATCCAGCATCCCATGTGCTGGCAGACCGCGCTGACGGTGCCCGTCGTCGTGAACGTCTTGCCGACGTACTGGTCGGGCTTCTTCGCGACCTCGCCGAGCGCAACGGCCGACGCGCCCTTCTCGATCGCCGCGCCGAGTCGGAGGACGCCTTCTTCGGGCGCCGCCGTCGTCGGGCCCTGGGGCGTCGGCGCCGCCGTGCTCTTCGGCGTCGTCGCGCTCGGCGCCTGATCGGGCGCGATGCCCTTCGCGGGCGCGCCCGTGTCACAACCGACCGAGAGCGACGCGAGCGAGAAGGCGACGACGAGCGTGGAACGGAGCGGAGCGACCATGGCTCCTCTTTCGTAGCATCAGGCCGGTCGGGCGCGCCATCGCTGGCACGCCTCCTCGCGGACTAGAACGACTTCGAGAAGAGGACGGGGAACGTCGCCGCCGGCGCCTGCGCGGTCTCGCGGGCGCCGCTGATCGTCTTCCAGCTCGGCTGCCGGACGAATGCCTCGTTCGAGCGGGCGCCGCTGCTCTTCTGCTCGATGTCGGTCTTCGAGCTGTTGAGGAAAACGACGAGGCCGAGCGCTCCGACGCCTGCGCCGACGAGCATCGTGATGAGGCCCGCATCGCGGAGATCCTTGTCGGAGCTGCTGTAGCTGCCGCCGTCGGCTCCGGCGAGCGCCATGATCAGGCCGACGTAGGCGGTGAGCGCGCCGCCGTAGGCGAGCGTGCCGCCGAGGATGATGCCGCCGGTCGAGGGCGGATCGTACGAGATCTCGACGGCGCCGCCGGCGGGCGCTTCCAGCTTGAACTCCTTCGACTGCGGGACGCCGTTGCCGGTCAGCCGGTAGGTGTCGCCGATCGGAAGCTCGGTGTCGCACGGCGATGCGCACGCCTGCGACCACGCGTTCGACCCGGCGGGACGCCGGTAGAGGATGACGCGACCTTTCGCGTGGATGTGCACACGCGCGCGCGGCCCCGCCATCGGTGCATCGAGCGGAGCGGTGCCGGCGTTGTAGCTCGGCGTGCCTGCGGAAGACGACGGAGGGAGCGGGCCCGTGTACGACGCGACGACGACCTTCTCGACGTCGGCCCACGCGAAGCGCTTCGTTCCTTGCCCCGGGATCTCCAGCGTCACGTGACTGTTCGGGAGGATCTCGAGGACCCGCCCCCGATACAGCGCGCCGGCCCGCGTGTGCACACTGTCGATCGTGGTCGACGTCGTCGACGCGGGCGCGGTCGCGGCGCGCGCGGGCGGCGCGACGGCGGCAGGCGCGGGCGACGGCGCAGGGGTGAGCGGCGTGAGCGGAACGGCGTCGTCGTACTCGTCCGCGCGCGCGCGCGAAGGGAGCACCAACAGCGCCGACAAGAGACCGAGGCTCGCGAGCCGCGCAGGCGTGTTCATGTCCAGGACTCCGAAGGAACGCCGCGGCACTGCAGGAGGCGGGCCAGCCCGGAGCGCACGAGAAAATGCGCGGTCGCCGCCGGCGGCGCGCCGGGAGTGTGCCCGCCCGTTCACGCGTGGCCTGTCGACGCGACCAGACGAGGTCGGGCGTGTGCTCGAGCTCGCGTCGCGATTTCTCGCCTGGGGGGCGGTTCCTCGTTGCGGTGCTCCCGTCCGGCGGGAACGATTGTCGCATCCCTGCCATGACCTCGGACCCGCTCACGCTCGATCTCGATCAGCTGCCCGTCCCGGCGCTGATGACGCGCGACGGAGTCTTCGTCGCGATCAACGAGAGCTTCGCGCAGCTGACGGGCTGGACCGCCGAGGCTCTCATCGGCCGCACGTTGCCCGAGCTCCTCGCGAAGCTGATCGCGCCGCGGGACCGCGCGTCGCTCGAGCGGCTCTCGAAGAACCGCGAGTCGTCGCATCCGCAGCGACACGGCTCGCTGTGGTGCAGCGTGCTCTCCGCTTCGGGAGAAGAGCGCCCGATGCGTGTCCAATGGCGCCTGAGCGACAACGGGCGCGACTCGGTGACGGTGCTCGTCGATGCGCAGCCGGAGGCCTTCGGTCAGGAGGTCACCGAAGCGCTCGCGCGCGCCGCCGGTGCGCTCTCGCGCTGCGCGACCGAGAACGAGGTCCTCCAGCGCGCCGTCGACGCGCTCTGCGAGCGTGGCTTCACCGCGACGGTGCTGCTCTGGGACGAGGCCGATCCGCTCCTTCGCTACGGGCCGAGCGGCGCGCCGGGCCGGATGCGATCGACGTCGCTCGATCTGCCGCGCGTGCCGCGAGACCTCCTCGAGCGGCTGAATCCTTCGTTCCGCGACCATCGTGCAGCGTACTTCCAGGACGGGATCCGCCTCGTCCGCGAAGCGTACGCGGAGCCCGTCGCCGAGCGCCTGCTCGGGTTGCTGCCTGCGCATCGGATGGTGCAAGCGCCGATCTTCCTCGGCCACGAGCCCTACGGTGCCCTCGTCGTGACCGGCGACACGCTGACGCCGTTCGTCGCGACGGCGCTCGATCTGTTCGCCGAGCTCGTCGCGAAGGCGCTCGAGTCGGTTCGCCTCCGGCAGGAGCTCGTCCAACACGAGCGGCTCGCCGCGCTCGGCGAGGCCGCCGCCGTGATGGCACACGAGGTCCGCAATCCGGTCGGCTCGATCATGAACGCGCTCGCGCTCCTCGACCGGCACGAGGCGGGCGCGAAGGAGGGCAAGGTGCTGCTCTCGATCATCTCGGAGGAGGCGACGCGTCTCGCCGGGCTCGTCGAGCAGCTCCTCGAGCTCGGACGACCGCTGCACCCGCGTCCGAACGTGGTCGTGATGGAGGAGATCGTCGCGCGCGCGGTCCACGTCCTCGACAAGCGTGGCGAGCTCGCCCGCGCATCGCTCACGATGCCACAGCCGCGCGACACGCACGTGCTGCTCGACTCGACGCTGGCGGAGCTCGCGATCATCAACATCGTGAAGAACGCGCTCCAGTCGACGGGCGGGACGGGCAACCTCCGCATCACGGTCACCTCCTCCGACGCGACGGTGGGGTGCGTCGTCGAGGACGACGGCCCCGGGATCCCCGACGACATCCGCGCCCGCATCGGGCAGCCGTTCGTCACGACGCGTGCGACGGGTACGGGGATGGGGCTCGCCGTCGTGCGCCGGATCATGGAAGCGAGCGGGGGAAGGCTCGCGATCGAGCGTGCGGATCACGGCGGGACGCGGGGGACTCTCGAGTTCCCGCGTCCGCCCGCCTAGAAGTACTGCTTCAGACCGAGCTGCACGAACGGGCGGGTCGTCGGCGTGACGAGGTAGGCGACGTCGGCGCGGAGGACGAAGCTCGCGAGCCACGTCGGGACGAGTCGCGCGCCGATGCCGGTCGAGACCGCCGCGACGCCGTCCGCCGCGCGTCCGTTCTCGTCGAAGCGCTCGAAGACGGCGCCGTCGACGAACACGATGCCCTGGAGCGCCCATCGACGCGCGATCGGCAGACCTTGGCGGAGCTCCACGTTCGAGAAGACCTGGAGCCAGTTGCGATAGAGGTTGTCCTCGAGGCCGCGAACGCCCTCGATGCTGCCGACGAGGTAGCTGAAGTTCGCGTTGCCGCGCGTGAGCGCGCCGAAGGCGACGCGACCCATGAGCACGGTGTACTTCGCGACCGGGATCGCGAGCACGGCGTTGCCTTCGACGTAATGCCTCGGCTGCACGAGGTCGCCCGCGGAGAGGAACCCCGTACCGGCGGTGACCTCCGCCTTGAGCCCGCGGGGCACGAGGTCGCGGAACTCGTACCGGTTGAAGACGACGGAGAGGATCGTCCCCGCGGAGTGGGCGCGTCCGGGGACGTCGGTGAGGATGCGGTCGTAGCTCGCCTCGTAGGAGTGGAAGCCGCCGGCGCGCACGTTGAGGCTCGGCGAGACGATCGGCGGCGACGTGAACGTGACCTCCTCGTAGGTGCGGAACGCGTTCCACGCGCTGCCGTTCTCGAAGCGGTAGCTCGCCGTCGACGCACCGCCCTCGACTCCGAGCGCCCAGTGACGACGCCGGAACTCGTGCTCGCGGTAGCCAATCCCCGCTCCCCATCCGCGCTCGGCGCGGAACGCGCGCAGCGAGAGCTGGTTCGCAGTGCCGAGCACGTTGTACTCCGTCGCGCCGACGAGGGCGCGGAGGTCCTCCGCCGTGTTGCCGGTCGACAGCTCGACGTTCGGGATGAGGGTCCACTTCTCGCGGACCTTCACCGCGAGGACATCGCCGCGTCGTGTGACGGTGACCTCGTCGAAGATCTCCAGGTTGTTCACGCGGCGTTCGAGCTCACGGAGCTCGTCGTTCGTGTAGACGGCGGGCATCCGGCGGGGGAGCAGGTCCTCGATCGTCTCGACGCGCGTGCGCGCGTTCCCGCGGAGCTCGAGGTGGTCGAGGCGGAAGGTGTCGTCGGCGGTTGCGGCTGCGGGCGACGCGAGGGTGGACAGCGCGACGAGGGCAGCACCGAAGACGACGCGCGCGCACGGGGACATCGGGGCGGCGCAGTATCGAGGTGGTCGCGGCGCGCGACAAGGCGAGTGCGTAGGGCGCGGCGCGCGGGCGGCGCGGGCCTCGATCGACCGTGATGGTGGAGGGGGGGCGCACACGCGGCCGCCCGAGCGACGGAGCGTACCGTCCTGGAGTCCTCGTGGATCGCGGGCTCGAGCAGAACGACATGTTGACGTGGTCGTCCGCGTACGCTTCCGCGCGCGCCCGCGCTCAGGCGGCTTGGGCGTCGGCGTCCGCGTTCAGGCTGCGTTGGCGTTCGCGTTGGGTTCGCGTTGCCGGGAGGTCCGCCGAGCGCGCCGATCGACCGTCGTCGGGAGCGCCCCTCGCAGGCTGGTCTCGGTGCGCACCAAAGAGAATGTGCGGACCGTGATCATCCTCCGGAGCGGCACGAAGCCAGACCTTTGGAACCGGTTGGCGTCTGTCCCCGGTTGGCGTCCGCGTCCAGGGTGGCGTCCGCGTCCAGGATGGCGTCCGCGTCCGGGTTGGCGTCCGCGTCCGCGTCCGCCTTCGCTTCGCCGTGCGCTTCTCGGCGGTGGGCGCCGTCATCTCGGGCGGCAGCGGCGAGCTCAGTTCCTGCGCGGCGTGCGAGCGCGCGGAGGACGCGGTCGCTCCGTCACGCGCAGCTTGCCGCCGGCGCGGAGCCAACCGACGCGGAGCAGCCAGCTGCTCGGCTTCGTCGAGACATCGTCCGGTGCGCGAGGGCGCGGAACCCGATCCGACCAGCCGGCGAAGGTCTCGGCCGACGAATACGTGTCGAGTGCGCCGGGGAGCACTCGACCGTGCTTGTGCCCGTTCTGCAGGACGTAGACGAGGGCGTTCCGGACCTGCCGCGGCGACGTGAGGTCTTGCCGGTGATAGCGGTCCGCCCACACCTTTCCGCGGCGCCCGCCACGCGCGACGACGTCGATCCTCTTCGCGAGACGGATGACGAGCCGCCGCATCCCCGCCGAGAGGGCTGCCCGGTCCGATGCCTCGACGATGAGATGGATGTGATCGTCCTGGAGCGAGTAGTGGACGACCCGAAAGCCGGCGGCGAGGCGATCGGTGGCCCGCCGCCGCCGCTTCCAACGCCGAGGCCGAAGCCGCGCGGGATCGTCTCGCCGCGGCTCCCGGTCCGTTTCCGTTTCCGTTCCCGTTTCGTTGTCCTCGTCCTTGCCGGACAGCTCGACGAACACGGCCTTCGCCACGCGGTGCACGACTTCGCTCCGGAATGGAGGCACTCCGCGCAGAGCGCGCAACGTCACGTGGACGGGGCTGCTCGGCTCGAGGAACGGCCGTTTCCCGTGCACGACGCCCGGCTTCCCGCTCGGCAACGGCACCTTCCGCGGACGACCGGCGCCAGGCCGCCGGCCGCCTCGCTTCGGCCGCTCGGGCGGCAAGAAACCGAGCTGCTGCCCCCTCCGCGCACGCGGCCGCGTGCGGCTCTCGGTGGGTCGGGGGTGGTCAGGCTCGGACCGCGTCATTTTTGAATCGCGATAGTGCAATATGGCGGGCAGGCGAGGCAAGCCCGTGGCGCTTGTTTTCCGAGCGATTCTTGTGTCGCGGACCATGCGAGCGGCTGGTCAGTACGCCCGTTGCCACGTCGTGCACGGCGCGGCCGACGCTCCGGGGGCACACGGACGCACGCGGACGCCGACGTGTTCGACCCGACCCGAACCTGGTCACGGGTGCGCACCAAGAAGAAGGTGCGGACCGAGACCAGCCTGCGGAGAGGTATCTCGCTCCTCGCCCGCTGCGCCTCGACGCTCGAGCACGGAACGACGCAGAGGTGTCGAATCGGGCGGACGCCAACGCGAGCCCGAACGCGACCGCGGACGCGAGCGCCAACATCAACGCGCACGCACGCGCCACCGCTCTTGCGTCCGGGCTACCCGCCGCCGCTCGCGCCCGCCCTCAGCTGCCCCCCACCGCGAACACCGCCGCCGCCTCGCTTGCCGGGCACACCGTGACCTCGATCGCGAGCTCGTGTTGGCCGCCGCCGAGGAGGACGCCGCGGAGCGGGATGACGTCGTCGTAGTCGCGACCCCAGCCGAGCGTCACGTGCTCGAGCGAGGGGAACATGCGGTTCGTCGGGTCCGCATCCACCCAACCGACGTCGGGGCAGTACACCGAGACCCACGCATGCGAAGCGTCCGCGCCGACGAGCCGTGTTCTGCCCGGCGGCGGCTTCGTCAGGATGTAGCCGCTCACGTAGCGCGCGGCGAGGCCGAGCGAGCGGAGACACGACAGCATCAGGTGCGCGAAGTCCTGGCAGACGCCGCGGCGCCGCTCGAAGACCTCCATCACCGGCGTCGACACCGTCGTCGCCTTCGGATCGAAGACGAGCTCGTCGTGGATCTTGTGCATCAGCGCCCGCACGCCGACGAGGAGTGGCGCGCCCTTCGGGAAACACCCCGCCGCCCACGCGGCGAGCTCGCGCTTGTTCCGCACGCGGGTCGACTCGAAGAGGAAGCGCGTCGCTTCCAGGTCGGCGGCTCGCGGCTTGCTCCCCGCGCGATACGCGAGTCGATCGCGGACGGTCTCCCACGGCGGCGAGGCGTCGTCGGCCGGGAGGCGGCGATCGCGGATCTCGACCCACGACTCGGCGCGGACGACGAGCGACGCGTGATCGGCCTCGATCACGAACGACGTCGTCGGATTCCCGAAGACGTCCTCCGCGCGCGCGAGGATCTCGGCGCGCGGGGTGATGTCGAGCACGTGCTTCGTGCACGTCTGATACGGCATCGCGCGTGGCGTGAGATGCACGATCTGGCGCGAGAGCCCGACGGGGTACTCGTACGCGTACCGCGTCTCGTGGACGACGACGTAGGTTCGCGAGGTCATCGCCTCTCGACCCCGAGCGGGACGGGGCTCGCCGCGTGGTTGAAGAAGCGGCGCTGGAGATCGTCGGAGAGCGCATAGGCCGCCGTCTCCACGCGCCGGAGCAGATCCGCGAGCGCGTGCGCCGAGCTCTCCAGCGCTTCTCCGCCCTCCGCCTCGAGCCCCGCGAGCGATGCCCGCTCGAGCTCGGCGACGACCTCCGCGAGCACGTTCGGCACCGTCCCGCCGAGATCGGTCGCAATCCGCCCGACCAGCCCCGCGATCTCACGGAGCTGGAACACGACCGAATGCGGGTTCGTGTCGTCGAGGACGACGAGATGGACGACCGGCAGGAGCTCGGGTGCACGCCGGTAGCGCGCACGGAAGGTCACGATCGAGTTCGCAGCCTCGAGCAGCCACTCGAGCGACGCCTCGCGCTGCTCCGAAGGCAGCCCGAGCACGTGCGCGACGACACTCGCGAGATGCGCGAGGCGCTCGAGCCGGCGTCCGACGAGGAGGAAGTGCCAGCTCTCGTCGCGCGTCATGTCGTCCATCGCGAAGCCGGCGAGCGACACGCACGCCATCATGACCTCGTCGAGCCACGAGAGCGCGGCGCCGACCGCGGTCTCGCCGGAGCCCGAGGGCATGCGCTCGCCGAGCCGGTTCATGACGTGCCAGTTGTCGGTCGACATGCGCTCGCGGACGTTGTTCGCCGCGAAGCCGAGGCGGAGCACGTTCGCGGCGAGGCTCCCGGGCAGAGCGCGATCGAAGACGGCCGTGACGAAGTCACGCGCGGGCACGCCGCTCTTCTCCTCCGGGAAGATCTCGAGCTTCTCGCACGTCCC